>JBCCTI010000032.1:0-64586 GCA_039198955.1 Bacteroidota bacterium | reverse complement strand
TACCATTTTTTACGATCTTAGTGCTTTGGCAATGGGGACAGGTAGTCATGTTATTTAGATTTTGGTCAATCCAATAATACGATTTACTGCTTCGTTGCCAAATTTTTAATTTTCTCATCCTTATTTAAAGTACACTACCGGTCTATGTATCCTATTTGTCAATTCAACAAGTTAAAGGCATTCTCAAGAATATGAATTTACCACCCTCCTCTAAAGAGTTTTATGTAGCTAAAGAAGATACACTGGCACTGGAGTTTTTAAAAAATAATATTACAGATATAGATTTTGGACGTGAGGTATCCGCTATAAAGATTAAGTGATATAGTTAATCCCTACCTATTTTCAGTTTCTGAATATCGTCCTCCTTCCGTATATTCACCGTTTAAAACATTACTTTACCTAACCTATGAGAAATTTATACACAATCCTCACGCTAACTTGTTTAATGGCTAATAGTTGGCTAATTCTGGCGAAGGCACAGCAGCCAGATATGGATAAAATTAGTCAGGCACTGAAACCCCGTAGCATTGGCCCGGCGGGTATGAGTGGGCGCGTCACTGCCATTGAAGCCGTAGAAAGTAACCCCGATATTATTTACGCGGGTACTGCTTCCGGTGGCTTGTGGAAATCGGAAGGCGGCGGCGTGGCTTGGGAGCCTATCTTTGACGATCAGTCGGTACTCTCTGTTGGCGATATTGCCATCTACCAAAAGAACCCCAACATCATCTACGTGGGCACGGGGGAGGGAAATCCACGTAATAGCCAATCAGCGGGGAATGGCTTATACAAAACGATTGACGGCGGAAAGTCCTGGCAGCACTTGGGCTTGGAAGCTACCCGCAACATCCACCGGGTAATCGTGCACCCCGAAAACCCCGATGTGGTGTACGTGGGTGCCCAGGGCTCGGCCTGGCAGGATACTCCCGACCGAGGCGTATACAAAAGTACCGACGGTGGACAAACTTTTGAGAAGATTCTCTACGTAAACGAGCGCACCGGCATTGCCGATATGATTATTGACCCTAGCAATCCCGATAAGCTAATCGCTGCCATGTGGGAATTTCGGCGTTGGCCCTGGTTCTTCAAGTCAGGCGGAGTGGGTTCGGGCTTGCACGTTACGTTTGACGGTGGAAAAACCTGGCAGAAGCGCAGCAGCGATAACGGACTGCCCGAAGGTGAGTTAGGTAAAATTGGACTGGGTATCGCTCATAATAATCCGCAGGTGATGTACGCCTACGTAGAGTCTAAGGATAACGCTTTCTACCGTTCCGATGATGGTGGTTTCACCTGGAAGCAGACCGCTACCGACAATATTGGCGGGCGTCCGTTTTACTACGCCGATGTGGCGGTTGACCCCGAGAATGAGAACCGGGTGTACATTGTAGAATCCAGCATCCACCGCAGTGAAGACGGGGGGAAGAATTTTGAAGTATTGCTCGGCTTTGATAAGGTACACGTCGACCACCACGCCTGGTGGATTCATCCCGAAGACGGTAGTTTGATCATGGACGGTAACGACGGCGGTATGACCATCACCCGCGACCGGGGTAAAAGCTGGCGTTTTGTGGAGAACCTACCGTTGGCCCAATTCTACCACATCAACTACGATATGGAGCAGCCCTACCACGTAATGGGTGGGATGCAGGACAATGGCTCCTGGCGCGGCCCGGCCTACGTCTGGCGTGCTGGGGGCATCCGTAACGCTTACTGGGAAGAGGTAGATTTTGGGGATGGCTTTGATGTAGTACCCGATTCCAGCGATAGCCGCTATCTTTATTCTATGTCGCAGGGCGGAAGCTTACGGCGAGTAGATTTAGAGACGGGTAGCAAGGCCTATATTAAACCTCAGCATCCCGATGGTAAATTTCTGCGCTTTAACTGGAATGCGGCTATTGCCCACGACCCGTTTGACGATCGGACGATCTACTACGGCAGCCAGTTTGTGCACAAGAGCACCGACCGGGGCGAAACCTGGGAAATTATCTCACCCGACCTTACCACTGATGATCCCGAAAAGCAAAAGCAACTAGAAAGCGGAGGACTTACCTACGACGCTACTCAAGCCGAAAACTTTACTACCATCGTATCTATCACGCCCAGTCCACACCAAGCAGGGGTACTCTGGGTAGGCACCGACGATGGCAATATTCAAGTTACCCGCGATGGGGGACAGAACTGGGAAAATGTAGCCGACCGACTGAAGGACGTACCCGCAGGAACCTGGGTGCCGCAAGTCCAGGTGTCGCCCCACAACCCTGAGGAGATATTTGTGGTACTGGATAACCACCGTCGTAACGATTGGAATCCCTACCTGTATCACTCTACTAACGACGGAAAATCGTGGGAGAATATGGTGCAGCCCGAAGATTCAGTCTTTGGCTTTGCCCTATCGTTTGTGCAAGACCTGGAAGAGCCTAATCTCATGTTTTTAGGTACTGAAAGTGGGCTGTATCTGAGCCTAAACGGAGGCGAAAGCTGGGATAAGTGGGGCAAAAGCTATCCATCGGTTTCAACCGTCGACCTAAAAATCCATCCGCGGGAGCACGATCTAATTATCGGTACGTTCGGCCGAGCTGCCTTTGTGCTGGATGATATTCGTCCGCTGCGGGAACTGGCGAAAGAACCATCTATTACAGATGAGCCCCTGCACGTATTTGATGCCCCCGATGCTTTCCTGGCAGGTTATAAACAGGCCGCCGGAACCCGCTTCCAGGGCGATGCGATCTACGATGGCGAGAACCGTGCGGCGGGTGCCATGCTGACATTCTCTATCAAAGAGATCCTACCAAAAGAAGGCGACAGCACCCAGGCTAAAACCGATACACTATTGGTAGAGGTATTGAACCAGAGCGCAGTAATCCGCACCTTGAAAGCGGAAGCCAAACCTGGTTTGAACCGTTTTAATTGGGATTTATCCCGCAAGGGACAGCGAAGCCCTGGTACTCCCAAACCCAAAAAGAAAGATGCTCCCGAACCCTCTGGTTTTCCGGTACTGCCCGGCACCTATACTGTTCGCCTTACCTACGGCGATTATCAGGACTCAGCTGAGGTAGATGTCCAGCTCGATCCGCGCATTAAATTACCCGAAGCAGAGATTGCGGCGCGTAATACAATGGCTGAGCAGTACGTAAAGTATGCCTCGCTAGCCACTCAGGCGGTCGACCGACTTGCCGAAGCCAAGCAAACCGTTGAACTGATTGAGGGGCAGCTATCGGATCGGGACGATGGAGTAGCTCAAGATTTAAAAGAGCAGGCTAAAGTACTGAAGGACTCTATCAAGACCTACCGGGAATTAATTGCCCAAAAAGAGGTTCAGGGGATCTTGCGCGATCCCCATATTGTAAGTGGAAAGCTAGGAGCGGCGGCATCGTATCTTTATTCGTTCTGGCACTCACCCAACGAGACGCAGCGCATCGTACTAGAGCAAGCCAAAAATAGTTTGGATAAACCACTGGCAACCATCAACGGTTTCTTTGCCAGCGATTGGATGCAGTTCCGTCAGGCCGTAGAAAATGCTAACGTTTCTTTCTTCGAAGATTATGAAATTGTGAAGATTGATGAGGATGGTGAAACGGGAGCCGGAGGACAGTAACAATTAACAAGTTGTAATGAGCAATGTGCAATTGGCTTCTTCGGATGTATTCGTCCGAAAATAGATACTCATGGATTGAAAACCCGCTACTACAACAGAACGGGATTACAAATCCCACATAGCCAAGGGTAAAATAATGCATCTGAATGCTTTAATTGGCTGAATACTTTATTTAGCTAGAATTAACTGACTGAAACTCTATATAATTTTAGAGCGAGAATTGTATCCAACTTCTTTGCCATTGCTTGGTAGCTAAAGTTCTCTTGGTACACCTGGAAAGCACTATCACTTAAATCTTTCAGTTTAGTCGCGGTTTCTTTTGCCTCAATCATGGCTAATGTAGTAGTTAGACTACGCCCATTATTGTTGTAGAGTAGTGCAGATGAGTTATGACTTACGTATTCTCGCACAGAGGGAAAGTCTGAGGCAATGATAACTTTAGCATTTCTCATATAACTAAGCAGTACCATCTGTCCTGAAGCACCTGCATTTGTTTTACGAAGTGGCAAAATACAAGCTTTAGCCTCAACTAGATAGTTAATAAAATCTTGCTTTTTAATGTCTTTTAGTATCTTAATATTGTCTGGTACTTCTACATTAAGATCATTGTTATGTTTAGAACCTATAATTACTAATTCTTTACCATTTTGAACAAAGGTCTCAATAAGCGAAGCATAATCACGGTTGGTATATCCACCCGCAAAATAGTAGTTTTTTGAAGGTAAAATGTGCTGACATACATCTTTTCCCCAATCACTGTAAGGCAAAATCTGTATTTTACTAGGAGCGATTTTAAGATCTTTTATATAAAGTTGCTTCTCGTAAAACGCGTTTACAATATATGTTTCTTCTGGTATAGATGTACTCCATAACAACAAACTAAAATAACGATAAAGCTTCGGGTTATGCAGTTGAAAACCTAACCAATAAAACCGTTTACAGGAAATAAATTGGAATTTTATGAGAATTTTTAAAATAATAGGAATCCACCCTGTAGTGATAATAACTTCTGCGTTTGAGAAATCTTTTCTGCGTTTGAGTACATAGATAGTATACTTTAGAGTATCAGTTATTATCTTATGGCTACTCTTTATTCGCTTGGGGCGCTTATCATGAAGAGAAAAGTCCTGAAAATTATGTTGATGTATCAAATAATTAAATTGCGGTGGATAAGAATTCTTATCTGCCCGAGCGATAATTCGTTTAGGGTACATTAGTGTTTTTTTATTAGGATAAGGGTAGTCTATTTATTAATGATGTCAATTTAAAATATTCTGCTTTTTTTCTTAGCATAAGCAGTAGAATATTTCATATTTTTCAGCTTCAAAATATGTATCTAAATGACTAAAAAAATACATTTTCTGTTTATATTTTTATTATTTTTCTCCATCTCTTTTGCTCAATCATCTGATACTTCTGATTTAGCTGAAGACCCACCGCTATCAGTGACACAACACAGCATACGGGTGAATGGACAGACAGTCAACTATACCGCTACTACGGGATATCTGGTACTACGAAAAGAAGATAAGAAGGCAAGGGCAAAAATGTTCTTTATTGCCTACACTAAAAACGATGTAGACGATTTGTCAGAGCGCCCCATTACCTTTACCTTCAACGGTGGCCCAGGCTCTTCTTCGGTGTGGTTGCATATGGGAGGGCTAGGACCACGCCGTATTAAGATGAGTGAAAAAGGGGAGTCACTTCCCCCGCCCTACGAACTGATAGATAACGAATATACCTGGCTGGATAAAACCGACCTAGTGTTTATTGATCCGGTAGAAACCGGGTTCAGTCGTCCGGCCGAAGGTGTGGAAAAAAGTGAGTTCACGGGCTACGAAGAGGATATTTCCAGCGTGGGCGATTTCATTCGATTGTACACTACCCGCAATAATCGTTGGAGTTCGCCTAAATTTCTGTCGGGGGAAAGCTACGGTACTACCCGGGCTGCCGGACTGTCGGGCTACCTACAAGATCGTCACGGGATGTACCTCAATGGCTTGATGCTGATTTCTTCTATCCTGAATTTCCAAACCGCCCGCTTCACCAAAGGTAATGACCTACCCTACATTTTATTTCTGCCTACTTACGCCGCTATATCCTGGTACCATAAGCAATTGCCTAATCAGCCTGAAGCGTTAGAGCCTTTCTTGCGGGAGGTAGAAGAATTTGCTGTTGGTGACTACGCCGCTGCCTTGATGCTGGGCGATAAGCTGCCAGAAGATCAGAAAAACCAGATCATTGATAAGCTGCATCAGTATACTGGCTTATCCAAAGAGTACCTGGAACGCACTCATTACCGCATTCATATCGCCCGCTTCGTAAAGGAACTACGTCGCGATGAGGGCATTACCATAGGTCGCCTCGACGGACGCATGACCGGGGTAGATTACGACGCCGCCGGAGAGTTTTACGAGTTTGACCCTAGCTACAGTGCTACCATTTACGGTCCCTACACCACCGCAATAAACTCCTATCTAAAAGGCGAACTGAATTATGAAAACGACTTACCCTACGAGATTCTCACTGGGCGGGTGCGTCCCTGGAATTATAGTAATGTGCAAAACCAGTACCTCAACGTGGCCGAAACACTGCGTAGTGCTATGTCTGTCAATCCGTTCTTGCGGGTACATGTCTTTAACGGTTATTACGATTTGGCTACACCCTACTACGCTACCGATTACACCTTCAATCATATGTTCCTGAATGAAAAGCTGACCGATAATATCAGCATGTCGTTCTACGAATCAGGCCATATGATGTATATTCATCAGCCTTCGTTGGTGAAGATGAAGCAGGAAGTAGATCAGTTTATTGAACAGACACTAAATATTACCGAAGAATAGAGAGGTTTGAGTTTTCTTTCGTGGCAATAAAGATGCTTAAGCTAGCCCAAAAATTGCATCCATCTTCTGAGAGATAAACTGTAAGCGGCCGCGATCGCCACCCTTCACCTCGGCAGATGCCCAGCCTTCGTAACCGATTTTGTCGAGGGCTTTATTGACCTCGGGCCAGTTGCAATCGCCTTCCATGAGTTCTACGTCAAAGCCTTTCCAGATGCCTTCGTCCTGCTGCTTTTTGCGACTGTATTCTTTTATGTCTAGTTTCATAATACGATCACCTAAGGCTTCAATCCAGTGTTCCGGCCAGCCGTAGCGAACAATATTACCCACATCGAAGTACCAACCAATCATTGGGTTCTCAAACTCGTCGATAAAGCGAGCTGCTTCTAGTGGGCTGATCAGCATATTGTTCCAAACGTTCTCAATGGCAATTTTCACCCCGGTCTCTTCAGCTACTGGGAGTAGCTTGCGGATTTCTTCCTGCGAACGGCGGTAGGCATCAGCGTAGCTGATTTTATCGTTCACTACTCCTGGCACCAGCAACATAGTGGTCCCCCCGTACCGTTTACAATCGCGTAATGCAGTCTTAGAAGCTTCTACGCATTTGGCACGCACACCGGGGTCAGGGTCAGACAGCGGCATTTTCCAATGAGCGGAATTGATTACTCCCGGTATTTCCAAACCGGTTTGCGCCTTGGCTTCTAGTACCTCGTCGATATTAATATCGCTAGGCGAATCCATCTCCACCCCGTCAAAACCTACTTCTTTTAGCATTTGAAAGTGGTCACGTACCGAGCCGGGCGCATCGACCATACTGTATTTTAGGCATTTTTTGATGTTGAGCTGGGGAGAAGAACTAACCGGAAAGGTAGCCGAAGCTAAGGGAGCTGATGCCAAAGTAGCACTACTGATTTTGATAAAGTCTCTTCGGAGCATAAGTCAGGAAGGTAAAAGGTGGAAGGTGTAGGGTAAAAAAGCAGAATGGTGAAGGGTGGAGAATAAAAACCCTTTGACCATTCACCATTTACCCTGAACCGTTTAAATTATCGTCCTACTCCGTCTTGAATACCAGGCATGGGAACGGCCGCCACCGGATACTCTAAATCCCAGCTGTATTCTTCGGGGCCTAGCTTCTCTTCGGAATTTAGGGCATCTTCGTAGGTGATGGTTTGCCCAGTATAGGCCGCCATCCGTCCCATGATAGCGAGTAGCGTGCTCTGCGCCATAAAGTCGCCATCGTTAATTGGCGAACCATTGCGGATGGAAGCGAATAGTTCATCATGTTCGGTTTGATACATATCGTTCTGATCACCCCGGTAACGCCACTTTTCATCTTTACTTTTTATTTCGTGCACCCCTTTGATGCAGTCCGCTACAGCATACCCCTGGTCACCAGATATTTCTACCGCGTAACTGTTAGCACAATTGAACTGTTGACGGCTCATGTGAATACCTTTTTGCCCGTCGCCATAATCATAGACAATAGCAAAGTGGTCGTAAATATGCCCAAACTTGTCATCAGTACGTACTTGACGGCCTCCCGTTCCCACCGCACTCAGCGGCGGCTTATCACCCAACGCCCACGACATCATATCCAGGCTGTGCACCGCCTGCTCGGTAATATGATCGCCAGATAGCCATTTGTAATACAACCAGTTACGTAACTGATACTCCATCTCTGTCCAGCCAGGTTGTCGATCTTTAGACCATAGCACTCCGGTGTTATAAGTATTGTAGATCGTTCCGATATTACCGACAGCACCCTCCAGTACCTTTCCAAATATTGCTCGCTTAGGCTCGTGATAACGCCAGCAAAAGCCCGACATCATTGCCGTATTGTTTTCCTTAGCCTTCTTAGCCGCAGCCATCACCTGACGAATACCCGGACCATCTACTGCCATAGGCTTCTCCGCAAAGACGTGCTTCTTAGCCTCCACAGCAGCTGTCAGATGTTGAGGACGAAAACCCGGGGGCGTTGCCAGTAGCACTACATCTACATCACTATCAATGAGTTTTTGGTAGGCATCAAATCCAACGAACTGATGTTCGGGATCGACCTGTACTTTATCGCCGTGCCCTTTTTTCAAATTCTCCATACTAGACTGGAGCCGATCTTCAAAAGCATCGGCCATGGCTACTAATTTTACGTTAGGGTCGGCTTTCATCGCCTGATTGGCAGCTCCGGTTCCCCGGCCCCCGCAGCCAATTAGTCCCACCTTGAGAGTATCTATATTGCCTTTGGCGGGAGGCCGCCCCGCAAAAGCAGACATGGTATTAATCATGGGAATGGCTAAGCTACCACCAACAACAGAACCAGTGGCTTTAATAAACTGTCGGCGGGATTCATTCTGAGAAGAATTATTCATAGAAAGGAAACTATTTTAGGTTATTTCTCTAAGTTACAAAATATTTACGGATGTAAAAGAGGTAACATATGGCAACTACGCCAGCGACTTGCTACTGTAGAATCAGTTCAATTAGCCTTATCGCTTTTTTAGTGAAACCTATTCTTTTTGTTCTAGCAATATGGTTGATGACGTGTACTTGGGTATCCGGCCAGCCTGTGCCATCTATGTACGATACGTTAGTTCTGATCAATGCCGACATACCTATCTACTTTAAGTCTATCCCAGCAGGAACATTCCGAATGGGAAGCAGTCCGGCCGATCCTATGCATGAACCGGATGAAGCCCCAATGCACGAGATCACCTTTGTGAACGGGTTTTATCTGGGCACCTACGAAGTAACCCAAGCCCAGTGGGAAGCCGTAATGGATCATAACCCGGCGGTTTTTCGGGTATTTAATGATTCACCCTCTCATCCAGTAGAGTACGTTACCTGGGAGCAGACGCAGGTATTTATTGACCTGCTGAATAAAAAAGGGCTGGGGAGCTTTCGGTTACCTACCGAAGCGGAGTGGGAATACGCCTGTCGAGCAGGCACCACGTCTGCTTACTATTGGGGAGAGAAAATGGCTATAAACGGAAAAAGTGAATATACTTGGGCTAACTCCCGCTCATTTGCCAGAACCCATCCGGTAGGAATAAAGAAGCCTAATGCCTGGGGGCTATACGATATGAGCGGTAACGTATGGGAGTGGTGCCAGGACTGGTACGCGCCCTACGAAAGTATACCCCAGACTGACCCAAAAGGGCCGGGTGAGGGTGAACTGAAAGTTTTCAGAGGCGGGAGCTGGTTTGATTTTCACGAAGCTCACCGCTCAGCTAATCGGCATAAGCATGCTTCCGACGAGCCTTATGCAGCAATTGGCTTGCGACTAGTGTGGGAAGCAGAATGACCCTCAGCCTATTTAGCCTCATAAATCTAGTTCCATGACCCCCTTTACTATTTTCACTTCTATCTTTTTATTATTCTTTCTGGCTTGCCAGAGCCAACCGCAAAGGATTCAAACTATTCAATTACCCAATGATGTAGCACTGGAAATGGTATACATTCCGCCTGGATCATTCTCAATGGGTAGCCCTGCTCATGAGATCGATCGGCACAGTGATGAGGCACCAGTACGAATGGTTACCATCAGTCAAGGCTTTTACCTTGGCAAATACGAATTGACCCAAGCACAATGGAAAGCCGTAATGGGCAATAACCCTTCTGTCTTCCGCAACTTTGCTGACTCAGACATTCATCCGATAGACAACGTTTCGTGGAATGACGCCCAGCAGTACGTTGAAAGATTAAACGACCTAGGATTAGGTACTTTCCGGCTGCCTACCGAAGCCGAGTGGGAATATGCCTGCCGGGCCGGCACCGAAACCCGCTTCTACTGGGGAACCGACTCAGCCGGTTGGCAAACCCGTAAGCACGCTTGGGCATTTTCTTATTCAGAAGGCCGCAGCCATCCGGTAGGGTTAAAAGAACCTAATGCCTGGGGTTTGTACGATATGAGTGGAAACGTATGGGAGTGGTGCCAAGACTGGCGATCCTCAGGTTACAATGCTGCCGATACGGTTGATCCTACAGGGGTCACTGAAGGAACCAAAAAAGTGTACCGCGGAGGAAGCTGGTTCAATAAGCCCTCTACCCTGCGTTCGGCTAACCGCAACGGTCACGAACCGGATACGGGTGGAGGGACAAACTCCGGTTTTCGGTTGCTGATGGAGGTTGAATAGCTCCGCCAACAAGCTGCTATGGTCATTTTTCTGTATCCTACACTGGAGCGCGACGATGCTGACTGAAGATCTGAGACACAATCGATGAGCACGGCAGTTACAACCTACTGAATATTACATTTATTAGCGAATCTGGATTATCTGTTGACTTGAGTTCTATCCTCTTGATTTTACTCATTTTCTCCCAACCAAAAAGATAGTCATAGACCCAAACAGAATCTGTTTTAGAATTGGTTTGCACGTAAATCATTGATCGTTTTTCTACCTTTTCATTATCATACCACATTGTGTAATCAAATTGTAACTTGGGTTCTGGGTGCTTTGACGGGCGGGGTAGTTTGACGAGTCTGTTTTTTTCTTTCTCCTCTCTCCAATACGCTTTGTATTTTCTGATTTGCTTATCTAGTTCAACATCTTTTCCCGTTAACTCGCGGTAATAACTCGTTAGAATTATTCCCGACATATCATCGGGATGCTTTATTCCCTTTCTTCTAAAGTACCTGTACAATCTAGAACTTGCCCACAGGTTCCAACTATTTCTCATCCATAACCCAATTCCAAAATGGGCATTTGCCTGGAATTCATTTTCTGTTAAAGAGCTAATCTCTGATTTAACCGAGTCACTCAATTTCTTATCTAATTCGTTAATGGCTTCGGTCAAATTCTTAGGAATATACACTCCATCAATCTCAGATTTGAATGACCTAAGCGAAAGCGAGCAACCAGTCAATACGACGAGCAATAAAATGGACGTCAAGTATTTTGTTTTATTTACTTCCCTATTTAGCTGCTTCTTTTTCACTATGCCTGGCGAGAAAAATTTAACTACGCTAGTCTTTGCTTGTTTATATTTCCTGACTTCTTGTTCATCCTTCGGAAGCGAACATTTATGTTTTGATGAAACTGCTCAAACTGCTTCTGAAAATCCATATCGATGTGTTTGCTGAATTCACAATATACCAAAAACTTAGGCTGATTGATGTACGATCACAGCGTATAATATGGTTCTTTCTCTTGCTCGTGCATGCGAATTGCGCCTTCTCGAGTGAGGTGATGCAGAATTCGTAAGGCTCGACGACGGGATATGTTAACGATCTGCATAAACTGCTTGAGTGTCACCCGTTCGTGACGCTCCAAAAAAGAGAGAAGCTTACGTTCGTTATGATCTAAATTTGCTAGACTGACTTGATTATCAGACAACTCTCCTTTTCGCATCAGATCGATCATGGTTTTTCCGGCAGGGATACTTTTGTCGCGTTGGCGAATATACACTAGACGTTGATCGTTTTTGTCGCGTACAAAGTGGGGCTTTTCCTGACTTTCTGGAATAGTAACTTCCAGCACGATTATTTCTTCTTCCTCATCTTCTATTTCTCTAAAGTGTAGTGTCACTGGTGGATCACAGTAAAACTCAGCCGCCGTTTCTAGCATATATTTTTCTTCTTCGGGGTCAACCCCAAGAATCGTTTTATCGTCCCGGACTCCTACCAGAATCTTCCCCCCTTTAGTATTGGCGAAAGATGATATAGTCTTAGCAATCTTGTACGAATCGGTAATTTTCTGCTTAAAATCGAGCCGCTCACCTTCACCCCTATGAATTAGTTTCCTAAGTTTTTTCATTTTTACATTAGTCCATAGTCCGCAGTCCACGGTCGACAGCTTGTTTACCATCTACCTTTTTCCGTCCTCCGTTTTCCATTTTCCCTTGTCAATTTTCAACTGCACGGGGTAACCCTTTCTAATTACCCTCTGTTCATTGACTAAAAAGGTCTCCCTAGTACCACTTTTTCTTTCAACACGGAAACCTGTCCGTTGGTGTGAAAAACTTCAAAATAAATGAGATAGTAGCCCATCGGAAGCGGTTGCTGCGTATCTCCGGTACCATCCCACCGCAGAAACCCTTGTTCGCCTAACGTGGTATTTCTCGCCAAATGCCGCACTTTTCGTCCCTGACTGTCAAAAATGATCACATTAGCTACATTGCCCGCCGTCGCCCACTGATAATGGATTTGAGCGTAATCCTGAAAACCGTCCTGATCAGGGGTAAACACTTTGGGTTCAACGGATAAGGTAGCTGATATCTGGGGGGCGGTTGACATCTGGGAATTAACGTAACCAGGGGTAGCAAAACCCACCGTCTGGGCAGCGGATTGCCAGTTGTTGGGATCGTTTACGTCCGCATCCCAGCTAATTCGTTCTAGTGAAACGCCCCGCACCTCATCTAGCACTGGGTGATGCCAGCCTTCTTCATAATCAAGACGTTGCATCACGTCGCCTTCGGGCGACAGTAGTACCAATGTTCCCGCGTCAGAAGGTAGACTTGGTAAAGCTTCTACCACGAGTAAGTTACCCTCAAATGCCGACGGATAGTCACCAATCAGCGTAGTGGCATCTTCGGTGAGTGCTACGTACTGCTGGGAGCTTAATTGGTAATTCTCGGAGGTGATAACCGATACGTTAGTAAGAGAATCTTCCACCTGGTTTGCCAATTGCCAACCTTTCAGGTTGATCGGTTTGTCTGAATCGTTATAGACTTCCAAAAACCTCACTCCACCTGAACGTGGGTAGAAAAGCACTTCGCTTAGCAAAACGTCACCTACCTCAGCTTCTTCCGATAGTACGAAAGAGACTGAGCTGGCTTCTACCTCATTTCCACTGCAATCGAAAAACTGGGCTGCCGTGACTGAGTACGTTTGTTTGATCTCTAACCAATCGCGAAGTTGAGCTGATAGGGTTTTGCGGTCAGCTTGCCAGATGATGGTATCCACTGCAATTGCTGGAGTCACGCTAACCTGCCCCGCTGCCGAAGCAATATGATTTAAGCGTTCGCTAAACGTCAGTACTACTTCGGAAGGGGAAATGGCAAAGGCTTGCTGCAATACCGGGGGTTGGTTATCAGGATTTGACTGCTTTACTGAGTTTTCCTGTCCGGGTGTTCCACCAGTTTCACCCATTGAGGCAGTCCAGTTTTCCTGTTCACCACAAGGGCGGGTAATATCAATCATTTCTAGTGACCAACCACCTTGCTTTTTTTCGGCGTCATTGTACCAGCTATCCGAATACATCACCGAGAAAACCTCGCCTCCAAAACTATCTGTTAAGCGAATCTCATCTCCCCTACTATTCAACGAAGGAAAACCACTGACTCCTACGGTTCGTCCCCAGATCGATAATTTTTCTTGATCAGCACTAGCGCAAACAATAAGATACTCGCCCGGTAATAGCAATACCGGGGGAAGTAAAACGGATGAAGTGCCATCGGACAGGCGTAATCCACCGATATCCAGCAAATCATCCGAAGCGTTAAAAAATTCCAGATACTCAACTTCCGGTAACCCTACTGGCGGATTGGGGTCAGCCATTATTTCGGTAATCAATAATTCATTAAAACCGGGCACTCTTCCCAAACCTACTGAGTGAGTTGATGCCGGAATAATATCGCCATCAATATTCTTTAAGCCATTTAACGCCAACCCGTAGCGAGTAAGCGGGGCAAGTGGTTGGGCAAACGCCAAGTGTACCGTTCGCCCATCTATCCAAAGTACCGCTACTGGGGTTTCGCCTTCCAGGTGATAGTGATCCGGCTTCACTGCTTCCGCCGAGTCTAGCGGTACTTCAAAATGCAACACTACCGCCCGCTCTTCGGTAAGAATGTGTTCAACCTGAGTTTGGTAGACGAATGAATCTACTACTCCACTGAAAGTTTGACCTTCAATATTTACTACTTCCTCTACTGATAGTATGCTAGTAATTTGTTCCCTCAGTGACTGATTGAGGGTTAATTTCAGCGCATACGCTTCCAAAGCAGTTACTTCAATAGGCAATTCCTGGTTTACGCGATAGTGTGATAATTCTAACATTGCAGTTTTACTCAGGGGCTGGGTAAAATCCAGTCGTACTACGGTAGAGGATAGTGCGGTGACCAACCCTGATTTGGCAACGGTATTGTCAATCGGGGCGGAGGATGGAGAAGGCTGACGATTTCCCCGTACATCTGCTATACCCGAAATAGTCAGTGAAGTTTCAGTCGAGGGTAGTGGTTGGGAGAAGAATAAGCGCACTTCGTTAGGCTGAATTCGGGAAACCCATATGCTGTCAGGTACGCCTGTACCTTTCAATTCAAAACTGGTCGCTGGTTTCGTCATCACCGCTTCCGAGAAATAGAGCCGGAGTTGGTGGGGATTGATAATTCTCCAGGACAAAAGTTGTGGCGGATGCTGGTCGAACACAAATGCTTTAGTGATCGCTTTATCGATGCTGTTCCCCGACAAATCGGCTATACCTAAAACTTCTAATTCATACCCAACCTCGGGAGTTAGGGCGTGGTTTAACGTTAATCGTACCACTCGATTACCTCTCAGTAAAGTGGCCCGAGTAACTTCTATGCTATCCGTATCTAACTGATAATGAAGTATATTGGTTGCTGATAGTGAATCCGGAACTTCATCAAAATACACCAACAGCGTTTTTTCATCAATAGCCTGAACCGAATCAATGCGCGGAGGTTGGTGGTCAAAGTAAAACCGATAGATAGGAGTGCTCAACTGCCTACCCTGTGCGTCGAGAAGCTCCTCAATAAACAACTCATGCTCACGATTGGGGGTGAGTGGATTAGAAAAAACCAGATGCACCAAGTTGGGTTGGTTATCATCCTGAAAAGCCGATAACGGTTGCCCTACCTCCCGATTGACTGAGAACGCCGAAGTACGTCCAGCAGATTCGGAAGAGATTGCTTCCCGAAAATACACGTCTACCTGATACTCGTTCAGGGGAATCACCGTATCGATCACCTGATGATAGCGTAACTCAGCCGTCAGTGTATCTATTGTATTCCCGTAGTTGTCGGCTAAACTATGTAACTGAAGCTGATAAGTAATTCCATCTGCTAGCAATTGTGAGAACGTTAACCAAACTGAAGAACTGTCTTCTTCTAACGTAGCTGATTTGGGAGAAATAGAATCAGGGAGCAGTAAGTAGTTGCTTTCATTTTCGGCCAAACTTTCATCAAGTTGCTCACTGAAGATGAATTCTACCTCGGCAGTATCGCGCACGACGACCCGCTGCAAAACCGGGGGCTCATTATCAAAGTAAAAAGAAACGGTTTGAGAACTTGCTAAATTACCATAACAGTCCTCAGCATTCAGAAATGTAAGCTCGTAGTTCGTGTCAGTTACCAGTTCCTCGGCTAAAGTTACCCATAGTACTTTTTCATCCGCAGTATCTCGCCAAATCTGATCGGTGGCTATCGATGGTTGCATCATAACCGACTCGCTCAAAAGTGACAAATCCGAAACTCTTTCATCAAAAATAAGCTTTAGAGTATCGTTTACTGGTTGAATGCTCAATAGTTCGGGCGGATCAGTATCCGATGTGCCGACTATAGTATTCGTTTGTCCGGGAGTTGCACCTTGTTCTGCCAGCGACAAAGCCACATTGGTGCGCTGATCACAGGGAGTTTCTTCCGAAATTCGCTCTAACGATATTCCACCTACCACATCAGCACTCGTATAACTAATTGAATCGATATGATTATCTGAATCATCCTGCAAGACGAGTTCGGTTCCGCTATTGGACAAAGTCGGCCAGCTATCTAGTGGTAAAACTGTTCCTAAAGATGCAAAAAGTGCACTATCCGCCTTGGCGCATAAGATGACAAACTGCTGAGGGCGAAGGATATAAGTAGGTAGTAGTCTACCATTCAACTGCCAGTCGGTAAGGTCAAACGGATGCGCACTACGATTATAGAGTTCCACAAATTCAGCATCGGGCAAGTCAGCTTTTACCGGATTGGGGTCGGGCATACATTCGGAAACGATCACATCATTCCACTGAACGGCTACTTCCTGAAAGTAAAAAAACTGAATAGTGGTATCAGCCAGTACATTTCCCGCTTCGTCTTCAACGTTACGAACCGTCAGGGCGTAATCCATAGCGTTATCCAAAGCAGAATTTAGCGTAAGTGTAACCTCATTATCAACCTGACTCGCAGAAGCGATACCTCGCCCCACCAGCGTATAATTGGTAATAGACTCAGCAGTAGCC
Organism: Bacteroidota bacterium; assembly: GCA_039198955.1. Taxonomy (GTDB): domain Bacteria; phylum Bacteroidota; class Bacteroidia; order Cytophagales; family Cyclobacteriaceae; genus Tunicatimonas. Next base: position 47,979 of record JBCCTI010000032.1, on the reverse strand, counting down.
GCACTTACCGCTTCGGAAAATTGAAGATTGATTTGGGTAGGTGATTGTACTGATAACGCAGTCACTCGGGGCGACTGGATATCGGGCTGCGGAATACCGGTTACCGAAATATCATCAAAGTAGAACGCATCACTACGGGTAGCAGTGTATCTACAATAGATTCCAAAGTAACTAGAGACTATGTAGGTGTTATCTTGCACTGAGCCTTCCACACTGAAATTCGTATCACCAACCAAGCGTGAACTTAGCTCCCAATTTCCGTTAGTATCCCGTGTAACTTTTACTTCAATTTGAACGGGTTTCAGATCCACCCGATCATCTACTCCATCGATAATCTCAGTTTCCGTACTCCCATCCTGCCGATATAGACTTACTTCATCGCTAGTGTTTCCGATCTTGACGAAATAGCCGTTCAGGTTATTGGAAAGGTCAGCTTGATCAGATACTAGGTAAACGGACGTAAAATTGGTGCTGGAGGGGTTCTCCGAAATCTCTACATAGAAACTCCACTCGGCATTCGCGATGGCCTCACTAGAAGTACTCAGGTAAGCTTCTCCGGTAGCGTTAATATCATTCAAGTGCAATTGTCCCGCTAACACTTCAAACTTACCACTTTCTCCTGTCCAGCTCGGATTTACCGTGAAATCACTATCCGAAAAATCATCAGTTACCTGAGCAGCCACCCCCTGCCCTATCCACCAAAAAAGCAGAAGTGCACTCGTTTTTTTCAATTTGAACCGCATCTGTACATCCGTAGGATTCAACATCAATTTACCATGTAGCCAATTGGCAAATGATGGATATTGCTTACTCTCACTACTCGAGTAAGTTTCCATGAAAATTGTTGTCTTCCTAATAGCTTTCCTGCTGATTAGCACCTTGGGTGTTGCCCAATCGCTGGGTGGTGCAGCCACCGGAATGGCCGAAGCCGGAGTGGCTCAGCGGGATGTCTGGTCAGTGTTTTACAATGTGGGGGGAATGGCTTGGGTGAAGAAAATAACTATGATAGCTGGCTACGAAAACCGCTTTGGTTTTTCTGAAGGGTTGCACGCTGCCGGGGTCGGCGTAGTCAAGCCACTTAGCTTCGGAGTGGGCAGCCTAGGCGTGTACCGCTTCGGGGATGCATCGTACAGCGAAGACCAGATTTCCCTCGGTCTGAGCCACCGGGTTAGCCAGTTTAGCTTCGGATTACGCCTCAACGGTTACCAGTATCACGTAGAAACCATAGGCACTCGTTTTGCTACCGCCGTAGACGTGGGCGGAGTCGCTCGTCTGTCCCCCGAATTATTTATCGGGATGCAAATTACTAACCTAAATCAGGCAAAGAAATCCCGATTTAGCGAAGAAAAGATTCCTACCCGCATTCAAACGGGTATTGCCTACCAACCGACCGAGACTATTCATCTGGCAGTGGAAGTTGAGCACCAAGCGGGTGAGTCTACCGAGGCTAAAATCGGAGCAGAGTACACAGTCGTGAAGAAGATTAGCCTTCGCTGTGGGGTACAGACTCTCGATTTTCGGCAGTTTTTTGGCTTGGGCTTGGAACATCGGCTGCTACAGATTGATTATGCTCTTCAGACTCACCGGGTGCTGGGGCTTTCGCATCAGATTTCATTGGCTTATCAACTGGCGGACTGATGAGAAGATGGTTGTTTTTCTTATTAGGTGGATATCTAACCAACTTCGTCCAAGCCCAATCGTCCCCTGATGCCTCATTTGAAACTTTACTAGAAACCCTGTTTACTCAGCAGGATGAAGACGTAGCTTATGAGGAGCAATACGAAATCCTGTATCAGTTGTATACCCAACCTATTAACCTCAACGAGGCTGACGGAGAAGAACTACAAGAACTATTCTTCCTAAATGATCGTCAAATCAGCAATTTGCTGCATTACCGAACGAGTTACGGTCAGCTACGAACGGTGTACGAACTTCAGTTCATCCCGGCATTCAACGCTATCACCATTCAGCAAATGCTCCCTTTTGTTACAGTAGCAAACATTCCGGCAGACACCTTATCCTGGAAAGAACGCTGGAAAAGGGCAGATAAGTTACTCATTTTTCGACAGGCCACTACGGCAGAAACCAAACGGGGCTTCCTTCCGCAGGATGCTGCCAGCGACTCATCGGCTTCACCTGACTTTGCGGGGAGCAAGCCCCAGTTGTACACCCGTCTGCGGATAAGTCGTCGCAATGATTTCAGTCTAGGATTTACACTGGAAAAAGATGCTGGGGAAGCTATCAGCTGGCAACCGCAGAATTCCCGATACGGGGCTGACTTCCAGTCATTCCATTGGCAGATACAAAACCGGGGATCGGTAAAAAGCCTGCTAATTGGAGATTACAATTTGCAGTTTGGGCAGGGTTTATTGCTGGGGCAAGGTTTTAATCTAGGAAAAAGTGCGTTTGGGGTTACGTCAGTGGGGCGCACCCGTAGCCTGGTTCGTCCCTACACCGCCAGCACTGAATTTGGTTTTTTTCGGGGGGCAACAGTTACGCTTGAGCAGGATATTGGTAACATACAGATTGAAATCACACCCTTCGTTTCCCAGCAGCAGTTAGATGCTAAACTACGCAGTAACCCTGATAGCTCCCAGTACTTCCAATCACTTCAAACCAGCGGTTGGCACCGTACTGAAAATGAGCTAAATAGTCAAGACCAAGTGCAGGAGCAAGTTATAGGTGGAAACGTACTCTTCAAGAATCAGAAGCGAAACGGACAGTTAGGCGTTAGCTATATCCGTACCGGGTTCAGTTACCGTCGGCAACCTTCGGATGAGTTGCGAAACCGCCATGAGTTTAGTGGAAGCGTGAACGAAGCTTGGGGTATTTTCGGTAACTACCGCCACCGCCATTATCACTTTTTTGGGGAAGTCGCTCGCTCAGCAGGCGGTGGCTGGGGTTGGCTAGGAGGCGTAAGTGCCTCCTTATCGTCTACCGTAGAAATGGCGTGGATACTGCGAAGCTACGCCCCCGACTTTCACTCTTTTTACAGCAATGCCCTCAGTGAAGGTTCGCGACCTATTAACGAGCAGGGCCTCTACTGGGGCTTACGGATAGAACCCTTCAAAAATGCTGTTTTATCGGCTTACTATGACTATTTTCGTTTTCCCTGGCTACGTTTTCGGGTTGATGCGCCCTCGCAGGGACAAGAGACACTGGCCCGACTGGACTACAAACTAACCCGCTGGACACAACTGTTCGCCCAGATTCGGCACGAGCAAAAGGCGATTAATGTGGATATAGATAGCTTAGCAGTAAAGGTTCCGCTACCGGGGGTTAGGCGCCAACTCAGTTTAGGAGCCACCCATTTTCCCACTGAAGGACTACGACTAAATACTCGCTGGCAACGTACTTCTTATCAGCTAAATCAAGAAACCAGCCGAGGCTGGGTGATCGCTCAGGATGTGACTTACCAAAACGGTCGCTGGAAAACAGATGTACGCTTTGCTCTATTTGATACTGAAACCTACGATACTCGCCAGTATCTCTACGAAAACGACTTACTCTACACTTTTTCCATTCCAGCCTACTCCGGGGAAGGTTCACGAATGTACTGGGTACTTCGCTACAAACTAAATCGCCAACTGAGTTTTTGGACGAAAATCGGACGAACGGTCTACAACGACCGGGATGTAATCGGCAGTAGCCATGATGCCATCAATGGCAATACTCGCACTGACATCCGTGCCCAAATGATTGTAAAATTCTGATGTACGGAAGTTAGAAATACGATAGTTTACCATCTTTTTTTAAATCTTTCATCCTCTGTATTCCGTTTCCCCCTTTTCAAACAAACCTCTCGCATTCCGATTATACTTTTGTATGAGAGAAGATTACAAAGGCGTTTGCCGATTTTACTGTAACCTGCCCACTTACGTTATGAAATTAAAATGTGTCAATAGCAACAGCCTATTCCCATTGACGTAAAACTGGATAAGCAAACACTAGAAAACGGTTGTCAACAGAATCTATTTACTAGTATTGATGTTTAATTTCTGTAAAATATTCTTAAACAAAAGAATCACTTATTAGCTTTTATAGTAATGTGTCCCCGGATGCTAGAGTGCTACAAATACGGTCATTCTACCATTCGCTCACTCAATAATTCACTTAATGTATGGCAGCAGCAACGAAGAAAACCCAGGATTTAGGCAAGAAACTTAAAGAGGCCTACATAGATTATTTGCTGGAACACGGAAAAGCTCCTCCGTCGGTCTACCAGTTTATGAAGATGCAAAAGAAGAAGGAGGCAGACTTTTACGAGTACTTCAACTCTTTTTCGGCACTGGAGAAAGAGATCTGGAAGGGATTTATAGATGAAACCCTGGAGCAAATCCAGAGTGATGCCACTTACATGGAGTATACGGTGCGGGAAAAACTACTAGCATTTTACTACACCATGATTGAGGTTTTGAAAAACAACCGGAGTTATGTGATGCTTCGGGTAGGTCAATTACCTAAACCTGGGCAACGCAGCCCTAACACAGAAGTGTTTGGGCGATTGAAAGAGCGTTTTCTAGAATACGCCAACGAATTGATCGCCGAGGGCAAAGAGATTGGCGAGATTATTGACCGTCCAGTAATAGGTAATCGCTACGACGAAGGCATGTGGCGGCAGTTACAGTTCGTCATTCGCTTCTGGGTGAAAGATGACAGTCCCAATTTTGAGCGCACTGACGAAGCTATTGAAAAAGCCGTTAACCTCTCTTTTGACTTGATGGGGCGAGGACCCATTGATGCCGCCCTCGATTTTGCCAAATTCCTGTATCAGCAACGATAAGAATGAGTATGAAAGAACAGAATAAAATCCCTACGTCCAAAGTACAACGGGCGACCCGCTTTGTGCGAACTGGTGCCAAAATTGGTGGAAACTACATGAAGTACTACACCAAAAAGGCTTTTAATTCGGAAGTAAGCCGCGAGACTTTGCACGAAGACAATGCCTCTGACATTTATAATGAACTGAGCGAGCTGAAGGGAAGTGCACTGAAAGTATTGCAGATGATGAGCATGGACAAAAACCTGCTCCCTACAGCGTATACTGATCGTTTTGCGATGGCACAATATAGTGCCCCCCCCCTTTCGTATCCGCTGGTGGTGAAAACTTTCCAAAAGTATTTCGGCAAAGGTCCGACTGAACTTTTCGATACGTTTAGCCGAAGCGCTAAGAATGCGGCCTCCATTGGGCAAGTGCATCAGGCTACCCTCGACGGTAAGCAATTGGCGGTAAAGATCCAGTATCCGGGAGTAGCTAATAGCATCAGTTCCGACCTTAAAATCGTAAAGCCCTTCGCCATTCGGCTATTTAATATCAACGAGCGTGACCTCGAGCACTATCTGCAAGAAGTAGAAGGTAAGCTCATTGAAGAAACTGAGTACGACCTGGAAGTGCGTCGCGGAATAGAAATTTCCGAGCAATGTGGGGATATTGAAAATATTGACTTCCCGACTTACTACCCGGAGATGTCTTCCGAGCGGATTATCACAATGGACTGGCTAGATGGTCAGCACATGAAGGAATTTATTGCTACTAACCCCTCCCAAGAAATCCGTAACCGCATTGGGCAAGCCCTTTGGGATTTTTATAACCACCAGGTTCACTACCTCAAGCAGGTACACGCCGACCCGCATCCGGGTAATTTCCTATTTCGGGAAGATGGTACGATGGGAGTGATTGACTTCGGCTGCGTGAAAGTGATTCCCGAGGACTTCTACCAACAGTATTTCAGCCTCATCCGGCAAGATATTCTGCTAAAGCCCGATCAACTGGACGAAATCTTCCACGAATTGTCCTTCATCAACGAAAACGATTCAGCATCGGATAAGAAAGTATTTAAGGCGATCTTCGTGGAGATGATCCAGCTACTGGGACGACCGTTCCACTACGATGAGTTTGACTTTGCCGACGACGATTATTTTACTCAAATATTTGCGTTGAGCGAGCGGGTATCCAACACCGAAGAAGTGCGCCGATCCCGCACGGCTCGTGGCCCGCGCGACGCGCTGTATATTAACCGCACTTACTTTGGCTTATACAACCTACTCAACGCTCTTCAAGCAAAGATAATCACCCGGAAACCCGAGTGGTTGGAGGCTAAAAAGTTGAGTGCTTAACTGTTTCACTTTTGCCTAACCTATATTCTGCATTCCCTCAGTGGATTACTCTCACCTGGACGGTTGGACTAGCTTTGGTAGTTAGTCCGGCCTTTGCCCAACAGTATGTTTACGCAGGTTTATTTGGCGAAAACGCCTACGAAATTCAGGTACGTAAGCAGTCCGGCGTACTCATTCTGGAGGAAGAAAAGCGGTACTCTAAGCATACCTTTCATTCCGAGATGGGTACCGAGAAGTGGGTACTGCGCGATGAAAAAGAAAATCATGATTTTACCGCGCAACGAACGGGTAACCAGATTCGGGTCTCGGGTACATTTCAGGGTAAGTCAATTGAGAAAACTGTGAACCTCGAGGAGGGACTATGGTTTAACAAGCTAGATCACGGGCTCAGCGAATTTGCCGCCTCTGACCAGCAGGAGATATCATTTTGGGCACTGAAACTCATGTCTGACCTTGACCCGCTCAAGCTCAATGCCAAGAAGGTAAGTAGAGAAACTCTCGATATAAGTGGACAGACCTACCAAGCGGTTAAAGTAAAGTTAACCATTGATAATTTTATGCTCTCCAAACTCTGGTCGGCTGAATTATGGTACCGGGCTTCCGATGGGCTTTTCCTTCGCTACGAAGGAGCTAATGGCGGTCCTGGCACGCCTAAGACAATTATTGAGTTGGATAATGAAGGCTAAAACACCAACCACTACTTTTTCATAGCTCCTCCAACACTGAAGCCCCTCTCGACTGATCGCCAGATGTCCACTGCCAAGCTTCGTGTAGCCTGATTTTTCCGTCGGGTAATATTTCGGGGGTAGATTGACAGATACCTGTCATCAGTTCACCTTTTTCGTTTAACTGATGGTAGCGCATATCAATACTTCCGTCTTCGTGTACTAACCCAATCAAATGCCCCACTTTAATCTGACCACCAGAATATTCAGAGGTGAGGATATTGCCCCTTTGCCGATAGTGAAACACCGTTTCCGAGGAAGTCTCACCGTTCTTAGTATTTTGTACTGGTTTAAAAATCTTTCCATCGTAGTGTATTTTCATTTGCTCAATAAAGCCAATAATCCGTCCGGATGATGAATAAGATGTTGTGGATTCAGTTGAGTCAATGCCTCAGCGGTATTGGCTCCCCAGGAAACAGCAATCATATCGATCCCAGATTTTCGGGCAGCGTCAACGTCGCGGGTTTCGTCACCAATATAGACCGTATCTTCCCGTATCAGACGGTGGCTTTTTAGCAATCGTCGTAGCACCCGGTTCTTACCAAATAGTGACGGGGCGGAATAAATAAAATCAAAAAATGCCATACCGTTGGCCTCCAGAAATGTTTCTACGTTCGTCTGAGAGTTAGATGTGACGATGCCCAGCTGATATACTACCGTCAGCTCACTCAGTACCTCCTTCATAGAACTAATGGGTTTTATGAGGTGCATTTCTTTGTGCAATTCAGCTTTCATGCGTACCGCAATCGCCGGGATCCGCAGCATCGGAATTTTTAGCAGTTTTAACGCCTCGCGGGATCGGACACCCCGCAGCGTATCAATATCTTCATTGCCCACTTTACGGTAACGAAAGTCATCAGCCAGACGGTTACTAATCGCCACAATGTGGGGCAGCGTATCGGCAATGGTTCCATCAAAGTCGAAGACGAGGTTTTTCTTAGCTTCCATCTTTTTTCCGTTGCCGTCGGGCCGGAATGCCCCCTGCCCGACCGATATAGGTATTGGAATTAAAGATAAATACTGCTCCAGCTACTCCCACTACTCCTCCACTAAAGATTAGCGGTTGTCCCCAATCACTATACTCTTCGCTGCCTCCTAATACTCCACCTAAAATAACAATGGAATACCCAATAGCTGATGTTAATAGGCCTGCTCGGAAGCGGTTGTGCGAAATACGTAAATTAGCTTGAGTTTCTTCCAACTCGGTGTGCAGCCTCATAATCTCCACCCGTAGTGAATCTTGATGCAACGAGGTTTCTGCTGGATTAGTTTGAGCGAATACTGAAGTAGAAAAACCAAATGCAAGTGAGAGTAAAAAAATGTAACGCATGGAATAGGATTTGAAGTTTAGTCGTGTAGTATTTGGTGTGAGCATTCTATAGCTTAACACCTAATACCCATCTCCTAATTCCCAAAAATAGCAATTGCTCAGGAATTTAACCAAGCTTTGAAGAAAGCTACCTTCTCACGGCTTACTACCACATCCTGTTCTGAACTAGGCTGCAATGTGAGTTTCAACCGTCCGTTGGCGTAGTTTTGTATATCCCGGATTGATTCTACATTGATAGTAAAGCTGCGGTTTACCCGAAAAAATGTTTCGGGAGGAAGCAAGTCGTGCTCCAATCGCTCCATCGTGTAGTCGATAACAAAGCGTTTGCCCTCTTGCGTGACAAGGTACACTATCTTACCGTCAGCCTGAAAATAGGCTATTTCATTCTGGACAATGGCATGATAGTGATTACCAGATTTTACCAGAAAACGGGATTGATAGGGTGGGTTTAGCCGAGTATGCATTTGCTGCAATAGCCGATAATCGGCAACGGGTCTGATTTGCTGACGAACAAAGCGCTGCAGGGCGTCTTGTAGCTCAGCAGGATCAATGGGTTTCAGTAAATAATCAATGCTATTTACCTTAAAAGCCTGAAGGGCATACTGATCATAAGCCGTAGTGAACACAACCGGAATGTCAATATCTATTCGGTTGAATATCTCGAAGCTAATACCATCAGATAATTGAATATCTAAAAACATTAGGTCAACTGAGCTTCCCTTGGCAAAAAATTCCACACAATCCTCTACAGTGTCAAATGTATTTTTCACCCGAATTGAATCATCGCACTGGGCAATCAGTTCGGTGAGCCGATCACTCGCCAAGGGTTCATCTTCGACAATGAGTACATCCATTATTCTTGTATCGGGTTCAGATACCAGGCTTTGGGTTTTGGGTGCTGATACCTTGTACGCTACCTCCCAAAAACCCAAATATCGATCCCCAATATCTAGACTGCTACTTTTTTCACCAGAGGCAACCTCACAGTAAAGTGGGTCTCAGACTCTTCAATCTGCACTTCTCGCTGAGTGAGGTACTTAAACCGCTGTTTGATATTCTGTAGACCTAACCCACCCGACTCAATATATGTTTGACGTCGCTGAAGATTATTGCAGATTACTAAATGGTCATTCTCCACGGAAACCTCAACGGTGAGGGGCTTTTTGCGAGAAACAATATTGTGTTTAATAGCATTTTCAACCGGGATTTGTACCGCCGCCGGAGGAATATCGTAGCTTTCCAGTTGTTGTTCCGAAAGCTTAGTCTGGATAATGATGCTTTCCCCGAACCGAATTCTTAGCAAGAAAACAAAGGCTTCTACAAACTCCATTTCCGCCTGCAAGCTCACCGTTGTCTGCTCCTGATTATACAGCAGGTAACGGTACACCTTCGATAGTTGCTGAATAAACTCGGAAGCCACGGTAGTATCCTTATGCACCAGTTCGGTCAGCACATTGAAGGAGTTGAAAAGAAAGTGGGGGTTAATCTGGTTACGAAGTGCTTCAAACTGCGATTCAGCACTTGCGGTCTTGAGACGCTCAGCTTCTAACCGACTGTCTTTCAGCTTACTATTAAAATAGACTATCGCATTAACCGTATGGAGAAACAAGTTAATACGAAACGAAAAAGCTAATGCTAGTTTTAACAAAGAGATATTTTCAGCAAATGTTCCTCCCTGCCCTAGGGTAGTTCCGTAGACCACTACCACCGAAGATAGCAATACGTTAACAATGCTCAGTAGAAAATAAGGAACCAGTGGCGTTAATGGGGAAGATGCAAGTGATAATCGGTTGTTGACCTGCTTCCATAGCCAGCGATTAATTTCCCATACTAAAATAACAATCAGAAGAATTAAGGTAAAAAGCTGCCATTTAGGTAATGGCGTTTCCAACAGTTCATCACCGCTGGTGAAAAGAATGTTTAGGTAAGAATACCCCGCTAGTAGCAGGATAAATAAGTAGCGATAACGGTGATGAAAAATATTTACATCCATACTACACGATTCTGCCAGCACTTGGCGGTCAACGAATAATGACCAACACTCGGCGATTAATGAGTGATGGACATATTTAGCAATTAATGAATGAAAAGAAACCCTGACCACAAGGGTTCAGGGCTTCTAATATACTACCAAATCGCCTATTATGGTAGTAGAACTTGATCAATTACGTGAACTACCCCATTGGTAGCTAAAATATTTACTCCAACAATGGAAGCATCAGCACTATCTTCGCTGCCGTCAACAATGGTGAGGTTGTCAACGTCGATGGTAATATCACCACCCAACGTCTCAAACTCTCCATTGGTTAAGTCGGTAGAATAGAAATCATCACCACTACCGACGTGCAGCAAAAGTACTGCTTGCAGAAGCGCAACATCTATATCGTCAATTCCTTCTACTCCTAGAAGTTCGTACAATGCTTCAAAAGCTGCATCGGTTGGGGCAAATACGGTGAAGGGAGACACACTGGTTCCTCGCTTCTCATCCAGAATACTTACTAGCGGTAGCAGGTCTCCATTGTCGGCACTAGCCTCTTCTACCTTACTCAATGCAGCGACTAACTGAGTAAACTGCGGATTGTCGCCTTGAGTAGCTGCCACTGCAACCTCAGTTACTGTCTGGCTAGGGGGAGTCAGGACGCCATCCACTACGTGAACCACTCCGTTGTTGGTTTCAATGTCGGCTTCAATTACCTCAATTTCACCATTGATGAAGAAACCAGCGGCTCCATTGTTACTTACATTAATTTCTCGGAATCTACCATCTACCTCTAGGCGAGAGTGGGTGGCCGAAGCACCATCTTTAAAGTCAGCTACTGCCTTGCGTTGCCCACTCAGGTGGTACAGTAATATATCACCTAGGCTTTCTGCCGCGAGTACTTCTTCGGCACTAGCAAAACCGTTATCCTCAATGAACTGAGCAAAAGCGTCGTTAGTCGGTAAGAATAATGTCCAGCTAATACTTGGTTCGGTAATGACAGTCACATCGGCCGCTTCTATCGCCGCCAAGAAAGTAGTGAAACGACCTTCCGCATCAAATACAGCGGGTTGTAGCATAGTACCAATAGAGTTAAGAATAAACTTAGGTACCAACACTTCATCAATTACGTGAACTACGCCATTAGCCGCTTCAATATCGGCTAGATCGGCAATCACGTTGGTAGTTTCGTTAATCACTACTCCTCCATTCTTCTCAATATTTAAATTGCTACCCTCTAGCGTTTCCTCCTTATTGCCTAATTCAGCCGCTAACTTACCGCTGCTCAAGATATGGTACTCGAGAACGCGACGCAGCACAAAATCAGGCACATCGTCGAGCCCAGTGAGCTGAACTCCTAAAGCATCAGATAATGTAGCTAGCAAATCAGCAAAAGCGTCGTTAGTGGGGGCAAATACCGTAATGTCAGCGTTAAAGTCAGCCGCTACCTCTAATAAGTCAGGAGTGCGCTGTAGAGCTGCTACCAGCGTGCTTAGTGCTTCTGTGTCGATCGCAATTTCGGCGATAGTTGCTGGCGGAGCGAGTGATTCGGGAACCAGTACCATGTCAATCAGGTGTACCACCCCGTTAGCTGCCATTATATCAGGATCGGTTACAGTGACATTACCGTTAATCACTACTCCGTCTGACTTATCAATAGATAAGCTTTCCCCTGACAGTGTTTCTTCGGTTTCACCCAGGTCTTCGGCTATTTTGGCTGCACCTAGGATATGGTACTGTAGAATTTGAGCCAGTATATTGTCCGGAATATCATCTAGGCTACTAAAGCGTGGATCTTCTTCTAGTAGCTTCGCGAAAGCTTCATTGCTAGGGGCAAATACCGTTAGCATAGCTTCCGCATTTCCAGCAGCCTCTAGTAAATCGGGGGCGCGCTGTAGGGCAGCTACTAAAATACTGAGGTTTTCAGTTCCTACCGCAATTTCGGCAATAGTGGGCTGAGGCAGCAATGACGGGGGTATCAGAACCTGATCGATCAGATGCACCACGCCATTGGATGCCATTATATCAGCCGCATCTACATTTACTTCTCCATTAAGGACTACACTAATATCCAGCGGTTCTTCCCCTTCGGAAGTTGTAATCATAATAGACTCACCGTTTAGGGTTTCTTCGCTTTCGGTTAGATCTGCCGCTTTCTTGATACTTCCCAGAATATGGTACTGCAAAATAGTGGTTAGTACATCATCGGGAATATCATCTAAGCTATTGAATTCTTCACTATCGGCGAGCAACTGCTCAAAGGCAGCATTAGTAGGGGCAAATACGGTTAGCATGGCTTCGGCGTTCCCAGCAGCCTCCAACAAAGCAGGAACCCGGCCGAGCGCAGCTACTAAAATACTTAAATCGTCGGTAGCCACCGCGAGTTCAGCAATGGTAGGTAGTGGATCAAGTGAAGGCGGTAACAGCACATTATCAATTACGTGGATTACTCCGTTGGTCGCCATTACATCGGGTAAGGTTACGGTAATATCACCATTCAGGGTTACTCCATCTTCACTTTTCATAATCATGATAGATTCACCTTGCACCGTTTCTTCGCTTTCTCCTAAGTCAGCGGCTAATTTTTCTCCGGCCAACACGTGATACTGAAGTACGGCTTTCAGTACATCGTCGGGAATATCCTCTAAGGCGGCAAAACGATCATCTTCTTCCAGGAATTTAGCAAAGGCATCATTACTGGGGCCAAACACAGTAAATGGACCGTCGCCACTCAGGGTTTCTATCAGGTCAGGGAATTTGGTGAGGGCAGTTTCTAGTATACTAAAATCTTCGCCTTCAGTTACAATCTCTACAATGGATTGATCGGCTTCCTCACGCGCAGCGGGGCTAAGTACTCCATCAATAATGTGAACTACGCCGTTAGAAACCTCATTATCGGCACTTACTACTCGGATATTACCATTTAAGGTAACTCCGTTGTCCAGCGTCACACTAATGCTTTCTCCCGAAAGCAAAGTAGGCACATTGCCCGCAGTAAGGTCAGTAGAAAGATTTTTTCCAGCCACCACATGATAACTCAGCACGTCAGTTAAAATGTCTTCGGGAATATCATCTAAGCTAGAAAAGTCATCATTAGCCGCCAAGTAATCGGCAAAGGCAGAGTTATTAGGGGCAAAAATCGTAACTGGGCTATTGTTATCCGAAAGGGCATCAGCCAAGTCAGTACGACCTACGGCATCTACCAAGATACTTAACTCGTCATTGTCTTGAGCCAATTCCAAAGCATTGGGTTCCGGCTCGAGGGTCATGTCATTCTCTTCTTCCTCGCAGGCAGTAAAGACTACCAGCAGACTGAGGGCTACCATGAGGGGGTAGCGGGCAGTTAAAAAATGTCTCCAAAGTGTTTTCATCATAAAATAGGTTTGGATGTGTGATGATTATTTTCACTTATTCTAACCTGAGAAAATGACAATTGGAGTAAGGAAAAGCCCTAAATCAGGCTAAATTTGGAGTGAATCGTATACAATTTACCGTGAACTGTTGTAGGCACATCATTGGTAATGCCTCTATTAGATTAATTATATTTACGCATTGAGATAACCGTTTCAACCGCTATTTTAGGGATATGAAGAAGATAAAATTCTGGAACTCCGATAAGATCGTGAGCACCAGTGCTATCATCATTGGAGTTGGCTCTTTGATTGTAGTGACCTACCAAACCAACCTCATCCGTAACCAAACTGAGCTTATTCAGCGGGAGCAACGTATTTCTGTAATTCCTTATCTCCAATTGGGTGAAAGAGTACCTGATGGCAAGCGAGTTGAAGTTTATCTAACAAACGAAGGATTAGGTCCAGCACTAATTAAGGAAGTGAAGGTTCGTACAGAAAATGAAGTCTATGAGACGGATCTAACTACGTATTTCTTAGAAAATTACTCATACGAAGGTTACATAACAATGGAAAATGTTGTAGTAGGAGACTTATTACCAGCCGATGAAGAGTATACCATGATCGGTCTAAACTTACAGGACTCTTCATTTATAGAATTTATCACCATTTTTGAAGAGAGAAAAGTAGTTTTCGAGGTCATCTACGAATCACTCTATGGCGAAAGATGGATGCTCTCTTCCACTGAAAATGCCCCGATCAGAATAGAGGAAGAATAGCACTTCTTGAAATTAAGTCATAGACTACTGACTCACTACAAATCGCTCAATTTCTTTCAGGGAGATGAGTCCTTCGTAGTATGCTCGCCCGAAGACGACTCCGTAGAGACCGATTTCCTGCAATCGTTCAATATCTTCTAATCGGTACACTCCGCCACTGGCAATGAGTTTGATACCGGGGAATTTTTCCATCAAGTCGCGGTACAAATTGAAAGATGGCCCTTCCACCTGTCCTTCTTTAGAGATATCGCTAGTCTTGAGAAACTTCAGGCTACGGCTGTAAAAATATTCCACATGCTCAAACAGGTCAATCTGCGTGCCTTTTTGCCAACCCTGAATAGCGACTTTCCGTCCTTCGGGAGTGTCACTAAGAGCATCGGCACCCAGTGCCACCTTTTCCCGTCCGTAAGACATGATCCAGGAGGCAAACTCAGTCCGACGGTTTACCGCTGCGGTAGCCGCCGTAATTTTTTTGGCTCCGTAATCGAAAGCTTTGTTCACGTCGCCATCGGTATTGATGCCCCCAGCAAAATCAATTTCTAGCTTCGTATGCCCGGCAATCGCTTCTAAAACATGGTAGTTGACGGGTTTACCTTTGCGGGTGCCGTCCAAGTCGACTAACTGCAAACTACAGATACCGTGGTCTTCAAATTTCTTGGCTAGATCAATTGGACTTTCGGAATAGACTTGCTCTTGATCGAAATTGCCCTGCTTTAACCGGGTGATCTTGTTGTTCAGAATAGAAATAGAAGGGATAATCTCGATTTTTCGCGACTGCATACGTTATTCCTGATTGAAGAAGGACAATTTTATAACCATCTGACCACTCACAAAATTCACATAATTTAGCCTATCTCGCTAACAAAACGCTTTTTTTACCACGAATTATCTAAAGGAATACAATTTTTCTTAAAAATGTAGCAAAAATTATCCACTTCTACGAGAACGGTAGCGAAGCCAAATCGACATTGCCCCCGGTCAAGATGATCCCCACTCGCTTGTCGGCAAAATCCTCCGAACGTTTTAGCAATGCTGCCAGCGGAACCGCACAGGAAGGTTCAATAATGACCTTCATCCGCTCCCAAATCAATCGCATCGCCGCTATAATCTCCTCGTCGTTCACGGTAACTATCTCCTTCACATACTGCTGAATAATTGGAAAGGTTTTATCACCTAGTGAAGTGAGTAAGCCGTCGGCAATCGTGTTGGGCTGCTCCGACGGAATGATCCGCCCCGCCTGTAACGACCGATAAGCATCATCGGCGCCGATGGGTTCTCCGGCAATTACTTCGGCCTGGGGTAACAGGTAGTGGGTGCTTAGTGCAGTACCGCTTAGTAGCCCTCCTCCGCCTACGGGTGCCATCAGAACATCTAACTCCCCACTGTCTTCAATCAATTCTAAGGCGGCGGTGGCTTGCCCGGTAATTACTCGCTCATTATTGTACGGATGCACAAAGGTAGCCTCGGTGCGGTCAATCACTTGGGCTAGGGTATCCTCCCGGGCTTGCAGGGTGGGTTCGCAGAAGATAATCTCAGCCCCGTATTCAGCCACTGCTCGTTTTTTCACCTCCGGGGCAGTGCGGGGCATTACGATGTAAGCCGGAATACCCACCGACTGAGCTGCTTTGGCTAATGCTTGCCCGTGGTTACCCGATGAGTGAGTTGCTACGCCCTTGGCCCGATCAGCATCGGAAAGAGAGAGTACCGCATTAGCTGCTCCCCGCATCTTGAAAGCTCCCGCTCGCTGAAAATTCTCACATTTAAAAAACAGTTGCGCCCCCGACTGTCGGTTTAGCGTTTGGCTAGTGAGTACCGGAGTACGGTGAATCAGTGGGCTAATTCGTTCGGAGGCTTGGCGAATATCGGCGAGAGTAATAAGCATTTCTTAGGATTGATAATGAGCGATAAATCGTATTATTGCTGATCTTCTACGGTGAAGTCCATTGGAATACCGAGTTCTTCGTATAGCTGTCGGCGAGCCGCCATGTCGATGTTTTTCTCTTCCCGAGCCGCGTCGGCTACATTTACTGCTTGTTCACGAGGGACAACAATCACCCCGTCACCATCCGCTACAATCACATCACCGGGACGAATGTAGGCCCCACCCACCACGATTGGTTCATTGTATGATTCCAATTCGTTTCTTCCGGGACGGATGCCTCGCCCCCGCTTCCGGTAATCCATGTACACCGGAATTTCCTGTTTGATGATTTCATCAGTATCGCGTACCCCTCCGGCAGAGATGATGCCTACCGCTCCCTGTCGTTTCCAGATCATGCTGTTGTTGGAACCTACGGTACCCGTATCACCGTCATCGGCATTATCAATAACGATCACATGACCAGGGCGTAGATCCTCAATGAAAGGCTCACCCGACAGGTTGGTATACCACTGGTCGCGCCACTTTTTGTACTCTTCCCGCGAGACTTCCCCCAAACTCTCTAATCGCTGGGTGGGCACGTAGCGCACTGTAAAGGCAATGCCAACCAATTGGTGGGAAAACTCTTCAATATCTTTCCAGAGCGGAGAAATCTTGGGATCCATCAACCCCACATCTTTTAGCCCAACCATATCCATTCCGTCAGACACGTCGGCTACCCGCAATCCTTCGTACAGTTTTAGCAATTGTTCGTTGGTAACTTCAGGCTGATTTTGAGCGGCCAGATTTATTGGCAATAGCAATAGTAGAAAGAGGTATTTCATGGAATATTAGGTAAGGTTGTAAAATTTGTGCGAGTGCTCCTAGTTTATCTTGAGAGAGGTTTCTTAACCAAAAGAAGTACCGCCGATTAACGTGGGGCGGTTCGTGAGAAAGCACACTTGTCCAATGAAAATGAATTGTATCAGCCATCATTACCGAATGAACACCCACTCTTTTTCCGAAGATAGCGAATCGCTGAATTCATAGCCACCGTCGGTAAAGGTTTTTAACTGCTCCGGTTGGTCAATCGCCTGACGAATAATGAAATTAGCCATTTTACCTCGCGCCCGTTTGGCATAAATCGCTATCACTTTGTACTTTCCGTCTTTATGCTCTTTAAATACCGGAGTGATGACTTCCCCGCTTAATTTTTTAGAGTCCACCGATTTGAAATATTCATTGGATGCAAGGTTAACCAGTACCGGAGTATCTTGTGCTTTCAGCACGTCGTTAAGTTGTTTGGTGATACGGTCGCCCCAAAACTGGTACAAGTTACTGCCCCGGGGATTTTCCAGTGGGGTTTTCATTTCTAGCCGATAGGGTTGCATCAAATCCAAAGGACGTAGCAGTCCGTATAAGCCCGAAATAATCCGCAGATGATCCTGGGCAAAAGCAAATTCGCCTTCAGAATAGTCCTCTACCGCAATATCAGTATATACGTCGCCTTTGAACGCCAGCAACGCCTGTCGGGCATTTTCTTCCGAGAAGGGTAGCGAAAAATGCTGATAACGTTCGTGGTTAACACTCGCGATTTTTTCGCTGACGTCCATCAGTTCAACAATATCAGCTACGGATTTCTTTTTGAGTTCTTTGACTAGCTTCTGAGAATCATCCAGCAATACCGGAGTGCTATTGGGCAACTGACTGACATCAATAGAGCTATCAGAGAAATCTTGAGTTTTAGAAGGAGATAAGATTGTAAGCATGTCTTTTAGTTGAAAGTTTATCCCGGATTTATTCCGGGATTGATAAGGGATAATGGAAAGTTTGTATTTGAACAATCTACTATTTATTGCTAATGTTTTGGAAATGCAGCACTTGTTAAAAATAACCAAGAAAAAGTGAAATGATAAGCCACTACACTACCGATGTGTACCGCTGTTGCTTCTGTCGGCTCACCCGGTGAAAGCGGATAGTTAGCAAAACAGCAGCAATGGTTAGGCTCAGCAGCAATCCTACCCATACCCCCTGCGCCCCCCAACCTAAGCCGAAAGCAAAGCCGTAGCCGCTGGGCAAACCAATTACCCAGTAGGCGATCAGCGTGATAATGGTTGGAATCTTTACATCAGCCATGCCCCGTAGTGCCCCCAAAGCCACTGCCTGAACCCCATCGGATAACTGAAAAAATGCGGCAATAATCAGTAAGGAGGAAGCTAGTTCAATAACAGGCAACTCATCAATGTACAGGGATGGTAACCACTTGTTTAAGGTAATAAACGCCAGTGCCGAAGCACTCATTAATACCAGACTCATAAGCAGGGCACTGAAACCCACCCGTCTTAGGTTTAGAAAATCCCTTTTTCCCAGTTGATTACCCACCCGCACCGTAGCTGCTGCCGCCAGTCCGGTGGCAACCATGTAGCTGATTGCGGCCAGATTGAGGGCAATTTGATGAGCCGCGAGGGCTTTTGCACCTAACCAACCCATCATGATGGATGCCGCACTAAACGCCCCTACTTCAAAAATATACTGCAACCCAGTAGGAACACCAATCTTAAGCATACGGGTAATCAGAAGCCGGTTAAAGGAAGATAGATGGCGGGCAACCGGAGGAAACCAGCCCGCCCTTAGCACATAGAAAGCCATCGCTACCGCCATCAGGATGCGGGCAATTAGTGTAGCCACCCCAGCTCCGTTCAATCCCAGTTGAGGAAGCCCCCAGTATCCATAAATCAGTAAGTAATTCAGCCCTACGTTCACCAAGTTGGCACTAAGCGTAATGAGCATAGCGGTGCGGGTGAACGAAAGTCCCTCGGCAAATTGCCGGAACGTCTGGAATACCATAAAGGGAATCAGGGAATACGCCAGCAGATTGAGGTACGAAACGGTGAAATCCACCACCACCGGAGGCTGATTCATGTACGGCAAAAGCTGTCCGCCCCCAATGACCAGGCCACAAAAAACAAATCCAGAAAGAATATTGATGATCGCCCCGTGCTGAAATACTCGACCGATTTGCTGAGTGTTTCCTTCGCCATCAGCCGCTGCCACTAAGGGAGTGATAGCGATAGACAATCCGATTCCGAACATTAGTACCAATCCAAACAGGCTATTTGCCAGGGAAACGGCCGCCAGAGGTTGAGTACCCAGATCTCCAACCATAATGCTATCAGCCACTCCCACCAAAATATGCCCTAGCTGACTGAGCATGACCGGGTAGGCGATTAGAAATGTCTTTTTTATGTGAAATCGATAGGATTGGGTTGACACAGGTGCAAGTTAGCAGTTAATAGTCTACAGTCCATAGTCCACGGTCTACAGATTTTAGTTAATCCCGTGGACTGTCAACTGTTCCACAGTGGCTGTTCCACAGCGGCTTTGGTCTGCGGACTAAACCCCAAACATCCGGGCAACTTTGAATAAGCCAGCGAGGCTAATCGCGTCGGTAATTTTCCCTTCCATTGCCATTTGAAGGGCTTTCTGAAGGGGTAAACGAATAATTTTCAGGTCTTCAGTATCCTCAAACTCTGGTTGACCAGGAATCAAATCCTGAGCCAAAAAGATAAACCCTTCCTCGTCGGTTACTGAATTGGAAGTATGAATTCGCATAATATTTTCCCATCGGTAGGCCGTCAGCCCGGTTTCCTCCTTCAGTTCCCGTTGGGCTGACTCCAAGGCAGTATCGTCCTTGCTACCTCCACCCATCGGAATTTCCCAACAATATTCATCTAAGGTGTAGCGGTACTGCCCCACCAACCAAGTGTGCATTTCCTCATCAACCGGAACAATCCCGATTGCCAAGTTCTTGAAACTCACTTTCCCGTAAATGCCCCGTCCGCCACTCGGATTGATTACCTGATCTTCGTACACCTCAATCCAGGGGTTATCATATACCTGCTCCCGGCTCAATCGCTGCCAGGGATTATCGGTCTCTGCTAACTTTTTCATACTTATTTATTAAAATACCCCTAAAATTTAAGAAAAATCTAAGAAATACTACCAAAGATGTACTAAATTGATGGGAATAGAAGGGGGCATAGTTGATTGTTAATTGCTGATTGTTGAATTTTTCTAGCTGATTAGTCCACAGTCGATAGTCCTTTGAAATTGGAAAATTGAAAATTGCTCATTGTTGAAGTTACCGTTAATTTTATCCTTTCCCCTTTCATATCTCATATTTCAGAACCTAGTCTTCCAGCTTCTTAAAAAAATCCCACATCACAATGCCGATGCTAACGGATACATTGAGTGAGTGCTTAGTGCCAAACTGCGGAATTTCCAGGCAGGTGTCGGCTTCGGCAATCACTTCGTCTTCTACCCCAAACACCTCATTACCGAAAATTAAGCAGTATTTACAGTCACGGTAGGGCATAAAATCCTGTAAAGGAACACCCTCATCGACCTGCTCAATACAAATAATTTTATACCCCTGTTCTTTCAGTTCATTAACTACCTCCATCGTCTTCTCCCGGTGGGTCCAAGCGACCGACTCGGTGGCTCCCAGGGCGGTTTTGTTGATATCGCGGTGGGGTGGTTTGGCAGTAATGCCACACAAGTAAATCCGCTCAACCAGAAATGCATCTGCTGTTCGAAAGGCCGAACCGACGTTGTGCATACTCCGAACGTTATCGAGTACGACTACAATGGGTCGTTTTTTCTGGGCTTTGTACTCATCTACACTGAGTCGGCCTAGTTCTTCGTTTTTTAGTTTTCTCATAGACAGGTTTGTTTGAGAAGTACTTTGAGATAGGTTTTTGGGATTAGGGTTTAGGTATTAGTTAGCACAGTGAGACAAAACGTAACTTTGGTTGGTAAACTCAAGAACCTTCATTTCACTGTAAAAGAGAACGAAATTTTGTAACTTATCAAGGTAACTGCCCGGAGAATTATTTTGCCGAAAAATTCTTTTGCCTAACCCTCCCTCAACTATTACCTTTGTAAGGTGCGCTAATGCTTAACACTACCCAGCTATGCCCTCGACCAAGAAAAAATCTGCCAGCAAAGATACTCCCCTCATGCGCCAGTACAACCGGGTAAAAATCCAGTACCCAGGAGCTATTTTGCTATTTCGGGTAGGCGATTTTTATGAAACCTTTGGCGAAGATGCCATTACCGCCAGTAAGGTGCTAGATATTGTACTGACCAAACGCGCCAACGGTTCGGCCTCGGACGTGGAACTGGCTGGTTTTCCTCATCACGCGCTGGATAATTACCTGACCAAACTGGTACGAGCGGGCTATCGCGTTGCCATTTGTGACCAACTGGAAGATCCTCGTTTTGCCCGGGGAGTGGTAAAACGGGGTGTCACTGAACTGGTCACTCCCGGCTTGTCCTTCAACGACCAGGTGCTCAATCAGAAGCATAACAACTATCTAGCTTCAGTTCACTTCGGAAAGCAACAGTTAGGACTGTCATTATTAGATGTTTCTACCGGAGAGTTTTTGACTGCCTGTGGCTCGCAAGAATACGTAGAGAAACTGATTCAGGGGTTCGCTCCTTCCGAGATTCTGTACTGCAAAAACTGTCGGTCACAGTTTGAGCAAATGTTTGGCAACGAGCTGCCCACCTATCGTCTGGACGAATGGCTGTATCATCATGATCAGGCTTACGGAAAGCTGACCCAGCACTTTAAAACTCCCAGTTTGAAGGGGTTCGGAGTGGAAGGACTAACCGAAGGCATTATCGCTGCCGGGGCTATTTTGCACTACCTGGAAGCTACTGAGCACCATAAAATTGAGCATATCACCTCCATTGCCCGTCTGGAGGCTAACCGCTACGTCTGGCTGGATAAGTTTACCATTCGCAATCTGGAACTGCTGTACGCCCAGCATGAAGGGGGCGTTCCCCTGATTGATGTACTGGATTGCACCTATACTGCCATGGGCGGACGTTTACTGCGGAAATGGATGGTACTACCGCTTAAATCGGTGAAGGTTATTACAGAACGACTAGGTACAGTAGAAAACCTGCTCAGCCAGCCTGAGATGCACCAAGCAGTTATCGAGCATCTGAAGTCAGTGAGTGATCTGGAGCGCCTAATTTCTAAAGTGGCGGCCGGACGCATTAACCCTCGGGAGATGATCCAGTTGAAAAACTCCTTGCAACAAACTACGCCCATCCGCGAGTTGCTATCAGTTTCGGATAATAACTCTCTCCAGAAAATTGCCCAGCAACTACCCAATTGTCAGGAACTGCTGGATAAAATAGAACAGCAACTCAAAGAGGAGCCACCAATTGTTACTAACCAGGGGAACCTGATAAAAGACGGAATAGACCAGCAACTGGATGAACTACGGACGATTGCGTACTCGGGCAAAGACTATCTTGCCCAAATCCGCGAACGCGAGGTGGAAAATACCGGGATTTCTTCACTTAAACTGGCGTACAACAAGGTGTTCGGCTACTATTTAGAAGTGTCTAACGCCCATAAAGATAAAGTGCCAACCAACTGGATTCGCAAGCAAACGCTGGTGAATGCCGAACGCTATATTACCGAAGAATTAAAAACCTACGAGGAGAAAATACTTGATGCCGAGGAGCAACTAGTGCAAATTGAGCAGCGAATTTTCCAGCAATTAGTATTGTTTGCCACCCGCTACGTGAAAGAAGTGCAGCATACGGCCCGCACTCTCGCCCGCCTCGATTGCCTGTCCTCATTTGCCGAAGTAGCCCGTACCCACCGTTACGTAAAGCCCCATTTATTGGATAGTGACCGTATTGGTATTAGGCAGGGCCGTCACCCGGTTATTGAACGCCAGCTACCGCCCGGCCAACCTTACGTGCCCAACGATATTCGGCTGGATAGCGAGGAGCAGCAAATTATGATTATCACCGGTCCCAATATGGCGGGAAAGTCGGCCCTGCTCCGGCAAACTGCCCTAATTGTGCTGATGGCACAGATGGGTTCTTTTGTCCCCGCCGAGGCAGCAAACATTGGATTGGTGGATAAAGTGTTTACCCGGGTAGGCGCATCTGACAACCTAGCCAAGGGCGAGTCTACCTTTATGGTGGAAATGAATGAAACCGCCAGTATCATGAATAATCTGAGCCACCGTAGTCTGGTGCTAATGGATGAAATTGGCCGGGGCACCAGCACCTACGATGGCATTTCCATCGCCTGGTCGTTAGTAGAGTATCTACACAATCACCCCAAATTCCGGGCTAAAACGCTGTTCGCTACCCACTACCACGAACTCAACCAACTGGCGAGTGACTTACCCCGAGTGAAAAACTACAATGTAGCCGTGAAAGAGGTAGGTAACAATATTCTATTTATCCGGCAACTGAAGGCAGGCGGTAGCCAGCATAGCTTCGGAATCCACGTGGCGCAGATGGCCGGAATGCCCGCTGAAGTAGTGAAACGGGCGAATGAGATTATGCATCACCTAGAGCGGGATAAAATAAACAGCTCTGAACCTAGCCTTATGGCTGATCTACCCAAAAACCAAACGCAGCTTCAGTTGTTTGAGCTCGATCCACGCTGGGCGCAGGTGCAGGAAATTCTCCAGCATACCGATGTTAACGCTCTCTCACCTATTGAGGCATTACTCAAACTCAATGAGATTCAAATGTTACTCCAGGCTCAAATTTGTGAGTAAGCGGTTGGTTGTAGGAAGATTCGGTTGACACGGGAGACCGAATTAGCGTACTTGGGTAAGGCCGACATTCGCTTCCACTCGGGATGGTCGATAAACTTTTCCCAGTTGGCATCCCGTTCCTTCATATCTTTAAAGGTAAGCATATAGGTGAGCTGCGGAAGCTTTTGTCCGATCAGGGTTTCTCCAAAAAATACTGGGTGCAACCCCGTTTCGTAAAATAGCGGTAGTTCATCGTCGTTGAACATGGCAACCTTACGGCGTACCGCATCATCGTTGAAGCCTTCGTAAATGCGTAGCTCGAAAATCCGATCACTCTTTTCGGGTACTTTCACTTGGGGAATCGCCGAAAAAGCCCGCATCAGCGAACTTTCATAGCGGGTGAAGTTGGGACTTGCTGGAGAGGCACTCTCGGCGAATGACTGGCTGTTTTGCTGGTACGTTGTCTGCTCCAGCATCTTAGACGTGCTTTGGGTAAATTCCTCTAAACTGCTGAACACCAGTAAAAGGTGTAAACGAGGCGGCTCGGGCATTCCCATTTCGGTAAATACCCCAACGTTTTTCACTCCCATAGCATTCATAGCCGGAACAAACGCCGACTGCAAATACTCATCAAATACTGAGATTTTACCCCGCGACTTTAGCTCGTAGGTGCGCCATTCATAGTACTGCTGATCGGCAGTAGCGGGTTTTACCAAAACACTTGCACCAGCGGCAGCCAAGGTAGATTGTTGTAAAAAATTGCGTCGATCCATTGGTTAAGGTTAAGAGTAGGTGGTTATTTCTTCGGAAATATATTGATCTAACTGATCAAAATAGCGGGTAAGCTGCTGTGCTACATTATCGGCGGATACGGAAGATCCGGTATCGCCTACCCGTTTTTTTGCTTGATTTAAAATACCCTCTAGCACATCTAATCTGAGCAATCTCACGTATGACATAATCTTATGGCAATTGAACCTCAGAGCCTCCTCCTCGCCTGATTTCACCGAATCGATAATGATCGGAAAACTTTCCAGTATCAGTCGCTGAATTTGCCCTAGTATTTCTACGTACCCGATATTATCATCTAAATAAAGCTCACGCAGTTGGGTAAAATCCGGGGTAAAATCAGACGATATAGGATTCTCTAGCGACGAGGTTACGGCCGAATCAGTCGGTCGCCCCTTGGCTAATTCAGCGAGCTTCTGATGCAAGTTTTTGGGGTCAATGGGTTTAGAAATAAAATCGTTCATCCCCATCTCCTGAATACGCTCCCGGGTCTTTTCCGAGACCGAAGCAGTCAGGGCAATGATCGGAATGTTCTCGTAGTGCGGATCTTTCAGGTTTCTAATTTCCCGGGTAGCTTCGTAACCATCCATTTCGGGCATCTGTATATCCATCAGAATAAGATCGTACTGATGGTTTTTCACTTTCTGCAAGGCTTCCAGACCGTTTAAAGCGGTATCCAACTGAACGTTCCACTTATCAGAAAGCCCCTCCATCAGCAACTGGTTCGGGATTACATCTTCTACGTATAGTACCTTTAGTCCTTCTAATGACTGAAACTCCGTCATAAATGACTGATCAGTCTCCTTCTGGGTAGTTTCCGATTGGCTAGATTTACCAAAGGGTAACGCTACCCGAAAGGTACTCCCCTTATTCTCGGTACTTTGTACTGAGATTCTTCCATCCTGTAAATCGACGATACTCTTGACAATAGATAGACCCAACCCAGTTCCACCGTACTTACTGGGTCCAGCTTGCTGGTAAGGCTCAAATATCACCGATAACTTATCTTTAGGAATACCAATACCCGTATCGGCTACTTCGAAAAGCAGGGTAAAGTGTTCTTTTTCTTCTTGCTCTACGTATACACTCAACACGATCTGCCCCTTTTCAGTAAATTTAACAGCATTGCTCAGAAGATTATTAAGAATTTGCCCTAAGCGATTAATGTCTCCCACTACCAACGAAGGAACTTCATCCTCTATCAGTAAGCGGAACAATATTCCCCGCTCGCTCACTAAACTCTTGTAGGTTAGCTTTATGCCTTGAATAAATTCTAGCAGATTAAATTCCTCACTTTCCAACCTCAGCTTACCCGCCTCAATTTTCGACAGGTCAAGAATATCGTTGATTAAAGCTGCCAGATTATCCCCCGAAAACTTTAGGGTCTGGAGCATCTTCTTCTGATCTTCCCGAGGGCTACTTTGCAACATTAAATGAGTTATCCCCATAATTGCATTGAGTGGCGTCCTTATCTCGTGGCTGATCTGCGATAGAAGTCGATCTTCAGCTCCTACTGATTGTTGAGTGGCACGTCGTTTTAGTTCTATTTCCTGCTCTTTACGACTCGTGATATCCGAAATACGTACCACAATAACATTTTCTGAGGATGGTTCTTCATCGGCCAATGGTTTAACCGCAGTGTTTCCCCAAAAAGAATGTCCCTCGGTCGTAGTGTACCAAATATCCTGAGCAGCCGAATCCGTTTGGGTACTAAGCAAGGCTTGAAATTGCAACATTACTTGTGGATCCCATAGCGAGAAAAATGTAGTACCAATAAGCTGGGCGCGCTCGCGTCGAAGCAGGGCAACGGCCGAAGTGTTTGCCTCTATAATCGATGAGTCGGACTTTTTAAGCAGAAATACTGCGTCAGGCAAATAGTTAGGGACCAATTGAAATAACTTCGGATCAGTAAAACTCATTTTATCTAAGGTAATAAACAAAACAGGCGGACTACCGTCTTCTTGAATTATTTTAAGAGTTATGCCAAAAGGTTGATGTGTTTTATCTTTCTTCTTTACTAAGCTCACCATTTTTGGTACTGACTGCACAAATGCAGCATCTAGCTGATTTTTTATTGTAGCGCGGGAATTTTCCGGGACTAGCTCCGTTATATCCTGTCCGTACAATTCGCTAGGTGAGTAGCCTAGCAAGCTTTTTACTTCGGGGCTTGCGTAACGAATGGTTAGATCTTCCTGTAGTAAAAGGCTGGGGCCTCCTGGTAAGCCTTTTGTCTGGGTAGAGGGCCAATAGTTTTCATCGTCTGACCCTGACTGCCAAAAGCCTACTTCTTCAGCATCGCTATCAGGCCAACTGATGGCAATGTATACCATCTGCCCGGAGGTGTTAAAAAACCGATGAACAGAAGCATCGACTAGCCGGAACAGATCTGGTGACTGAAGGATACGTAATCGGGAACTACTCACAGCGACAGTATCTCCTGTCTGCTCTTGGTTGGCTAACAGCTTGGCATGATCGTCGGGATGAATCACGGAGAATAATGATACTGAGCCACTTTGTTCCACACCCAGCACTCGCTCAGTAAGTGGGCTTACGTAGTGTATCAGATAGTGGGCATCAGCCAGTATGAGTTCTTCTTTCGCTTGAGTTGTTGTCAGAGTATTTGCTTCCACAGAGGAAATCCGTTCGTTGGCGATTAGTCTATATAGCTGATCATCTGTTCCAAAAATTCTGGTAATGAAATTAACAACCTTTACCCTCGTCCCATTCTTTTGGCGGGCAAGATAATAATACTTAGAAAATTGTACCCTTTTTTGGGTATCTTTCTCTATCTGAGACAAAAGTGTATTGTGGTAAGATGATTCTACGAATTGCAGGAACCCGGAGTTAGTATAATAGTCAACCAACGCATGCCCTAGCTGACGGTAGGCGTTATCGTGTACGTAGACACAATTAAAATTGGCATCATACACCGAGATAACATCGGGGGAATGGTCGGTGACCAGTTTATATAGCTCAACTGATTTAGCATTGGGCAGAGCCTCTCTAATAGGTTGTAGTATTAAAATAAACACATCTTCCTGGGAAGTAGCCGTATTGCTAAGCCACACTTTCACCGGAACCTGGGCATACTCAGCTATAACCACCCCCCCAAAATGCTGGATAATGCCAGTGGAAGACAGTCTCTTATTCAGTGCTTTCCGTAAAACTTCTTGACTATCAGGTGAAAAGATGGGGTAGATAGTATCAGTAGCTGGGATACTTACTTCTTCAAAGTACTGGTGCGCTGAAGAATTAAGGAAAAGAAGCCGCCCCCGCTGGCTGAGAAGCAGCAACACCTCATTTCTCTCATTTAATAAGCGACTAATACTTTCTTTTATCATATAAAAAATGAATCAAATACAAATATACTAAAAATATTACAAATGTAATATCTATATTATTATTTTGATTTTTCTCATAATTATCTTGGATTATAATTAATTGTATTCAACGATACTTGTTTGGTCACCTACAGAAAAAGTTAAAAACTTAAAAGTATGTACACTTTCCCGGCAAATGGCTAAGTTTGCATATATGAGTTGGTCTGATCAGAAGGATTTATCGGTAGCGGAGCGTATCGCCCGCATGTACCTAAAAATTGGCGTAGTTAAGCTAAATGTAGAAAACCCTTACACCTGGAGTTCAGGGTGGAAATCACCTATTTACTGCGATGGGCGCATTGCGTTATCATACCCCCAGATTCGCACTTATATCAAGCACGAGTTAGCTGAAGTAATACGAAAAAGGTTTCAGGGTACTGAAGCAATTGCGGGGGTAGCTACGGCTGGCATTGCCCAAGGTGCCCTAGTAGCCGATGCGCTCGGCCTTCCATTCCTTTACGTGAGGCCCAAGCCCAAGACCCACGGTATGGCGAACCTGGTAGAAGGAGAAGTGGTTTCGGAACAAAAAGTGGTGCTTATTGAAGATTTAGTATCTACCGGAGGTAGTTCAGCCAAAGCCGCAGCAGCGTTAGACCTCTCCGGAATGGAAGTAAGTGGGCTCATCTCTATTTTTACCTACGGCTTTGATCAGGCCCGTGAGTTGTTTGCCAAAGCCGAAATTCCCTTTAGCTCACTTTGCAACTACGATGTCCTCATCAAAGAAGCCCTGGAACAAGAGCTAATCTCAAACGCCAGCCTGGTTTCACTGCGAAGCTGGCGTCAATCTCCTGCTACTTGGCAAGGGTAATGATTAAAGTTGAAAAGTCCAGACAGGACGTTTGGCGTGGTTTACCACATCTTCGGCAATACTGCCGCTAAGCAATCGTCCAATGCCTGTCCTTCCGTGCGTACCTAGCGCAATCATATCGGCATCAATATCTTCGGCAAAGTAGATGATTCCATCTTCTTCCGGGTCATCGTTATACACATTCATGGTGTAGTTTTCTAGCTGGTGCTTCTCCGCAAACTCTTTCATCGCTTTCTTGTAGTAACGGTCGTTCTCAAAATTACTAGGGGTATTTACACTTACCATATGAATGGTAGCATCAAAGAGTTTTTGCAACTCACTTAGTTGTTGAATCAGTGTTGAGTGATCACCCCGTAAGTTAGTAGCAAATGCAATGTTCTTGATCTCATCGGCAACCACTGGGGTTTTTACCGTTAGTACCGGACAGCCAGAACGACGTACTACCTTCTCAGTATTGGAACCAACGAAAATTTCTTCTAGACCCGAAGACCCTTTGGTCCCCATCACTACCAGATCCACTTCGTGTTCCGCTATGGTACGGGAAATATGTTCAAACGGATGACCTACTTCTACCAAACCTTCCAGCTTAACCTCAGCGTACTTGCCTTCGTCAGCCATTTCGTCAAACTTCCGCTTGGCAGATTCTATCAGCTGAATAAAATATACACTATCCTTGGCATCGGGAGTAGACACCTCACCCATTGCGCTGAATGATGAACCGTGTGGGGCTTCTACCACGTTGAGAAGCTGCACCTTAGCTCCACTCTTACGAGCTAGTGCTGCTGCTAAGTCTAGGGCATGAGTGGCTTGTTCAGAAAAGTCGGTAGGAACGAGAATGCGTTTCATAACAAAATATTTTGGGAGATGAAATGTTTTGAGGCCTTATGTTTACAGTTTACGAAAAATGCGAATACCCCAGCCAAAATACCACCAATTTTCTTCAAAGCAAGTGCCCCAACCCAAAAGTAAGCACATACACTAGGGTACTCAGTGCCAGTTGTTTCAGATAGGGGTCTAAATCAGCAGCCTGGGTTTTGGTCTGTACCGCTACTCCGTTTCGGATCAGTAGTGGAACGCTGAACAGGAAAATCCACTGATATACCGTGTTATACGATAGTATTACGTAAATGATGGAGCATAATACCCCAAATACCAGCAATACCCAATGGTACACTACCGCCCGGTTACGCCCCAGGCGTACCGGAATGGATCTTTTCCCCGCCAGCGAGTCGGTTTTTATATCGCGGATATTGTTAACGTTGAGCACAGCTACCGAGAACAAGCCACAGCTCAACGCTGGAAGTAACGTAGTTGGGTCAAAGTAGCCAGTGTGCAGATAGAATGACCCGAGAACCCCCACTAATCCAAAAAAGATAAGCACCGAAATATCGCCTAGCCCGGCGTAGCCGTAGGGTTTTCGTCCAGCGGTGTAAGTGATAGCTGCCGCAATAGCCAGCAGACCTAGCCCCAGAAACATCGCCAGAACCTGAATATTCCACTGCACACTGACTACCAACAGACTAACTCCACTGATGAAAGATAACAGTGAGAATAGCACCATCGCCTGCCGCATGGCAGTGAGGGAAATTGCCCCCGACTGTACCGCTCGTTGCGGCCCTTCCCGTCCAGCCTGATCGGCTCCGTGTACCGAATCGCCGTAATCGTTAGCGAAATTGGAAAGTACCTGTAAGAAAATTGTCGTGAGTATTGTTAACAATAGCACTTCCCAGCGAAAGCCCCCTACCGAAGCCGCCAAAAACGCCCCCATCCCAATGGAAGCCAATGCCAGAGGCAACGTTCGGGGTCGAGCCGCTTCAATCCAATTACGAGTGCTGGGCATAACAAAAACTTGTCGGGAAGACCGGAGACCGGAAAACGAAAACCGTAAGATTTATCAAATTTCGGATTAGCGTATTATTTACCTCTATCATGTTCACTTTTTATTAAATCTACTTCGGGAACAAGTATACTACTAATCTTCATTGATTTTACTCGCTTCAACTTCCGGTCTCCCATTTCCGGTCGGCCGCCGACGCGGTTCCGGACTCCGTTAACCTACATTTGCTCCGGGGCTTGAATGCCTAGTAAACCCAATCCGGTACGAATGGTTTGGGCTACAGCAGAGGATAAAC
The DNA here is from genome assembly GCA_039198955.1 of Bacteroidota bacterium. Taxonomy (GTDB): domain Bacteria; phylum Bacteroidota; class Bacteroidia; order Cytophagales; family Cyclobacteriaceae; genus Tunicatimonas. Next base: position 17,153 of record JBCCTI010000032.1, on the reverse strand, counting down.
CCACCCGGAAGGCTACTTTTTCCTTCACTTCTTCAGCGAAGATAGGCACTTCGGTGTAGAATCGGTTATAAGCTTTGGCTAAGTCAAACACATACTGGGCGATCACTGACGGAGAGTATTCACTACCTGCTAATTGAATTTTTTGAGGAAAAGTCGTCAGTGATTCAATCACTTCTCGCTCTGATGGTTTTATTGACTGTAACGAATTAAATAATTGATTATCAATATTTTCTAGTTTAGCTTTCTGTAGAATAGCTGAGATACGAGCGTGAGTATACTGAATAAACGGAGCGGTATCCCCCTGTAACTGTACTGATTCTTCCGGGTTAAATAACATCCGTTTTTTAGGGTCTACCTTCAGTAAAAAGTATTTGATCGCTCCCAGCCCGAGCATTTGAAACAGTTCTTCGGCTTGATCTTCAGTAAGCTCATCAATTTTGCCTAATGATTCCGTTTTCTTCCGGGCTTCGCCAATTACTTCATCAATCAGATCATCGGCATCAACTACCGTTCCTTCCCGCGATTTCATTTTTCCGGTCGGTAAATCCACCATGCCGTAGGAAAGGTGGTACAACCCGTCGGCATAAGATCGCCCTAATTTTTTTAGAATTAAGAAGAGCACCCTGAAGTGATAGTTCTGCTCATTCCCTACGACAAACACTAGCTGATGAAAGGGCCAATCTTGGTAGCGTAACTCTGCCGTACCCAAATCCTGCGTCATGTAAACTGAAGTGCCATCGGCGCGTAAAACCAGTTTTTCATCCAGTCCTTCATCGCTCAGGTCAATCCACACTGAGCCATCGTCTTTGCGATAGAAAACACCTTTCTCCAGACCCTCGTCCACAATGCCTCTTCCTAGCAAATAGGTATCAGATTCATAGTAGATTTGATCAAAGGAGACCCCAATCTTTCGGTAGGTCGTATCGAAACCCTCGTAGACCCAATCATTCATTTTCTTCCACAAGGCTACTGTTGCGGCATCGCCTTGCTCCCACTGCTTTAGCATTTGTTGGGCTTTTTTAATTGACGGAGCTTCTTTCTTTGCCTGCTCCTCATCCATTCCCTGCCCAACTAAATCGTTAATTTCGGCTTTGTAATGCTTATCAAATTCCACATAGTACTTTCCTACCAAGTGGTCACCCTTAATACCTGCTGACTCGGGAGTTTCACCGTCACCAAATTTCTGATAAGCTAACATAGATTTGCAGATGTGGATACCTCGGTCGTTGACGATGTTGACCTTCCGAACGGTGTAGCCGTTAGCAGCTAAAATCTGTGACATGGCGTAGCCTAGAAAATTATTTCGCAAGTGCCCCAAATGCAGTGGCTTGTTCGTGTTGGGCGACGAAAACTCAATCATCACCTGCTGTCCGTTGTCGGACTGAAATCCGTAGGGCTTATTAGACTGATAATCTTGCAAAATAGACCGCAGGGTGTTCACCCAGACCGTGTCTGATAATTCTATATTCAGAAAGCCTTTCACTACGTTGAAATCTTTGACAATTTCCACGTTCTCCTTCAAATAATCACCAATGGTTTCGGCTGTCTGAGATGGGCTTTGGCGAGTGATACGAGCGTAGGGGAAGGTCACGAATGTATGTGAACCAGCAAAATCCTTGCGAGTAGGCTGTAAATTAATCCCTTCTGCTGAGAGTGAATACTGGTACTGCTGCTGAAAAGCGGCTTGAATTCCCTTGATCAATTGTTTTTCTATATCCATAAAATACTTTAGTGCTCAGGTTAGAAAGTTACAGGTTTAGAAGTTACAAGTTTTGGGGGTTAGGTTTTAGGCGACCGCCACAAGATTTTGGGAATAGAGTGATCTAGCCGATGTTCTACCCCTTTCTGTCCTATACTTTTCATTCTACCCTGCTCATTGCTCAATGCTAGTTGTCCATTGTTAACGTGTACTGCAAAGATGCCAAATTTGTGAGAATATTACACTCTTTATAAGCGTGGTCATACTTTTAATATTCACGCGAAAGTATGCCGATTTAATCGATAAAACCTTTGATTTTCCTACGGCTGATTTTGATTGTCAGTCTAACGGGCTACCATTTCACGACATTTCTCTCACAGATATAACCTGGCGGTTCGGAACGCCCTGTAAAATTACGTAATTGCCCAAAATCAGTGATAGTATTCTACTAGCTAAGCGAATGTTTAGCGGGGCAATACGGAAATACCAGTATCAAGGAAATTACCGCTATTGTTACTGTACCAAATCATCGCACCTTGAGTTTATGTTGACCGAAGGGGAAGCGATTGGCGGATACGAAGGTATTCTGCATTGCCTGATTCTGGCACCCCAATATATTGGATTGATTGAGACAGAGAAGGGCAGATTGGCTATCAGTAGTTTGCCCCAAAACAGGACAGTGAGTCAATGTTGTGGGTGCTAGGGTAGGCCACTACTACCTAGCTTTTGGTCTTTTTAGATTTTGGCTGGTTTATGGCAGCTTCTAACTCTTGCTGCTTGAGGCTCAACTCTTCGCGCACTGCCTCTAGTTCCTGCATCACTTGCTGCATTTCTTCTTTCTGCGCTTGTAACTGCTTTTTTTGGTCCTTAGGTGGATCAGCCATGAGTTCAGTGATATCCGTCGCAAATTTAATCACTCTAACAGGCTGATCACTTTTGTCTTTAACAGTGGAGTAATAACCTTGAATATATCGTTTAGAACCGTCTTTTGCCACCCGCTCGTACTTACCAACTTGAAGCTGACCTGCATTCAGGTCATCCCAAAACTGCTGATACTCGTCCGATTTAGCATAATCAGACGTCACAAAGATACGATGGTGCTTACCTCTAATATCATCGAGGTCATACTTCATCAACGATAGGAATGCTGCGTTAGCGTCAACAATAGTTCCGTCCATTTTAAACTCAATACGAGCAATACCACTGTGGTCAACGGCTTCAATACGGCTTTTCATTTCTGAAGAGCCCCGCTCCATTTCTTCCTGGGTTGCCTGAAGCTCTTCCATGTTTTGTCGCATTTCTTCTTCCTGGGCCTGCATCTGCTCGGTCATCTCTTGCGATTCAGCTAATAGATTTTGGGTACGGGCGTTGATTTTCACCGTAGATACCGTAGAGGCAATACTTTCGGCAATCTTCTGTAAAAATTCTATCTCGTAAGGCTTAAACTCTTCAAACGAAGCCAGCTCAATGACACCATATACCTCTTCATTGATGAGAAGCGGGACGATTACTATACTCGTAGGATTGGCTTCACCTAAACCAGAAGCAATGGTCACATAGTCATCAGGCACATCGGTCAGGTAAATAGTGTCTTGCTCCTGCCACGATTGTCCGGCTAACCCCTCTCCCTTATAAATCTTCTGATCCAGGTATTTTTCCCGGTCCCAGGCGTAACAAGCCTCCAGCGCCATGAACGGCTCATCTTCTTTCTCACCTTGAACCAGGTATAATCCTCCCTGGTTGGCATGTAAGTACGAAATCAGATGCGATAGAATGGTTTGAGTCAGTTGCTTCATGTCACTATTATTCTGACGTAGCAACTCGCCAAACTGAGCGGTGCCCTCGGTAGCCCAACTACGCACTTTATCTTCTTCGGCTACCTTCCGTAAATTATCACGCATGTTGATAAGCGCGTTCCCCAATATATCTTCGTCGCTCAACGGGGTAAATTCAGCGTTATACTCCCCCTTACCTATATTCTCCGCAAACTCGGATGTACCTTGCAGTCCCTTTACTAAACCATCTACGGCATCGGCCATCTCACCAACCTCATCGTTGCTAAACTTATATGATTTCTGGGCATCCTCTTCAGGTAACCGCCCCTCCCCTAACTCCAGGATAATTTTCTTCAGATAAGCAATGGGACGGGTAATCAGACCGCTAATCCAGAATGCCCCTATCAACCCTAAGACTACCGTCATTGCCCCCAGGATTAAAATGACCTGACGTAGTTGTAGATAAGAAGCAATATTTTCAGTCTGAGCTTGCTCTGCCTCTTGCTCTTTAATGCTACTGATTTCGGTAAGTTGCTGGCGAATTTCTTTAGTACGAGGGATTACTTCGTCTTCAATCATGCTCTCCGCCATCAGTTTAGCCATCGGATCTTCATAATCCTCAAAGGAAACCAGGCTAGTCATAATTTCTTGCTCAGCACCTATGAGGGCTTCGAACTGGGTAAAAACCGTATCAAGCTCTTTTGTTTGAATGCTATCGTCCCAAGCACTACTCAATTGTAGCAGTACTTCCTTTTGTTGCGGGTATTCGGTATGCAAATCTTTTAATGCCTGTTTGTTGTCCTCATTATTCTGTAGATATACCCAACTAGTAATCAGTTTCTCCGATTCACTCACCATTGATAGAAAATTGACGATAGCGTCAGCCGAAGGGTTGGTAACTTCAGTAGTTCGCTCCGTCAGACTGATACCGGAGTTGAGCGTCACAATACTAATGCCTGCGTTAATGGCAAAAAGGACAATGAGTGTTAAAAATCCGCCGAGTATTTTGCCACCGATTGAGAATCGCACTTTTTTCATAGCTATTTTTCTATGCTGATTAGTCTACAGGTACACAAGTGCTTCTGGGCAGGGATGAGTACTGCACCCTACCCTAGCGATTGTATGCAATAATGGCATGATTCAGAGTATAAAAAAAAACGAACTGGCTGGTTTGATTACAAGGTAATATCCAGCGCGTATGTGCTGTAAAAGCCGACATACCGAGAGGGCTATCTCAAGAGTTTACTAGTCTGGAATAGTCAATAATGCCGGAAAAACCGTAGTTTTACTCTGTTTTTACGAATAAATTGAGATAGCGTACTCAGGTCAGTGCACCAAGTACACTTGCCATTCGTTCTTAGTCCAGATACCTTCGTTAAGAAAGCCCTCGGACAGTTTGTAATTTTTTTTGAATCGTATCAATTTTCGTTATTATGATTGATAAACTAGAAGCCATAAAAGCCCGGTTTGAAGAGGTAGGGCAACTGATGATCCAGCCGGACGCTATGGCGGATATGAAAAACTATACCAAGCTGACCAAAGAATACGGTGAGTTGGAGAAGATTGTGAAGAAATACGAAGAATACCGACGGGTACTGGACGATATTAAAGGGGCTAAAGAGGTGCTAGAAACCGAAAAAGATGCCGATTTTCGGGATTTGGCAAAATCGGAACTAGACGAACTGGAACCCCAGCAGGTAGATTTGGAGGAAGAGTTGAAGTATATGCTGATTCCGAAAGACCCCAACGATAGCAAAAACGTTATCCTGGAAATTCGGGCGGGAACTGGTGGGGATGAGGCCGCTATTTTTGCCGGGGATCTGTTTCGGATGTACAGTCTGTTCGCCGAAAGCTTAGGCTGGAACTTCTCCGTTATCAGCCTGACCGAAGGTACCGTAGGTGGCTATAAAGAAATTGTAACATCAGTGACTGGCACTGATGTCTACGCCAAACTCAAATTTGAGTCGGGGGTACACCGCGTACAACGGGTTCCGGCTACCGAGTCGCAGGGGCGGGTACATACGTCGGCCGCTACCGTAGCCGTACTACCCGAGGCCGAAGAGGTAGATGTAGAAGTCAACATGGGCGATGTACGAAAAGATACTTTCCGGGCATCGGGCGCCGGTGGTCAGCATATTAACAAAACTGAATCAGCCGTGCGGCTTACCCACATTCCTACTGGAATTGTGGTAGAATGCCAAGACGGACGTTCTCAACACGCCAACTTTGACAAGGCTCTCACGGTGCTTCGTTCCCGTATTTACGAACAGGAGCTAGCTAAGCAGAACGCTGAAATTAGCGATCAGCGTCGCTCTATGGTGAAAAGCGGGGATCGGTCGGACAAAATCCGTACTTACAACTATCCCCAAAGCCGGGTCACGGATCACCGTATAAACTACACTGTTTACAACCTGCCTACCGTAATGGATGGGCAACTGGATGACTTTGTAGAGCAACTGCGAATTGCTGAAAACGCCGAAAAATTGCAAGAAGGATAAAGTTATGTTGAGTGGGAAGTTGGAAGCGGTTCTCCCCCAGGACGGAAGCGGGGAAATAATATTTGGGGCAATAATCAGTTGTCTGCTATGGTTTTCGGCCTGCACTCCCGAGGAGGAAATTTTTACTGATGAGGCTGTACAGCTTCGGTTTAGCCAAGATACCATTCAGTTTGATACGCTGTTTACTAGCCGAGGCAGCACTTCTCAGTTACTTAGAGTATATAATCCGAACCAGAATGCGGTCACAATCAGCACTGTAGCCACCGGACGAAGTAGCGAATCGCCCTACACAGTACTGTTAAACGGCGTACCAGGTCAGCAATTTGAGAATGTTCGTCTACTGGGTGGTGACAGCCTCTTTCTCATTGTAGAAGTGTTGATTGACCCTCAGGACGAAAACCTGCCGTTTTTAGAAAAAGATTCGCTCGTATTTCAGGTGAATGGTAATCAGCAGGACGTAAAACTTATTGCCTGGGGACAAGATGCTCATTTTCACCGGAGCTGGATTATTGCTGAAGATACCACTCTACGCGGCAACCGTCCGTTTGTCATTCAAGACTCGCTGTGGATTGAACCCAATGTCACGCTAACGCTCGATTCAGGAGTGCAGTTTTTTTTCGACGACCGGGCTTTCGCCTTGGTGAGAGGCACTCTGCAAGCAGAAGGCACCGTTACCGCCCCAGTCGTTTTTCGCAATGTCCGCACCGATGGCTTCTACGAAAACTCCTTCGGTCAGTGGGATGGTATCACGTTTACCACTACCAGTCAGAATAATTCACTAACGTACACCCTAGTACGCAACGCAACCAACGGAATTGTGATTAATACCCCGGATGCTGACACGATTCCAGATTTGACATTAGCTAATACGATTATTGAAAATATGTCGGGTTACGGCTTGCTAGCGATTGGTTCTGACATTGAAGCGTACAATACGTTAATACACCGTTGCATTATCGGCTTGGCTTACAATATAGGCAATGGCCATTATCGCTATCGCCACTGCACCTTCTACAATGGTGGTCGGTTTTATCCGAGGGAAGAGGACTGGATTTCTGTTGTTTTTCTAGATGAAGTCCCCAATAATGGTGGGTTAGCCACTCTGGGAGTTTCCGACCATCCGTTTTACGGCGAGCTAACCAATAGTATTGTTTGGGGCGACTTAGCTGATGAATTTTTAGCAAGTGACCCATCTACTCGAGTACTGGCTAACCTTCTTAAGGTTGCTGATACTACCAGATCTCATAATATTTACAATAAAGCTCCGCTTTTCGTAGATCCAATTATCTTCCAGTATGAACTAGACTCTTTATCTCCCGCCATTAATCAGGGGGTTAAAACTTCTATCCTAACCGACCTAAACAGTGCAGCCCGCGATGACCAGCCCGATTTAGGAGCTTACGAATATCAAACAGAACAATGAGATGTAAAATGTGAAATATGAGATGCGAGGTGTGAGAAGCGGCAGTCGCGTTGTCGGAAGCCCAGAGACGGAAAACAATGAGCAATGAACAGAGAGCAATTAACAATTTGTAATTTTCCAATTTGCAATCCCCCAATCGCACGGCGACCGTTTGTAGTTCCCTTAATCAGCAATCGAGCAACAGAACCAATTAAGCTGTCTAACCTATGCAAATATATCAACGAGAAATCCGATTACCTTCCTTTACTCGCGGGTTTCATATCATTACCTCCCACATTGAACGGGAGTTTATTGAGATCAGAAATATCCGCGCTGGAATATTGCAAGTCTTCATTCAGCATACGTCTGCCAGCCTGACCATCAACGAGAACGCTGACTCCACTGTACGCGGCGACTTTGAACGGCACATTAATCGGATGGTTCCAGAAAATGCCCCCTACTATAAACATACCTTGGAAGGATCAGATGATATGCCCGCTCACATCAAGGCCTCGTTGATGGGCAGCAATGTGACGGTTCCGATCACCAGCGGACGATTGAACCTAGGAACCTGGCAAGGAATTTACCTTTGCGAACACCGGAATCACGGTGGCTCCCGAAGGCTAGTGCTTACTGCTTGGGGAGATTGAGCGAAGTGCTGGGCGTAAGGATAAACTAAAAATACACACCTCACACACCTCACACCCTTCATAAACTCTATCAAGTAGTCGATTCTGAGGATATTTTTCGGGGTAGAAGGGTGAACAAATTCTGCCGACAAGTCGTTGGTTAACCGTATTTCACCAGATTATCCGTCAATTATGGCTGTCGTTCCTTATAAAGAGCAAGCATCTTCCAAGAAAGAGCAAGTTGCCGAGATGTTCAATAACATCAGCCGGCGTTACGATTTGCTCAACCACCTGCTGAGTTTGGGTATTGATATTTACTGGCGCAAGCAAGCTATCAAACTACTCAAACCTCATCAGCCCAAACAAATTCTGGATATTGCTACAGGTACGGCTGATTTTGCTATTGAGGCCTTGGCCCTTAACCCTGACAAAGTAATCGGGGTGGATATTTCGGAAGGAATGTTGGCAATGGGACATAAGAAGTTAAAACGTCGTCAGTTAGATGACCGCATTGAACTTCAGCTAGGCGACTCGGAAGGTCTGCGCTTTAATGATAATGTATTTGATGCGGCTATCGTGGCATTTGGAGTACGTAACTTTGAAACCCTGCATGATGGATTGAAAGACATATTTCGGGTACTAAAACCCGGTGGAAGATTGGTAGTGCTAGAATTTTCCAAGCCTACTCGGTTTCCGATGAAACAGTTGTATAATTTTTACTTTAAAAACATTTTACCACTAATTGGTAAGGTGATCTCCAAGGATCAATCAGCTTACACCTACTTGCCAGAATCGGTGCAAGCTTTCCCAGACGGACAGGCCTTTCTTCAAGCATTGCAGCGGGCGGGCTATACCGAAACACGATGCAAAGCACTCACATTTGGCATCAGCTCTATTTACACCGGAAAGAAAGTCTCCTAACAGTACCACTCATATTCGGATTGGTTTGGGTTCAGAGATCGTTAGGTAAGTAGTAACGAAATTTGCTACTCTTGATCGTTAAAACGATTGGTTACTAATGCCATTATTCTCTTTTTACTTTCCGGGTAAATTAAAATTGAAGTAACCTTTAATCAGATAACGCGGAAAGATTGTACTTTTACGATAATATATTTAATACTGTCATCGTTGCATTTGGGTACACTACTGAAGTACTAAAATCGGAAGCTTTGGCATTTTATAAGTGCTACTATGAACAGGTGATAATGAAATATGGCACAAAACACCCACATCTGGAATAATTGCCGTTTACGCTGGCAAAAAAGCCTATTAATGCTTTTTCTGACTTTTGGGCTGATGACAACTGCTTGGGCGCAGCAACCCAACGGTAAGTATTACGCCAAATCTGATAATCTACCTAACTACGACAACCGTTGGCTTCACTACGGCTTTGCCATTGGGATGCACTCTTCTAACTTCCGTATTCAGTACAACGATAGGTTCACCACCCCCGAGTTTGATTCCCTACAATCGGTTATGGCTGCCAATTCTTTTGGTTTTTCATTAGGATTGATTGCTAACTTTCGCATAGCTGACTACCTTGATATTCGGGTAGTGCCGGAAGTGGTCTTTTACGAAAATCGGCTAGACTATCGCTACATTCAGAACGGTATGCTGGTAAACGATCAGCAAGTAGTAGAATCTACCTTTATCGAGGTTCCCATACTATTCAAATATAAATCCGTCCGAAGGGGCAACCATCGGATGTACCTGATTGGCGGAGTTGAGGCAGGCATCGAGGCCACGGGTAGGGATAAAGGCGGTAATGAAAGTGACCGCTTGCTCACCGAAAGCACCAACTTCTCTCTACAGGCTGGTTTTGGAATGGATGTTTATTTCCCTCTCTTTAAGTTTGCTCCTGAAGTGCGCTATTCCCGCGGAATTACTAACGTATTAAGTAGCAATGAAAATCGCTATTCCCGCCCACTCACCCAAGTGGCAACCAATACCATTACACTGTATTTATTGTTTGAGTAATTTGGCTAGACACCGCAAGAAAGGCGATTTACCAACTAAAACTTGTCCCGTCTGCCAGCGTCCGTTTACCTGGCGAAAGAAGTGGAAGGATGTATGGGATGAGGTGGTCTACTGTAGCGAACGCTGCCGTAGGAACAAAAACCAATCTTAGGCCAAAACTTCTGATTAACCCGTTTTGTTAATCTTCGCTTTTCCCGACTGGTCGTAAACTGCCATTTGCTTCCGCTGATTAACAATATCACAAGCCAGGTACAGGGCTTGACGCATAGACTCAGGATTGGCCTGATTTTTTCCCGCAATATCGTAAGCCGTACCGTGGTCGGGTGAGGTGCGTACTGCGGAAAGTCCAGCGGTGAAATTCACCCCTTTTTCAAAAGCTAAGGTTTTAAAAGGAATCAATCCTTGGTCATGGTACATGGCCAGCACGGCGTCGAACTGCTGCTGCATAAACGCCCCGAAAAAACCATCGGATGGAAAAGGCCCGTACACCAGTTTGCCTTTACTCTTCAGCTCCTGAATAACTGGTAGCAAAATATCCTGTTCCTCAGAACCAAGTAAGCCGTTTTCTCCAGCGTGAGGGTTTAGTCCCATCACCGCTATCCGGGGCTTTCCAATACCAAAGTCAGTTTGCAGCGACTGCTCCATTAGCAGCAGTTTTTGCCGTACTTTGCTGCGGGTAATTTTCTGGTTTACCTGATGTAATGGTACATGTCCCGTCACCACACCTATTCTCAGGTCTTCGTGTACCAAAAACATAAGATGCTCTTCAGCCTCAAAAGTTTTCGCTAGAAATTCGGTATGCCCCGGAAAGCTGAACTCCTCGTTTTGAATATTATTTTTATTGATAGGTGCCGTCACAATAGCCGAAACCACCCCATCTTTCAGGGCCTGAGTCGCCTGATCCAGTGCTTTCCAGGCGGCCTGCCCTCCGGCTTCGGTTACGCTTCCGGGATGCAACTCTACTGCATCTTGCCAGCAGTTGTAAACGTTTACTTTTCCATAGGCAATGCTCGGCAAGCCTTTGATGGTCATAAAGTTAAAATGCTCCATCTCGCACTGCTTGCGATAGAAAGAAATCACTTTAGCTGAACCAAAAATAATAGGCGTCATCTGATTCAGGATACGCTTATCTTCTAGAGCCTTAATGATTACTTCAGGCCCCACCCCGTTGACATCACCAATACTGATGGCAACCACCGGGGTATCTCCCCCCTTTGATTTAGGTTTAGACCTTACCCATTGGTTTGCCTGAGCTGTTTCGGACTGTATAGTCGGCTGCATACGTTTGTCATTCAGCTAAGTGAGCTAACCTCTTAAAGAAGTGGTACAACAAGCGTACTCCTGCCCCGGTTCCATTTTTCCCTCGGTAGCCATCGGGGCTATTAAGGAAGGCCACCCCGGCAATATCCAGATGAATCCATTCGTAATCAGTAAAGTGCTTCAAGAATGTCCCGGCAGTAATCGCTCCCGCCATTCGCCCGCCAATGTTTTTCAGGTCAGCAATGTCAGACTTTAGATAATCACGATATTCTTTCCAGAGCGGAAACTCCACCAGGCGCTCGTAAGTTTCTTCCCCCGCCTGTTTCAGTTGATTTTTATATTCCTCGGAAGCCGAACCCATCATCACCATACCTTCTTTACCGATAGCTACCGCGGCAGCTCCCGTGAGGGTGGCTAAATCAATGACTAGCGCTGGTTTGTATTTTTTGGCAAACGCCAGGGCATCGGCCAGAATCAATCGCCCTTCGGCATCGGTGTTTAGAACTTCTACGGTGGTGCCATCGGAGATGGTAATCACATCGCCCGGGACAATAGCGTTGCCACCGGGACGGTTATCTGTTGCCGGAACTAGGCCAATCAAATGAAGCGGCAGCTTATTTTTGGCCACCGCCATCATAGTACCAATTACGGCGGCCGAACCACCCATGTCCGATTTCATGGTGTCCATAGACGTAGAAGGTTTCAGACTAAGTCCGCCCGTATCATAGGTCACACCTTTGCCTACAATTACGTAAGGTTGCTTATTAACCGCTTTTTCCGATTTGTACTCTAGGATATTAAAGGTGGGCGGATCTGGGCTGCCAGCATTTACCCCCAACAAGCCTCCCATTTTCAACGATTTTATTTTCGCTTTATCAAATACTTCCACCTTAAAGTCACTGTCTTTTCCCGCTTTTTTAAAGGCTTTGCTCAGCTTTTCAGCATTGAGTGAGATCACCGGTTCATTCACCAGATCACGCGCCAGAAACGTTCCAGCAACAATGTTATTTATTTCCCGTACCTCCTGACTTCCCACTTCAGCATGCACCAGGCTGACTTCCTTTATCTGAGCCGACACGCCTTCTTTCAGGTCTTTGCGATAGGTAGAGAACTCGTAAGATGCCAGTAAAAATCCTTCAGCGAGAGCTAACAGTTGCGGAGCTTCCCCACCGCTTATCTTAATTTTTTTGATTCCTTCCTGCCTGAGAGCCTGGTAGAGTGATGCCCCTTGCTTGCGGTAAGTTTCCAGGGTATCTTCCGAAGATTCTCCGGCTACGGGGGCGACGAAGAAAACCCAGCGTTGGTACTGGTTAATAGGAATGATGTCTTTCTTATCTTTTATTTTCTGCTGAAGGTATTGCTGTTCGGCTTCCCCTAGCTCGTAGGATTCGTCGTTGCCGATCAGTACAATCAGATCATCTTTATCTTTAATCGATTTGGCTGTTTTCAGTTTAATGGACATGGGTAATGTGATTTTTTAGCGCAATTTAGTAATGTTTTTGATAATCGATGACGAATCCTCCGCTTTCGTCCGTTACCTTTCCAATAACAAAAAAGCTATGGCAAGAGTCCGTCCCAAGAAGTTTTTAGGTCAGCATTTTCTGAGAGACCAGCAGATTGCCCAAAAGATTGTCGATAGTCTGAGCCAGCACGGAAACTACCAACATCTGCTGGAGGTGGGACCGGGTACTGGCGTACTCACTCAGTTTCTTATTCAACAGTCGGCATATCAAACTACTGTTATTGAGGTGGACGACGAATCAGTAGCGTACTTGAAGGATAAATATCCGTCGCTAACTATTCTACATCAAGATTTTTTAAAAACTGATTTGAGCGTATTGCCAGCCCCCCTCGCTATCATCGGAAATTTTCCTTACAATATTTCTTCTCAAATCTTCTTTAAAGTACTGGATCATCACAATGCTGTACCTGAAGTAGTCGGAATGATCCAGAAAGAGGTAGCTGACCGGATTTGCTCGCCCCCCGGCAATAAAACCTACGGTATTCTGAGTGTACTGCTGCAAGCCTATTACGATATCGAGTATCTGTTTACCGTAGAACCCGGGGTATTTCATCCTCCACCTAAGGTACGCTCAGCAGTAATTCGGCTAAAGCGCAATACTATACAACAACTTTCTTGCAACGAAACTTTGTTTAGAAGGGTCGTGAAGCAGGGGTTTCAAAACCGCCGAAAGACCTTGCGTAACGCCCTGAAACCGCTAAATTTGCCGGAGATAATCCGGCAGTTACCGATGTTGAACCTGCGGGCTGAACAACTGTCAGTAGTGGATTTTGTGCGGCTTAGTCAACAAATTGAGTCATCTTGGAAACCCTGAACTTTCTACCTTTTGAAGTCTCCCCCGCTTATCTGGAGTGGACACGGGAAGCCATTGCCCAGGATGCTCATGAAGTGGTACAGGAGAGTATGCTTGAGGCCAATGCAGTGGATATTCTTACCGTACTTTACGAACTTAACACTGAGGAGTCCAAGTACATCCTCAAGCTGTTGGACAAGGAAAAAGCGGCAGATGTTATTGTAGAGATCGAAGAAGAAGACCAGGCGGCCTTTTTGCGAAATTTTACCGCAGAAGAACTTGCCAGCTTTATCGATTATCTCGATTCGGATGACGGGGCGGATATTTTGAACCGCCTACCCATCCAGACCCGTGAGGAGGTGATTGATCGGATGCAAAATGCCGAGCGGGCCCGACACGTAAAAGACCTGATCCGCTACGAGGAAGATCGGGCCGGGGGCCTCATGGCGAAGGAGCTTATCAAGGTAGACATTAACTGGAATATTCTCCAGTGCATCGAGGAAATCCGTCGGCAGGCTGAAAAGGTAGATAAACTCTACTCGGTATACGTAGTAGACGAAAAAAACCGACTGCTGGGCAAAGTCTCGCTTAAACGAATTATCCTGTCGCAGGATCAGACCAAAATCGCTGATATTTACGATAGCGAGATTATTTCGGTGCCCACTTTTATGGAGGAAGAAGAGATAGCCGAAATTATGCAGAAGTATGACCTGGAGGTAGTACCCGTAATTGACGTACTGGAACGACTAGTTGGGCGGATAACAATTGATGATATTGTAGACGTCATTACCGAAATGGCCGAGGAAGAACGTCAACTGATGGCGGGTATTTCGGGGGATGTTGAAGAGCGCAGCGATAGCGTTTGGATGCTTTCCAAAGCTCGCCTTCCCTGGCTAGTCATTGGTATGGTAGGTGGTCTGCTAGGTGCCCGTTTCATCGGAATATTTGAAGCTGATATTGCCCTAGTACCAGCCATGGCGTTTTTTATACCACTGATTACTGCTACGGGTGGTAATGTTGGGATTCAGTCGTCATCATTAGTAGTACAAAGTTTAGCAACCTCTTCGGTATTTGGCGATCAGTTAACGAAGCGGCTCGTAAAAGTGCTGATCGTAGCCCTGATTAACGGTTTGGCACTCGGAACACTAGTACTAGGGTTCAATCTTTTATTTGGAGAGGAGCTACGGTTGGCAGGTGTCGTAGCTATTGCTCTGTTCAGTGTGGTATTACTGGCTTCGTTCATGGGTACGCTTACTCCTCTGGTACTGGACCGCTTTGGCGTAAACCCGGCTTTAGCCTCCGGCCCTTTCATCACCACTGCCAATGACCTGCTTGGACTCGCCGTCTATTTTAGCGTAGCGCATTTGCTTTATGAGTTTTGAAGTAAAGAGCACAGAGCAGGTCCGCGGAGCAAGGCGTAAAATGTATAAGTCACCTCCGCTCTGTATTATCTAAAACCTAATTTCTAATACCTCGCAGTGTGGTCGCTTAAACCCCAGACTCAATGAAAAACTGCCTGATTGTAGATAAGATGCACGAAAGCATTGTTCCCTTGCTTAAAGATATTGGCTATCGTGCCGAGTATCGCCCGCAGATTACCCGCAGCGAGGTACTGAAGATCATTAGTCAGCACGAAGGAATCATCGTTCGTAGTAAACTTAAAATAGATCAGGAGTTTATTAATAAAGCCAGTAAATTGCAGTTCGTCGGACGGGCGGGCGCAGGACTCGATCAGCTAGATGAAAAAGCCCTGAAGGCGAATGATATCCACATCCTGAATGCCCCCGAAGGTAACCGCGATGCCGTAGGTGAACATGCCGTGGGGATGATACTTAATCTCTTCAATCATATCAATCAGGCCGACCGGGAAATACGGAAAGGCGTCTGGGACCGGGAAGGCAACCGGGGAGTAGAACTGATGGGTAAGACGGTAGGAATTATTGGCTACGGAAACATGGGGCAAGCTTTTGCCCGTCGGCTAGTGGGCTTCGGAGTAACGATACTAGCTTATGATAAGTACCGCCAAAATTACGGCGATGCCTTTGCCCAACAAGCAACGATGGAAGAGCTATTCCGACACGTCGATATTCTCAGTCTGCATGTACCGTTGACTGAAGAAACTCATTTTTTGGTGAACGAAGCATATCTCAATCAGTTTTACAAAAACATTTTTATCGTCAATACCGCCCGGGGGAAGGTCATTAAACTCGCCAGTGTGGTTACTACCCTCGCCTCGGGAAAAGTGCAGGGAGCTGCCCTCGACGTACTGGAGAACGAGAAATTAGGGCAGTTATCCGCCGCAGAGCAAGCGGATTTTGATCAACTTCGCCAGTCTGAGCGGGTATTATTCACACCTCACGTAGCGGGTTGGACCTTTGAGTCTTACGAGAAAATCAATCAGACCCTAGTGAGAAAAATAAAAGATTTAGATTTGGTGTAGTTCATACATCTGTGAGGTTTAACTATACAACCGCATTCATTTAGGTTAGCAATTACGCTATTTTGGGGCGTTATTTTGTGCAGCTTTTTTTGATCCAATATGCGCGCCAAACGCTGGAAACAGCTTATCGAACGAGTTAAGACCATTCCTGAGCACCCGGTGCTTACCTCATGTCTGGTACTGATGGTACTGGCATTTATTGTCATTGGGCTTAGTTACTCGTATTACGTAGAAGATTATTACAACTTTGTAGGACAGGTATTGGCCGAAGCCCACGGCATGCTGTTCGATATTGCCGTCATCGGTATTTTGATCTACTGGCTCAACGAGAACGGACAAAAGCGAATGCGAATACGCACCTACCTCGACGAAATTGAAGATTTTCGCTTGTGGGAATCCGAAGAATCTGCCTTCCGGACGGCGGGTAATATCAAGCGTCTGAACCGCTACCGCAAGTATAAATTAGATTTAGTAAACTGCTACTTGGCTCGCACTAATATGAACGGAGTAATTCTAAAAGAGTCCAACCTAAACTCGGCCAATATCACTCACTCTAATCTCATTCAGTGTAATCTGGAAAATGCCCGGATGAACCAGACCGACTTTCAGGACTCCAACCTCAATCAGGCGAACCTATCTCGCTCTTACGCCAGTGGTGCTATTTTTACTAATACATTCCTTATTAAGTCCAACCTTGAGGGTTCTTTTTTAATTAAGGCTGATTTTGAGAACGCTTTGCTCACCGAGGCTAATCTACGAAGTAGCGTACTTATGGGGGCGAACCTTAAAAACGCCAACTTACTCAAGGCTGACCTTCGGGGAGCTGAAGGACTCACTGTAGAACAACTGATGGAAGCCAAGACTCTACAAAATGCCCTTCTGGACGAACATCTTCAGAAAGAGATTATGGAGAAATCCCCTCAGCTTATCTCTTCTTAATCCTTTCTTATTCAGAATGGGTTAATTTAAAATATATTACTTTACGTCTTTACCCATTAGGGAAAATACAGAGAGGTTCAGCCCAGTTCATCAAGCCCCTTAATTCCGCATTCGTAATAGTGATTATCCTCGAGAGCCACCTCGTTTACCGTAAGTTTTAGAGCTAAAAACAAGTAGAAAGACTGAAAAAGAGCTCTAAAACAGTTTTATAAATATTTA
>JBCCTI010000031.1:0-66068 GCA_039198955.1 Bacteroidota bacterium | reverse complement strand
GGTGGGTTTGTAAGTACTGATAATAGGTCGTAATTTCATTTTTTGAAAAGTGTGCATGATAATCATGTTGTTTAGTTCACTTCAAAATTATCATTCTCCGCGCACTTTTCATTCTTTCCCTTTTTTATGAACAAGCCTTGCATCTTTATCACAGAATAGACAAAAAGTCGTTATCTTCGTGGTACAGCCAAGCATCATGGAGGCGACTAACAAAGAAACAACCTATATAGAGCTTCTCAAGCAAATCATTGAGAATGAGGTAGCCTGGGGTAATAGCCAGGAATGGACGCACCAGGACTTTGAGCAATTGAGTGAACGGATCTGGCAGAAAACCCAAACCAAACTGAGTGCTACTACCCTGAAGCGGTTATGGGGTAAAGTAAACTACCAAAGCCAGCCCACCACTAATACTCTGAATGCTTTAGCTCAGTTTGCTGACTATGAGCACTGGCGTGACTTTGTGGGAAGCCAATCTTACGTCTCTCATACTACTGAAAAAGAACTTTCGAGGCAAAAAGCGACATCTCCGGCTGTCAGTAAAAAACTAGCTCTCTTACTACTAATTCCGGTATTGGTACTGCTAATTCTTGGATTTAACCGTTGGGTTAATCGCCCGCTAGAGATGGATACTTCGCAAGTCACATTTTCCAGTGAGCCAGTTACGGAAGGACTACCGAATACGGTAATTTTTCACTACGATGTATCCAAACTTCCTTATGATCAGATAGAAATACAACAGTCGTGGGATTCGCGATTGCGCCAAGAGGTGGATAAGGATAACAAGGTTTTCACCACTACTTACTACTACCCAGGCTACTTCCGAGCCAAGCTGCTGGTAGAAGAGCAGGTAGTGAAAGAGCACGATGTATACGTCACCTCCGATGGGTGGTTAGCTCTAGTAGAGGATGAATCCATTCCACATTATTTAGATGAAAAAATCCAGCAAAACGGTACGCTTACGGTCTCTCCCGAACGATTACAGCAGCTAGGTTTTTTAAATGGAGAATCGGCACCTGGGTTAGCGTACTATAATGTACAAGACTTTGGTGAAATCTCTTCCGGTAACTTTACGTTAGAAACCGCTATCAGAAGTGATTACAGCGAGGGAGAAGCCGTATGCCAAGAGAGCCAGGTATCAGTACTTTGCTCAAAGGGGCGTATCGCTATTCCTTGGTCAATCCCTGGTTGTGTGGGAAAAATCTACTTAGCTGCCAGCGAACAGTATCTTGAGGGACAGAGGGCGGATTTATCAGCTTTTGGCTGCAATCTTTCCGAATGGCAGCATATCCGCCTAACAGTTAAGCAACAACAACTGTCGGTATACCGCAATGAGCAGCTAATTTTTCAGACTACTCTTGAAGAGGATGCCGGAAAAGTAGCCGGAATCCGGTACCGATTTCAAGGTACGGGTTCAGTAGATTACGTTCGTCTACTGGACAAAGACCAAGAAGTAGTATTTCAGGATGATTTTAATAACTGAAATTCTTCGATACTGGAGAACGTGCCTTCTGGTACAGCTTCCATCACTTCAATGTCGGTAATATCTCGTTGTCCCCGGTCGCCCGATAGCATGAGTGCTCCGTATTTTTCGTATTCAGCCCAGGGAGTGATGAAACGGGGAGTATCCATTTCGGCTTCAGGATAGTAAGCCCACTGCTCTACCATATAGTCGTTGGGGTCTACGTACACCCGATACTTATTCTGCGGAGTAACACCTACGCCTTCAAAGCGTAATTCGAGCACCTCGGCGGACGCGCCTCCCTGAATAGTATCTTCCCCGGCATACGTCAGCGTCACGCCCGAGTCTTTCAGCTTAAAGGGCATAAATAACCAGTAGCTATCATTTATCCAGATACTCTTTCCCCGCTCTACATATTTTGATAAAGAATCAGTATCAGTGATCTCTTCCCCACCCATTGCTACTTTCCCCTGATCAGAATTCACATTGATTAAGTAGATAGCCGAATCGCGGGGTACTTCAATCCGCACGTCGCCCGACTGTTTGTCCCAAAGCAACGTTCGAGCCCCGAAGAAATTCCAACTTACGTATTGGGTAGTATCCCAAGCTTGGCGGCCTCCCATGGCCTGCATTACACTGTCGGCAATCGCAATGGCTTTTTCATCGGAGGCGGCTTCATTAAAACCCTCAGCAGGAGGGTTAGGATAGGCCAGACTGGCACCATCTATCTCAGCGACTTGTTCTTCGGTGGTTTGTTGCGGCTGGCAAGCAATAAACAAAAAGGGAGTTAGTAAAAAGGCAAGAATTCGGTTCATAGGTGTAGTGATTTTCGCTAATCTACGAAAATACTACTAAAGCAAGAACCTAGGCGTAGAAGGTTTTTTAGGAAGAAGTAAGCTGCCCTCTGTGTTCTTTCATGTTAGTAACCAACTCATCTATGTAGTTGATAGACTTGGTAGACGAGTTCTGAACCTTTTTAATCAATTGGGCAACCTCAGCCTCGTCAATTTTGTCGTCGGCGAGAGCCTCTTTTAACCCATCGAGGTGGGTGTGCAACTCATGATTACCGACCATTTTGATAGAAGGCAGTAACTTATGGGTCAGACGGCGCAACTCATACACATCCTTCTGATCGGCTGAACTAGCTACCTGCTCAGTAAGCAACTGAAAACTTTGGCGCAGGGAATCTAGTAAGTTCGTTACAAACTTAACGTCATCGTTGTACTGATCAATTAGTCGATGTAACTGCATTATATCGCTCTTCTCTTCGGCTGTGGCAAAGTCTGCTTCCTGAGGGGAAATTAGGCCAAGATTGAGAGCGATTTTATAGTGTAGTTCATCGGGATTAAAAGGCTTGGGTAAATAATCACTCATGCCACATTCACGAACCCGGTCTTTTACTCCTTGCACCACGTCAGCCGTGAGGGCGATAATGGGTAGCTTCTGATAATCCTCACCTAAATTCCGAATCGCCTGAGAGGCTTCACAGCCATTCATAACAGGCATCTGAAGATCCATTAGCACAATATCAAACGGTTCTTGTTGCACTCTGTCTATGGCCTGCTTTCCATTTTCTGCCGTGGATACCCGGATGCCTACTTTCTCCAGAAAGCTAGTGGCAACCATTCGGTTCGATGGATTGTCTTCTACTAATAAGAGTTTCTTACCGCTCAGCTTACTCGTATCAATTCTTTCTTTGGCTGAGGCCGATGCCAACGATCCAGATTTAGCGTCGTGTTGGTAGGTAAGCACAAAGCTAAAGTTACTACCCCAGCCTTCTTTACTACGAACAGACAGTTTGCCATTCTGCATATCAATCAGCCGCTTGCAGATGGTTAACCCCAGCCCGGTTCCACCAAACCTGCGGGTAGTATCATCACCTCCCTGGGTATAATCCTGAAAGATCGACTTCATTCGGTCCGCCGGAATACCGATTCCGGTATCCCGTACCTCAAATCTGATTTTGTACTTATCATGCTGCTTACTCAGAAGCTCGGTATGTACTGACACAAATCCTTTTTCGGTGAACTTAATAGCGTTTCCAACCAGGTTATTGAGAATCTGAGTAAGACGTACTTCGTCGCCTAATATATATTCGGGAATGTTAGAGCCCCAATCCAGACGGAGGCTAATATTCTTTTCTTTGGCCCGAAACTGGAAGGCTTTGGTAATACCTTCGGCCACCTCCCTCGGACTGAAACTGATTTCTTCCAGCTTGATCTTACCAGCCTCAATTTTAGCAAAATCTAATATATCGTTGATAATAACTAGCAGGTGATTAGCCGAAAATTGCAGGCTTTTCATGTATTCTAGCTGGTCGGCCCGAGGGCTTTCGTCCATGAGTAGCCGAGCCATATTTACCACCACATTTAAGGGGGTACGTATTTCGTGGCTCATAGTAGATAAGAAGTCCTGTTTGGCCAAGGCCGCCCGTTCGGCTTTCTCTTTATCGCGGCGCAACCGACTGGCTTGCTTAGCCTGATTGGTCATATCAAAGCAGACCATTGAATAGCCAATAGGGTCGCCGTTTTCATTCGTTAGGGCCGCGGCACTGGTATAAACCGGAAACATTTTATTGCTACGGTGCCGCATCATAATTTCGCCCTCCCAGTGATTGTTTTGGATAAGTTCACGGTAGTAGGTCTCGTTAGCAGCTTGTTTATCTTTGAATAATTCTGACGTTTTCCTACCTAAGGCTTCTTCTTTTGTCCAGCCAAATAATTGTTCAGCATGGTGGTTCCAATACACAATTTTTCGATGAGTATCAGTTGCAATGATGCTGCTATCTACCTGATCGAGCAAGGAGGTTTGGAACTTCACTTGATCCTGTGCCCTTTGTCGGTCGCGGGCTTCATGCTTAAGTTGAAGTAAGGTGTTTTCTAAGTCCTTAGTGCGGTTATTTACCAGTTCTTCCAGATTATCTTCCCGCAATTGTAACTCACGCTCTCGGGTGGTTTCACTCTCATCACCGACTTGGGATGAAATGATGGTAGAAGTCCCTCTCAGTAGCCGAACGATGTGAGGCCACAGCCCCAAGGTAGTAGCGAAGAGAACAGAAATGTTAAGTATTTTAACCCAAGAAGGAACCTGATAAGTTGGATACCAAATTGCGTATATCTCAGTGAGTAGAATAAACCCATTAGACAAAGAAAAAAGTAGAAATAAGTAAAGCACCGCTTTGGTACTCTGGGTACTCTGGCGTTTCCCTACAAGTAAAAAGATAGTAAACGGAATAATCGAGTATACGGTGTTGATCAGTCCGTCGGGTAGGGTTTGTAGCCAATGTGTAGCGGGCTGCGAAAAATAGCAGTAATCGTAGGGGGTAATCCCAATGACACTGAGCAGGCCCGTTATAGTAGTTAAAATCGTATTCATAATGTCACGTACTTTCTATCACAGCTATTTAACGCTCAAGTTAGCTTCAAATAGCTATACTGATAGCAGGTTTCGTATTATACCTATGTTAGAAAAAGAGGAAATATGTATATTAGTTAAGCTGCTGTTACTTATTCTCAGTTGAAAATCTATTTTCCTTACGTAATTATTCGCTCGCCTTGCTCAATCTATTACTCTTGTACTAGCACTAGTGGATAATGAATGGACTCATACTATTTTGTACGAATCAGGCAACTTATTTCAATTTTACTGACTGAGATATAATTATTTCTGGTAGATAGTTTCACTCATATCCTTATGATAAACCTATGTAATGGCAGGTAAAAAAAATGGTGTAAATAACCTATTTCATTACATGGCAATAAAATGACGGAGAATGAAATAATTGTAAAGCTCAGGAAGGGGTAAATCAGCTAAATACAGGCCTAGAGAGGAAATAATTTTACAAAACCTCTGGTGATATTTCATCGATGGTTGATATGTAAGAAATACTATGTTAGTAGATAAGCTGGGAAAAATAGTAATAAAAAAAGCCCCAATTGGGGCTTTAAAGTCTGAGGTAAGAATAAGGGGAAGACCGTTATTGCTTGTCCTTATCGTCCACTTCTTCATACTCTACGTCAGAAACATCAGCATCGTCTGAACTCTCGGCACTGGCCTGTTCGCCGTTAGTGGCACCAGCAGTAGGGTCGGCACCAGCTCCGGAGGCGTCAGCACCAGCTGCCTGATACATCTCCTGAGAAGCATTTTGCCAAGCGGCATTTAGCTTCTCCATAGCGGCATCAATAGCATTCACATCTTGAGACTGATGAGCTGTTTTCAACTCAGCAAGCGCATCTTCGATAGGTTTCTTGTTACCTTCCGACAACTTATCACCAAATTCCTTGAGTTGCTTTTCTGTTTGGAAGACCAGCGAATCAGCAGCATTGATTTTTTCAATCTTCTCACGCTCTTGCTTATCGGTTTCAGCGTTGGCCTCAGCTTCCTTACGCATCTTTTCGATTTCCTCGTCGGTAAGTCCCGAGGAAGCCTCAATACGGATTTTCTGTTCTTTACCAGTGCCTTTATCTTTGGCTGATACGTTCATGATACCGTTAGCATCTATATCGAAGGTTACCTCAACCTGAGGCACACCCCGGGGTGCCGGTGGAATTCCGTCTAAGTGAAAACGTCCGATGGTTCGGTTATCCTTAGCCATAGGCCGCTCACCCTGTAGTACGTGAATCTCTACCGAAGGCTGGTTGTCCGAAGCAGTCGAGAATGTTTCCGACTTTTTGGTAGGGATTGTAGTATTGGATTCAATCAGCTTAGTGAATACGCTACCCATGGTTTCAATTCCTAATGATAGCGGAGTTACATCTAACAGTAGTACGTCTTTCACATCACCACTGAATACTCCACCTTGGATAGCTGCCCCAAGAGCTACAACTTCATCAGGGTTTACCCCTTTGGAGGGCTTCTTACCGAAGAACTTCTCTACCTCTTCCTGAATCTTGGGAATTCGAGTAGAACCCCCTACCAGAATCACTTCATTGATCTCAGAAGCGGAAATTCCAGCATCCTTAATAGCCTGTCGGCAAGGCTCCAGGGTTCGCTGTACTAAGTCATCAACTAACTGCTCAAACTTAGATCGGCTCAGGCTCCGTACCAAGTGCTTGGGGATACCATCTACTGGCATAATGTAGGGCAGATTGATCTCGGTGCTAGTAGCACTTGACAACTCAATCTTAGCTTTCTCAGCAGCCTCCTTTAAGCGTTGCAACGCCATCGGATCTTTCCGCAGGTCAATGCTATTTTCTTTTTCAAACTCGTCGGCTAACCAGTTAATAATGCGGGCATCAAAGTCATCACCACCTAGGTGCACATCACCGTTGGTAGATTTTACCTCAAATACGCCATCACCCAGTTCGAGAACCGAGATATCAAAGGTTCCTCCTCCTAAGTCGTACACGGCAATGGTAAGATCCTGATTCTTTTTATCTAAACCATACGCCAGTGCTGCAGCAGTAGGCTCGTTAATGATCCGTTTTACCTCTAACCCAGCAATTTGTCCAGCTTCCTTAGTAGCCTGACGTTCAGCATCGTTGAAGTAAGCAGGAACAGTTACTACTGCCTCGGTCACGGTAGTTCCGAGATAGTCTTCGGCAGTAGACTTCATTTTTTGCAGAATCATGGCCGAAAGTTCCTGTGGGGTATACACGCGGTCGCCAATCTTCACCCGTACTGTATCGTTATTTCCTTTCTCTATCTGGTAAGAGACATTCTTCATCTCTTCGGAGACTTCGGAGTGCTTTTTACCCATAAACCGCTTTACCGAGCTGATGGTGTTCTGCGGATTCGTAATTGCTTGTCGTTTTGCCGGACTTCCTACCTTTCGCTCGCCGTTTCCGTTATCCAGGAAGGCTACGATGGAAGGAGTCGTCCTACCACCCTCACTGTTGGGAATGACGACGGGCTCATTGCCCTCCATCACTGCTACGCAGGAGTTGGTTGTTCCTAAATCTATTCCTATTACTTTTCCCATAAATATATTTTATAAAGTTGGAGTTCTAAGTTATCAATCTTACGTTATCAATGGGTATGCCAAGCCATAGTGCTATGACAGATTGTCAGAACCCTCGATATCCTGGTATGCTCAGAAGATATAAAAATGATTATCAGCCGATGGAGTCTATTTTATCATTAATGATCTTGCTTCCCTTGGTTTAAGTTCTTGGAACGAGAGTATATCTAAACTTTAAAATCCCATGTTTCGCGCGAAGACTAACTGGTTTTCTAGTGCTGCTCTACCCAATAATCATAAGCTACGCTATCGGGGTTAAGTTTTACAACTAAATACATATGATCCATGGTAGACCATCCTACGAAATACGACATAAGCGTGTCGGGTTGGGCATGGGCGACAAAATACTGATTAACCCGCTGATTCCACCTTTCGGAATATCCAGGGTTGGAGGAAGAGTCACTCTGAAAAGTAATGGAATCTGGCTCAACGAATCCTTTAGGAAGCCGTTGTTCTACTCCGTCTACCTGTGGCTCACCTAATAAGGAAATTATTGAGTCTCTAGTTAAACCTGGTTTCAAATAGTTCTGCATTAGATCATCTACCATGGATACTCTCGGATTACTCAAGCCACTAGGATTACTATATTTAAGCCAAAGTTTGCGGTCAAAATCTCGCCTACTTTCGCAGCAATTCAAGCTAACAATAATCAGTACCAACGACGTAACTCTAAAACACATAATGAACTAATCGTTGAAGCTGGTTCTCTTTAATTTCATTACACCTGATATTTTAATGACTAGTCAATTCTTCCCAGGCAACTACTCCTACTCGGTCTGCCCAATTTTGCCATTTTTGGGCTAGTTCTGTGGCTTTTTCAGGATATTGGCCAGCCAGGTTTTGGGTTTCAGAACGGTCGGTAACTATATTGTATAGTTCCCAGTCTTGGTTAGGGCCGGGAGCAGCTAGTTTCCAATCGCTGTCCCGAATAGCTCGATTACCTATATGCTCCCAGAATAAAGGTTGGGTACGGTTAACTGAGTCACCCTGAATGATTGGAACCAGACTAATACCTTCGGTAGGTAATATTTTTTGATTTTGATACTGCCGCGGATATTCAGTTTGGGCTAAGTCGGTACAAGTAGCCATCAGATCAATGATGTGACCAACCTGTCGATCGATGCGGTGCTGTTTAATTTGCTGAGGATAATGAATGATGAACGGAGTGGCGATACCACCTTCGTGTACCCAACTTTTGTAGAGTCGAAACGGGACATTGCTGGCATTAGCCCAGGAAGCAGTGTAAGAAGTCCAACTAAACCGACTGCCAATCGCAGCGGTATCGGCCGGACTAGGGTTTTGGTCGATATACTCGCGGGTAGCCCCATTGTCGGAGAGAAACATAATAACGGTATTATCTAACTCTCCCAGGTCTTCTAGTTTGTTGATTATGTCACCAATGCCCTGATCCATAATATCAACCTGGGCGGCGTAGACCGCCATCTTTAAGTCCATCGTATCCTGCTGAGCGGGCGTTAGCCTGTCCCACTGCCACACCAGGCTATCAGGTTGCGACATCCTCAGTCCTTCTGGAATAATTCCAAGCTCTTGGGCTTTCTGGTAACGCTGCCGCCGAATTTGCTCAAAACCTGCCCGATACTTTCCCCGATATTTAGCGACCGCTGAGTCAGGCGCCATCAGCGGAAAGTGGGGGGCGATATGAGCAACATACAGAAAAAATGGATTAGGCGAATTGCGTTGTTCTTCCAAAAATTTCACTGCGTACTCGTTGAACGCGATAGTAGAATAAAAATTGACACTATCTGGCTTAACTTCGGTGCTGTCCAGTACTACATCCCGCCTTCCACGCTGGATGAAAGGGTAATAGTACATTCCACCGCCCCGCGGAACACCGTAGAATCGATCAAAACCCCGTCGGTGAGGCCATTGCGTTCGGGCACTGCCTACGTGCCATTTCCCGGTCATCAGTGTGCTATAGCCTGCCTCCTTAAGCACCTCAGCGATAGTAACGCACTGGTTATTAAGATAGCCCTGATAGGCCGGACGACCCATATTGCCCACCATGTGCCCAATACCTACCTGATGCTGGTATAATCCGGTCAGTAAAGACGCCCGGGTAGGGCAACACCGACCCGCATTATAAAACTGAGTCATTATTAGACCGTTGTTAGCTAATCGGTCAATATTGGGTGTGTTGATTTCCGAGCCAAAGCAACCCAGGTCAGCATAGCCCATATCATCTGCCATGATAATGACGATGTTGGGGCGGTTATCTTCTTTCAGGGTAGGTAATTCTTGACAAGCAAGTAAGCCCAGCCAAAGAGACAGAAAGGTAAGGCGGATAATCATTGGCTGCCACCATATTTTTCCTTGAGATATTCATGATGGCTCTTATCTGCTGCTGGCTTGAATCGGTGCGTTTCCCGGGTTTCGCCTAATTCTTGCTTAAATTGCTCGATTTCCTGCTGCATCTGCGCTACTTTTTCAGGGTGTTGATCCGCCAAATTATTTTGCTCACCCAGGTCTTCGGCTAAATTAAAAAGTAGAATTCCATGGGACTCTTCACCGGGATAGGTATAGCGCCCCTGGTAGGGTCGTTCCATCGGGAGCTTAAGTTTCCAATCGCCTTTGCGGTAAGCCGCTATTTCTCCAGTGCGGTTCGCGTAGTACATAAATCGATCTCCCTGTCGTTCTTTCCCCTCCAGCAATACGGGCGCAATATCTTCACCGTCAATGGGTCGGTCAGCCGGTAAGGAAGCTCCGGTAATTGTGGCAAAGGTAGGAAACCAGTCCATCATGTTATGCATCCCATCAATGGTTTGTCCTGGTTTTACTTGGGCTTTCCATTGCATCACGCAGGGTACGCGCATGCCTCCTTCAAAGGTTGTCTGCTTACCGCAACGCAGTGGACCCGCTGAGCCGCCGTGATCAATCATAGTAAGCCAGGGACCGTTGTCGCTGGATATAACCACAATGGTATTTTCTTCCACGCCTACCTCCTGTAATTTCTTCAATACCTCACCTACACTCCAATCTAGTTCCTGAATTACGTCACCGTACAAACCTCGTTCGGACGAACCGTCAAATTTTTCGGATACGTACAATGGTACGTGCGGCATGGAGTGGGGCATATATAGAAAGAATGGTTCATCCTGATGATCATCAATAAATTGAACGGCTTTTTCGGCATAGGTTCGGGTAGTATAACGCTGATCTACATCTTCTTCCACCAGTTTATTTCCTTCTAGGTAAACCACTGCTTCCATATCGTTACTGTACGGAATGCCAAAGTAGTAATCAAAGCCTCGCTGTAAAGGTAGATATTCGCGTCTGTGCCCCAGATGCCATTTGCCAACTACTCCGGTAGCATAGCCCACTTCTTTGAGCATGTCAGCCATGGTGACTTCGGCAGTATCCATGCCGGTCCAGCTTTCGGGAAAGAACACCCCGTGAATACCATCTCGAGCCGGATAGCGTCCGGTCATTAATCCGTAGCGGGAGGGACTGCATACGGGCGAGACTGAGTAGAACTCAGTAAATCTGATGCCATTTCGGGCAATCTGATCCATGTGGGGAGTTTTGATGTCGGTGGCTCCGTAGCAGCCTACGTCGCCGTATCCCATGTCATCGGCGTAAATAATCACAATATTGGGACGAGTAACTGAACTTTGAGAAAACAAAGCCGTCGCCGAGCCGACTATTATCAGCAAGATCAAAAGAAGTAGGTTGTGCTTCATCACAGTGTAGTATCTTTTTCAATGGTTATTAGTTAGCGATAGTAGAGAGTAAAATATCAAAACTTTTTCGCAATCGCTAAAACTACTTTTTATGGCAACTACCGAACCTAACTTAACGCCTTTAGAAACTATTGCCCCTGATTCTTTCCTGCTTGATACCCGCTTGGATAAAACATTGAGTCTTGCCAATGTGCGAGGAAAACAGGCTACGGTGATTATGTTCATTTGTAATCGCTGCCTTTATGTAGAGCACATTAAGCACGAACAGTGTTGGATATAATATCAAGTGGAAGTAGAATAATTGACAGGCAATAATTGATAGCTTAAAACTGAGAAGGGAAGGTGGAAAAAAGTGAAAGAGTAGATAACAATCAGCAATTTAGCCATGCATGGTCACTATCATTGACCCCTTCAATCTTTGAAGTTAAAAAATGTTAATCACTGGTGTATTGTTTAGCTTTTCAGTAATTTAGATATTTAGTTATGCAATCTTTTCTCTTCATCCTCAGTTTTTGGTTGCTTGCCCTTGGCGCATTAGCCCAAAGTACTCCTGAAGGAAGTATTCAGGTTTCGGGAAACATTGTTAATGACCAGGATGAGCCACTATCTTTTGCTACGGTTACCAACCTGACGACTGAAACTGGGGTGATTAGCGATGAAGACGGATTTTTTTATTTGACCTTTCAGCGGAGCGATACCATTCGTATTTCCTCGGTAGGCTACCAATCGGCATTTTTGTTCTTCGGTGATACCGCTCAGGTGAGCAATTATGACTTGCAAGTTAGAATGAGCGAACAGACTTACGAGCTAGAAAACGTTACGGTGTTTGCTTTCAAAGATGTAGAATCTTTCAAGCGGGCGGTGTTGGCACTGGATGACCTACCAGAAGAATCGCCTAAGGTTGTCGTTCCGGGTTCCTACGATGGACCTCGCCGGGAGCCTAAGGTCAGCCCGTTAAACCCGGTTTCGTTTATTGCCAGTCGGTTTAACCGTCGGGCGAAGTATGAACGCATGGCTCGGGAAGCCCAGCAGGATTACGACCGCCGTCAGCGGCTTTCCCGCAAGTATAATCGCGAAATGGTAGGTAAAATCACGGGGCTGACTGAAGAATTGCTAGATAATTTTATGATCTTCTGTCGCTTCGAAGAAGATTTTATTGAACGATCTAGCCAGTACGACCTAGTTCTTGCCATCAACCGCTGTTATACCGATTTTTCTAAAGAGGATAAGAACTAGGGCACGTCCATAATTTTTACAATACCTGAGATAGCTATCTCCAGCTAGGTTTAGCGATAAACCGACATCTGTCCAGCTTCAGCTTGAGAGGCCGACCAGGCTTTCAATGTCTTTCCTCCGGGAAAAGCCGTTCGGATAGCTCCCTCGAAGCGAAAAGTAGAGCGACCACCACCGTATTGCGTTTGCTTGCCCGCCGTTGCCGGAACTTTAAGTACTTTGGCAAACCCTTCTACAAACTTCTTCCCAGCTTGCCCTCCGCCTACTCGACAACCGTGGAATTCTACACTGCCAAATGGGCAGAAAAGAGGAGCAAGGCGAGCTAGAAAGTTTCGGAAGCGTTCTATTCTAAAGTAATCAGCAGTAAATTCGGAAGAAGGTACGTCTGATCGAGTACCTGTTGATAATCCCATATTTCCTGGTGAGCCATGTCCGTGAAAACGCAGTAGTACCACGCGACCAAGTTGCCCCCGAGCCAGAATCTGATCGAGTACTACCCGTAATCCACCACTCATGCCGTGGTTAACAATTGGGTTGCCTCCGGCATCACGAATGTCTTGGTCTTCGTAGCCGATATCAGCTACCTCGGCTACATCAACCGTATCAATAACTTGTAATCCCTGACCACGAACCAGGGCTGCCCAGGTATTTTTCCCGATAATTCCATCGTCGTTGAGATGGTGATTTTGTTGAAAATTAATCACTGCCTCGCGGGTTTTTCTTCCGAAATCGCCATCTACGGCAATAGTTTCGCCTCGGCGTAAAGCCCGGTTGAGTAAAATCTGAGCAGCGGTAACGGTAGGCAGACGATTTCTTTTTTTCAAGTAAGGGTACATAATGAGGCATTTTGGTTAAGCTGTATACTGCTTAGTACTACTGAAAGAGAAGATGTAAACATATAGGACGATTTTTTGATCTAATTTGCTGTGTGTAGAACCTAATAGTTTCTTCAAACGTATTACACTTGTAATACAACAAGAATTGTGATATGTTGACCGTTCGTTTATCTAATGAGACCGAAGAGAAATTGCGTGAATTTTGCCAACAGCAGCAAAAAACCAAATCACAAGTAGTGAAGGAAGCACTAGTTGCGTACTTGCAGAAAGCTGAAGCGGCTCATAGTCCCTATGACTTAGGGAAAGACTTGTTTGGGCAGGAAGGTAGTAGCCGAACCGAAGGCTCTATCAAATTTAAGAGCAGGCTGAAAGAAAAGCTCCATGAAAAGTATTCTCGTTGATGCTGGTCCACTGATTGCGCTATTCGACAAGCGCGATCAATTTCACGCTACAGCTATTGAGTTTTTGAAGAACCATCCCAGGAGATTATTAACAACCTGGCCCGTCATTACAGAAACTTCGCACATGCTTGATTTTAGCATTAATGTACAAATCAATTTTTTAGAGTGGATTCGTCGGGGCGGAATTGAAATTGCCGAGCTAGACCAATCACATATAGCTCGTTTAATTGAACTAAGTCAGCAATTCTCAGATGTCCCTGTGGACTTAGCAGATGCTTCCCTAATTGTTGCTTCTAAAAATTATGGGATTACTGAGATCGCTAGTATTGATTCTGACTTCTATATCTACCGTGATATTCGGAACCAGTTTCTTACCAATATTTTTCCAGATAGACGACCTACCTGAATAAAATTTAATCAACTGGAGTAATCCGCGCGGCGGGAATCTTTTCAGTAAAGATAATGGTCTTACCCGATAGCTCTTCCAGCATCGGTCGCAAAATGCGGTGGGCGTTTACTTCCGTTTCTTCCAGAATGCCTGAGTTGTTAGCGGCATTGCGAATTTGACGTTCGGCCTGGCGGTAGGCTCGGGAAATAAACTGATCGCGGTCGGTAAACAGTCCGGTTTCTACTGAATAAAGCTTCGTCTTTTCTAAATCTAGTTTGTAGTAGCAGATTTCTGGTTCAGGTAATTGCATCCATACGGTATCGGTTGATATCTCTACGTCATCAGCACTGATCTTAAGCAAATCTAGGCAGCCCGCTGCTTCGCCCCGGGTAATTAAGATGGCCTTAGCATCGGTATCCAGCTTCAGTATGTTCAAAAACTCGGGGCTTAATTCTTTTACTTCGGTCACCTCCTGAAATTGGTACTTTACCAGCTCCATTTTGCCTAAAGCTTCCACTTCGGTGATTAACATTGTTTTGACTTCTACCGCAGTAGGTTCAACTACCGTGGGTTCTGTCCAGCGTTGCCAGTAGTAGCCTACCAAAAAGGGTACACCTAACAAAAGTAGTAGGGCAATAGCGCGACGAATTCGCATTAGCGTGACGGTTTAAGTTGACCCACCGGATTAAAACGATCAAATACGGAGTTGGTGTGCGGAGCATTGTTCAATTCAGAAGTTAAATCTTGCCCCGCCCAATGTTCGTAGTGCTTTCCATCCCGCCACAATCTCGATTCACTCACATCGTAGATAATGCCTTGGTAGGCACACCAAACTTCCTCTCGGTCTTGCCCATTGCGTAAAGCCAACTGCTGAATAGTATATTCGGGAAGTGTGCTCATCTAGCTAGGTTAGTGATTGTGCGAAGAAAACAATAATTTGAACGTTCTAAAAGTACCATTCGTTCATGCATTTATCTCGCCGAAATTTCCTGAAAACATCTTCTCTCGCTGGGATAGCTGGACTTACAGTGCCTTCTTCGTTCCTCTTTACCGATGATGCCCTGGTGCAGACGGTTCAACAGGAAATTACTCCGGCTCAGATGGGTGTAACATTAGCCCATGAGCATGTTTTGGTAGATTTTATAGGAGCTCATAGAGTAAACCCTGACCGTTACGATGCTGATAAGGCTTTTGAGAGAATCCTTCCTTACTTGCAAGAAATTCAGGATTTAGGTTGCCAGACCTTTGTGGAGTGTACTCCCAACTATCTAGGGCGCAATGCTCGCTTATTGCAACGCCTATCCGAAGCTACCGGACTGCAAATTCTGACCAACACCGGACTCTACGGTGCCCGAAATGGTATTTATCTTCCTACCTACGTAGCCCGGGAAACGCCCGAACAGCTTGCCCAGCGTTGGATCAAAGAATTTGAAGAAGGTATTGACGGAACGGGCATCCGTCCGGGATTTATCAAAATTGGGGTGGACAACGGGCCACTGGAGGACTACGGTCGAAAGTTGGTAGAAGCGGCTGCCCTCACCCATCGGGAGACCGGCCTGACCATCGCAGTACACACCGGTGATGCATCGGCAGCGATGGAAGAACTAGAAATTATCCAGGCGGCTAATGTACACCCCAGTGCATATATTTGGGTACATGCTCAGAACCAGGGTCACGACAATCATGTGAGAGCCGCGAAGCAAGGGGCCTGGGTAGAGATTGATGGCATTAGCGAAAGCAACTACGCCGACTATGCCCAACAAGTACGCGACCTGAAAGAAGCTGGATATCTGAAACAAGTACTCGTCTCTGGCGATGCCGGCTGGTACTACGTAGGCGAACCCAACGGCGGTAATTACCGCGGTTATGCCGTACTGTTCGATAAATTCGTCCCTGAACTAAAACAGCTCGGCTTCAGCCAAGCCGACATTGATCAACTGCTAGTAAAGAACCCTGCTGAGGCATTTCCCATTCGGAAGCGATTACTTTAAGCCACTGGCTACAGTAAAGGTTTATGATTAAACAAAAGATGAACCTAAAAATAGAATACGGCGAAGGATTAATTGATGTCAACTGCGATCATTCGGTAGATGTGCGGGGGATGGCGGGAAACCCGGAGGCGATAGCATTACCCAAAGGAATTACCGATGCTTTAGAGAATCCTATCAATTCTCCTTCACTATTGGAAATTGGCAAGCAGAAGATTGTTGAGAATGCTAATGCCCAAGCAGTGATTGTGGTATCGGATAACACCCGTCCGGTGCCCTACCGAGGTGAGCACGGTATTATGCGCTATATTATCCGTACCTTGTTGGAAGCCGGGTTTGCTCAGTCGCAAGTTACGGTCATTATTGGGGCGGGCTCGCACCGGAATATGGAAGCGGATGAAATTGAAACCATGCTAGGTTTGCAAGAGTCTGGTTTCGCGGAAGTAAACGTAACTAACCATGAGTACGATAACGACGATCATCTAATTTATTTGGGAACTACCTCGCGAGGTTCAGAAGTAACCGTTAATCGGCAGTATTACGAAGCTGACCTGAAGATTGTGACTGGGCTGGTAGAAAGCCACTTTATGGCGGGGGCATCCGGTGGGCGCAAAGGTATCTGTCCGGGCATTGTGGGAATCAAGACGCTGAAGATTTTTCATGGAGCTAAGTTTCTCAGCTCGGCGAAGGCGGCTGATTTGGTACTGGAAGGCAATCCGCTCAACGACGAGTCGCTGGAGGTGGCGCAGATGGCCGGCTGTGACTTCTTAGTGAATACCACGCTAGATGCCGACAAACGAATGACCGGAGTGTACGCGGGTGATTTGGTAGCAGCCCATCAGGCAGCGGTACAAAAAATTCGGGAGTATGTGGTGGTTCCACTGGAGCAACACTACGATATTGTAATTATTCCGGCAGGTTTTGTGGGAATTAACCATTATCAGGCAGGGAAGGCGGCCATTGAAGCGGCTCGGGCGGTAAAGCTGGGTGGACAAATTATTATCGTCGCCAAAAATACTGATACTGATCCAGTAGGGGGGAGGGGTTACAAACAGTCACTAAAATTGCTAGCAAAGCACGGTAAGGCAGAGTTTCTGCGAATGATTAGCGACTCCCAGTGGGAGATGATTCAAGAACAGTGGCAGGTACAAATGTGGAGTAAGGTACTCACCCGTATTGAGCGGGAAGATAACCTGATTTACTGTGCTCTGGAAATTCCCGATGCTGAATACGAACATTTACCGGGCGTTCCTGGCTTCCAACTGCTGGATCAGTCCAAATCACAAAGCGTAACCGATGAAGAAAAAATTACCCAAATAACCGAAGCGGCTATCCAACACGCCATTCGCTCGGCTAACGCCCCCAATCCATCCATTGTACTACTGAAAGACGGTCCCTACGGTATTCCAGAAGTTTTAGAGTGAATTCTTGATTAAGATGGTTGGATATTGAAGCGACAGAAATCAGTTTTGCCAGAACAACTTAACGGATACAACGAATGGTAGTGAACCCTTTGGAACACTACCATAGTGAGGACTCAAATTGGTCAGTCTACTGCGTAGAAGAATTGTTCGGAAACAATTTTACCATTTTCTACTCGGAATACACCCACTTCTTCATCGGTGTTTCTGGGTCGCCCTTGCATAGTAATGTCCATTTTCATGGAAGCTGTAAAATGATCGCCCGCTACTATTGGTCCTTCAATTTCTATACCGTGAAACTCTTCTACCATGTTGCTCCACTGCTGTTCTTTCTTTCTAATAGCTTCTAACCCCTCTGTTTTTTGGGAGGAAACTTGGGCACCTTCCATTTCAAGGCTGACGCAATTAGCATCGTATAATTCTTCCTGGGCTTTACCCCACTGACCTTGGCGGCAGTACTCGGCCCATTGGTTGGCAATTTCTTGTGTTGACATAGGTGATACTATTTTTAGTTAGACAATAGCCCAAAGGTAGCGGGGGCGAATGACAGAATATGTCAGGGGTGGTGATTAAATTCGTCGCAGGATAAAAATTTTCCTAAATCAAAACGGCGGTCTTCAAACGTCTCCTCTAAAATTTTGAAGTGTTGGATTCTATCCAATCGGAATGATCGGTAGTCTTGCCGCAGACGACACCAACCTACCACAATCCACATTTCGTCGAAGCAAAAAATTGCTAGCGGTTCTATCTTTCGGCGGGTGGTTGCTTTATGCTTGTCTTGATAGGCTAGCTCAGTAACTCTGAAGTTGATAATTGCCATTTGTATATACGAGAGCGAGTCAGTCTTCACTTCATCGGTCTTGCTTTTCACCACCAGCATTTTGCTGCTTAACATCTCGCCCTGCGACTGTAAAGAGCTCTTGAATACGGATTTTATCTTCTGCAATGTTTGCTCAAAGTGCTGAATCAGTGAGTCGTCGTTGGTTTTGGCAATGAGTTGCTCCGCCGTAATCAGAGCACTCACTTCGGCTTCATCAAACATAATAGGGGCTACCTTATAGCCATCCATAATCGAGTATCCCCTTCCCTCAATGGTGATGATGGGAACGCCCGACTCCTCTAGCTTTTTAATATCCCGGTAGATGGTTCTCAAGCTTACATTAAACTTTTTAGCTAACTCACCCCCGGTAGTTATTCTCTTTGACTTTAAGATGGTGAGAATGGATAGAAGCCTCGCCAGATGGTTCATGGTTTTTATTGGTGAAGTTACCAACTGAATATGACATTTTCTGTCAGGGGTTCTCTTTTCTTACTGCCGATAAGTTGATACCAGAAGTCGGTTTACATCATTCACCTTTTAGTATCCCCTTAATATTCGGATGAAATTCATACACATTTGCAATACGCCAAATAGGACTTAGATCAATTCTTCCGTTGCCGGGATAGCCATCGTTGATATTCAGCTTTTCCTCGGGCAAACCCGGCTGCGTCGGCGTAAAAGTTGTGGGAACCATCGCCTGCTTCTACATTCAATACGTAGTACAAATAATCGGTAGATACTGGATTTAGGGCAGCTTCTAAAGCTGATTTGCTGGGCGAGCATATTGGCCCGGGAGGTAGCCCCCGTATTCGGCGAGTATTATAAGGATGATCTACTTCAACATCACTTTTGTGGATGATCCCATCCCAGCGGTTGAGTAGCTTGGCGATATATACGTTGGTGGCATCAATGCCGAGGGGAATCTCTTTCTCCAGTCGGTTATAAATTACTGAGGCGACCAAAGCGCGCTCGCTATCTACTTGAGACTCGTTTTCAATCAGACTCGCAATAGTAATGATTTCGTGCTTTTCTCTGCCCATATTTTTCGCCAGTTGATCCCACTCCGGTTGCCATACCTGCTTAAATTGCTGAACCATTCGCTCTATTACTGCCCTAGGGTGAGTGTCCATTTCAAAATCGTAGGTAGTAGGATAGAGGTAACCCTCTAGGTTGGTAGCTTGAGGATCAAAATCTTGAATAGGACTCGTATCATTCATCATGGCTAGTACCTCTTCCGTTGTTAGCGCAGGTTCTATTGGAAACTGGGCAGCGATACGTTCCGCCATCTCAAACCTCGACCACCCTTCGGGAATCGTTAGTGTTTTAGAACGTTTTCTCCCATTCTCTAGGGTAGCTAAAACTTCTTTCGGGCTAATAGGTGAAGGAAAAAGATAATCTCCTGCTTCTAGTTGTAAGTCGGTAGCAAAAAACCGCAGATACAGTTTGGTAGCCAACGGGGTCTGTATGATTTGGTAGTCTTCCAATTCCCTTAAAATACGATTAGAAGCCATTCCTCGCTCAATGGTAATGTACTCAGAAGAATAATCGTGGGCTATTGGCGTGTTCAGCGCACGCTGCAACCAAAAATAGCCTCCCCCTAAAGCTGAGACTACTAAAAGTAAAAGAAGTAGCACAAGACGAATCAATTTCATAATCACTTTAACTGTGAGTTAGTTAGTAACGGATAGCTAATTAGCATTTATAGTCGCTTCTTCATTCTTTAGTAGGCGATTCTGATAAAGATCTTCCAGCGGAAAGCATAAATCAAAATCATTCCAGTCCAGGTTACCGTCTTTTATTTGATAGGTTCTGAATAACTTTTCGTCTAAGTATTTTTTGATAGCCGGATGCGTAGCTTGCTCTAGAAAAGGCTTAAAATCCACCAGCCTTTGGTGCCCATCGTTAAAGAATAAACGAATGGCGAAGTCACCGATGTAGTTTGCTTTGATAATAGAGAGACTTTCTTGCTTTTGCTGTTCGGTATATTGCTCAGTGATTTTCATGAGTTATAATCTTTGCGTAATCTTCTCAAAATCTATTCCCCTATGATATACGAAATAGTCTACCCATTTGTCTACAATGGCGTCGGAATAATGCCCTAGAAATTTCTTTAAATTGTTTAACTCCTTTCTTTTTAGTGGTTTTCTTCCCCTCACATTCGTAATGATAATCTCCTCAACGATTCCATCCACTACAATAATTTCCGCCTTACTCTCAAACTCACTGTAGCGAGCGTGCACATGGATAGGTTCGTGCTCATTGGAGTAGAAAAAAATAATGATCCCCAAATATTCGTAGAGCTTTGGCATTTTTTGTCTTGAATAGTCTGTAAATCAAATTATTAACTCATCGTCATACTCAGCAATAATTTGCCCTATTGACTTTAGACGAGAATTCTCTTCTAGCAGCTTCATCTCTCGAAGCTTGTAAATAATAGAAGTTTGAGTCACACTGAAAATATAAGCTAGTTGTTTGATTATCTCTGAGAGTGTCTTCTGATTGTCATATTGATCGTCTACATATAATTTCTCACCCCTTAACCCTTTCTTATATTGGTACTGCCGAAGCCGTGCCAAAACACAGGCTCTAGGCAATACTAAAGAGGAGGCAAACTGATTTGCTTGCCATTCAATCCAATTCTTTGGATTCCGCAGATCGTACTTTCCAGTTCTAAAGTTGATTTTTGAATCCTCGAAGCTTTCGTAAGCTATTTGTCCGATTTGAAGTTTACTGTGCAAAACAAAATGACCAAATTCATGGGCAAGAATAAACAATTCTCTTCCTGTATCAACAATTGAGCTATTAATAGAAATTAGCCGATCGTTTCTATTAAAACTACCTAGCAAATCTGAGCTAGAAGCAATTTCAAATACTTTTATGCCATATTGTGAGATTAGATATTCCTTTAGCTTTTTAACAGTTAAGGGGCGCCCTTCCTCGAAAATGTAAGGACTGATTTGGGGAAGTTCCTGTTCTGCTATTTCAATGATTCTGTTTCGACTCAGTTTATCAATGCTGTATGAGATACGATTGTTTTTTTCTATCTTCTCAAATGCGCTGAGAATAACTGAATCAACAAGTTTTACAAGCGGTATACTCTCTTCATTAACGATATTCTCATTAGCTGAAGATTTTACAGTTGGTATTTTAGTTTCCTTATCAGAAATACTCGACTTGTGTAAAATGATTTGATAATTCTCGGATGATTCTCCCTGTACGAACATAATCCCTTCATTCTTCGCAAAGTTATATCCACCTTCTTGTAAAGGAGCATTAGCAATAAATATAGCTTTCACATTTAAGCCACTGACTTGACGAACTTTTGCATGAAATTCTTCTACATCATCGACTGGAATAGACTTTCCATAATTTTTACATTCAATGAAATACGTGAATGAGGCCCTTTGTGCATTAGGAGGCCACACCTCAATGCTTAAATCGAAATATATATTCTTTTCACGGGATTTAGAGTAATACCCTTTTTCTTTTCGTCCGTAAACCTTTATGTATTCGCGTAAATGAGGAATTTGAGATTCGTCAATCATACGTTCTATTATTTGCCTAGAACGGTTCTCAAAATCATCTCCTTTTTCTAATGTAGTTCTTTCTGACATCTTTAATTCACAGTAATGTAACTGCTAATTATTCTACGTTGATGTACAGTTAGCAGTAACTTACATTACATGATTCATATTAAGAGCAACTTACAAAATACTCAGTCAATCTTCCTAAAGCTTTGCTAAGAAATAACAGCGGAATCTCCTGTGCAAAAGCGTAATGAGGCATTAGCCGAATTATATACTTGGCAGCCGGATTTTAGCTGGGTTGCCAAGATGGCACTCAAAGACAATCCTCAGTTGCTGGAAGTACTAGGTATTGTAGTTTCAGCCTGATAATAGGAAGCCTCTACAATACTGACAGAAACTTCCTTAAAGAAGGCAACCTAAGTACCTCCTCGGGAGTAATAATAAACTGTCGATATATGAAAAAAGAGGGGCTTGGTATCACACTATTGGAACCAAGTCTCCCTCTCTACATTGAAAAACTAGAACTCGAACGATCCAACCGCATTTTCACACCCCTCCCAGTTAATATTAGTATTGACTTTATCTAATAGTAAATATTCTGGTTCTAATATATCAGGGGAGCCACTCCAGCCAGTAGTGGGGCTGTAAAAATTATCTGCTTTGGCTTCGGGGTTCATCGCTGGCGAAGCATACTTCACAGTCTGCTTTTTGCCTTCTGCTTGATGCGGGGCATCCCATGCTGCCCTTTAGCAAAAACACTGGCATAGGCCGCTCAATCATCTGTAAAGACTAGTGCTCTGAGGCGTAGTTCTTCGGGGATACTGAGCCATAGTCCTAACGCACCATCCTGTCACCGCCCCCAATATGAAAGCCAACAACAAGTCTACTACGTCGCTCTATGGCCAGTCATACCCACTCAGGGCAACCTTTCGCTCCTACAAACCTAAAGGGTGCCGGCCAGTTTACACTCACATGTAATGTACGAGCACTAGCCCGCAGCGAGACACGCTCTAGCGAGAGTTGTCTTAGTAGTTCTTCTCGCCTAAACATAGCAGGGGGCTTTCTTTCTACTGCCTGACGGTTACATTGGCGACAGCGGCAATTCTGTTTTTCGTGGTATGCCGTCGAGGCCTGGTTAACCCGTTTTTGACGATCTTAGGACTGGGCGGCACTCCGCTTTGGCAATGCGGACACGTAGTCATAATTATATAGGTTTTGGCCATCGTAGCGCGACGAATCCAATAATACGCACTAGTCTGTGCCAAATTTTTAATTCTCCCATCCTTATCTAAAGTACACTACCGTGAAATCGTCCTGGTTACAGCCTATAGGTTTACAGCAGATTTATCAATTTTGGTAACTTGAACACCATAATATCATAACACTTGAACCCAACTATTTCCATCCTCATGTCAGTACGAGACACTGAACGGTATCTGCCCGAGTGCCTGGATTCTATCATTGCCCAATCGTACTCTGACTGGGAGTTAGTGGCGGTGAATAATGATTCTTTGGATCGATCCAAAGAAATACTGACGGAGTATAGCCAGCGAGATTCTCGGATTCGGGTGTTTGATACTGATCGAGTTGGGCTGATTCCCGCGCTGCAAAATGCTTACCGACACTCACGAGGTACATTAATCACTCGCATGGATTCGGACGATATTATGCCATCTGATAAACTAGAAGTGATGCACCGTATCTGGCAGCAGCATGGTAAAGGAACTATAGTGGCCGGAGGGATGGAGTACTTTATGGACGGTGAGGAAATAGGTGATGGTTTTCGGCGGTACGCGCGATGGTTGAATCAGATTGCGAAAGATCAGACCTATTACCATGAAATTTACCGCGAGTGTGTGATCCCCTCGCAGTGCTGGCTGCTGCACCGGGATGATTTTGAGATAGCAGGAGGGTTTACGCCGGAAGTGTACCCCGAAGATTATGATTTATGTTTCCGGTTCTACCAACAAAAGCTGCACATAGTTGGGATAGATAAAGTCCTGAATTATTGTCGTGACCGCCCGGATCGCACCTCCCGCAATGATGATGACTATCAGGATAATCGTTTCTTTGATCTGAAAACACGCTATTTCTACGATCTTGATCGTGATCCGAATCGTCCCTTAGTACTTTGGGGAGCAGGAAAAAAGGGGAAAGACTTGGCTAAGTTACTGTTAAAGCGAGAAGAGCGTTTTCATTGGGTGTGCAATAATCCCCGGAAAATAGGGAAGGGGATTTACGGGATAAAGCTAGAATCTGTCGAAGTAATTCCTGAACTAGATTATCCGCAAATTTTAGTTGTGGTCACCTCGCCCCCGATGTTGCCTGGGATACAGAATCAGTTGGCTAGTTGGGAAAAAGAGCCAAGGCGGGATTTCTGGTTTTTTGCGTAAATTACGATGATGATGAATGAATAATGATTGCGGCCGCCGCGCCACGCGGTGGGCGCCCACCGCGTGGCGCGGATGATTAATAATACGCTTTTCATCATTAGTCATCACTCATTCATCATCAATCATTAACCTATGCAAACCCTACTTTCCTTTCTGGGCTTTACAGCCTTTGTCGCTTTTTACTCCTGGTATCGCCTTCGTAAAGAATCCCTATCCTCCCGCGATGGCTTCTTTCTGGGTGGCCGCAGCCTTACTGGGGTAGTGATCGCCGGATCGATGCTGCTGACTAATATCTCTACGGAACATTTAATTGGCCTAAACGGATCGGCCTACAAGAATGGCTTCATTATTATTGCCTGGGAGATAACCTCGGCTCTGGCACTGATTGTAGCAGCACTCTATTTCGTTCCTACCTATCTGAAGATGGGTCTGACCACTATTCCGCAGTACCTGGAAGAGCGCTTCGATAGCATGACCCGTACGCTGGTAGCCCTATTTCTGATGATCTCCTTTGTCGTAACCTTGCTACCAATTGTGCTGTTCACCGGAGCAATCAACTTGGAAAGCATTTTTGATGTATCGGGAGTTTTGGGAGTATCCCAAAGCGAAGGACTGTGGATTACGGTGGTGGTGATTGGATTGATTGGCTCAGGTTACGCTATTTTTGGGGGCTTAAAAGCAGTGGCTTATTCGGATACGATTAACGGCATTGGATTATTCATCGGCGGCTTAGCCGTTCCAATATTAGCTTTGTTGGATATCGGAGATGGCAATATGTTCACGGGTTTGTCTCGGGTATACGAAAATAGCCCTGAGAAATTTAATGTGATCGGGGCACCCGACTCAGTGTTGCCGTTTAGCACATTGTTTACGGGTTTAATTATTAATCAACTTTACTTCTGGGGGATGAATCAGACGATAATCCAGCGGGCGTTTGGAGCTAAGAACTTGAAAGAAGCGCAGAAAGGATTACTGTATACCGGAGTGCTAAAAACGTTGGTGCCCCTCATCATCGTGCTACCCGGCGTGATTGCCTACTACTACTTTGG
The DNA here is from genome assembly GCA_039198955.1 of Bacteroidota bacterium. Classification (GTDB taxonomy): domain Bacteria; phylum Bacteroidota; class Bacteroidia; order Cytophagales; family Cyclobacteriaceae; genus Tunicatimonas. Next base: position 40,896 of record JBCCTI010000031.1, on the reverse strand, counting down.
TGATCGGTTTTACGAAAATCAAGATACTATCTACCCCGAGCTGATCAAAAAAGTGCTGCCGTTGAGCTTTGTTGGATTTTTTGCAGCCGTAGTGATGGGAGCAGTACTCAGTACCTTTAACAGCGTACTCAATAGTGCGGCTACGATTTTTAGTGTAGGTATTTACCAACGCTTGATCAATACCACGGCTTCTGACCGCCAACTAGTGCGGGTGGGGAAAGTCTGCTCGGCTATTTTGGCACTTGTAGCGATCATGGCAGCACCCTTGGTAGCAAGTGCTCCGGAAGGACTGTATCAATTATTGCAACAGTTGAACGGTATTTTCTTTATCCCGATTGCTTCTATCATGATCGCTGGACTGTTTATCTCCCGTATTTCAGCGGTTGGGGCGAAAGCTGCATTGTTTGTTGGACTATTGTTTTACATCCTCGCAACATTTATATTTAAGATAGATACGCACTTTGTGCATATCTGGGGTATTGAGTTTCTATTGAATATGGCGGTGATGTTCGGTGTATCACATTTTTACCCTAATAATCGTCCCGCCTGGTCATCTGATAAAACCATTCTGGATATGCAACCCTGGAAGCACGCCAAACCGTTTAGTATCGTACTAACCATTGTAATTATTGCACTATATATTTGGTTAGGACAGTAAGTAATGTAAAGAAACTAATGAAGAATAAACTCGTTGGTTATTGTTTTTTAGCTTCAATCATTATGTCTTGTCAAGAAGATGATATAGGGTATAATCTTGATACCGAATTTCGTTTTGAAATGCATAATACTAATGGCGAGAGCCTGCTTAATCCAGCTAATTCTGATGCTTTTGAAGCACACCAGATTGATATTTATTATTTGATCGAAGGAGAAAAGAGAAAGGTATACAACGGAAATTACGATCTTCCGGAAAATTTCTCAATAGGAGTAGACGAACTGACTGATCGTTATGTCATGACGTTAGGCCCGAATGAAAATCCTAATGAGAGCACCTCTATCACATTTATTGAATGGAATGAAGATGATATCGATACTGTGGCTTGTGAGTTTGCTATTGGGAAACATTATATGGTTACCACTCGAATAACTTATAATAGTCAAGAAGTATGGAGCGTGAATGGTGCAAACTATCCTGAGCGGCGCTATTTTACAATTACTAAATAGTCTGTTTAACTGACTACTAATCTCATGAAAGACACAAAACCAACATTAGATATAGAAGAACTGTGGGAGGAGGATTTGCTAGAACGCTATCCTGAAACCGGGGAAAAGAAAAAGGAGGAATTCCGCAACTACGATAATCCCGGACGGGATACGGTGCGGGAGTTTTACCGCCTCAACCATACGTACCAGTCTTACGATTTTGTGCTGGCGAAAGAAGCGGAGTACAAAAAACTGCAAAAGCGGAAAATGACGCTCTGGGAGGCCGTTGAATTTCTGAATACCCTCATTGATGATTCTGACCCGGATATTGACCTGGATCAGACCCAGCATCTACTACAAACTTCCGAAGCGATCCGGACGGACGGTCACCCCGACTGGTTTGTGCTGACGGGCTTTTTGCACGATTTGGGTAAAATTCTCTGTCTGTACGGCGAACCGCAGTGGGCTGTGGTGGGCGATACTTTTCCAGTTGGCTGTCGTTTTTCTGATAAGATTGTCTACCCGGAGTTCTTCCAGGATAATCCTGATATTGACAATGAGCGCTATAATACCAAGTACGGAATCTACGAGCCTAATTGTGGGTTAGACAGTGTGCATATGTCCTGGGGGCACGATGAGTATATGTATACCGCCATGAAGGACTACATGCCAGAACCTGCCCTTTACATTATGCGTTACCACTCCTTCTACGCCCAGCACCGGGAAGGAGCCTATGATCATCTAATGAGTGAGCATGATCATGCTATGTTTAAGTGGGTAGATACGTTTAACCCCTACGATCTGTACACTAAATCCCCTCAAGCCCCGAACGTACAAGAGCTACGGCCTTACTACGAAGATTTAGCATCCAAATATCTCCCAGATACTATCGCCTTTTAGTAGTTACTTCACTTTTTGCCTTCAGCTTTATCAGAACGCCGACCGCTCGACGAGGGTTTTGAAATAATTTGTTACTAGATTGTAGAATAAATAAAATTTTTATTTTTATATTTGATCTACAATTTAGTATCATATGAAAGAATCTCGTTTAGGTGACTTTGAAGAAACCGTTCTGCTGCTGGTAGGCATTTTGGGTAAGGAAGCTTACGCTTTCAAGCTAGCCGAAGAATTTGAATCTCAAACTGGCCGGTCGGTTTCTATTGGCGCGGTACACTCTACGCTAAGTCGACTGGAGGATAAAGGCTTTCTCACTTCCGAAATGGGACAAGCTACTGCCGAACGGGGCGGGCGCCGTAAGCGCATTTACACTATCACAGCCTACGGTCAGCGCGCCCTGGAAATCTCTCGCGATCTGAAAGTATCTCTATGGCGACAGTTTCGACCGGGATGGTCTGGATTGTGAGATTATAATGTCAGTATCAGGATTCACGGGATGGTGGGATTAGCAGGATTATAACCTAGCGATTAAAAAAATTTGGAAGATGAAAGAAGATATTAACGATCCTTTGACATATAAGATTATCGGGTGTGCTACGAAAGTTCATAGTACTTTGGGCAACGGGTTTCAAGAAGTGATTTACCAACGGTGTTTAGCGATTGAAATGGAGAAGCAAGGGTTAGGATTTGCGCGGGAGTTGGAAATGCCTATTTATTACGAAGATATACAGGTAGGTACTAGAAGGGCTGACTTTATAGTAGAAAACCAAGTAATCGTGGAGCTAAAGGCAGTCATCCAGCTGGAAGACGCTCATCTAGCACAAGGACTTAATTATCTACAAGCTTATAAGATAGATAAAGGATTACTCATCAATTTTGGGGCGCGGAGCCTCGAGGTTAAGCGTCTATTCAGTAAAGAACATAAAGCAAAAAGTTAATCATTCAGAAAGTAAAATCCTGATAATCTTATCATCCAGTGAATCCTGATCCTGACAATGTACCACCCAAACTCGCTCAACGCTTTCTCCGCTGGTTCCTTCGGGGCGAACTAGCCGAAGAAGTAGAAGGGGATTTAGAAGAGAAGTTCTACCAAACGCTGGAAGAACACTCGTTAGGTCAAGCTAAGCGCAATTATTGGTATCAGGTATTTCACTATCTACGACCATTTGCTATCCGTAATCTAACAACATTTTACAACTTAACCCATCGTGCTATGTACCAAAGCTATGTTAAAATTGGCTGGAGAAACCTGAGGAAGCAGAAAACTTACTCTTTGATTAAGATTGGCGGGCTTGCCCTGGGCATTACGGCCTGTTTGTTAATTACCTTATTTATTCAGCATGAACTTAGCTACGATCAGCACTATTCGGATGGTGATTGTATTTACCGAGTAGTTGGTGTATTCAACGATCAGGGGGAGATTCGAAAAGGAATACATTTTCCACCCCCAATGGCTAGTGTACTAAAAGACGACTTTCCAGAAATTGAAGCCTCGGGCAGGATAAACGCCAGCGAATTATTTGGTGCTGGTGGTAGAGAAGTGCGTCGGGCGGATCAGGCTGAGAATATCTACGAAGAAGGTTTTGTCTACGCCGATCAGGAGTTGCTAGAGATACTCCGGCCCAACTTTGTTCAGGGCGAACTACCAAGAGCCTTAGCGGAGCCTAATACTATCGCCATTTCTCAGAGCCAAGCCAATAAATTATTTCCTGATGAAAATCCTTTAGGCCAGACGCTAGTACTTGGTAACGATGAAAGTCAGCTCTACAAAGTAGGCGGAGTCTTTGAAGATTTTCCGGCCACCTCTCATTTTCAATATGATTTTCTAATTACAATGACTGGTCGGGAATTTTGGGAGGGTGAACAAACCTCTTGGGGATCGAGCAACTACCATACTTATATTAGGGTTCAGCCTGGAACCGAGGCTGATGCATTGGAAGCCAAGCTGACGAAGGGGATCATTCAAAACTATTTCTTGCCCAGCTTCCAAGAAGGAGGTATGGTGAATGCTGAAGCGTTTGCCTCAAACCTAAGCGTAGAGTTACAACCTATCAGTGATATCCATTTATACTCAAACGGTATTAGAGATCGCCTTAATCACGGTGATATACGCTTTGTCTGGCTATTCGGTGCAGTTGCGGGCTTTATTTTGCTCATTGCCGGGATTAACTTTGTCAATCTTTTTACCGCTAAGTCGGCCAATCGCGCCAAGGAAGTAGGACTACGAAAAGCGATTGGTTCGGCTCGCCGTCAACTAGTTCATCAGTTTCTAACCGAGTCGCTATTAATTAGCTTTTTGTCATTTGTCTTAGCGATATTGTTAGCATTCTTACTGCTGCCATACTTCAACGATTTATCAGCCAAAACCTTAACTTTCCCTTGGCAGGCGTGGTGGTTTTTACCGGTGTTAGTAGCACTAGCCGTAGTTATTGGCATTCTAGCCGGGCTTTATCCCTCAGTGTATCTTTCCCGCTTTAAACCTGCCCAGGTACTAAAGGGAGAAGTGACTCGAGGTAGTAAAAGCTCTAAGCTCCGTAGCGCTCTGGTTATTTTTCAGTTTGCTACCTCCATCATATTAATTATTAGTACTGCTATCGTCTACCAACAGATGCAGTTTATCCTCACTAAAGATGTGGGCTTTGATAAAGAACAGGTAATACTGCTTCAGGGTGCTAATACTTTAGAGAACCAGCTACCTGCTTTTAAAAGCGAGTTGCAGCAATTATCAGATGTAAAACAAGTATCCGTTAGCGACTACTTACCCATTGCTGGTACGAAGAGAAATCAGAATTCTTTTTGGAAAGAGGGAAAAGTAAATGAGGACGTAGGAGTAGGAACCCAGATATGGCGTACGGATGAAGACTACCTGCAGACAATAGGTATGAACATTGTGGAAGGGCGAAACTTCAATATTGAGATGGCTAGTGACTCTCAGGCAGTAATCATTAACCAGCGAATGGCGCAGGAATTGGGGTTGGATAATCCCATCGGCGAGCGAATTACCAACCGCGGCGATGTCTGGCAGATTATCGGAGTGGTGCAGGATTTCAATTATCAATCGCTAAAAGAAAAAATTCGCCCACTCTGCCTGGTATTAGGCAACAGCCCTTCGGTGGTATCAGTGAAGGTTAATACCGCTGATATGCCAGAAACAATAGAAGCCGTAACGGCGGTGTGGGATCGTTTTTCTCCTAACCAAGGTATTCGTTACACCTTTCTGGATGAGAGTTTTGCCATGATGTACGCCGATGTAAAACGCATGGGGCGAATTTTTACCAGTTTTGCTATCCTGGCGATTGTCATTGCTTGCCTTGGCCTATTCGCTCTGTCGGCCTTCATGGCGGAACAACGTCGAAAAGAAGTTAGCATCCGGCTAGTCTTAGGAGCGTCTTTCGGACAAATCTTCCGCCTACTCACCCAAAACTACCTAATACTCATTTTGATATCGCTGGTAATCGCCATTCCTATTGCCTGGTATTTCATGCAGACCTGGTTAGAAGATTATGAATACCGCATACCCATTGAGTGGGATGTATTTGCTTTAGCCGGTTTAATAGCTATTACAATCGCGGTGCTTACCGTCAGCTATCAATCCATTCGAGCGGCACTGGTTAATCCTGCCGATAATCTACGATCAGAGTAATATAATTGATAACGAAACAAGCGTCTTACCATTGAAATCGCCATCCCGACACCCTCCTAAGTCTGCTCAGAAGTTTCTTCGCTGGTTCCTTCGGAATGAATTAGCAGAAGAAGTAGAAGGGGATTTGGAAGAGAAATTTTATCAAACGATACAAGAACACTCACTACATCGGGCTAAGCGCAACTACTGGTATCAGGTCTTTCATTATCTACGTCCGTTCGCGATAAAGAATTTAACGTCATTACACCACCCAACTCAGTACGCTATGTTTAATCATTTCGTAAAAATTTCCTGGAGAAATCTGTTGAAAAATAAAGGATACTCGCTGATCAACATCAGTGGACTAGGAGTGGGAATGGCGGTAGCCTTGCTCATTGGGTTATGGATACACTACGAAACGAGTACGGATTCTTTTCATGAAAACCTGGATCGTATTGGAATCATCAGAAAACATACCCTTTTTAATGATACGAAAGATACGCAACTGTTTGTGCCATTGCCCCTGTACGAAGTTTTGAGTGATGATTACCCTGAAATTAGGCATATCACTCGCTTTAAAAGCGGTAATGTAAGCCTGATAGCAGATGAACGGAAGGTTCGACAAATCGGTCAATACGTGGACCCCGACTTCCTGGAGATGTTCTCCTTTCCTTTGATAGAGGGTAATCGTGCGACTGCTCTGAATGATCCTCAATCCATCGTGCTAACCGAATCGCTAGCTGAAATTCTCTTTGGCGATGATGGTCCGATGGGTAAGATAGTGAGAATCAATAATGAGTACGACGCCCAGGTAACCGGAGTAATGAACGATATACCAGAAAACTCATTTTTCAGTTACATCACGTTTTTAGCGCCATTTGAATACCCCCTAGCCAATAGCTCTCTACAAAGGTACCAGGACAATTGGGGCAGTAATGTGATCTGGACATTTTTGGAAGTGAATGAAGGTGTAGCCATGGATGCATTCTCGGATAAGATCAGCCTTATCAACCGGGAAAACGACCCTGCGTCGCCGGAACAAAAGCTGAGTATTCAACCCTTCGGTCAATTTCATTTGTACGATAAGTACGAAAACTGGGAGAATGCAGGCGGTAAAATTGCCTACGTGCGCCTATTTGGCATTATTGGAGTATTGGTACTACTAATTGCTTGTATCAATTTCATGAACCTTTCTACCGCTCGCTCGGAGAAGCGGGCTCAAGAAGTGGGCATTCGCAAGGCGATTGGGTCACTCAGAACCCAACTCATTTTACAGTTTTTTAGTGAGTCGGTAATGATCGCTTTGCTGGCATTTCTACTCTCAATAGGATTAGTGTTCATAGGGCTTCCTTATTTAAGAGATCTTGGCTTTGAACATATCACGCTAGATGTAAGTAGTCGCTTCCTCTGGGTGATTGGATTTGGTATTTGTCTCATCACTGGGCTGATCGCGGGGAGTTATCCAGCCTTGTATCTTTCCTCATTCCAACCCGTCAAGATTCTTAAAGGTACTTTCACACAAGGTCGAGGACCAGTAGTATTTCGGAAAGTGTTAGTGGTATTCCAATTTGTCATTTCCGTCGGGTTGATCATCGGGACTCTCGTGGTTTTTCACCAGATCAACTACGCGAAAAACCGATCCATCGGCTACAATCCAGATAACCTGATCTCTATTCAAGGAAGCGAAGACATTGCCCAAAACTTTAATGCCTTGAAGCAAGCACTGTTAAATACCGGATACGTGGAGGCGGTGGCCCGAACATCGAGTCCTATGACTGAAGTGTACAATAAATGGAGTGACTTTTCCTGGGAAGGCAAAGATCCTGAATCCCGTATTGCTTTGGAAGCGTTAATGACCGGATGGGATTACGAACAAGCTGCGGGACTCACCTTTAGGCAGGGGAGGCCCTTTTCACCAGAATTTTCTACGGATTCTAATGCGGTGATCCTCAACGAAACAGCCTTAGATGTCATTGGCTACGATGATCCGATTGGCCGAACCATGACCTCGGGTGGCCGCGAGATGACGATTGTGGGAGTGGTAGAGGATGTATTAATGCTGAATCCCTTTGAGACGGTAGCACCAGGAGTTATTATGTTCACTCCTGATATTGCTAGTAATATACTGATTCGGATAAAATCAGGAGTGAGCGTACAAGAGGCACTGACATCTATCCAACCCATTTTTGAGACGCATAATCCGGCCTTTCCGTTCGAGTATAGTTTTGTGGATGAGGAGTTCAATGAAAAATTTGCGATGGAAAACCAGGTGGGAAAACTCGCGGGTATTTTTGCTGCACTGGCGATATTCATCAGTGCGCTGGGATTGTTTGGATTGGCCTCTTACTTGGCAGAAAGACGGACTAAAGAAATAGGTATCCGAAAAGTACTGGGAGCTTCGGTAGTATCACTATGGGGAATGCTATCCAAAGATTTCGTGAGATTAGTACTCATTTCCTGCTTTATTGCTATTCCGTTGGCTTACTATGCGATGCAGCGTTGGCTTCAGCAATACGACTACCGCATTGAGCTAAGCTGGTGGGTTTTTACTGCGGCAGGCTTGGGAGCTTTACTGATTACGCTGGCCACAGTTAGCTATCAAACAGTAAAGGCCGCCCTGATGAACCCAGTAAAAAGCCTGCGATCCGAGTAATATAGAAAAATAAATGGTTAGCTATTGAAACCGCATAAATACAATCCCCCCAAGTCTGCCCAGCGATTTCTGCACTGGTTTCTCCGGAATGAACTAGCTGAGGAGGTAGAAGGGGATTTAGAGGAGAAGTTTTATCAAACACTGGAAGAGCATTCAGTATCTAAAGCCAGACGAAACTACTGGTACCAGGTCTTCCATTATCTGCGCCCCTTCGCAATAAGAAATTTATCAACATTATATCACCCAAATTACTACACTATGTACCGTAACTATTTTAAAATTGGCTGGAGAAATATTTTAAAACACAAAGGCTACTCGCTAATTAACATCAGTGGGTTGTCCGTCGGTATGGCCGTTGCCCTGCTCATCGGTCTTTGGCTGCATGACGAATTATCGTTTAACAAATATCACCAGAACTACGACCGTATTGCCTGGGTGATGCAGAACCAAAATTTTGAGGGGGAAACTCGAACCTGGTGGTCGCAGGCGAAGCAATTGGCTCCCGAACTAAGAGAAAATTACGGAACACACTTTGAGCACATCATCATGGCGAGTTTTCAGCAAGACCGCACACTGCGAAAGGACGATAAGGCATTGACTAAAACGGGTATGTTCATGGAAGCAACTGCTCCAGAAATGCTGACATTACAAATGCTCAGTGGTACTCAGCAAGGTTTGGTAGAACCTAATTCTGTTCTACTGGCTGAATCAGCCGCACAAGCCTTTTTTGGCGATCAAGACCCGATTAATCAGATTTTGTTAGTAAGCAACAGAGAAGTGAAAGTTACTGGCGTGTATGAAGACATTCCTGATAACTCTAGTTTTGGCGAGGTAGAGTTTATTGCCCCGTGGGAATTGTACCTGAAAGATTTACCAGACTGGCTAAGTTGGGGGAATAGTTGGTTTCAAACGATGGTGCAAATTGCTGATCACGCTGATATGGAGCAGGTCTCGGTAGCGATTAAAGATGCAAAAAAGAAACGGGTAAACGAGGATGAAGGGGCAAGGTTTAATCCTGAGTTGTTTCTGCATCCTATGTCGAGAGTATATCTGCATTCAGATTTTAAAGAAGGAGCGAGTGTAGGTGGTCGGATTCAATACGTATGGTTGTTTGGCATCATTGGAGTGTTTGTGCTACTGCTGGCTTGTATCAACTTTATGAATCTGAGTACAGCCCGCTCAGAGAAACGAGCGAAGGAAATAGGCGTTCGCAAAGCTATCGGTTCACTACGTAGTCAATTGATTCATCAGTTCTTCACCGAGTCTATGCTGATCGCCGCCTTATCGTTTGTGGTTGCCATCTTGCTGGTGTGGTTAATTCTTCCTGCTTTCAATGAAGTAGCTAATAAAGGAATAAGTATTCTATGGTCTAACCCCTTATTTTGGCTAGTCGGGTTAGGCTTTGTTCTGCTCACCGGAACATTAGCAGGAAGCTATCCGGCACTGTATCTTTCTTCGCTAAAAGCCGTGCGCGTGCTGAAAGGAACTTTCCGAACCGGACGGTTGGCTGCCCTACCGCGTAAAATGCTGGTGGTCACCCAGTTTGCCGTTTCGGTCAGTCTGATTATTGGTACAATGATCGTTTTCCAGCAAATCCAATTTGTTAAAAATCGCCCAATTGGATACAATACTGATCGTCTGTTTACTGTTCCGGCAAGAGGCGAAGTAAATCAACGTTTCAATGCTTTTCGAAACGAATTATTACAAACTGGAGTAGTAGAGGAGGTAGCTAAATCGGCATCTCCTATTACCCAGATGGGCACGACTAACAGTGGTCTTGACTGGCGGGGCAAACCCGCTGGCATGCAGGACGAATTTGTCACTATGCGGGCTACCCACGAGTTCGGTAAAACCATCGACTGGAATATTGTAGAAGGCCGCGATTTTTCTCGCGATTTCGCTACCGATTCTCTGGGCTTTGTGATTAATGAAACTGCCGCCGAATATATGGGTTTTGATGACCCGGTTGGTGAGCAGGTAGATTGGGGTGACAATGGAACCTACACCATTATTGGGGTGGTAGAAGATATGGTTACCCAGTCGCCCTACGCTCCGGTGAGGCAAATGATTTTCTTTATTGACTACAACCGATCTGACGTTCTCAACATCAAACTAAAACCCGATGTAAGTACGAAGCAAGCCTTGGCGGATATTGAATCTGTTTACAAAAAATTTGATCCGGTCAATCCATTTGAGTACAACTTTACCGATGAACAGTACGCTCAAAAATTTAGTACTGAAATTCGGGTAGGCAAGCTATCGGGTTTCTTCGCTATCCTGGCTATTTTTATCAGTTGTCTGGGCTTGTTTGGACTGGCTTCGTTTGTGGCCGAACGACGAACCAAAGAAATCGGTATTCGCAAGGTGTTGGGGGCTTCGGTAACCAATCTATGGCAGTTGCTTTCTAAAGAATTTCTGGGCTTGATTCTAATTGCCTGTCTGGTAGCCATTCCGCTCGCCTACTACTTTGCTCGCGATTGGTTACAGAATTACGAGTACCGTACCGATCTAAACTGGTGGGTATTTGCTATCGCAGCTTTGGGGGCTTTATTGGTTACTTTGTTGACAGTAAGTTATCAAACCATTAAAGCTTCCACCGTAAATCCAGTGAAGAGCTTGCGGAGCGAGTAGCTATGGCTAAACCATCTTCTCTATCAAAAATTGGCGAATCAACCGAGTGTGCGACAAAATGTAGAAAAATATAAATCTCTCCCCGGATGAGCGAAGCGAATTCCGGGGTCTCACTGGTAATAAGTACAGAGATACCGGAATTCGCTTTGCTCATCCAGTAAGAAAACCTGCATTTTGTCGTACATCTAATCAACCTTCTAAGCGGATTCTATGTATTTTATTCACTAACTTCTGCAATCGATCAATATCCTTTCGTCCCGGTTCAATCTCAAAGCGGCTATTAACGTCCAAACCAGCGAATTGAGGATGATCTAGCTCGAGAGCCTCTTCTAAATTTTCTAGACTAATGCCACCGCTGAGAAGAAAGGGAGTAGTGAGAGTGTATTCTTCAAGTTGCGACCAATCAAAAGTATGACCAGAGCCACCGTAATTTGGGGTTTGGGTATCAAATAAAAAATAGTCAACGTAAGCTTCATAAGCCATCAGCTGAGAGAAATCAAAATATCCGTTACCTAGTCGGAATACTTTTATCACGAAGTAGCCTGCATCTTTCAGTTTCTGACACTGCTCAGGAGGTTCATCGCCGTGTAGCTGTAATCCATTTAAGCCAAAACGTTCGGCTCCATGAATCATATATTCACTTGTGGCATTGACAAACACCCCTACTTTCTGGATCCGCTCGGGAATAGCCGCCAGTTCTTCAGGATTAAGACTGCTTGCCATATATCGGGGTGATTTTTCGTAGAGGATAAAACCCAGATAGTCTGGCTGAAGGGCAGCTACTTCCCGCAGGTTATCGGCGTACTTCATTCCGCAAATCTTGAGTTTCATACCGCAGGTGTGTCTATCAATAAAAGGTTGTGTGACTATTCTAAAGGTAATTTCCTCCTGGGAAGTTTGCTGCTATTCTTATTTATGAACCCTTGAGCAATTTTATCAACTAGTGCATGGTACTGGTTCCAAGACCGATATACCTCCTGTCCCCACGTTTCAATCATCGTTTGGCACTCGGCTTCATTCGTAGCATTATCGCGAACATCAGTGGTAGTAACCGACCCTCGCTCTGAAACTTTGGGGGGATCTAAAAACTCATCACCTCTGTTAGCTTTATACGCATTTAAATGGTCGCTAAGTTTTGGTGACAAGCCGTAGTTCCAAGCAACTTTATACTCAAAAATTAGGTGTTGCCGAGTGAGGTGAAAGTGATTGTTCCACCTTCCGTGAATTTCGGAGTGTTGAAGCGTATGAGCATCAACACTGAGGAAGCGATAAATATGATTTTCTGGCTTATAATAATCAATCAGTTGGAAACCTAGGCTGAAGATTTCAACGCACTCGTGAACGCCACGGGTAGTGTTTGCCCCACAAAACTGACACGAACCTTCGCTATAGAGCGTAACCCCGTTTTTCTCTGCCATGTCAATATAGCTCTGCATTTTTCTTAATTTGCCGTTAGTTCTTGAATAAAATTACCGCAGGCCTGAGCGGGATTATTTTGTTTCATAAAGTATTCACCAATCAGAAAGCCCTGGTATCCATGCTCCATTAAAGTGCGGATATTAGCGGGGGCATTGATACCACTTTCAGAGATTTTTACCAGGTTATTAGGCATTAATTCCGCTAGCCGTATGGAGGTTTCAATAGTCGTGTTGAACGTTTTTAGGTCACGATTATTCACGCCGACCACATCCAGAAACGGGCTGATCGTTTTGTTGAGGGCTGTCTGACGTAATTCCTCTTCGTTATGGACTTCTAATAATACTTCTAAGCCTAGCTGATGGGCTTGCTGAGCCAACGCCAGTACTCGGGGTGGTGGGAGAATGGCGGCGATCAGTAAAATAGCATCTGCACCCAACGCCTTAGCTTCCACTACCTGATATTCATCAATGGTAAAATCCTTGCGAAGAATAGGCACTTGGTTACGAGCACGGGCAATACAAAGATCTCCGTCATTGCCCGCAAAAAAATCAACATCAGTAAGTACCGAGAGGGCGGCTGCCCCGGCTTGTACGTAGCCTTGCGTAGTTTCTGCTACATCAGCCTGATCGTTAATAATGCCCTTGGAAGGCGACTTACGCTTAAATTCAGCAATGATGCCCGGACTCGCTTTTCGCAAGGATTGGGAAAGAGAATATGTATCCCGATGAAAGAAGGGACTTTTCTCTAGTTCAGTCGTACCAAGCCGCGTTTTCCGTTCGGCTATTTCCTCCTTTTTTCGCGCGACAATAGTATTGAGAATGCTCATACCAGCTAATAATTGAAAATGGAAAGTTGATAACGAATAAAATATTGTCCGAAACTATTTTATGAATCAATTCCAATAGTAGGTTAATTTGGTAAAGGTAGGAAAACCAAAGTAAAGTAGGCGTAGCAATTCATCGATTTCGGTTTCTGATCAAACCCATGAGAAAAAAGGCGAAAATCAAAGGCATCAAAAAAAAGAATCCAGGTAGCTTCTCAGTAGTAAATGGCCACCTGGATCGAGTTGTTTGGTTAGTATACTAGTTGTAGGGCATCTTTACTTTCACATTGTCAAACCCAACGCTACCGTAAGTACCGTTGCTGGCCGAAATAAGTACTTGGGTAATATCGGTGCAGTAAGAAGAAAGGTTCCAGGTGCCTGTCCCTAAGCTTGACCAGCGTAGCCAACCCCCGTTCTTTTTTTTGAACCATAGCTGAACTGGGCCATTCGTAATTTTAATACTGAGTAGGTCAAATACTCGTTGAGAACTATTATAGTCGTACGCGTATATTTTTATCCACTGATCTTCGGCGTGAGTATCTAAAGAACGGGGTTCTTTGGTGGGATTACTGATTTCTACACAATTCCCGTTCACCATTTTTCCGGGCTTGCCGTTGGGGGTGATGCAAAACTCACCACTGTAGCTAAGATGGTAATGCTTATAATCGCTGGTAAATGCCGGATTGTAGCCAGGGCCACTATTTTCCTTCACGTGCACCCAAGCGTTTCCTACCTTCTGAATATAATAGGGAGCGGGGGCAAATGTGAACTTGGCCTGATCAGGAATAATCATCAGGGCCATTTCATCGTTAAAGTCTACGTAATCAGTCACGCCGTAGCCGTCGGTTCTAGCACTGAAACTAGAAGATGATTTACCAGGGAATGGTAGCAGATCAGTTACTTCATGGGTTTGCGATAAAACTGGACTTTGGGCTGCAGTCGGGGCTTGAACCGATAGTGAAAGCTCTTTTCCAGAACTATCTGGTAATTCCTGGGGGGTAATGGTGTCGCTTTCTTGCGAGCAGCTCGCTACCAAAATTATGACAGCAAATACGATTGTGCTAAGTAATGATAGTGAGGGGTGTTGATGATTCTTTTTCATGGTTTGGAAAATTGATAGTTATAAAGTATTTACCATTAGTGAGTGCTATGAACAAATTCGTAACTCATTTGCCAAAACCCTTTTCTTTTTTGTGTCTTCCGATTTCAACTATCCCTCGTCAATCGGGCACCGTGCGCTATCAACTCACGATGGTTTTCCAGTCAATCGGAATGCCGACCAGCCAGAACATGCATTGCCCATTGCCCATTGCCCATTGTTAATTACCTTTGCCACATGGTTCATGATATTCACGTAACATCCGAAGTTGGGCGACTGAAACGCCTGCTTATTCACAGTCCTGATGCGGGAATTGGTAAGATTGTTCCCCGTATTAAAGACCAGCTACTGTACGACGACATTGTGTACCTAGACAAGATGCAGCAGGAGTACAGCGAGTACCTGCGAGTATTGCTGTGTTTTCTCGATCCGGAAAAAATCCAGGGCAAAGCCAGTGATCCTGACTATCAATTATCGGTAAAAAATAACTGGTTTGAGTCTGATAAAGTGCTGAGTGTAGAGCAAATGCTGGTGCGAATCCTTCAGTACGAAGACATAAAATATCTGCTAGTTCCTTCAGTATGCGCTCTGGAAAAATGTGGGTTGCGTACCCAGAAGCAGTTGCTGGGTATGAGCCCGGAGCAATTGGCTTCGGTACTGATTACCGGTATCCTGAGAGATAAAAATGGGCAGGAAATTATCCTGTTTCCGCCGGTGCCCAACCTGATCTTTACCCGTGATATCGGTATTACTGTTCACGACCATATTTTGCTCAGTAAACCTTACGAAGATGCCCGCGACCGCGAAGCATTAATTTTTAAATACATAGCCCACTTTGAACTGTTGCGGCAAAAAACTAGTCAGGAAGCCGATGAACTAGCGCAACAAGTAATTGAGTTACAGGAGCCCAATTTATTCTATATTTCCAGCGAAGAAGAAACCCAGCAAAAGGTAGTGACTATAGAGGGAGGCGATATAATGATGATTAGTCCGGGGCACTTGCTGGTAGGGTTGAGCGAACGCACTTCGCTACCTGCGGTTGAACAACTGGTTGAGAAACTTTTTCAGCGTAATTTGGTACAGAAAATTTCGGTGATCAAAATTCCCCGTCGTCGGGCCTACATGCATATTGATACGGTTTTTACCCAGGTAAAGCGAGATACCTGGATTGTCTTTAGTCCGTTTACCAAGCAGGAAATCAATCGTAATTTAGGCTTCAATGTGACCGGAGCCATTCAGGGTAAACAAACCATTGAACCCACTCACCAAGTAGAGGTAGTACAATTTGTCCGTCAGGAACAGGCAGGAGGCACTTACAGTATTGCTACCAACCGGATGGATTACCTGGATGACTTGCTGAGGCAAATTAGCCGAGAGGATTTCGGGGCAACTACTTGTGAGATTATTCCGAGTGCAGGTGGGGAGTTTCCTTACAGTGAGCGCGAACAGTGGACTGATGCCTGTAACTTTTTAGCCGTTCGAGAAGGCGTCATCATCGGCTACGACCGCAATATCAAGACCGAAGAAGAGTTTCGTAAGCGGGGCTTTGCTGTGATGCGCTCTGCTGAGATTATTGAGCAGGTAGAACAAGGCAAGTCTGTCGATGAGGTTGTGACCGGGGATACGCTGATTTTATTACCCTCCGGCGAACTCTCCCGGGCCCGGGGTGGCACCCACTGCATGAGTATGCCACTGCTACGCGATGATTTAGATGTGGTGGTTTGACGGAAAACGGGAGAAGGGAGAAAGGTGAGAACTAAGAACAACTTCAGCAATCAGCAATTTAGCCATCGAGTAATAGGGCAATCCAACAATCGAACCATTGACAAAAGATAATCAACAACTTACCGATACACTTCTGATGATCCGCCCGGTGAAGTTCGGGTACAATGTAGAGACTGCAGTAAATAATCATTACCAACGGGAGTTGGGCGATGTGCCTCCAGAAGAAATTCAGTATCGGGCATTAGAGGAATTTAATCAGTTGGTAAATACGCTCACTCAGCGCGGGGTGAAGGTAATTACCGTAGATGATACCGCCGAGAAAGAGACGCCCGATTCTATCTTTCCCAATAACTGGATTTCCTTTCATCAGGATGGTACAGTGGTTACCTATCCCATGTGGGCACCCAACCGCCGGAAAGAGCGGCGCGACGATATTTTATCGCCCCTCATCCAACAACACAGGTATTCTATTCGGCGGAAAATTGATTATTCCTATTTTGAGGCGGAAGAAAAGTTTCTGGAAGGAACCGGTAGCATGGTCCTCGACCGTAAGAACCGAATCGCCTACGCCTGCGTTTCGCCCCGGACCCATCTGCATTTACTTTCTGAGTTTTGCCAGGAGTTTGGCTATCGCCCCATTGTGTTTATTGCTTCCCAAATGATCGATGATGGCTTTGCCGAAATTTATCATACTAACGTGATGATGAGCATCGGGGAAGACTTCGCCATATTCTGCGCTGATGCCCTGAAAAATACCTGGGAGCAAAAGGATATCTTACAAATTATTCAGGATACGGATAAAGAAGTCATCCTGATTAGCGAAGAGCAGTGCAACCAGTTTGCGGGAAATATGCTGCAAGTAAAGAATCAGCAGGGCGAGAAGTTATTAGTAATGTCTGAACAGGCGTACAATTCACTTAATCAAGAACAAATTAAGCAAATTAAGCGATATACTGACATTGTACACAGCCCGCTTAACACCATTGAGTCCTGCGGTGGGGGTAGTGCCCGGTGTATGATGGCCGAAGTCTTTCTACCAAAAAGCTAGGGTGTAAGGGAAAGTTGGGGTAGGCGTAAGGTGAATGATGTACCTTGGTCTTGCTCAGAAGTAAGCGTAATCAAACCTTGTAGTTTATCCATGGTTTCCTTGACAATATAAAGCCCCAGGCCTGACCCCGGTTTATAATCGTCGGCTCGGTAAAACATATCAAAAACCTTAGGCTGGTGCTCATCGGGAATGCCTATTCCGTTATCTTCAATGTGAATGACCGCCTCTCTTTCGTTAATTTTGACGTTGACCCTTACGTATGACTCAGTGTCTTTGCGCTCCATCCGGTATTTCATCGCATTGGAAATGATGTTACCTAACACAATTTGCAAGCGGCTTCGGTCAGAATGGAAAACGCAACCTTGGTCTATCTCTAGATAGGTTTTTACCGGAGAGTGAAAATCCATGAATTGATACTGCTCAAAAAGTTCGTTGATAAGCTTTTCGATTTCAATAGGTTCTGAGAGTACTTGTAAGCGGGCGTTGCGCGAAAAATAGGTAAGGTCTTTAATGAAATCATCTAGGCGATGAGCACTTTTCTCCATATGCTTTAGATAATCCCGAACCTGATCACTCATATTTTCCATCTCAGTCAGGCTAATGAGCCCCAGTATTGAAGTAAGCGGTGCCCGAAGATCATGCGAGACACTGTATACGAAGCGGTCTAGCTCTTTATTGGCTTTGAGTAGATTTTGATTACTTTCTACCAGCAAAGCCTCCGCTTCCTTCTTATCGGTAATATCTGTGACCCGTACTACACTATAGCCCATCTTAGGAAAAGTAGTAATCGCCAGACTGCCCCAAAAAAGCCGTCCTTGCTTAGATATAAACTCAACCTCATTAGTCCATACCCCCGTTTTACTAATTGTTTTCCGAATAGTCGCTATGGTATCCTCCTGATAAGGTTCTTTCTGAAAGCTAGTGGCGTCAGTGCCCAGCAGTGTTTCTTTATCATCAACCTCCAGCATGCGTAAAGCATTTTGGTTGCAGTCAATAATTTTGTAGGATTCATTGATAATGAACAAAGCATCGGCAGTACTGTTAAATACCGACTGAAATAGCCATTCCCGGTGTTTGATTTTTTCCTTAGAGCGCTGAACCTCAGTAATATCTTGTATCACGCCGTAAGCCCGCACAAAATTGCCGTGTACGCTTTCCTGCTGACCAATTACCCGTACCCACAACTCTCGTTTCAGTGCCGTTAGCATTTTCAAACGAAGGTCAAACGGTTCGCCTTTGGTGATAAGCTTCCGGTAGGCTTGGCGCAAAACAGATTGATATTCAAGATCAAAAAATTCAATAGCTTTCCGCAGCGAAATAGGAGTGCCCTCGGGAATATCGTGAATGCGGTAGGTCTCAGGCGTCCAGCTAACTTTCTGAGCGAAACTACTGATCTCCCAACCCCCGATCCGGGCCATCTGACTGGTTTCTCCCAACAGATCGGCCATGCGTTTCTTCTTAGAAATATCGTGTCCTACTGCCTGAATTTCAACAACTTCACCAGTTTTATCCGTAATGCCTACCAGTTCCCAGGCGGTCCAGAAGTACTCGCGGTCTTTATTGTAGCATCGAATCTCAATATGCCGATGGCTGCCGGGGTGATCTATGCAATAGGCGGCCGCCTTAATACATCGGATAGCGTATACCGGATCAGTAAGATAATTTAGTGAGCGGAATACATCTTCTTCCTCCCCTCGGTCAAACTGAGTCGCAGCCGCGTGGTTAAGATACAAGAAATTCCCCTCTAAGTCGGTGCGGATTATATAGTGAGTTTGGTGCTCAGGTACTGATCGCAACCGCTCTGACTGGTGAGAGAACCTCAATTCTTTTTCAGTACTTTCGGTAACATCTATCAGAGTAATCACTACTCCTGTATAGTCATCATTTTCTGAAAACTGGGGTTGGGCGTAAAGGTCTAGCCACAGCGTACCAGTTTTGAAGATGAGACCAAATTTTTTTCCACTGATAGTTTTTCGGGTGTGGGGTAAGTCAGCAATCAGCTCCACAGCTGACTCTATTGCGGTATTATCAGGGTGCATCAGTAGCCAAGGACCTTGCAGAAAAGGACGGCCAATCAGGTGTCCAGCCTCTTCTTCCAGTAATTCACAAACCGGAAGATTAACGTACTCAATTCTACCCGTAGGATCTACCAATAACGTAGGCAGAGGTAGGCTATCTAGTACTTCTGGGGAAGACGAAGCAAATATATCTGCCTTAGAAAATAGATGCATGTAAAAATTAAACTATCATCATATTAAAGAATAATAAATCTACGAAGTAAGTACTGGTATTCGCGGTAGGTTTTAGGCAAAAGCTGTCGCAGGTAATGTTTATCCCCAAATTGGCGCTAATAGCAAGCTAGTCAGTCCTCCCTTAGGTAAGTTTGAAAGGGGAAATGCGAATAAAATCGGTATTTAAAGGGTGTTTCTGATGAGGCTAGCCTCGGTTATGAGATGCATTTGGCTGGAGTGCAGTGTAAAGTAACTGCATGTATTGGGAGCGAGGAATGTCTTCAGCCCCGAAGCGTTGTAGATGCGGAGTAGCTACCTGGCAGTCAACAAGTAAGAAATCCTGCTTAGCCAAATCTAAAACGTGCGTGACAAAGGCTGCCTTTGAAGCATTGTTGACGAGGGAAAACATAGACTCACCAAAAAATACTTTGCCTAAGGAGATGCCGTACAGACCGCCGACGAGCTTATCCTGCTGCCAGGCTTCTACTGAATGGGCGTAACCTAATTCGTGTAGCTTACAGTAAGCTTCCAGCATTTCTTCAGTAATCCAGGTACCGGGCTGGTCGGGACGTTTCACCCGCTGGCACTGCCGAATGACTTTTCGGAAAGCGGTGTCGTAGGTAATTGTAAACTTCTTCTGATTAAGCAAGGGACGCAGACTGCGGGGAATATGTAGCTTATGCGGGAATAATACAAAGCGAGGATCAGGCGCGTGCCAAATTATGGGTTGACCATCTTCGTACCAGGGAAATATTCCGGATTGGTAGGCCAGTAGCAGACGTTCGGGGGAAAGGTCACCGCCTAAAGCTAGACCACCCCAATCCTCGGCAAGCTCTACCGGAGGAAATACTAACTCATTGGTAAGCCAGTATAACATTAGGCTGAAGCATGATTACCCACTAACCGTTGGAAGGTTTGCTGAGCTTTACCTGATTCTAATGAAGTCTGGGCGCGCTGGATACTTTCTTCCAAAGTAAGCGAAGGGTTACCGCAATGAATGGCCATACCCGCGTTGGCTATAACTGCTTCTCGCTGAGCCAGAGTCCCCTTTCCATTTAAGATATTCAGAAATATCTGAGCTGAATCCTCCACCGTTGCCCCACCGTATAGGTCTTCTGAGCGATGGGTTTGAAATCCTAGGTCCTCAGGGCGCAGCAGGTATTCGCCTTCGTTAGTAATCATGCGGAACGGACCCGTGAGTGAGATTTCGTCGTAGCCATCCAGTGAGTGAAGAATGACAAATTGCTTATCACTTTTCTGAAAAAGGTAGGCATACAAACGAGCGAGCTCCAGATTAAAAACCCCCACCAGTTGTTTCTTCGGAAATGAAGGGTTTACCATCGGGCCGAGCATATTGAAAAAGGTTTTCATCCCTAGCTCACGGCGTACCGGAGCCACATTCTTCATAGCCGGATGAAATAGCGGGGCGTGCAAAAAACAGATGCCGGCTTGATCTAAGCTTTGCTTCAGGATATTAGTATCATTGGTAAACTTATAGCCAAAATGAGCTAGTAGATTGGACGACCCACAAACCGATGATACTCCGTTGTTACCGTGTTTGGCTACGTTTTGTCCCGCTCCCGCTACTACAAAAGAAGCCGTAGTAGAAATATTGAAGGTGTTTTTTCCGTCGCCCCCTGTACCACAGAGGTCAATGGCATCGTACTCAGCGATGTTTAAAGGAACACAAAGCTCCAGCATTGCTTCTTGGAAGCCTTCCAGTTCTTCTACGGTAATGCTCCGCATTAGAAATACAGTGAGAAAGGCCGCCATCTGGCTTTGGTTGAATTCGCCTTGGGCTAAACGGACTAAGATCTCTTTAGCTGCTTGTTTGTCTAAAGATTTATATTCAATGAGATTGTTAAGGATGGATTTCATTTTTCGAAATGGCTAGAATTGTTAAATGGTCAAATGGCTGTTGGTGAATTTTATTAAAGCGTTTATGGCTTTAGGTAATTTTTGCAGCTCTAGGAAATTCACTTCGTATATATCTGTTGTAATTAAGCATCTTGCTTTAGACTTTTCATTCCAATCTAGGGATTCGTACGCTGAGGCTAAAGCATAGCGACAGAATTTAATTTTATCTTTCTTCCCGTAGCGTCCAAATCCCTCCGCTAAATTCGCGGATACTGAATCTACTGAGCGGACAAACTGAATGCCTACAGTATTTTTACTAAAATGATCCCACCGTGTTATGATGCTCCATACCTTATTACTCAAGCTAAAAGCAGCTTTATAGGCATCAATATCATTTAGTTGTAAATGCTTCTTGTTATTCATCGCACCTCATTAATTTCAGCTTTCAGCAATCAGCGTCCTAACCAATTCTTAATCATCTCCTTCCCATGTTCGGTTAAGATGGATTCAGGATGAAACTGTAGCCCTTTTACATCATACTGCCGATGACGAAGTCCCATAATCTCTCCCTTAATGTCCCGGGCAGTTACCACCAGATTTTCATTCATAGAATCAGCTACCACCGCCCAGCTATGGTAACGGCACACATTAAATGATGTAGGAATTCCGTCAAACAGGTACTCTTTGTCATCTTCAATAAAAACCTTGTCGCCGTAACCGTGCAGTACCAATGGCATGTTGTACAAATCGGCCTCAAAGGCTTCGGCAATTCCCTGATGTCCGAGACAAATACCTAAAATACTTTTACTCGGAGCATAGGTTTTGATTACATCCATCATAATGCCTGCCTCAGACGGAATACCCGGTCCGGGGGAAAGCAAAATTTTATCGTAGCGATCTACTTCCTCTACTGAAATCTTATCGTTGCGAATAATATCCATCTGTTCACCCACTCCCAACTCTCGCAGAATATGGACCAAGTTGTAGGTAAATGAATCGTAATTATCTAGTACTAGTATTTTCATGGTTGATTGTAGATTGGAAAATTGCAAATTATTGGGTGCGTGACTTCAGGTATTTCATAAAAGCGGATAGTTGACGGGACATTTCCAGAAGTTTAGTGTGTAGGGCTTCGTATTCAGCCCGCTGGACTATCTCTGAGCGATAAAGAATATATAGTTGACTGCGTAGCTCTCCGGCTGAGCCTTTAGCGTACCGGAGAAAACGGATAAAATCTTTGGTATTGTCATACTCAAAACCTTCAGCGATATTACTGGAGATAGACAATGCCGATCGTTGTATCTGGTCTTTAATACCAAAAGAATACTTCCATTCGTCTTGATTACTTAGCAGATATACTTCAGAAGCAATATCAACCGCTTGCTGCCAGATCGGTAAGTCTTCAAACTGCTCAATTTTCTTCGCCATCCTTAACGATTTGTAATCTTACAATTTTTCAATCTGCAATTTGTAATCTTTCAATTTGCAATTGATTCAGCTAGTTCCAATGCCTTTCGAAGAGCCGCTAACTTATTATTTACCTCTTGCAACTCCTTCTCAACTTCCGATTTAGCGACAATGCCGGCTCCCGCTTGGTAGTACAATGTGTTATCTTGGCTCAAGAATGAGCGAATCATAATCGCATGGTTGAAGTCTCCGTTGAAACCCAGAAAACCCAAAGCACCGCCGTAATAGCCTCGTTGAGTGCTTTCGTACCGATGGATTAGCTGCATGGCCATATGTTTGGGGGCACCCGAAAGCGTTCCGGCGGGAAAAGTATCAGCGACCACCCGAATGGGCGAAGTATCGCTCGACAGGGTTCCAGTTACTTTAGAAACTAGGTGGATAACGTGGGAGAAATACTGAATCTCCTTGAAGGTTTCTACCGTTACATCATCACCATTACGGCTTAAGTCATTGCGGGCTAAATCGACTAGCATCACGTGTTCTGAATTTTCTTTAGGATCGTCCATCAGCTTGCGGGCGAGTTCGGCATCGGCTTCATCGTTGCCCGTTCGGCGGAAGGTTCCGGCAATGGGGTAGATGCTGGCGGTATCATCCTTAATTACAATCTGGGCTTCGGGCGATGAGCCGAACAGCTTGTAGTTACCGTAGTCGAAGTAAAATAAGTAGGGTGAAGGATTGATAGAACGCAAAGTTCGATAAACATTAAACTCATCACCCTTGAAAGAAGTCTGGAAGCGGCGCGATAGTACAATCTGAAAAACGTCGCCCCGGAAGCAGTGCTCGCGTCCCTTGCCAATAATATCTAAAAATTCCTCATCGGTGTAATTGCTACTTTCGGCTTCGCTACGCTTGAAGTGATAGCTAGGAATATTTTTATTATTGATAAGTGCCAGCAGGTTTGCCAATCCACTTTCTTCGCTATTATTTCCTTCGTGCTGATGCTCAAAAGCGTACAGTTCATTACGAAAATGGTCTACGGCAATTACGTAACGGTACACCGCGTAGTGAATTTCAGGAATGTTATACTGGCTTTTTTCGTCTGAAGATAGATCAATATCCTCAAAATACTGTACGGCATCGTAGCCCATGTAACCGAATAAACCATTGGTGGTAAATCGGTAAGCGTGCTCTTCGCTCTGAAATCGGCTGGCAAATTCGGTGAGCATTCCGATAATTTCTTGAGGATTTTCCACTACAGTCTCTTCTTTGTTGCCATCTGGTAGTACCTGAGTTACTTTTCGCTGACTTACCGAAAAAGAGGCGATCGGTTGGCAACAGATATACGAAAAACTATTATCACTACTGTGGTAATCGGAGCTTTCTAGTAAAATAGGGTTCTCGTAACGGTCACGGATTTTTAGGTAAATGCTTACGGGGGTGACTGTATCGGCTAGCAATCGCTCGGAACGGGTAGTCAGCCGAAAGATGGAGGAAGAAAGATCAGTATTCATATTCTTGTCGGTTAGATTTTGTAAAAAAAAAAGCCCACTGCGTAAACAGTAGGCTATCATAAAATTATTTTGACAATATATTACCTCTGGTTCACGCGAAGAAGTATTCTACGCGCCACCACCAGAAAGTAAACATATTGATTGATTTAGTGTCCATTTCAGTAGCAAATATAATTGCCCGTTCGGATAATACCAATAGAAGCGTAAATTTATCCGATAATCTGCCGAATTGCAGTAATTAACCACAAAGTTTAATTTAGTATATGGAAACTCTCGCCGAACAATTTCAGCAAGTTAGTAAGCAGAAAAGTCAGGTACAGCAGCACAATAAACTACTCAAACAAGGACTGATATTTAGCGGAGGACTCATTTTTCTGTTAGTTGGTTACTTAATATTTATTGAGTTTTTTACCCCGCTGTTTGGCCGTTGGCCTCAAGTACAAAAGTCGTTGGATCGGGCTGAAGCCCAGAACTATTATCTGAAAGAACAGATTGATAGCCTTTACCGAGTAAATGACTTGCTACTGGAGCTTTCGCCCTACTACACTGGGGTTTTTTACGAAGTACAGATTGGAGCATTTGAAAACTTTGATCTGGCTGACTATCAGGAAGATCTCGTAAAGATGAACATTGATTATAACGGGCCGCTAGATCAATACACTCTCGGAAAATTTCGGGACTTGCCGAAAGCTCTGGCGTTTCAGAGAGATATTCAGCAAATGGGCATCCAGGATGCGTTTGTAGTAGCCAAAGTAGATGGTGAACGAGTTTCGGTAAAGGAAGCCCTGCAAGAAGCTAAAAGATTGGAAGAGGGTCGGGAGGAAATTTTAGAAAAAAACCCAACTTGAGCCTGTCGGTTTTACTAAATCCCATAATAAACAGGATTTGAGCTGTTACGCCATCGCAACCCTCCACTGTTAACACTCCTTTTTAAAGAGTGCCCTAACGGGTAAGTTAGGGTGAGGCCCGGTTTTGGTAGCACACTTGGCTCGGTATTGGTCTAAGTGTTGGATTTAGAAAACGAGATTAGACTCAAGCGGGTAATCTTCAGTATGTAAAAGAACGGATGCATACGTTTGCACCTTCTTGTAAATTTCCAGATACGAATATACTATAAACTCAAGAAAGGCTAAAATGATTTCGTGCGGGAAAACTTCGTTTTTATTACATAGAAGAAACGGTACCTAAGTGTAAATCTTGCAGCGCGAATCAAGAAAGTGATACCAAGTCGCTATTTGGCAACTAACTCTTTTGCCCACTCAACCAGAATACCACTAATTCGCTCATTCCACTTTCCGGGCTTACCCAAGTAAGAATCGTTAGGTCTTTCGTGGATTTTGTTCCAGTGATCTAAGCCAGGAAATTGGTAAAGTTCGTGATCCTGATGTCCGGTTTCCTCTAGTACCTGCATAATCATCTCGTTGTCATAGGCGGACATAATCCAGTCGTTGGTACCGCGCATAATGCGTACCGGAGCTTTAAGTTCCTCCCAGCCCTTAGCTAGGTTAAAATCTTGTAGTTGATGATAGTAGGCCACCGGGCGACCGTACATATGAGCTGGAGCATGATAGTTATATTCAGCCAAAGCCGGATACTTATCGATCACTTCGGCGTAAGTTTTCTTCTCAATCAGCATGCCGTGGTAGAGCGGAATGTAGATAGTATTCATTTTACGTACAATCTCTGCCTCCGAATCACCCTCCATTTGCCGGATACGCCGTTCAATCTCCAGCATATGCTCATACCAGGTTTTGAAGAAAGTGCCATCAGAGATTACTCCTTTCAGATTAAACTCATTGGCTAGGGTAGGAGCAATAGCACTACCCATACTAGACCCGTAGATAATGATTTGAGTAGTATCCACATAGGGTTTTTGCTTCAATGCTTGCAAAGCAGCCCGGTAACCCGCCATTTCAGTAAGGAAATCAGTTTGAGAGCAGTCCCCTTCGCTATCGCCTACCCCCACTTTTTCTACCCGCATCACCACCATATCCGTTTCCTCCACCAATGCTCTAATTACTTTTGCCCAATTACTGGTGGAGTTAGGCGAAAGCTCCAGCGTAGAACAGCTCAGTCCTCCGATGAAAAGCATGGCAGGTAATTTACCTTCGCGTTGGGGTTTAGTAATAATCACCCTCTGTCGAACTCCATAATCGTTTAGTACTGATTCATAATAGGTGTCTAACCCAACGTATTTTTCCTTCAGTCGTCCTCCAAGGTTCACGGTGAGTGATTTTTCTGCTGCTCTTCGCTTGAATAAAATGTGAACAGGTGTATCGGCTCGTAATGAGTAAGTGATTTCTGTCCAGGCTTCGGCATCTTTTGCTAATATCCCATTTACTCGGATGATTTTGTCGCCTGATTGCATTCCAGCTTTTTCCAGTGGCGAGTCTGGTTCTACACTTTGTATAATTGCTCCGGGAATACCTCCGTCGGGATAACTGACTCGAGCTTGCCAACTAGCCCGTCGGCCGAGTTCCTGACTATAGGCTGATACGGTGAAAAGTAAAGTTACGGCGAAATAAGAAAGGAAATACTTCATACGTTTTTCGGACAAGCATAGGCAATTATCCCCCGTTGCGGGGGCTTTTTATGCCAACGAGACGTATTTTTATGCGATCATCCCTATATTCAGGATATGAGTTATTCAGACCAGGGAAGTTACTATGTATTTGGCTCGCGTATACTCACTCATGTGCTATTCTGGCTGGGGTATTTTGTGAGTTTCGGATTTATCTGGAGCTACAATGGAGACTACTACGATTCGTTTTTCTTAGAGTTTGTCTTGCTACCACTCCGTATTTCAGCGGTATATCTTACTATTTACGTGCTGATTCCTCGTAGCCTGCTTCGAGAAAAATACCTTCGTTTCGGGCTTCAGTACGGGTTGCTGATACTGATATGTGGTATTTTGCAGCGAGTAATCAGTCATTATTTCTACGAAGGTAACTCAGGGTGGACGATTAACGAACTGCTAGAGATCTGGCCGAT
This sequence comes from Bacteroidota bacterium, assembly GCA_039198955.1. GTDB lineage: Bacteria > Bacteroidota > Bacteroidia > Cytophagales > Cyclobacteriaceae > Tunicatimonas. The sequence goes on along the minus strand of JBCCTI010000031.1, from coordinate 13,839 downwards.
TATGCGCGGGGTTATTCTGATTAACTCTACTGTATTGTTCGTTTCATCATTCAAAATACTAACCCTTTATTTTGAGGAACGAAAAAATAATCAGTCACTTACCACTCAGACAGTTATTGAGATTAAGGCTGATAAGCGGATATTTCGGCTACAACCCGAGCAGATTCTATTTATTGAGGGAATGGGTAACTACATTACCTATCATACTACTGATCAGCAAAAACTTATTCGCTACGCTAGTCTCAAACAAGCCATAAAAGAACTGCCTTCTGACTTCGTTCGCATTCACAAGTCGTATATTGTAAATAAGCGTCACGTGCGCTCGTACAATACTGAAGATGTTGAAGTGGGTGAAAACTTTCTGCCTATTGGTAAATCAGTAGATGCGGTTTTGTAGCTAGGAAAGAAAAAACCAGACAATTCGTACAGAATTTAGAAAAGAGCAACCCATCGTTACTAATTCAGGTAGGCAATACTATATTGGGTGTTGGGAATCAGGGATTTGGTTTTGGAATCTAACGCCCAATACCTATTCCCTAAACCCTGATACTTATGAATATTGATCCTGATAAGATTCGCTTAATTGTGCTCGATGTAGATGGAACCCTCACCGACGGAGGAATTTACGTGACTGAGAAAGGCGATTCTTTCAAAAAATACAATGCCAAAGATGGTATGGCTATCTCCAAACTTATTCGGCGAGGGCTGCCCGTAGCGTTCATCAGCGCCAGCCTTAGTACTAATACTGTTACCCTTCGGGCTAAGATGCTAGGAGTAGAATATTGTTACGTGGGTCATGCCCCTAAAACCCAAATACTAGAGGGCTGGATGAAAACGTTGGACATTCAATATTCAGAAATTCTGTTTATGGGCGATGATATTAATGACCGAGAAGTAATGCAGAAAGTGGGCATCTCGGCCTGTCCGGCTGACGCTTCTCCGGCTATTCGCGAGGTTGCCGATATCGTTTTGGAACGGCGGGGGGGCGACGCCTGTTTCCGAGAATTAGTAGACCGATACTTTCCAATCAGCTAACGTATGAGTTTTGTTTATCCGTGGTTTTTGTGGGGGCTGTTAGCACTGGCTATTCCGATTATTATTCACCTGTTTAATTTTCGGCGTACTAAAAAAATATACTTTAGTAACAACCAGTTTCTGAAAAACGTCAAGGAGACCACTACCTCTAAGCTAAAAGTAAAACATCTGCTGATTTTACTGGCGCGCTTAGCTTTTATTACTTTTCTGGTGCTCACCTTTGCTCAACCCTACCTACCGGGCGAAAACAGTCAGGAGTCTGAGGCGGATAATAATCCACTGGTGTATCTCTATTTGGATAATTCGCTCAGCATGTCTTCGGAGCTAGTGAGTGGGGTACGGGGTATTGATCAGGGCGTTAGTTTCGTCGATGAAATTGCCGCATACTACCCGCGCAATACCCAGTATAAATTACTGACCAATGGCTTCGGCAGTTTTTCCCGAGTGCCTAAAAGTAGTGACGAACTGGCCGATCTGGTAGCCAACGTAGCCCTTACTGGGGTCTCCCGTAGTACGGACGAGGTTTTGCATAAAATTCAGGGTGATGTACAACTATCGGGTTTGCAAGGTCAGCAGGTCAAGCGGGCCGATGTATACCTGATTTCTGATTTTCAGAAGTCGACCTCTGGTGAAATGACCCAACTGGGGCAAGATACCAGTTTGCAGACAAATCTAGTTCCGGTGCAGTCGTCGTATCGGCACAATGTATTTGTGGACTCTATGTATCTGGCTAATCCCTTTATTATGGCTGGGCAGGAAAACGAACTGGCGGTGGCACTACGCAACGAAGGTAGTGAAGCCGTAGAAAACCTAATTGTTCGCCTGTTGATAAATGAGCAACAGGTAGGCAGCGGTAGTGTAGATATCAACGCTTATACGACTAACACTGTCAGCTTTCCGCTTAATTTTCCCCTCCAGACGCAGAACCAGTGTCGGATTGTGTTTGAAGACTACCCAGTTACATTTGATAATGAGTTTTTCTTCACCCTCAATCTGGGCGATAAAATTAATATTCTGGAGGTAACCTCCGACCCGGCAGCCAACCGGGTGAATAGTGCGACCAACGTAGGACGAGTGTACGCCAACGAGAATATTTTTAACTTTCAATCGTATAGCATCAATAACCTGGATTATAGCTTGCTGGATAATACCAATTTACTGATTTTGAACGAGATAGAGGGCAATAACCAAAATGCCTCGGTGCTGCTACCCTACATTCGGGAGTTTCTGGAAAACGAAGGACATATTGTGTTTATTCTGCCTTCCAGCGGTGATATTTCTTTTCTTAGTGAGATTACCCGTAACACCTCGCTAGTTGCTCAGCGCCAGACCTACGCCGATTCTAGCGGAGTGCAGACCGTTACCCTAGCGAACCCCGACCTGGCGAATCCATTTTTCGATAATATGTTTGAGGGGCAGGCTGATAATTTTGATATGCCCTTTGCGGTACCGTTGGTTAACCACAATTTGCGGGGTAATTCCCTGTTAAGCTATAAAACGGGTGATCCTTACCTGTTGTCGCTACGTACGCCTTTCGCTACGGGTAATCAGGTTTTTGTATTTAGCACACCGCTGCGACAGGAGTTTACCAGTTTGTACCGCCACGCGATCTTCGTTCCGGTTATGTACCGCTTGGCCTCTATGAGCAAATCCTTAGACGTACCACTATACTACCCTATGAACGAAAACACGGTTACACTGGAAGCCACCCGTTTACTGGACTCAGCTAGTCGAGAGGTAAGTGGAGGAAGGTATTTGTACAAGTTGCGTCGCGACGAGCAGGAATTGATCCCGTCGCAACGGGTAGTTAACGGGCGTTTACTGATGGAAGTACCTCAGAATGTCATCGAGGCCGGCTTTTATGAACTCGTACGAACCGAGGAATCAGCAGAGACAGTAAATCGAGAAGAAGGATTGCTATCCCTTTCATTTAACAATACCAAAACTGAGTCGCTGGTGGAGCAGTACACCGTGGCTGACCTGGAACAGCGCATCACCGATTTAGAGCAGGTTTCTCTATACGAAGCCGAAGATGTGGAGGCATTTACCGCTCTGATGCAATCTAAGAACGATCAAGTAGCTCTGTGGAAGTACGCTCTGTTATTGGCGTTGCTATGCCTTTTAATAGAAATTCTATTGATTCGGTTTCTTTGAAAGTCAGAAGGTTTCTCCAAAGAAAGAGCAAAGTAAAGGTTATTTCTGCTCCCCAATAGATTTTTTGATCTTCTGAATCTGTTTCAGAGAAGTATCTGCAATCTGGGCAATCTGCTTATCAGTGAGCAATCCGGACTTAAGCATAGAGATAATCAGTTCTTTCTTTTCTGACTCTTTTCCTTCCTGATAGCGGACATCAGATTTAATATCGTAAGTAAGTGCCATGACTTCGGTATATTGTATGACTTTTGGTTGTAGATGGCGTAAATTAGCTAATATCTCTATTTGTCGAACGTATCTTCTTAGCTTTCGTTCGTCTTTAGCTAACTTTTGTAGCTTTTGCAATATCTCAGGAATCGCCGTATCTACTTCCTGTTTTTTGAAATTACTCAAAATGGCTAAGACGGCTTCCTCGGGCTGAGTAGCGTTATTAAGCAATGTTTGGTAATCGAGTTCGCGGACATCAACTAACAAAAAATGGTAATTGATCAGTTCATGGTTCAAAGTAGTAGTCATGCGTGGCTTTCGTGACCCAATGAAAACTACGTATTGTTTTATCGGTTCCCGGTATTTTTCCCAGAGCATGGCGTAGTAGAGCAACATACGATTAATCATTGTGGCTTCGTCCTTCACTTGAAACTCAATATGTAGTAGGTAAGATGAGTGCCCGTCTGCATCGGCTGTAACTCGCTTCAGTAAATCGGGTTTTCGTTCTAGGGTAGTTTGTAAATCATCGGGGAGTTCCTCTGTTTCTTGAATAGATAATCCTAATAACTTTTTTGCCAACGGAAGAATAAGGGCTTCCATATTTTCCTTCAGGATTTTGTCATAATCTTGCGCCATCGCCTGAGCAGTTTTAGATCAAATATACTGCTTGATGTTTTTTAGGGAAATAGTCCACAGACGACAGTCCATTGTCCATAGATAGTAGCGTTTAGCGTTGCATTCACTTCTCATCAGCTAGAATTACTGGTTATTGCTGTCTATTTATTTCAACTAGAAATTTGTGAACTATAATCTGTCGACCATGGACTGATAAGCTGTGGACTATTAGTAAGAAACCACTACCTTTGTCGGCAGTCATTAATCTTCCTATGAACATCTGGTTAAAGTCTGTCACGCTTCTCGAACCTTCCTCGCCTTTTCATCAGCAAAAAGTACATCTATTTATTCAAGAAGGAGTAATCACTCGCTTGGAAGCAGCGACTACTACTGTACCTGACATTCAGGCAGATCGGGTAATTGAGGGCGACGAGGTGTTGGTATCTGTGGGATGGCTGGATATGCAGACGCACTTTGGCGACCCTGGGTTGGAGCATAAAGAAGATTTATTCTCAGGTAGTCAGGCCGCTGCCGCCGGGGGATTTACTGAAGTGGTACTACTTCCCAATACCGATCCAGTAGTAGATACTAAAAATGATCTGCACTATCTACTAGGTCATTCGGAGGGATTAGTGAAAATTCATCCGTTGGCAGCCGTCACCCGAGGGGTAAACGGGCACGAGCTTACCGAGATGATTGACTTGCAGCAGGCAGGTGCCGTCGCTTTTTCGGATGGGCTAAACGCACTCACTCATCGGCAAGTGCTGCTGAAAGCCCTTCAGTACGTTCAGAAGTTCGGCGGGTTACTGATAAATCGCCCCGAAGATACTCAACTCACCCAGTTTGGAGTGATGCACGAGGGGGTACAGAGCACGCTGCTCGGCATGAAAGGTATGTCTAGCCTGTCGGAAACGTTGGCGGTTGAGCAGCACATTCGCTTGCTACAGTACGCCGGTGAATACGCTTATGATCATCCGCCCCGGTTGCACCTAAGCAATATTTCGGCGGCCGAGTCGGTAGCGTTAATTCGTGAAGCAAAACAACAGGATTTAGCCATTACCTGCGACGTAGCGGCTCACCAGCTACTGATGACCGACGAACTGCTGGCTGATTTTGATACCAACTACAAGGTGAACCCGCCACTGCGTACCGAAGCCGACCGCCTCGCTCTGCTGGAAGGGCTGAAAGATGGGACTATTGACGTGATTGTCTCCAGCCATCAGCCCCAAGATATTGAGAGCAAGCGCTGTGAGTTTGATCTAGCCGAGTTTGGAATGCTAGGCTTACCCACTTTCTTGCCTATGCTTACCCAAGTAGTCTCAGAATCTTTACCTTGGTGGTTACTACTCAATCGGTGTACTCATCTGCCTCGGAAGTTACTAAAGTTACCATTGCCCAAAATCGCCGAGGGCGAAATCGCTAACCTCACCGTATTTGACCCCATAGCTCACTGGGAGTTCAACGAGTCAACCAGCCCATCTAAGTCTAGCAACCATCCCTGGTGGGGCAAAACCCTAACTGGACAGGTACGGGCGGTATTCAATGCTGGGCAACACTACATTGCGCCATGAGCGAACCAGCCACCTCATTAATCCGAGTTGTTCTCTCCGTAGGGTTGAAGTACGGCTTGGTGGGTAGCGTTATTGCCATTGGGTTGTTTTTTGCCATGCAGGGACTGGGCGAAAATCCCATGATCTGGAGTGCCCCCAAACTGATAGCATACTCCGTCATCTTTATGGCTTTTTCCCTGCTCGCCTTGGTAGAGTTTCGTCGCTACCACTGGGTAGGCAAGTGGAAGTTTTGGTACGGGTTGCTGCTGGGAATTGCTGTGTACGGAACTATCTGCCTGAGTACTTTTTTAGTCGCTACACTCGTTATGCAATTGGATGATAGTCTGGTAAGTTCGTACCGTGAAGTGTCCCTGCAATCCCTGGAAAGTCGGCAGGAGGAATTCCTGGAACAGTTTGGGGCAGATCGGTATAATGAAACCCAGAAAGCGGTGGTCTCGATTACAGCAACTGGTATTGCGCTAGACGATTTGCTCAAGAAGTTGCTGCTTGGTTTTTTCCTGACATCTACGCTGGCGATAGCATTTAGCGTAATTTCATCTTTGCGTGCCCGCCGCCTATCTAACTCATAAGTTCTGTTATCTTTGCAGAAACTAATTTGCTACTGAATATGGCACACAATCTAAAGTACGGACTGTTCCTGGGGTTTATTAGTATTGCTATCAGTCTGGCAATCATCATGATTGACCCCACTCTGATGGTGGCTTCCTGGTTTCAACTAGTAAATTTAGGCATTAGCGCGACAATATTAATTGTGGCCGGACTGGAACTTCGTAAGCAGCAAGGTGGGTTTCTCAGCTTTAAAAATGCGTTTCTTTCTACCCTGATTATTATTGCCATCGGTACCGCTATTTCTACCTTGTATTCCATTGTTCAGTTTAATATGATTAATCCAGAGCTGAAAGAAACCATTACTGAAAGTGTGGTTAACAACACGGTAGGTACACTCGAGAGTTTTGGTATGAGCGATGAGCAAATTGATGAAGCAGTAGCTGGTATAGAATCCCAAGACAGTTTTGGGGTAGAAAACTTACTGATAGGCTATTTTACTACCACGCTTATTGGCGGGGGAATTATCTCACTGATTATTGGAGCAATTGTTAAGAAAAAGGAACCAGAATTTGACTGATGAAGAAGGATGTATCCGTCGTAGTGCCTTTGTACAACGAGGAAGAATCTTTGGTAGAATTGTGTGCCTGGATTAGCCAGGTAATGGACGAGCACAACCTTCGTTACGAGGTGTTGTTGGTAGACGATGGCAGTCGCGATCATTCCTGGCGGGTAGTGCAGGAAATCGCCCGGGCAAACCCCAATGTGCTGGGGCTACGCCTCAATCGTAACTACGGTAAGTCAGCCGCACTGCAAACGGGCTTTGAGCACGTACGAGGTGATGTAGTAATTACGATGGATGCCGATTTGCAAGACAGTCCCGATGAAATTCCGGAACTATACGCCATGATTCAGGAGCAGGGCTATGATTTAGTATCAGGTTGGAAGAAGAAACGTTATGATCCTATCAGTAAAACCATTCCTTCCAAGCTATTCAATGCGGTTACTCGCTTGATTTCAGGTGTAAAGCTACACGATTTCAACTGCGGGTTAAAATCCTATCGGAAAGAAGTAATCAAAAATATTGAAGTGTACGGTGAAATGCACCGCTATATTCCGATGATTGCCGCCCGCAACGGCTATACCCGCATTGGTGAAAAAGTGGTGCAACATCAGGAGCGTAAGTACGGGGTGACCAAATTTGGTCTGGAACGATTTGTCTTCGGTTTTCTGGATTTGCTATCTATCAACTTCGTCTCCAAGTTCAAGAAGCGACCCATGCACTTCTTCGGCACTTTGGGTACACTATCGTTTTTATTTGGCTTAATTGTTACTATTTGGCTGATCGCTGATAAAATCTACCGAATTCATAATGAGTTAGTAGTACGGGAAGTTACTGAACAGCCATTGTTCTATCTGGCACTGGTTGCCTTAATTGTGGGGGTCCAGCTCTTTCTGGCGGGATTTTTGGGCGAGATGATTACCATCAACTCAGGTCAGAAGAATGATTATCTAGTTGCCGAACAAACGCAGCCACTGGAGGGTAAAATGGTGTAGGTATGCTTTATTCTTTGGTTATTCCAGTGTACAACCGCCCCGATGATATTCGGGAGGTACTGGAGGGGCTGGTACAGCAAACGTATACGAATTTTGAAGTAATTGTGGTAGAAAGTGGCTCGACCGTAAAATCTGACCGGGTAGTGACTGATTTCCAAAATCAGTTAAATATTCACTACGCGTATACGGGCAATCACGGACAAGGCTTTTCCCGTAACTTTGGTATGGAGCAGGCTCGGGGTGATTATCTGATTATTCTAGATTCTGATATTATCGTTCCGCCCGACTATTTGCAACATGTCCACCAAGGTATTCAGCAGCAGAAACTAGACGCGTTTGGTGGACCAGACCGGGGGCATTCTTCATTTACCCCCATGCAAAAATCCGTAGATTTTGCCCTGACCTCTTTTCTAACCACGGCTGGAACCCGAGGAAGAAAGAAACAAGTAGGAGAGTACCACCCTCGTAGTTTCAATATGGGCTTCTCCCGTCAGGTATACGAAGCTACGGGGGGCTATCGGCTACCCAACTGTGGGGAAGATATTGATCTGAGCATCCGCATTCAGCAGCAAGGGTTTAAGGTCGGGCTAATTCCAGAGGCATATATCTATCACAAGCGGAAGAAAACTTTGAAAGGTTTTTGGCAGCAGATGGTGTGGTTTGGCAAGTCCCGTATTAATCTGGCTCGGTTGTTTCCCGGTAGCTTAAAGCCTATGTATTTTCTTCCCCTTTTGTTCTACGCCTATCTGTTCCTTACCCTGATTTTATCAATCATTGAACCAGCCTTGGGAAGATGGCTGGCCGCCTCTTTAGGCCTATATGCTATTGCGGTTTTCCTGGAAGGTGCAGTACGCTATAAGTCCTTGTCAGTAGGTTTTTTAAGTATTTTCACAGCGTTTACTGTGTTTTTGGGCTACGGCTACGGATTGGTCAAATACTACTTCCAACAGCAGGAACCGTATACGCAGCCCGCCCAAGCACTTTGAGCAGCCAGCAAATCAAGATTGGTTAAGGATGGAAGTTGGGATGATTGGCATCCTTTTCAGAAACGATGGGTTGCTGGGTGGGCCAGTCTACCTCAAATGTCGGGTCATTCCAGCGAATGCCTCGTTCTTTTCCGGGAGAATAAAATTCAGATACTTGATAAAAAACTTCACAGTTATCTTCTAGCGTGATAAACGAATGAGCAAAATGCTCGGGTACGTATAACGCCCGATGGTTCTCGGCCGACAATTCTACCGCAACATGTTGACAGTAGGTAGGTGAATCTTTCCGCAGGTCAATAATTACGTCTAGAACACTACCTCGGATGCAACGAACCGTCTTTGCTTCCTCGGCACCCTCTACCTGATAGTGAAATCCTCGTAGTGTGTACTTGACCTTAGATAGTGACAAATTACACTGAGTTACCGTTGGGTTTAGCCCATGCTCACGAAATTCGTTGGCACAGAATGCCCGCGAGAAGAAACCCCGATCGTCTTCAATTTTTTTCAGATCGATAATAAAGGCTCCCGCCAGTTTGGTTTCAGTAAAGATCATATTTTCGGTTGCTTGAATGCTCGATTGCTAGTTGTTGATTAAGGGAATTACAAATTGAAAAATTACAAATTGTTCATTGCTCATTGTTCTCTGTCTCCGGACTTCGGTCTTCCGACAGCGTGGCTGCCGCTTTTCACATCTCATATTTTTAATTATCCACTATCAATTGTCAACTGTCAAAGGCTATCCCAGTTGTACATCACATTGCTAAAATCACGGTTGCGGAGGTCTTCGGGAAGGATAAAGAAATTAGCTATTCCGGCATCGCCCCACTCAATATCATTTTTAGAATCGATTTGGAGTAGTAGAACGGCTTCAGCAAAATCATCGATCTCGAAGCGAGGATCTTCCTGCGTGAAGTGGGCGTAACCACCCATTTTATGTCCAGCCCCCTTAGCAAACCGACGGTACTCACGGCGAACCGGGTCGGCATCAGCTCCAAACTGATCGAAAAAGGTATGAGGTGCCTCACCAAAGGCTTCATCAAAATGAATATCTTCAGGAGAAACGGCTCCAGTCTCTGAAGTAAACGTGAGCGTATATTTTTCTTCAAAGGGCATTTCTTCAAATACTGGGAGAAAACTAAAATCACGCTGTCGATTCCCTTCATCTACTTCCTCAAAATACAGTATCCGAAAATTTTGCTGATCGGTGGGTTCGTCCAAATCCAGGCCGTACATATCATCATCGGCAATATAAAATTGTAGAATTCCTCGCTGAGGGAAATCTTCTAACTCCGGCAAATCTTCACAATTAATCTGTGCTAGTAAGAATAACGGGTTTCCATCTTCATCAGTCGGATAATCCACATCAGAGGGTAAATACGGTAATCCACCGAATTTACTTTGAATAATGGTAACATCTTCGTCAATTTGCGCTTGAACTCGGATGTAGGGACGAAGCGACTTTTCAATGACGGGGCGAAATGCTGCCAATGTAGGAGGCAGTGATGACATTGCAGGGTTCATAACCTACTAATAGACAAATCTGGTAAACGAATGTTGGATTTAAAACAAAGGTAGAAAAACCAGTGATAATGAAACAAATATTTTTTACCCCCGGCCCCGCCGAGCTGTATTTTACGGTAGAAAGTCATGTAAAGAAAGCTTTAGCCGAACAAGTGCCCTCTATTTCGCACCGGAGTACCCGTTTTCAGTCAATCTTTCAGGAGGCTGAAGAAAATCTTCGGAACTTACTGGGGCTGCCCGATAATTACTACGTGTTTTTTACTGGCTCAGCTACCGAGATTTGGGAGCGGCTTATTCAGAACCTGGTAGCCGAACAAAGTTACCATTACGTAAATGGGGCTTTTTCAAATCGTTTTTACAAGATTACCCAAGAATTAGGAAGATCACCTATTGCCCAGGCTGCCGAGGAGGGAGACTGTGCAATTGTTGATCCCGACCAGATTCCGACTGATACTGAGTTAGTCGCCTTTACCCAAAACGAAACTAGTACTGGGGCCGCCCAACCATTAGAAGATATCTATCGGATACGGAAAAGTCACCCTAACGCTATTATTGCGGTAGATGCCGTCTCGACCCTACCGTATATCGATCTGGATTACGCGCAAATTGATACAACTTACTTTTCGGTTCAAAAGGGTTTTGGGCTACCCGCCGGATTGGGAGTATGGTTGGTAAATGACCGATGCTTAGCCAAAGCAGAACAGTTAGTGCAGAAACAAAGCATTGGCTCTTATCATTCGTTACCATCTTTATTGGAAAAAGCCCGAAAGCAGCAAACTCCTGAGACTCCAAATGTGTTGGGCATCTATCTGTTAGCTAAAGTGGCGGGAGATATGCTGACGAAAGGGATGGAAATGATCCGTAACGAAACTAAGTTCAAGGCGGGTATGATGTACCAAACGCTATTAGAGCATCCGGATTTTACCCCATTTGTAAGAAATGAGAAGTATCGGTCTAAGACGGTTATTGTTGCCGAGACGAAAAAACCGTCGTCAGAGGTTATGGAAAAACTTCAGACGGATAATCTAGTAATTGGTAAGGGCTATGGTCATTTTAAGAGCAAACATATCAGAATTGCCAATTTCCCTACACACTCTAAAGAACAAATGATACTATTAATCGATAAAATAAGTGCAATCTCATAAAAAAATCAGTAAATAAGTTGTACGTTATTAAAGGAAAATAAATCTTTGAATAAACATAACGCTTATTTTTCTTACACGTATACCCAGAAGGTGTTTATTCATTTTTCACTCTTGTGAAACGTCACGTAATTTACCATGATAACCACAAAGACTAACAGTTTTGTAAATCATAAAGGAGAATTGAATTATATGGACCCTGTACGAAAAATTATGGTAGGGCTAGACAACACTGAGATGGATACCTCACTCATCCAGTTTGCTTCGTTCTTAGCCCGAACCGGGTCGGCAGAATACGTTCATTTTGTGAATGTTATCAAGCGGACCCCTTTACCCTCACCACTGCGTAACGAGTTTCCTAACCTTTTAGAGAAAGCGCAGGTTGACCGAAGACGCGAGTTGGAAAAGAAGGTAATTGAGCATTTTGACCTCACGCTTCCGGCGAAGGCAAAGATTTCTGTAGAGCAAGGCACCATGCCTTCTAAGCAAATCTTGAGACTAGCTGATAAGCATAGCGTCGACGCTATTGTTGTAGGTCGGAAGAAAGATCTCAAAGGAAATAGTGTAGTAGCTCAGCGGTTGGCCCGACGGGCTACCTGCTCGTTGCTGATTGTTCCCGAACGGGAATACACTAAGGTTAGTAAATTGTTGGTAGCTACCGACTTTACTAAGGAATCGGTGGCTGCTTTGGAAGAAGCTGTATTGGTAGCCCGGCGCGAAGCAGCAATGGGTAACCCAATAGAGATTGTTTGTCACCACGCTTATCAAGTTCCAGTAGGGTATCACTACTCAGGAAAAACCTTTGAAGAGTGTGGCGACGTAATGGGCGATCACGCTCGTAAGAAGTATAAAAAATTCATCAATAAAGTAGATACCAGCGGAATAAAGGTAACCCCTAACTTCTCGCTGGTGAAAAACGATGATGTAGTAGGCAATATTTACGAAACGGCTCAAGAACTAAATGTTGAATGTATCGTCATCGGTGGAAAAGGGAAATCGGCTTCAACGGCTTTATTCCCGATTGGTACTACTACCGAAAAGTTGATTGGAAAAGATTCAGAGATTCCATTGCTGATCGTTCGTCATAAGCACAAAAATGCTGGATTGATTGACATGCTGCAACGGCTCTAAGATTTTGTTCACTATTGATATTGATTACCGTAGGCTGTAAGGTCTACGGTTTTTTTATGGTCAACATATTTCCAATCTGATACGCAGTACGCTCTAGATTTTGAGCGGTATGCATTAGGGCTTCCTCCAGCGGCTGAGGCCGGGGACCAATCGGCAAGATAGCATCGTAATCAGAATAGTCCTGAGGCGAATAATCTTGGGGAACACTACCGACCAGCATAATCACTGATTTGCCTTGGGCTTTGGCTTGCTGCGCCACGTAAAATGGCCCTTTTCCCTCCTGCGTCTGCCGGTCGAGCGCTCCTTCGGTGGTAATCAATAGATTGGCTTGCTGCAACGCGGCATGAAAGCCACTTTTGGATAGCAGAAATTCGGTACCGTTTACCAGTTTGGCATTGAGAAAAGCGTAGAGAGCCGCTGCCACTCCTCCCGCTGCCCCACCACGGGGCAAGTAGGCAATGTCTTTTCCTAACTGCTTTTTCACTAGCTCACTGTACTTGAGAAAATGATCTTCAATGTCGGCTACTAACTCCGGAGAGGCTCCTTTCTGCGGTCCGAATACTTCTGCGGCCCCTACCAATGTATTGGTGACATCGCAGGGTACGGTAATGATACAGTGTGGCAACCGCTCGTCCAGACCGCTGGTATCGATGTTTTGAAGCACAGCAAGGCCATCTGCCCCCCGCGGAATTTTATTTCCTTTTTTATCAGTAAGCTTAGCTCCTAGTGCTTGGACAATCCCTAGTCCACCGTCTACCGTCGCACTGCCCCCTACCCCTAGCACGATTTCTTCTACTCCTTGCGCTAATGCTTCTAAAATTAGTTGTCCGGTGCCGAAGGTAGATGTTTTGCGGGGATCGCGTTCATTGGAGGAAAGCAAGCGTAAGCCTGAAGCCTCCGCCATCTCAATCACGGCCACTTTTCCGTCCTGAATAAGTCCGTAAGCAGCCTTTACCGGGCGACCGAGGGGGTCTTCTACCGTAGCGTACAATTTTTGGCTATCGGTCTGCGCTAGCATCACCTCCAGCATTCCGTCGCCGCCGTCGGCAATGGGTTGTGGTAGGCAAGTAGGCTTCAGGTGACTCATCTCCAGTCCTCGCTGGATAGCCTCAGCTGCTGCGACTGCGTCCAAACTTCCTTTAAATGCGTTGGGGGCAATGAGAACTTTCAAGGCGGTTTTATTTTAGTAATTGTAATAAATCAAGCACTTTTTTAGGGAAGTGTCAACCGAACTGCAAGGCTTGTTCATAAAAAAGGGAAAGAATGAAAAGTGCGCGGAGAATGATAATTTTGAAGTGAACTAAGAGCATGTTTGGAATGAAATTATTCTATTCTTGCTAAAATGATAGTGATGAACATCAATTGTAGAAAAGC
>JBCCTI010000030.1:0-72541 GCA_039198955.1 Bacteroidota bacterium | reverse complement strand
GGGATCACCTCTTCCCATCCCGAACAGAGCAGTTAAGCCCAGCAGCGCCAATGGTACTTCCGCACGAGGGAGAGTAGGTCGCCGCCTTTTTTTTACCATTTAAGCCCCTCATTCTAGAATAGAGTGAAGGGCTTTTTTTATGTGACTTATCAGTTTAACATTTGTAACTGAACTAGACTACGATAGTCTTGGTCTAGCTCATATAATTCCTCATGAGTACCTTGCTCAATAATTTCGCCGCCTTTGAGCATATAGATACGATCAACTCCACGGATAGTCGCCAGACGATGAGCGATTATAATAGTTGTACGGTTTGCCATAAGATTTTCCAGAGCTGTTTGAACCAAGTGCTCTGATTCAGCATCGAGAGAGCTAGTAGCCTCGTCAAGAATTAGAATAGCTGGATCTTTCAGAATCGCCCGGGCAATAGCAATCCTCTGTCGCTGTCCACCAGACAACTGTACTCCTCTCTCGCCTACAATTGTTGACAAGCCTTCAGGAAAAGACTTTATGAAATCCCAAGCGTTTGCCTGTCTGGCTGCTTCCTGAATTTCATCTAGGGTAGCATTCTCTTTTCCGTAACGGATATTCTCCTCAATACTTCCACCGAAAAGGATGACTTCTTGAGGTACTAAACCTATATTCTTACGTAGAGTGGATAATTCGTAGTTATGGATCTGAGTATCATCGATGGCGATTGCTCCTTTGGTTACTGAGTAAAATTGTAATAGCAATTGAGCTAAAGTTGATTTTCCCGCACCACTGTGCCCAACTAAAGCAACCTTTTCACCAGCTTCTACCGATAAGTTGATATCATTTAGAACCGTAATATCCGGTCGGGATGGATACGTAAAATATACATGCTCGAGGCGTATATTTCCTCGAACGATATTCCCTGAATATTGGGTCTTAGATAACGCTGGAGTAACTGCCTCTGATTTCTCCTCTAAAATATCCAGAACTCGTTCCGAAGCGCCCATGGCTCGTTGAATTTGACCGTATAAGTCGCCAAGTCCGGCAATGGAACCACCAATAAGGGTTGTATACAGAATAAACGACACTAAATCGCCAACAGATATGATGTCTTGTTGGACAAGGGCAGCACCGTACCAAAGCACAGCGACAATGCCTCCAAACAAAACGAAAATAGTGAAAGCTATAAACAACCCCCGGAATAGGGCTTCCTTCAGAGCAGTATCTACTACTCGGTCAATAGAATGTCTATAACGAGAAATCTCACGGAATTCGCTAGTAAAGGCTTTCACTGCGCGCACTGCCTGTAATGTCTCCTCAACAATGGTGCTACTCTCAGCTAAACGATCTTGCGTTCTTTTGGTAAGTCTACGGATGTACCGCCCAAATATAATCGCTGCGACAATTAACAAAGGAAAAGTTGCAAACATGAACCCCGTAAGCTTGGGAGCCATTGATACAATAACAATGGTACCAATCAGCAGAGTGACCACTTGCCGGAGAAATTCGGCTAGGGTGACTGAGAAAGTGTTCTGTAATAGAGAAATGTCAGAAGTAATTCGACTTAGTAGTTCTCCGGTGCGGTGCTTATCGTAAAAACTTACTGGAAGGGTGATCAACTTCTGGTAGAGTGCCAAGCGTATATCAGCCGATGACTTTTCGTTTACTTTTGCGAAGAAGTATACTCTAACAAAAGAGAAGATACTTTGTGCTAGAAATGCAGCCAATAGACAAAGCGCAATGACATTTAAATTATTAGATAGCCATGATTCGTTGCCTGAAGCCACATCGAGTAACTCGCCAGAAATAAGTGGGAAACTCAACAGGGTTAAACTAGAGAAAACCAATCCAATCATGCCAAGAGCAAAACTTCTTTTGTGAGGAAGAATGAATTGGTAAATTCCAACAAGATGTTTAAACTGATCCTTATTAAATAAGTTCTTTTTCATACAAAATCTTTACTATACGTCTAATGACGTACTTAACACACGCAAATTGCAGAACGGGCAAGAAAGACAAAAGCATCAGTAACCTCGCCTGCTATTACTAAATACATATATTATGCACTTAGTTACGGGAGCTACCGGATTAATAGGCAGTTTTATTTGTCGCGCCTTGTTGGGCGCGGGTTACACAATAAGAGCATTGAAGCGAAAAGCCAGCGACATGAGTCTGGTAAAAGATATTCAGTCTGAAATAGAGTGGGTGGAAGGGGATTTATTAGATGTAGCGAGCCTGGAAAAAAACTTGGAAGAGGTAAATGGAATAATCCACAGTGCCGCATTTATTTCTTACGACAGCCGGGACGAAGCAATTATGCAGAAAATTAATGTTGAAGGTACTGCGAATATGGTAAACGCTGCCTTGAAACAAGGCATTAACCATTTTGTCCACATTAGCTCAGTGGCAGCCGTAGGAAAAAAAGCCGCGGATGATCTAATAAACGAAACGCACACCATCAATCAAGACGATCAGCTAACGGGATACGCTCGGAGTAAATGGCTGGCCGAATTAGAGGTATGGCGAGGAATAGCGGAGGGCTTACCTGCTGTAATTCTCAACCCTTCTTTGGTATTGGGACCGGGTGACTGGGAAAAAAGCAGTACCCAGTTATTCAAATATATTGAGGAGGAAAATCGTTTTTATACGGCGGGCTTAGTAAACTACGTAGACGTTCGGGATGTTGCTGAGGCAGCTTTACAGGTAATTAATCCAATGAGTACCGAAGAGCGATATATTATTAGTGCAGGCAGTGTATCGTATAAACAACTGTTCGATATGATGGCTGACGCTTTGGGTAAACGTCCACCTAACATAAAAATCAGTGCCCCGATTGTGAAGGGGTTGAGCAAATTAGATCGGGTACGTACTTTATTGACTCGGCAAAAGCCGTTAGTTACCGATGAATTAGCCCAGATAGCCCGAAATAAGCATACGTATAGCAATCAAAAAGCCTTTGAAACCCTAGGCATTGAGTTTCGTTCACTGAATGAAACAATTCAATGGTGCAGCGAAGAATTATTCAAAAAAGAAGAAAAAAACACCTGATATTACACCACTTGAGAACGGATAATAAATAGTTGGTCATGCGTAGGGGATTTTCTATATTTATCCCTATCCATAAACAACATAACCTCACTAGTTTTCTGTGGAGTAATGATTTCTAATTTCTGACAATATGAGCGATCACTTCAGAAACCGTGAAGATGGGCAGGATTTGATAAAATGGTTTGAAAACCAGCTTAAAAACAACGATGCTCACTTTTTGGATTTGAATGTATATATTGATGTTATTGAGGATTACTTAGACGAGGAAAAATATAAGAAAGCCCTTAAAACCTGTAATCTAGGCATTGCCCAATATCCCTATTCCGCTGAATTATTATTTAACAAGGCACAATCCCTCAGCCATCTGGAGCGGTACGACGAGGCACTGAGCATACTAGACCGGGCCGCTAATCTCCAGCCCAACGATTACGATATCCTGATGCTACGAAGCAATATTCTGTCATGGATGGGAAACCACCGGGGAGCTATTGATGAACTGAAGCAGTTGGCCGAATTGAGCGAAGAAAAAGACGAGATCTACTACCAGATAGGCATGGCCTTACAACATGTAGCAGATTATCGGCAGGCGGCGAAGTACTACAAGTTAGCGTTGCAGTGGAATTTACACCACGAAGATGCCATGTATGAACTAGCCTATTGTTTAGATATGGCGGGGGAACTGGAGGGAAGCTTGTCGTACTACCAACAGTTTATTGATCAGGATCCGTATTCGGTGCAAGCCTGGTACAATTTAGGTATCGTCTACAATAAACTAGAACGCTTTGATGAGGCTATCGAGGCTTACGAGTACGCTATACTGATTGACGAGACGTTCGGGTCGGCTCATTTCAATATGGGGAATACCTACATGAACCTCAAACAGTATAAAAAAGCATACAATGCCTATCGGAAAACCCACGATATTGAAGGGGGTAACGCAGAAACATACTGTTGCATGGGAGCTGCCTTGGAAAAAATGCAATCGTACAACCGGGCACTCCGCCTGTATTCTAAAGCTACTAAGCTAGACGAAGAGTATGATGAGGCCTGGTTTGGGTTCGGAAGCTGTTTGTTCCACCAGGAACGCTGGATGGAAGCTACCTATGCGCTGCGCAAAGCGTTGCGCCTCAACGATAATAATTATCTGTACTGGTATACACTGGCTGAAGCCGAACGAAAGCTAGGCAATATTGCTTCGAGCAGCGAAGCTTACGAAGAAGCTAGTCTACTAAACCCACTTTGCTTAGAAATATGGCAAGACTGGTCGTACTTATATTTTGAACACAGCAACTTTGAACTAGCGGTGTCAGTAGCCATGAGCGGATTGGAAGAATTACCAGACAGCCCCGACTTACTGTATTATACTACGGCCTACCTTATTTCCGATGGTCAATACAAAGATGCCTTTATTTATCTGGAAAATGCCTTAACTTTGGATTTTGATAAGCACGAAATCCTGTACGATTTTTTTCCAAAGTTAGAAACTCAGAAAGCGCTTTTCAAGATCATCGACCAATACCGAACCTAAATGAATTATACGCTTAAGAATGTACCCGAGCGTACCACTAAACCTCGGGTATCTGGCTATACTATGGCAATGGATAAAGGCCTAAGTCTGCGGGAGGTAGAAGACTTCATCAGCGTAGCGGGCAGTTACGTAGATGTGGTAAAACTAGGTTGGGCTACCTCTTTTGTTACCCCGCATTTAGAAGAAAAAATTGCCACCTACCACCAAGCGAATATTCCAGTGTACTTTGGCGGTACTTTATTCGAGGCATTTATTGTGCGGAATCAGTTTGATGACTATCGGCGAATTTTGGATAAGTATAAACTATCGTTTGCGGAAGTATCCGACGGTTCTATTGAGCTTTCCCACGATCAGAAGCTGGGCTATATTCAACATCTTTCTGGGCAGGTAACGGTACTTTCCGAAGTGGGGTCTAAAGATGCCGCCAAAATTATGCCTCCCTATAAGTGGATTGAACTGATGCAGGCCGAACTGGAAGCGGGTGCTTGGAAGGTGATCGGCGAAGCCCGGGAGGGAGGCAATGTTGGGTTATTTCGCTCCAGTGGGGAAGTGCGTTCGGGGCTGGTGGAAGAAATCCTGACTAAAATTCCGTTCGAGCGAATTATCTGGGAAGCCCCTCAAAAAGAGCAGCAGGTCTGGTTTATAAAACTACTAGGAGCTAATGTAAACTTAGGTAATATTGCACCTAACGAAGTTATCCCGCTGGAAACTATCCGACTGGGTTTACGGGGCGATACGTTTACCCATTTTCTGGACGAAAACAAGCAGACCTCCTGATGAATTACTTGAAAAAGTACGGACCGTTATTCTTAAAAGGAGTAGCCATGGGCGGGGCTGATGTAGTTCCGGGAGTATCGGGGGGCACATTAGCATTCATTACTGGAATTTACGAGCGTTTGCTCGATGCTATCAGCTCGGTTAATAAAGAAGCACTACAGTACGTGCTAAAATTTCGCTGGCGGGCTCTATGGAAACACATAGACGGCTCATTCTTACTACCATTATTAAGTGGTATCGCTCTAAGCATTTTTACCTTAGCCAAAATTATTCATTTCTTACTAGATGAATATCCTATCCAACTTTGGTCGTTCTTTTTCGGATTGGTGATTATAGCCTCTTATATTGTAGCTAAAGATATTTCCCAATGGTACGGACGAGTGATTATTGCTGGGATCGCTGGAATTGTCATCGCTTATCTTATCACTGTAGCAACCCCCGCCCAAACTCCTACTGACACCTGGTTTATCTTTCTATCAGGGGCTATTGCCATCTGTGCCATGATCCTTCCCGGAATTTCCGGTAGCTTCATTTTGCTAATCTTAGGCAAGTACGAATATATTGTTACCGCTTTAACTGAACTTAATTTATTCGTTATCGCGGTCTTTGGGGCCGGTTGCGTAGTTGGACTACTTAGTTTTGCCCGTTTAATATCTTGGCTATTAGATCGTTACTATGATACGGCGGTGGCCTTGCTGGCGGGGTTTATGATTGGGTCTCTCAATAAAATTTGGCCCTGGAAGGAAGTAGTTTCTACCCGAACCAACAGCAAAGGCGAGGAAGTGCCGTTCATTACCGAGAATGTGTTACCTAGTACTTACGAACAGATTATCGGAGATTCACATCTTGGTCAGGCTGTACTATTTATGATAATTGGGGCTGGGGTGGTTTTAGCCATTGATTTAGTATCAACCCGTCAGCAAAAAACAGATAGGGCAGTTAGCAATGTACAATGAACAATGTATAATTGATAATGGAAAGAAACTGTTGACTGTTGTCCATGGACTGTGGACTAAAAAACAATTTGCAATTTTTCAATTTGTAATTTTTAATTTTCATGGATCAAGTAATTGATGAATCGGTAAAGAAACAACATCAGGATAAAATTCAGCAGGTCTTCCACGAGGTGGGCAAAGTAGTAGTTGGTCAGCAATATATGGTTAACCGACTATTAATTGGGTTATTTACGAACGGGCATATTTTGTTAGAAGGAGTTCCTGGCTTAGCCAAAACACTGACTGTCAATACCTTAGCCCAGGTGCTGCACTTAGACTTCAAACGCATTCAGTTTACCCCCGACCTGCTTCCGGCAGATTTAATCGGGACGATGATCTACAATCAGCAGAACGCTAACTTTGAGGTGAAAAAAGGACCCATCTTCGCCAATCTGATCCTAGCCGATGAGGTGAACCGTTCCCCGGCTAAAGTACAGTCAGCGTTATTGGAAGCTATGCAGGAAAAGCAGGTAACCATTGGTGAAACTACTTACCCCTTAGATCGCCCGTTTTTGGTATTAGCCACCCAAAACCCGGTAGACCAAGAGGGAACCTATCCGTTGCCCGAAGCCCAGGTAGATCGCTTTATGATGAAGGTGTACGTAGATTATCCAACCAAAGAAAATGAACTGGAAGTAATGCGGCGCATGGCAAACCTCTCGTTTAGTGGCGAAGTAGCTTCCGTCCTCACTAAAGATGACATTTTTTCCATAAGAAACGAAATCAATGCAGTAAGTATTTCCGAATCGCTGGAGAAGTACATTGTAGAATTAGTCTTCGCTACCCGCAACCCCGAAACTTACGGGATGGCCGATGTTGCCAACTACATTCAATTCGGGGTATCACCTCGGGCTAGTATCAACCTCAACATTGCTGCCAAAGCGATTGCTTTCTTCAGCCAGCGGGATTACGTACTGCCCGAAGATATTAAAGAAGTAGCTAATGATGTGTTTAACCACCGTATTCTGCTTAACTATGAAGCCGAAGCGGATGGAGTGAAAACTAGCGATATCATTAAAACCATCTTGCAGAAAGTGCCAATTAATCAATGATGACTAATGAATAGTGAGCAATGATTAATGTGACTTACTTTTAGATTCTAAGCACGTATCTTCATTCAGTATTTTAGCCTGAATATCTAAAAAACACCCTTTTACTATGAGAAGATCGTGTACTTGATTGGTCATTAATCCGCGCCATGGCGACCGTCGCACGGTGGCATCAATCATTCATCATTAAGCAGAGCACACCAACCTACTGTCTAGTATAATAGTTACTAAATCGCGTTGCACTTCTTATTCTTAACAATTCGATAACATTAATGTAACTTTGTTAATAATTAATTAACATTAGGTTCTCCACAGATTAATATACAATGATCAGTTTTGCAGGATAATTCATGAATCTACTACGAAACTCTTTAATTAATCTGACTTACGTATGAAGAAATTATCTTTCTCGCTCCTAGCGATGCTGGGACTTTTTGCGACACTTTTTATTGCCTGTGATGATGACGACAATGGTGATCCAGATCCAGTAGCTCCTACTATCAGTTCAATCACCCCTAATAGTGGCCCGGTAGGTACTTCGGTAACCATCGCTGGTACTAACTTTGGCGACGCTCCCACTGTAAGCTTTGGAGGTACTTCGGCTACTGTGGGAAGTTCCACGGCTACTTCTATTACCACAACTGTTCCTACCGGACTCTCTTCTGGAACCGTAAGTGTAACGGTTACTGCCAATGGTGAAACTTCTGCTGGTTCCAATTTTGAAGTAACAGAAGTTACTACCACTCCAGGCATTACGACTGTGACTGACACTGTAGTTGCCTTGGAAGACCTAAGCTCATTGGAAGCAGCGGTATTGGCTGCGGATGGTGATTTAGCGACTGTTCTTGGTGGTGACGGGCCGTTTACCCTATTTGCACCTAATAATGCTGCTTTTACTGAGTTGATTGAAGCACTGGAAGTGGAAGGTCTGCAAGGTGTTATTGATGTAGTAGGTACTGATGGTCTTTCGGAGATATTACAATCTCACGTAGTATCGGGTTCTTTAGACGCTGCCGCAGTTATTGCTTCTACTGACTCTTTGGAAACTGTTGGTATGAGCAAAATTGGCGTTTCAGTTGAGGGCGAAAATGTATTTGTCAATGGTGCTCAAGTGGTACAAGCTGACATCACTGTTGATAATGGTGTGGTTCACATTATTGATTCGGTAATTAATCTTCCTGAAATAGAAGCACCTGGTGAGGAAATTACAATAACTGGTTCAGCTGAGGGTGTAGGAGACGTTACCTGGACAGCTAATAATACTTATATCTTAGATGGTCTAGTATTCGTTAATGATGGACAAACCTTAACTATTGAAGCAGGAACGGTAATTAAGGGAAATCCTGGACAAGGCGGCGATGCTAGCGCGCTAGTAGTAGCTCGAGGCGGTACGATTAATGCTGCTGGTACAGCCGCTAACCCCATTATCTTTACTGCTTTATCTGATGACTTGATGGGTTCAGTGGCTGACGATGCCCAAGGCTTGTGGGGTGGAGTAGTTATACTGGGTAATGCTAGTAGTAACAATAATGACTCTGGAGGGGAGAAAGCCGTAGAGGGAATTCCTACTGAGGATGCTCGTGGAACTTACGGTGGTACTGACGATGCCGATAATTCAGGAACATTCACATATGTATCTATTCGCCACGGAGGTAGCTTACTTGGTGAAGAGAATGAGCTTAACGGGCTAACGTTAGGTTCAGTAGGTACGGGTACTACTATCAATCATGTTGAAGTGTGGGCCAACTTAGACGATGGGATTGAGTTCTTTGGAGGCACGGTAAATGCTAGCAATCTATTTGTTGCTTACTGTGGTGACGATGGTATTGACACTGACGAAGGCTATCGCGGTAATGTTCAGAAAGCTATTGTATGGCACACTAGCCCCACACTACGTAGTGATGACCCTAGTGCGATGGAACTTGATGGTGGGGTAGGTGCTAATGAATCAGCAGAGCCATTCTCTCTGCCTAATTTTGCCAACCTTACTTTGTTTTACGATGAAGGTGATAACGATTTGACCAACGCGGTTAACATTCGTGACAACTCAGGCGCTAGCATTTATAACAGTATTGCCATCAACCATGATGCACCTTTCGCAGTTGAGCGCAGAACGGATATTGGAGGTACAGCAGACGATGTAGTAGGAAGCTCGTTTGAACGTTTCAATGAGGGAGAATTGGTAATCAGTGGTAACATATTCTTCAACATTAATGGAGTGACTGATCCCGCTAACTTAGCTGACGCCTTTGAGGTTCAAAACGAATCCACTGCAGATGCAGAAACTGCGCTCGAAACAGCAATAGCAGATAATAATTCTATAGTTGATCCGGCTTTTGGTACTGGAGCTACTAAATTCACCCCTTCTGGTGATGCAATAACTACTGATTTAGCTACCTTACCTGAAGGGTTAGATGCGCTGAATTATAAAGGTGCAGTTGATCCTGCTGCTGCTTCGCCATACTTTGCTAACTGGACAAAAGCTTGGGCAATTATTAGTCAATAATCTTTATAAAAAGTAGGCAGTAATGCTTAGAAAGTAGGTCAACTACGTGTTGACCTACTTTTATTTTTATAACTTGCTGCGTGAAAAATCACCAAACTATGATTAAAACAAATACTGTAGGTCGACTTATGTCGCTTTTATTGTTTTTGGCTACTTTCGGAAATGCAGTAGCCCAAACCGGAACTATTCGGGTTTCAGTGTTTGATGAGGAGACTGGAGAAGCTTTAATCGGAGCAACGGTTGTCATTGCTGGTACTACTCAAGGTAGCGTTACCGATTTAGATGGCAAAGGAGCCATTGGAGATCTAGATCCTGGAATTTACAACATTCAAGTTTCTTACGTATCCTATCAACCTAAAACTATTGAAGGTATTGAAGTAGGTGCTGACGAGGTAAATGCCTTTGAGGTAAAGTTAGCTACTGAGACTGCACAACTAGAAGAAGTGATAGTTACTGCTGAAGTGATCCGTAACAGTGAATCGGCTCTACTCACAGTTCAGCGAAAGTCACCCGCTGTGATGGATGCTATCTCAGCCGATATGTTCTCTCGTAACGGAGACAACAATGCTGCGGCAGCAGTGCAGCGAGTTACGGGAGTTACCGTAGAAGGAGGTAAGTACGTATACGTGCGGGGCTTAGGAG
Organism: Bacteroidota bacterium; assembly: GCA_039198955.1. GTDB lineage: Bacteria > Bacteroidota > Bacteroidia > Cytophagales > Cyclobacteriaceae > Tunicatimonas. The sequence continues at coordinate 62,023 of JBCCTI010000030.1, read as the reverse complement.
ATCGCTACAGTAAATCGGTACTAAACGGAGCTGATATTCCTGGCTTAGATCCTAACCGTAATTCAGTACAGCTCGATATGTTTCCGAGCAATATGATTGATAACATCATCGTTTACAAAACTTTTACCCCTGATCTTACCGGAGAATTTTCTGGTGGTTTGGTTAATGTGACTACCAAGGATTTCCCTGATCGTTTTACCCTACAAGTTTCAGGATCAGCCGGTATTAATAGCCAGTCGACTTTCAATAGTGACTATTTGACTTATGAGGGAGGCAGCCTTGACTGGGTTGGGCTAGACAACGGAACCCGGGAGTTGCCCGGTATTATAGGGCAGTACACCAATGAAACGTTTCCTACCCCAGTTCAACGTGACGTGTCACCAGCAGCAGTGAATGAGGCGGGTAGGTCCTTTGAGGGAAATCAGTTCACTCCTACCCGGAGCGCGCCACCAGTCAATCATAGTATGAGCTTTTCATTGGGCAATCAAAAGGAGTTTTTAGGAAGGCCGCTAGGGTTTGTTTTGGGCCTTACTTATCGCAGAAGCTTTGACTACTACAATGATGGTCAAGTAAACCGTTACGAAGGGGTACCCAGTAACGCTACATCAATTCGGGGAAGTATCATTACCGCTTCCGATGACGCGGCTTCCACTGAAGAAGTAAATGCAGGTGGTCTTTTAAACCTATCGTATAAGCCTAGCGATAATAGTAAGATAAGTCTAAATGTTATGTACAATCAGGCTTCAACTGATGTCGCCCGTTTTCAAGAAGGCTTTAGTTTACGTACTCGCCCTGATTCAACGTTACTCTTTCAGAACCGAGCTCTTGCGTTTACCGAACGAGGATTAGCCAATGGCTTACTGAAAGGGGAACACAATATAACCGGACTGAATAACCTAAAAATTGAGTGGCAGTCATCTTACACTGATACGTATCTTGATGAACCCGATCTACGCTTCTTGCAGAACAGTATCAGAATCAATGGTAATGGCGAACAATCAACTATTCTTCCCAACCTTAATCGTCCCGGTAGATACTTCCGAAATATGGAGGAGACCAACTGGGATAGCCGTTTAAACTTGACTTTGCCAGTGAGTATTGCTGATGGTCGGGAAGCAAAAATAAAATTTGGCGGAGCCTATACCGAGCGGGATCGATCTTTCCGTGAGCGTAGATTTATTTATACCGTTGACTTTCTTAGCTACACTGGACCAGTAGATGACCGACTTACGGATGATCAGATAGGGTTTGACAGTGAAGGTAATCGCCTACCTGTTTATATAGAGGAGTCAACTCAGCCGGGTAATAATTATGATGCTCAGCAAGCAGTTTATGCAGGGTATCTAATGATAGATGCCCCCGTGACTGAGAAGTTAAGAATAGTAGGTGGAGCCAGGTTTGAGCGAACCGATATGTCGTTAGAGGCATTTGATGGCACTACTGGAGAGTTAGAAACAAACGATATTCTACCGGCTTTAAACTTTACTTATGAGTTGATAGAAAACATGAATCTACGGGCATCTTACGGACGCACCGTGGCTCGGCCTACCTTCCGAGAGTTTGCCCCGCTGGTAACCTTCGCTTTCTACGGTGACTTTAACCAGATTGGTAACGCAGAATTGGAACGTACTCTGATTGATAACTTTGACTTACGTTGGGAGATGTACCCTAACCGCGATGAGTACCTAAGTGCCAGCGCCTTTTATAAGCGGTTTGATAATCCAATTGAGAACACTATTAACCCGAACGCAGGGGGACGAACTCCTGAGTATAAGTACGAAAACGTAGACCAGGCGCAAGTAGTAGGAGCCGAACTTGAAGTAAGAAAACGCTTAAATTTTATTTCCCCTGCTTTAGATAACTTTAGAGCGGGAGTAAACTTTACTTACGTATTTTCGCAAGTAAGCCTAGAGGAAGACGAACTATTTGCTATTCGGCAATTTGACCCTAACGCCTCCGATACTCGTGTGATGTATGGCCAATCACCCTACGTAGTAAACGCTAATTTAGACTATAATAATTTTGAGACCGGATGGTCAGGTAATGCTGTCTTCAATGTGTTTGGAGCCCGTCTAGCGTATTTTACCACTGCCCTGCCGTTTGTATTCGAGCAGCCTCGCCCCGAACTGAACTTGAGCATTAAAAAGCAGCTTAACGATCGCTGGAGCGTTCGAGCTCGTGCCAATAACTTGCTTAACCCTAAGTACGAAGAAACCATAGACTTTAAAGGCGAAGAGTTTATTTTCGACCAATACACTATGGGGCGTGATTTTTCTATCAGCTTTACTTACCTAGTAGAGTAGGTGGTAGAGACAATATTGAGCAAAAAGGCATCTTAATTGGTGCCTTCTTATTTGGTTTGAGTAGTATCCATATTAAAGTAGATATGGTAGCTGTGTCTGACGGAATCAGGCTTTTTAACCCCTCTTAGGTAGAAGTTGATTACCTTAAACCCTTCAATATTTTTCCACATAATCATAGCCGACGAATCGTACTTTGTGGGTTCTACGTAGTCAATACCGAACTTAGAGATTGTTTCTGGTTTAAACTCAAGTGGATAAGGCTCATTGATAATAATTCCTTTAATGGTACCTTGGTAGTGTCTCACCTCTACCCCATACTCATCATAGTACTGAATAAAATACTGCTTACCAAAAAAAGTCCGGTTGAATATTGTATCGGGTTTCCCTAGTATCTCGGTTACTTCGGTGGGTGACTTACCTACAAGTGAGGGCGCGTCAAATACAAATTTCTGGTCACAAGAATTACAGCTCCATAACAAAGTAAATAGCGTTGGAACTAAAAGAAACCTGTAAAAAGAACGGGGTTGCTTCATACTGTAAATTAATGAAAAGCTTGGTGAGGCTTCTCGACAAGTTACTCAAAAAGAGACAGAAAAGTCTATTCAGAAAGTTAAAGAGGTACAAACTAAACTCGCCAATAAGCTTATTGCCTCTAAGTGTGGGTAGTTAGCCAGGCCTTTAATCCATCTGTCCCGTTCGGTGCGCCCAGCCCCACTGGGCCATCTCGTGTAAAATTGGGATAAGTGTCTGACCATACTCAGTAATACTATATTCCACTCGGGGAGGCACTTCGGCGTATACTTTCCGATGAATAATACCGTCGGTCTCTAGCTCACGCAACTGCTGGGTTAGCATTTTTTGGGTAATATCAGGCATTGAGCGTTTCAGCTCGCCAAAACGTCGTAATTGGTATTGATGTAGTTCCCACAAAATAGCGGGTTTCCACTTACCGCCAATCACTGCTAGAGTAGTTAATACTGGGCAGGGACTAACTGTAACCTGAGAATCTTTAAGAATGACCATTTTTTCTTCAGCTACAACGGGCTGATTATCAGCAATAGTTACTTTTTCCATACTATACTACTTATTAGTGCCTACTTGCAAAAAGGTGTGTAAAGCTACAAATTAACACAAATATTTAACACAAACGCAATTATATCATGGCAATATTTTTTATTACCGGAGCTACGGGCTCCGTAGGTAAACAAGTAGTGCAGTCGCTTCTGGAAAACGGTCATCAGGTAAAAGCGGGTAACCGTCATCCCGGGCGTAGTCAGGAGCAATTTGGCAATTCAGTAGAAGCGGTACATTTTGACTTTGAGAATGCCAGCACCTTTCAAGAAGCTGATGGAGCAGATGGCGTATTTCTGCTGGGGCCATCGGCTTACCCCGATTTGTATACGCTTCTCTCACCCTTTGCCGACTATCTAATTGAAAATAAATCAAATCGGGTGGTGTACCTCTCGGCCTATGGTATGGACGATTTGCCCGAGCTACCGTTTCACCAGCAAATGGAAGATAAGCTGAAGCAGACCGCGTTAGACTGGCGGATAGTGCAGCCAGGCTTTTTTATGCAAAATTTCAAAAACTACGAAGGGGAGAATATTGAGCAGCGCAAGATCATCTTTAGCCCAGCGGGGGAGGGGAAAACGGGGTTTATCTCTACTCACGATATTGGAAAAGTAGTAGCCATACTACTGACGGCAGACGAGTACCAGCATCAAACCTACGTACTTACTGGCGAACAAACGTACACCCACTTTGAGGTGGCCGATATGCTTTCGGAAATACGAGGTGAAAAAGTTGAGTATGCCAACCCCGATCAGGCCACCTACCGCAGTGCATTGTCTCAAGCGGGCGCACCCGACTTTTTAGCAGATTATATGCTACTTATCTACGGTTTGATAAAAAACGGAAAGGTAGAAGAAACTACCCATAACGTAGAAAAGCTCACTGGCCAGAAGCCGGAAACACTCAGGGCAGCCTTGGAGAGGGATTTTACAACAGGATAGACCTAAGTACTTCTTCAGAACCTTTCGAGTGGTTCCGAAGAAGGTTAATTGTACAGCTACGCTGTTTTGAGCTTTTCGCTAAATACTTGCTTGAACTTATCTACCTTCGGACGAATCACAAACGAACAGTAGCCCTGTTCGGGATTATTCTTATAGTAATTCTGATGATAATCCTCGGCCGGATAAAAAGTATCCAGTGGGCTAATTTCCGTCACAATAGGGTCAGTAAATGCTCCCGACTCGTTAAGCTTTTGCTTGTAGGCTTCAGCTAACTGTTTTTGTTCTTCGTCGTGGTAAAATACGACGGAACGGTACTGGGTACCTACGTCGGCCCCCTGTCGGTTCAAAGTAGTAGGATCATGGGTCTTCCAGAATATTTCCAGCAGTTCGTCGTAAGAGATTACCGAGGGGTCATACGTAATCTGCACTACTTCAGCGTGCCCGGTACGGCCACTGCATACCTCTCGGTAAGCTGGGTTTTTTATATGTCCGCCTGAGTAGCCTGATACTACCGAACTTACTCCTGCTACATCCTGAAAAACGGCTTCGGTACACCAGAAGCATCCCGAGCCAAGTGTTACTTGTTTCATATTTATTATTTGCTATGAGCTCATGGAGAAGGGAGCCGCCGCCGCGCGGTACGGAAAAGGGCAAACGGATTAAGCGATACATACTTTTCCATATTCCGTTTTCCCTTCTCCTTTCTCCTGTTTTCCGTATTTACTTATTCGGTTGTGGAGTAGTTCTCAAGTAAGGCTTAACCTTGGTGTGACCCTTCGGGAAACGTTCGGGAATCTCATCATCGGCGATTGATGGGGCAATTACTACATCGCCGCCTTCTTTCCAGTCGGCGGGAGTTGCCACACTGTAGTTAGCTGTCAGTTGTAGGGAGTCAATCACCCGAAGTATTTCGTTGAAATTCCGTCCGGTAGATGCTGGATAAGTCAACATCAGTTTGATTTTTTTATCCGGGCTAATAATGAATACTGAGCGCACGGTCATATTGTCGGAAGCATTGGGGTGAAGCATACCGTACAGGTTGGCAATTTCTCGGTTCGGGTCAGCAATCAGCGGGAAATTAACGGTAGTATTCTGGGTTTCGTTAATATCGTTAATCCAGCCTTGGTGCGAATCTAGGCCATCAACACTAATTGCTATAACCTTGGTGTTGCGTTTAGCAAACTCATCTTTTAATTGCGCGGTACGGCCCAGTTCTGTGGTGCACACCGGAGTATAATCAGCCGGGTGGGAGAATAAGACTCCCCAACCGTTGCCTAAGTACTCGTAAAAATCAATTTCACCTTCACTGGTCTGAGCCTGAAAGTTTGGGGCGGTATCACCAAGTCGTAATTCCATAAGTCGTATAGTTGTTTATGTTAATTTGTACTAGGTATGGGTACGAAATTTACCATGTGAAGTTGTACCAGTTTTTTGTTTGTTGGTGGCCTGTATCAGACAATCAATCAGATAGACGTTGTGGGCAAATATCTTTCTTTTTTGCCTTAATAATTGGAGGATGTTTCAGATGTGATGCTATTTCGGCGTACTAGAGCGCATGTAAGAAAATGGCTAACTGTGGAGGGTATAAAATGAATTTCTGCCCTAAAGTGGGGAATTATTCCCCAACTTGTTTATCCGATCCTCGATATAAATTAATTATCAGAATAGTTATATATGTAAAGCTTTAGTTATCAGTGATTTATGCGTGAAAAGCTATGGTATGATTCTTTGTAATATTTAAGCGAAAAATTATCAGCTATGAGAAAGTTATTGACAATCATCGCCCTTAGTGTGATCTCTTGGAGTGCTACTCATGCCCAAGATGAGATGTGGATGGAAGAAATGCAGGAAAATCAGGAGATGTTTATTCGTGAGCCTGCTGATGAGCCCGCCATCATTATGGAAATGGAGCTACCCCAAAGCATTTTGTATGCGCTAGACCAAGGAGATTACCAGCATTTAACTATAACCCGGGCGCGGGTACTGAACAAGCGGGATCTGCGCCGTTTGCAGATTAATAGTACTGTTTCTTCTTCTATTGTTCTTTACGAATTGCTCATGGAAGATGAAAGTAGCGCAATTACTTTGTATTACACCGAAGAAGGTGAGCTTTTAAATGCTGTCCAAAGCGTTTAGCCCCTCTCTATTTGCCTTGAAGAGTCAGGGGCTACAATAAAGTGGTTTTATTTCGGTTCCGCTTCCATCGTCATCTAGCCTAACGATTTTATGTTGTTCAACTTGCAAAATACTGACGACCAGTTGCTTATTCAAAAGAATTCATACTTCTCACGGTTACCTAATACCTAACGAATTCTGAAAGAGTTGGGATTTGCTTTTCAAGAAGTAGTAGCCCTTGCCGAAAAGAGTGAGGTTGAAAGCCTAACTCAGATTGTGCTTTGCCAATGACCAACTTGGTTTCGGGTGGCCTTGGAGCCAGCTGAAAAAACTTCGTAGAATCTGTACGAGATATGAGTGATTGGCTAAGCCCAAAAATCTCAGCTACCTGTAAGGCGATTTGATAAGGGGTTAGTACTTCCCCGCCTGATATATTGTAAATTCCCTCCGCTTGTTGGTTGGCCACGAAGTGGCAGCCCATCGCCAAATCTTCAGCCAGGGTAGGAGTACGGTACTGATCATCCACTACCTTAATAGGCTTTTGGGCCTCTAGACTATTCTTCACCCAGAGTACGATATTGGATCGGCTCATACCGGGCACCACGCCATATACGAGGGCAGTACGTAATATTGCGTATTTCACCTGACTCTGTTGTACGAAATATTCCGCCTGTAATTTAGACTTACCATAAAAATTAATTGGGTTAGGAGTTGCTTCCTCATCCAGATAGTGATGCTCTCCGGCGAAAATAAAATCAGTAGAAAGATGTACAAAAAAGCTATGACAGCTCTCAGCCGCATGCAGCAAGTGGACTACGCTCTGAACATTTATTTCCCAACAAGTATCTTGCTGTCGCTCACACTGGTCTACATTGGTCATGGCCGCCGTATGAATAATAATATCAGGCTTAACTAGGTTTATAATGTTAAAAACATCATTACGCTGTGTAATATCTAGTGAATAATATTTAACTCGCGCATTTTTTACTGAAAATCTTCTTTTCCCTAGAGATGTGGCTATCACCTGAAAGTTCTCATTAGTGTGAAGCAACGCTAGTAATTTTTGTCCTAATAATCCGTTAGCACCTGTTATCAACACTTTCGTCATAGCAGAAAATTTAATCATTAATGGTTTAATTCCTTTAGGCTTTGCCGAATCAGCGGACCCACCCCAGCTGTCCGACTCGGAAAGTTAGCCCCCTAGTTCTACCCTGATAATTAATACCTTGTGTTTATATTTCCCCCTTTTTTATTACTAATATTTACGTCTGAGGGATTCTAGTAGAATCAGTAGTTTTATGCTTCTCTAGCATATCAACAACTGATACCCGGACTTGGAAAATTTCCTGCTCAATTTGCTGCATTAGCTCTTCTATTATTCTCTGATCAAAAACTTTTAGATTTTCTAAATCTCTCATTAGAACACCTAAAGTATTGATATTAAGCATTCTAGAGCTGGATTTATGCTTATGACCTATTTTGTTTATGGTATTGAGATCAGTATTTTGAAGTGCCGTATGCAGTAGGGGTAGATCTTCATCTAACTGCTTAAAAAAATCATTAAGCAACTCCGCTATAATTGTTTCATCATCAATATCCAGAGCGATCTTACACTTCTCAAGATCAAAGTGTGATGGCAAATGCTCTGAGCTTTCAATTACAGGCTCATTTTTTAGTTCACCATTCTCAATCCACGGATATAGTTTATTTCGCAGAGTATCAAGCACAAAGGGCTTGCTCAAATAATCGTCCATGCCTGCTTCAAGGCAACGCTCACGTTCACCTTTAACTGCCCCGGCAGTTAGGGCAATAATGGTTGTCTGACCTTCTTTGTCTATTTCTCGGATTTTTCTGCTCGCTTCGTATCCACTCATTTTAGGCATCTGAATATCCATCAGAACAATATCTGGCAAATGCTGCTGGAAGCTCTGAACAGCATCTAACCCATCTTCAGCCTCCGTAACAGTTGCATTCGGTAGAATCTGACGTAGCATTGTTTTAGCTAACTTGCGATTTACTGAGTTGTCATCCACCAGTAAAATGGTGATCTCTTGTTGTGTGATAACGTTGGAGGGCGCAACCTGCACCAACTGTGGTTCATTTAATGAACCAATATTGGTTATTGCATTGGTAAGATGTTGCAGGGTGATCGGCTTGCTGATCACTTTCTGTATTCCTGCCGGATGAATTAGCGGGTTTACTTCTTTATCTTCGGCACCACTGTGTAGCAATAAGATGGGTAATTCCCGACTATTTATTTTTAGTGTTTCTCTGATTTCTCGTACCACCTGAGAACCATTCATGTATGGCATATAGTAGTCTAGAATGAGTAGATCATAGCTGTTTTGCTCCAGCTTTTTTAGTGCCGCTAGCCCATTTTCAGCCGTATCGGAAGTTATATTGGAGGACGCTAGCATGTCATGAATGATTTGACAATTTTTAGGATGATCATCGACGATAAGTACGTGTTGAATATTTTTCTGGGTCTCTAGTGTCTGTTGATCACCAGTTTCAGTTTTAAGCCGAAGCTTAAAGAAAAATCTGCTACCCTTACCTGGCTCACTTTCTAACTCCATTTTTGTCCCCATCAACGATAATAATTGATTGGAGATAGTCAGCCCTAATCCAGTTCCACCGTATTTACGAGTGGTAGAAGCATCTTCCTGATCGAAGGCATTGAAGATTGTATGCTGCCGGTCTTTCTTAACGCCAATACCGGTATCTCTCACTGAGAACTCCAAGTAGCTTAGTTCGTCATTACTGGATGTTGATGGGGTAATTGGTTTTACGGAGATTTCTATTTCTCCTATTTCAGTAAATTTCACAGCATTGCCCAAAAGGTTGATTAGTATCTGACGCAGCCTAACGGGGTCGACCCATACAAACTGAGGTAAATCGGGGGCGATATTTAGCAGCAATTCTAGATTTTTTTCTTCTACCTTATGCTTGATAATATTACTAACTTGCGCTAGTAAATCCCACAAATGACATTTTTCTTCGGATAGCTCTAGCTTACCGGCTTCAATTTTAGAGAAATCCAGAATATCATTAATAAGGCCTAACAGTGCATTGGCAGAATGATGAACGGCCTGCATATATTGTGCTTGATCCTCATCTAGCTGAGTTTTTAATAGCAGATCAGTAAAACCGATAACGCCGTTCAGTGGCGTACGAATTTCATGACTCATATTTGCCAGGAACTCAGACTTAGCTACACTAGCGGTTTGGGCGTCGGTCATAGCTTGTCGTAAGTTTTCTTCTGAGAGTTTTTGCTCGGTAATATCTCGTTGTATAGTCACCCAGTAGGTTTGTTTCTCCTGTGAGCAAGTGCTGTTAGCCGAAGTAGCATCCAGCACGTGGGAAACTGGTACTACTGAAAAGTTAGACCAAAATTGCTCGCCATCTTTTTTGTAATTGACTAGATCTATTTCAATGGGTCTGCCTTCAGTAAGGGCTCGCTGAATACGGGCTAACCCCTCGCGATCGGTCGCTGGTCCTTGTAAGATGAGAGGAGATTGACCAATCACCTCTTCTTCACAGTATCCGGTCATCTGGCAAAAGGCCTGATTTACGTAAATAATGGGGGAAATAGAGGGGTCTGCGTGAGTGGCTTCAGTAATAATAACCGCATCCTTGGCGTGCGTTACTACTGACTCTAGGAGCTTCCGTTGCGTTTCTTTTTTCTTCTGATCATCAATATCCTGGAAGGTTCCGTACAGTCGGACACAGGTGTTATCTTGGAATTCTGCCCTACCTACTGCTCGTACCCAACGCTGGTTTCCTCTCGCCGTGATAATTCGCAATTCTACATCGAAAGGCTCACCAGTTTCAATAGCTTGATTTACTACCTTCTGAATGGTCTCCCGGCTGTACCCCTCCTTGTAAAAAATAAATCCACTCACTAGATCAGGTACGAAATCTGGGTCTACTTCATGAATATCTCGGGTAGTTTGCGTCCAAAATACTGTATTCTGGATTAAATCTACCTCCCAACCACCCACCCCGGCTACTGCACTGGTCTGTTCTAAAAATTTTTTTGTTCTCTTTAGTTCGTCCTCAGCTATCTTTCTTTGAGTTATGTCTCGAAAAATTCCTCGAGTAATTATTTGGTCATTGGTAATAGCATGACTACTAATATGCCCCTCAACGTAAATAGGTGCACCCGATTTGCTTCGGAAAAGAACCTCAGTCGATATAGGCTGCTTTGTTTGAAATAGTTGCTCAAATAAGGCTTTGCAGTGCGTATGGTAACTGGGATCGATTACATCCAAGACATTAAGACTACGGGCTTCCTCGGCAGTATAGCCTAATACCCGGCACCAAGCTTGGTTAACATATGTATAATTCCCTTGAGGGGTTATACTTTGGATCAGGTCGTTAGCCCCATCTAAAAAAGACTGTAGCTCTTGCTTTGACGCATCTAATTCTTGCACCATGATTTGCAACTCGCCTTCCTTTTCCTTCAGAGAAGTAAGGTCTACGTGCGCACCTAACATTCGCGTAGGTTCACCTTTTTCATTGCGGATGGCGATGCCCCGGCACCGAACCCATACAGTATGTCCTTTTTTATGGCGATAACGAACCACTTGGTCATAAGGAATATTGGGGTCAGCAAGGTGTTGCGATAAGCGTTCGGATGCTGATTTCAGGTCTTCTGGAAAAATAATATTTTGCCACGCATCGGCCCGGTGAGGCATATCTGCCGGGTTATAACCCAGTGTTATCCAGAAATCAGGACTCATCCATTCGTGCTGGGGCTGTTCTAGATCCCAGTACCATAAGCCATCTATGGCGGACTTTTGAATAAACTCAAATATGTCAGAATGAGATTTGATCTGCTCGTATAGCTCCTGCTGGAGATAATGTTCTGCTTGAGACATAATTTGGGTGGATATAATCAAGTATTAAGCAAAATAGAAATATTAACTGTGAAGACCTTTTCTAAAGTTGTCAATATATTACCTGAGCAATATTGATTAAATATGTGATGTAAGTGAATATTATCAGATACATTCTCATTTAGTGAGCTTAGATTGCTTATTTTTCAAAGTGTGAAAACTCGCTTCGTGGTAATCAATACGTATTTAGTAAACGCTTACTGGTTCAAGGACCACAGCTTTACTTAAATAATCCATTATGTTTTCAATGGGGTATGGCTACATCTAAATTATGCCTATATACAATACGAATGCTAATTGTAAACAGGTGCTCGATTCGAGCTAACGGAGGAATAATGAAAGCAAGAATATCATCTGCTGCTACTAATAAAAAGGATTAAGTTGTCTTTCTATCTTAAGAGCTACACCTGAGTTAAAATACCCACTATCTACCATTGACATCATTTATTTTAAGTTTTTAAAATCGCTAAACTACGTATTAAACAGCTTTAAGGCCTATCTTTTGTACCATCTAGTTATTCGAGCGAGTCAAATAGACAAAAATTCTGAATGATATAGCTACTAAAAATCCATACGTAAGCAATAGAGTAGAATAATCACAAATGTTAGAAATATGGCTTATATATTGCAGCTCACTTATGTAATTATGATTTAAGATTGATCTAGTATGGAGATACTGTATCTAGTATTACTAGGCACCTTTCTTCTACTATTTTATAGCTATATCGGTTACGGATTATCACTGTATAGCTTGGTGGTAGTTAAACGTGTTTTTCGGAAAACGGTAACTACTTCAGTACAAGATTGGCCGGAAGCGACGCTGGTAGTAGCTGCCTATAATGAAGAAACATATGTAGAGGATAAAATTCTCAATTCGCTCCAACTAGACTATCCTGACGAAAAGCTCAAACTACTATTTGTGACCGATGGCTCGGATGATCGGACAGTGAATATTATCCGTCAGTACCCGCAAATTCAGCTCGAGCATCAGCCGCAACGACAAGGGAAAATTGCTGCTGTAGAGCGAATTATGCCCCTGGTAAAAAGCCCAATTACTGTCTATACTGACGCAAATACTTATCTAAATCCCGAGGCAATTAAAAATATGGTGCGGCACTTTGCTGATCCTCAGGTAGGGGGAGTAGCCGGAGAGAAAAGAATCAGGCAGTCTGACAAAGACGACGCTAGTGCCGCGGGCGAAAGTATTTATTGGAAATATGAATCTACCCTGAAGCAGTGGGATTATGAACTACACTCGGTAGTAGGAGCAGCGGGAGAGCTATTTGCCATTCGTACGGAATTGTACGAACCAGTACAAAAAGATACGCTGATTGAAGATTTCTATATGACCTTGCGTATTGCCCAACGAGGATACCGGGTAGCTTATGAGAAAGAAGCTTATGCCACGGAGGACTCCTCCGCTTCTATTCAGGAGGAAATGAAGCGAAAAGTACGGATTGCTGCGGGCGGCATTCAGGCAATCATCCGGTTGGCTCGTCTGCTGATTCCTTATCCTAACCCAGTACTAACATTTCAGTACGTCTCCCACCGGGTGCTGCGCTGGACGTTGGCACCGCTAGCATTATTGATATTCTTGATTGTCTCGGGCATTTTAGCCGTACAAAATGACCCGGTAGGCCAAGTATTACTCGGTGCGCAACTGCTGTTCTACGGCTTGGCCTACGTAGGTTATCGCTTTGAGAAGAAGGAGGTGTCAGTTAAAGCGTTGTATATACCATTGTACTTCAGCATGATGAATCTCGCGGTATACCGTGGGGCTTGGCGGCTGTGGAAGGGGCAACAATCGGTAGTGTGGGATAAAGCTCAGCGCAAAGCAAAAGCATAGCTATGAAAGTATCAATTATTACGGTAGACTATAATAATCCGGAGATAACCCTTCAGCTACTGGCTTCGCTAGAGGCGTTGGACTTGCATCGCTGGGTGGAAGTAATTGTCATCGATAATGGCTCCCGCATCAGTGCAAAGTCGGTACTAACCACTCAGTATCCGTGGATCGTTTTTGTGCGTAGTGAGAAAAACTTAGGGTTTGCTGGGGGAAATAATCTAGGTATCCAGCACGCTACGGGCGATTATTTTTTCTTTATCAATAACGATACTGAGTTACGGCAAGACATTATTACTCCACTAGCTACTGTGCTGAAGGAAAATCAGCAAATCGGAATTCTGTGCCCAGAAATTCGCTACTTCGATCAACCCGACGTTATACAGTACACCGGATTTACCAAAATGAACCGGGTAACTGGTCGGAATAAATGCCTTACCGAACCTGAATCAGCCCAAAGCCTGGTGAAAACCTTCTTTCCCCACGGGGCAGCGATGATGATTCCCCGCCGGATAGTAGAAGAAGTGGGGATAATGCCCGAGCACTTTTTTCTGTACTACGAAGAGCACGATTGGGCGGAAATGATTCGTCGGGCGGGTTACCAAATTGCTATTCTACGCGAGGTACGCATCTACCACAAGGAATCCATGTCAGTTGGAAAAATTGGTGAACTAAAAATGTACTTTATGACGCGAAATCGCTTGCTTTTCATGCGGCGGAATTATCGCGGTGGTAGCCTGATATTCTTCTGGCTGTATTTTCTGCTTGCTGCCGCACCAAAAAATGCGCTTCAGTTGATACTGCGCCAAGACTGGAAGAATATACAGGCCATGTGGGCGGGGGTACGGTGGAATCTATCGTCTTCCATTCACTCCGAGCGTATTGGGTATAAGTTTGACTACTTACGAGTTTCTTCATGAGCAAACTTAACGAACGAATTGTGATGGTGACCGACCACCACGTAGATTGCGGTATTGGCTACTACAGTCTCGAGCTGGCCAAAGCGATGCAAGAATATGGTGAAACCATGCTGATTAAACCCTACCGGGATAATCATAATGACGAATGGCTTCACCGGGAATACCCCTGGATCAAAAAGGCGCGATATCGGTCATTACGCGATCTTCGACCCTATATTCTTCCTTTGTTTCTGCGAAAAGCCATGCTGAGAGAACGAAACACTCTGTTACACGCCCACTGGTTCTTGTCGGGACTAGCCACTACCTACTTCACTCAGACCCCCACAATTATTACCATGCACGATGTATCACTACTGCACGTGAGCGACTCTAACGATAAGTACCTGAATTACTACCGCTGGGCGATTAATCGGTTTCGGAAGCGCCAGATTCCACTAATTGTAGTTTCGGAACAATCTCGCCAAGATACTATTGAACACGCTCAGTATCCCGACGAGTTAGTATTTGCGGTACACAACGGAATTAACTTTGATCACTTCTTTCCTACAGAAACTACTAAAGACACCTCCTGCTTTACATTAGTTTACAGCGGAGGTTTAGGTAAGCGCAAGAATCTGGATTTATTACTAAAGGCCTACCAACGCTTACAGGAAAAATACGATTTTCTTCGCTTAACCATCGCGGGAAATAATCCTCAACAAACGCCTTATCCCGCATTGGCAGAATCGCTGAAACTAAAACACGTAACTTTCACTGGCTTTATTCCCGACCAAGAAATGAACGCCTTTTACAATAGCGGTGACCTGATGGTATACACCTCAGAATACGAAGGGTTTGGCATGGCACCGCTCGAGGGAATGGCTTGTGGATTACCAGTAATCTCAACTCCGGGGGGAGCCTTGGCCGAGGTCTCGGGCGGCGGGGTAGATTTGGTAGGCTACGATGTGGAAGAATTAACCGACCGAATTTCTAAAGTAATTGAGGATAGCTTGTACCGAAAAGAATTAGCCCAGCGTGGACAAAACTGGGTAAAACAATATACCTGGCAAAATACCGCCGACAAAACTTACGAGATTTATCAAACCGCCTTGCAGCATAAACCCTACAAATATGTTTAGAAGATTCCGAATTCCCGACTGGCTGAGTCAGCATACGTTTACCTACGAGCATTGGCAGGAAGTGCCTGAGACTGAATTATTGCAGATAAAGGAAGGACTGAAGAAGTTTCAGGTAGATAATCCATTGGTTACTATCTGTATACCCGTATGGAACGAGGAGGAAAACTTACTGCGGACTTTGAGTTCTTTTTCCGCCATGCAGGTACCGTATCCGACCGAATTGCTGTTTGTGAACAATAATTCTACTGACGGTACTCAGGCTATTTTGGATTACATGAACGTACGTACTATTCATCAACCGAAGCAGGGAATTGCTCATACGCGGCTAATGGGATTACAAAACAGTCGGGGTAAATACAGCCTCTGCTGCGACGGTGACTCTATTTATCCGCCGCACTGGATCAACACCATGATTCAGCCTCTGGAGGCTAATAAGAATACTACATTGGTGTACGGATTATACTCATATGTGCCCGAAGAAGGACAAGGAAGATTAAATTTGGGGATGTACGAAATCTTCGCGGAGATGTCGATGCAAATCCGTCGACTAAAGCGAGAGTTTATTAATGTTCGGGGATTTAACTTTGGTTTCCGCACCCAGCAGGGCCTGGAAGTAGATGGATTTAATATGCCCTTGACTCGCACGTTTGATAGTGATCCGAGTAAGGGAAATTATGTGGTGTATGGTGAAGACGGGCGAATGGGGAGAAAGATGAGTGAGATTGGTCGGATACATTTGGTAGCTGACTACCGAGCTCGGGTGTGGACCAGCCCCCGACGGCTTATGAAGGACGGTTCTATTCTCAATGCCTTTTGGCGCCGACTTAAGTCCGAAGGAAGTAATTTGTATACCTATGTTTTAGGCTCCAAGAAACTGAAGCATACCACCGACGACTTGCTCCGGGAGCAATCATAAACCACAAATAATCATGCAAGAACCTAAACCGCTGATAATTTTAGCGTTGCCGAAGCACGATGATTCCTTCACTTCTACTCCCTACCAATTGGCTAAGGAGTTGGCCCAGGATCGGGAGGTTTGGTACGTGAGTCATCCTTATACCTGGATTGACTTTCTAAGGAATATAGGGAAGAGAAAGACTTGGAAGCGGTTTTGGGCGGGCGGACCCTTTGGTCTTATCACCGAGGAGACTAAGCAAAAGCGACTACGTATTTTGTATCTTCCAATAGTCCTACCCATTAATGCTTTTCCCCCGGGGAAACTGTATAATTTACTGAGCACTCTAAATCACTACTGGGTATCCACTACACTGCGCCGACTTATTCGGTGGCGGCAATTAACCGAATACGTATTCATGAATTCTCATGATTTTTATTTAGGTCGTATCCACCGGTGGTTACCTCGGCCTTCACTGTACATTTATCATTGTATCGACCCAGTCATCAAAGCCTATTCGGCTAGGCATGGTCATTACTTAGAGAAAGAAGCCGCGAGCGAGGCCGACATCGTAGTGACTACTTCTCCTTTCTTAAAGCAAAAAATGAAACAGTACAATGCACAGAGCTTTTGTGTGCCAAATGCCGCCAACTTTGCCCTGAGTTACCGAACTACTTTACCCGAAACTGAGCCTCATTCGGCAATACAGAAGATTGCCGCCCCCCGTATCGGATACATTGGCAATATTGAACGGCGGATTAATTACGACTGGCTAACCGAAATCTTCACTCGGCGATCCGATTGGCAATTAGTGATGGTAGGGCCTCGTGATAATCAATACATTCCCGAGAGCTTTATACAATTGCCAAATATACATTTTGTGCCTCCGGTACCGCACAGGCAATTACCTAGTGTGCTAAAGGCGTTTGATGTAGCCTTCATTCCCTTTACTAAGGATGATGTGAGTGCCCAAATCTATCCTCTAAAATTATTTGAGTACATGGGTTCGGGAAAGCCAGTAGTCACCACCGATTTCAATTGGGAAGTAATCGCCCCTTTTCAGGAGGATATTTACGTGGCAACCACGGTCGAGGAATTGGAGATGGCTATCGAAAATGCTTTAAGTGAATGTGGGGAAGATAGTGCTCAGCGTCGCATCGAGATTGCCTCCCAAAATGATTGGGCTGCCCGCGGGCAACAGCTATCTGAACTTATTAACGAGCATACCCATGCTAAAGCGTATTAAAGATCAAGCTCAGCAGCACCCTCATGTAAAAAGAAGGTTGCTCAAGCTGATTTTCCGAAAAAAACCCTACGAAGCCCGGGTGCGCTGGTATATCTGGCTGTTACTGATATTTCCGAAGTATTTACGCCGAGGGATTAGTTGGAAATCCCGCCTTGACCTAGTACCGTTTCATCGCTTTCATTTAGGAAAATATTCGCGCATTGAGATGAATGTATTGGTCAACAACGGTATGGGCGATGTGATTCTAGAAGACGAAGTGCATACCGGATTAGGGTGCGTAATTATCGGGCCGGTACATCTGCATAAGCACGTAGGGCTATCACAGTATGTGCGTATTCTTGGGATGCACCACGGTATTGACCCGGTGCTACCCCATCACTTCACTCCGGTGAAAAAGGCTCCTGTCATTCTGGAAGAAGATGCTTTTATTGGAACGGGTACGGTCATTATGGGTAAGAAAAATGGTGAACCGTTAGTACTAGGAAAATACTGCCGGGTGGGAGCTAATTCGGTAGTGATGGACGATATTCCCCCGTACTCGATTGCAGTAGGAAACCCTGCGCGAGTGGTTCGAGTGTGGGACTTTGAAGAGAATCAGTGGGTAAGACCTAATGATGCAAAAAGTTTATCTACTACTCAAAACGAGCCTATACTAAGTTCATCTATCGAGTAATCGTCAATTACTCTTCTTTGTATAAGTCTTAGACCAGCCAATAGCCAAGTATCTCGTTAGACGAGAGGATCATATTTGCAGAAAGAGATAGCTAATACATAAGCTTTTTTACCCATGACATCCTCTTTTTGTTATAGATAATCTGGTTTCACTACTTACTACGGTCAGCCAATAGATAGTTATAATTGATAAGAATATGTTTATTTTATTTTATAAATTATTAGATAAAAACTATTTAAGCTGCTCTAGCGAGTGTAAAAACCCACGAAGCTAAACCACATAGCCGCTGAAAATCATAATTTTTGGGTAACCTATCAGTGCAACTTCTTTGGTGCTGCTTTACAATGTAATTGAACGGTACAGCCAGTTAAAATCTGCGCAATAATTGATGCTTAATTAAAGCAAGCATAGACTGCAAAATGATAACTAGCCCACTTGCGTATAAAATGATTCGGTGTGCACTCACCCTACTGTTGGGATTAGCGAGTTTGGTTGCTCAGGCACAATTTGACACTGACTACTGGATGCCTCCGGTATGGGAATCGCGAGACGGTGGCAGTACCAGCCCTACCGAACTGTTAATTACCACGGCCTACCCAAAGGCAAATTACTCAGTTACGCTTTCTAACGGATTACCCGTTTCTATTGGTCAAGTGAGACGAGGGGAGCCAGTAACCGTGTTGCTGGACACCGTTTCGGGTATGACCTTCGAGGCTAACATTGTAGAAGACAACAAGGGACTAGTAATTAAGGCCGACTTTCCGGTACAGGTAGTGTATCGGAATACATCCGGTAATAATCAATGCTTAGTTCCACTGAAAGGGTTGTCTGGTCTAGGAAAAGATTTTCGGGCGGGTTCACAAACCCGAATTCGAGAAGGAAGCTACGGGGCTAACGATATACATTTTATTTCAGTAATGGCCACCGAGAATGACACGCGTATCACGATTGAAGCCCCGGAGAATATAAGCTTCTTCGGCGGCGAATCTACCGTTAACATTACCTTAGATAAACACCAAACGTACTTGGTACGGAACACTACCGCGGCTGGAAGCGAAGCTGATAATATAACTAATAATCTGGTGGGCTCTCGCATCACATCTAACAAATCCATCGCGGTAATTTCGGGAGGACAACATTTGCGGTACATCAACAGTGGAAACGCCGATGCCGGTATCGATCAACTCGTACCTACCAATTCAGATTTTTACGAGGTGATTGGTACCCAGTATATTGTGGTACGGGGTGGAACTGAGTCGCAAAGCGGAGTGAGTACCGATTATGCCTTGGTGGTGGGCACAGTAGATAATACCGAAATTTACATCAACGGCATTAGTACTCCAGTAGCTACAATTAATGCGGGAGAAGTATTTGAATACGTGCTGCCCGGCGGCCCCGAAGAGATTGGCACTTCGTATTTAATTGAGACTAGTGAGAAAGCCTTTGTGTACCACGTGTCAGGGCTACGGCAGAACGAAGTGGGCATGTCAGCAGTTCCCTCTATCGGCTGTACCGGAAGCAACTATCTGGAGTTTACCCGCTTTGGTGGTAACGATAATTATATTCATATCATGGCACCCGATGCGGCATTCACCACTCCTTCTTCCCTAACTATTAATAGCAACCCTTACACTGACTTCGATGGAAGTGCTCAGCCGGTTCCCGGAAACATTGGCTGGAAAACCATCTCATTTAGCTACGGAACCAGCGAACCAGAAGAAATTGTGGTACAATCATCAGAGTTTTTTCATCTGGGAGTGGTGGTAGGAGGATCACAAGGGGGTACATATGGCTATCTTTCGGGCTTTCCTCGTAAGATCGATGTACTTGACCCAATCAACCGTCTACCTACGACCCGCTACGTGGTAGATACGGTAGAACAGGGAGGCACCCTAATTCACTGTTTGGATTTACAGAGTTGCAATGATCAGTACCACATAACCTCTATTGCCCCTTCAGTTAACACTGGTAGTGTTTCACGAGTAGGAGAACCGGGACAACCGATGGATACCTGTTTGCAGTACGTAGCGCAAGCGGACTATATGGGTAATGATACCATTCGGGTGGCAGTAACCAATGCTATTGAAGTTTCAGGAACAGTGGAGTTAATTTTTCATATCACGCAGCCTGTTAACAAACCTATTGCGAATGATGATGTAGTAACGGTAAATCAGGATGAATCAGCCACCGGGAATGTACTGGAAAATGACGAAGATTTACAGTTTGGCAGTACAGTTGAATTAGTTACCAATGTTGAAAACGGATCGCTCGAACTAGCTCCCGATGGCTCATTTACTTATGTACCCAATGTAAATTTCACGGGTACCGACTCGTTTGTGTATCAGTTGTGTAGCAATGATAACCCATCCGTATGCGTATCGGCTACGGTAACCCTGAACGTACAGCCCCCTGAGTTAGCAGCTACTCCGGCTGCTTTTCAGCTAGATTTAGGAGAGTCGCAGTTGGAAGAGTCATTACTGCCTTTTGTTACCGATCCAGCAGGTGAAGGACTGTCATTCACAATCTTGGAAGATGTAACGCAAGGTGAATTGGTGCTAGAAGAAGACGGTAGTTTTACGTATACCCCGCCTGAGGGCT
This sequence comes from Bacteroidota bacterium, assembly GCA_039198955.1. Classification (GTDB taxonomy): domain Bacteria; phylum Bacteroidota; class Bacteroidia; order Cytophagales; family Cyclobacteriaceae; genus Tunicatimonas. The sequence continues at coordinate 41,402 of JBCCTI010000030.1, read as the reverse complement.
TTAGTGGAACGGATACACTCACTTATCAGGCTTGTGACCGGGCTGAGCCACCGAATTGTATAGAAGGTATTGCCACTATTGGTTTTACTTTTGACGAAGGTTTGGTAGACAGTGATAATGATGGAATTGTCGATAGCATTGAAAAGGGAAATGATCCGCTAAACCCACTAGATACTGACCAGGATGGGATTCCCGACTATCTAGATACTGACAGCGATAACGATGGTTTGCCCGACCAACTAGAAGCCGGGAATCCCAATCAGCCCGTAGATACTGACCTAGATGGTATACCCGACTACCGTGATTTGGATAGTGACGATGATGGTGTTCCCGATAGTTATCAAGACTTGCTTACCATCTACGAAGGGTTCTCGCCGGACGGGGATGGCATAAACGATATCTGGGTCATTGAGGGCATTGAGAATTTCCCGGATAATGAAGTACAAATCTTTAACCGCTGGGGTAACCGGGTATTCCAAGCGGAAGGTTACAATAATCAGGAAGTAGCTTGGGGTAGTCAGTCAACCTTAGGACTAGTAGTTGGCCAGTCGCAAGTGCCAGGAGGAACCTACTTCTACTTGATCGACCTGCGTAACGGAAGGCAACCGCTTTCAGGCTACATCATTGTAAACCGCTAAATGTGATAGAATGAAAAAATACATACTCTACTGCTCTTTTCTGTTTTTATCTACGACAGCAGTCGCTCAGCAGCAGCCCATGTACACCCAATATATGTTTAATGCATTGGCAATTAACCCGGCTTACGCGGGTAGCCAAGGTGGTTGGAGTGCTACGGCACTGGGGCGGTGGCAGTGGTTAGGATTACGGGGTGCCCCTCAAACCCAGACCCTAGCGATGCACGGCCCAGTACTCAATCAAAAAATTGCTTTAGGGTTGAACATTGTAAACGACGAAATTGGCGTAACCCGTCAGAGCGGATTGTTTGCTACCTACGCTTATCGTATCAAGCTTTCTTCCTCAGCTAACCTTTCTATTGGCCTACAAGGAGGCCTTCAGCAGTATCAGACTGACTTTGCGGGTGTTCAGTTGCAAAACGGTAATGATCAGAATTTTACTACCAACGAAGCCCGCGAGCTACTACCCAATTTCGGCATAGGCCTCTTTTATCAAACCAAGCAATTTTACGTTGGGGCATCCGTACCTCATATTATGACGCAGCCCTACTTTGAAAACGAGATGGTACGAGTGTCGCAAGCGCGGCACTATTTCGTTCACGCTGGTTACGTATTTCCGCTGAATGAGGCTCTGAAGTTAAAACCAAACTTCCTACTGAAAATGGTGGAAGGAGCTCCGGTAGAAGTGGATCTAAATACGAACTTACTCATCCTTGAAAAGCTCTGGGTAGGAGTTTCGTATCGTTCTTTTGACTCTCTTAGCGGGCTATTGGAGATTCTAGCCACCGACCGACTACGTTTTGGCTACGCTTACGACTACACCCTGACTGATTTACGACAGGTGGGGGTTAACACCCACGAGCTGATGGTAAACTATCGCTTTGCTGTACCCAAAGAAAAAATTATCACCCCCCGATACTTTTAAATGGAAATAGATGGCTTATCGATACTGCAATAGTAAAATTTCAACACCAGCATTTATCCGAAGTACTGCGGTAGTATTCGTCCTGCTTTTACTGGTTCAACTAAATACAAGGGCCGAGGAAGATAGGTATAGACCGCGTTATCGTCGGCTACTAACCCAAGCTAATGCGCTTTATGAGCAATATGAGTTTCAGGAAGCTATAAAGAAATATCAGCAGGTACTTCAGCTAGAACGAAACTGCGGAGAGGCTTGGGTTTATTTAGCTCGCTGTTACCATTACCTCCGAGATCCGATGCAGGTTATTGAAAGCTACCAAAAGGTGGATGGAGACCGTAGTGCGTTAGCTCCACGGGATAAGTTATTTTATGCCCAAGCCCTGGAAAGTACCGGAGAATACCAACGAGCTATACCGTGGTATCAGCAGTATCAGGAGGGAAACCCTCAGCCACATATTGCTCAAAAAATTGAGTATTTACGAGATAGAGAGACTGATGTGTCAGCTCAGGATAGTTACTTCATTCAGAAGTTACCTATCAACTCTTCGGCTTCTGATTTTGCCCCAGCGTTTTATCAAGATGGAATTGTGTTTGTGTCAGCGCGACCAGTGAAGAAGCAAGACAAACTGTACGGTTGGCACCAGCAATCTTTTCTTAATCTCTACTACGCTCCGGCGAAATCTGATTCAGAATGGGAGACTCCCATTTCTTTTTCTGCTGATATTAATACTGATTTGCACGAAGGCCCTTCAGTGTTTTACAATAATGGCCAATCGGTTGTATTTACCCGTAATCCTCGCCCTAACCGTCAGAAAGGGAAAGTATTACGGTTGCAGCTCTTTTTTGCCGAACTGGACGAATCCTCTCCATTCGATTGGAAAAACATAGAGCCATTTGAGTACAATCATTGGTCGTATTCGGTAGGCCATCCGGCCATTACTTCCGATGGTCAACACCTGTATTTTGTCTCCGATATGCCCGGTGGGTACGGTGGCACGGATCTGTACGTTTGTCATCGGCGAAACGGTGCCTGGAGCAACCCGCAAAACTTAGGAAAGAAAGTCAATACCCCAGAAGATGAGATGTTTCCCTTTGTACAGGATAGCTTATTGTACTTTGCTTCTGATGGTCATGCGGGGCTGGGAGGACTGGATATATTTCGCGTAACACGAGCCGGAACTACTGACCCCGTGAACCTAGGTGCACCCATCAATAGTACTGCTGATGATTTTGGATATATTTCAGATGCTACTGCCTCTTCTGGCTACTTCTCTTCCAATCGGGAGCCAGAACAAAGTGGGGACGATAATATCTACTACTTTAGCAGCCAAACCAGCACTTCCCAGATAGTAAGTTTTGCAGTGCTCGATTCATTAGAGCATCAACCCATTTCAGAAGCCAAGGTCGTTTTGCAGGATGCGTCGGGAGATACCTTACGGGTGGCACGTACCAACGAAGACGGTATCTGTCAGCTAGCTTTGCAGAAACAGCAGCAGTATCGTTTAACAGTAAATCAACTGGAGTACAGTACCTTGAGACGACCAATTAAGATAAATGCACCAACTACGCAACCACTACCCCTATTGTTAGAGAAATCCTTGATGGCTAAGGGAATAATTCGCGATACTGACAGTGGCCAGCCCTTAGATGGGGTAAACCTCACCCTGGAAGATCAGCAAGGAAAACAACAGCAGCAGCAAACCGATACCACCGGGAGTTACGCCTTTCCGCTTGAGCCGGAGCAAACGTATCAACTAAAAGTGGAAAAAGAAGACTACTTTAACCAGACGGTTACTTTCGACACCCAAGAAAAAACTGAAGGAGTACTGGACGTAGCTCCCAAAGTTGAGAAAATTGTAGTAGGTAAAGCCATTCGCATTGATAAGCTTTACGAGTTGGAAAATATCTACTACAGCTTAGACAAGTGGGAAATTCAGCCCGAAGCAGCCCAAGAACTTGATCAGCTAGTGCAATTACTTCGGGACAATCCCACTGTTCATATTGAACTAAGTGCCCATACTGATGCTCGGGGAAGTAGCTCCTATAATTTAAGACTTTCTGAGTTGCGCGCCATGGCCGCTTTCTCCTACATCACTACCCGGGATATCGATCCACAGCGGATAGTTGCTAAGGGCTACGGCGAACAGAAATTAATTAATCACTGCCGGGATGGCATCTCCTGCACTGAGCAAGAGCACTACCAAAATCGCCGTACCGAATTTGCCGTAACGAAATACTAATGCGAATGAGTTGGCAGAAATTGAATAAGCAATAACATGTATCGCACCTGACGATTCAACCGAGAGTAAGTAAGTTGTTTTACTTTATAAGCTTTAGAAAATACATGTCGAGATCTACTACTGAAAATACCAAAAATACCGAAGAACGCTTTCGCCTACTTTATGAGCTATCTGCTATTAATTCCGATGATATTCAGAATCAGCTCGATGAAGTCGTTAAAACGGCTACCCAGATTTTTGATCTGGATATTGGTATCATCAGCCAGGTAGAAGGTAACAGTTATAAAATTGTCAGTTGCTATCATCCGGAGCAAGCCCTCCAGAACGAACAAGCGTTCGACCGAGGGATTACCTACTGTGATATTACCTTAACTAGCAATGAGCCGGTAGCGATTCACCATATGGGCCGCTCTCAGTACGCCCAGCATCCTTGCTACAACGCCTTTCAAATCGAGGCGTATATTGGCATTCCCGTTACGTACAATGACCGGGTATTTGGTACGCTCAATTTTTCCAGCCCTAGCCCCCGAATGCAGCCATTCTCCGAAGATGATATACAGATGATACGGATTATGGGCTCTTGGGTAAGTAACATACTAAAAACTCGTGAAAACGTATTTACACTAAAGCAGCGTAATCAGCAATACGAAAGGCTCATAGAAAATACCCAGGCTTGTCTTTATATTCACGACCTACAGGGTACAATCTTACAAGTTAACTCCCAATTGTGCCAGGAAATTGGCTACGAGGAACACGAATTAGTTGGGCTGAACCTTAAAGACTTCATATACTCTAGCCAAACGGTAGACGCGTATTTATCAGAGTTACGTAAGAATGGCAAAGCAGAGGGATCTTTCCCCTGCATCTCAAAACATAAAACTGTCCAGCATTTATCTTACAAAAACATTACTGAAGGTGAATCGGTGCTGGGCTTTTCGCAAAATATTACTCAGCGGGTAATAACTGAGCAGGCCTTAGTGGAAAGTGAAAGTAACTTACGAGAAGCCCAGGCATTGGCTAGACTGGGGAGCTGGACCTACGATATTTTCGACGACAAAATATCCTGGACCGACGAAATATTCCGAATTTTTGAGCGAGACCCGGCCGAAAGTGAACCCCAGATTAAAGACTATCTGACCTTAATTCATCAGGAGGACCGAGTCGAGCTAGAAGAGGCCATTAAGGAAGCAATAGAAAATGGGAAAGCCTATACCAATGATCATCGCTTATTGATCAATGGCCAAGTGAAGTACTTACACGCTATTGGACGTCCGCAATATGACCAGCGAGGCAACGTAATACAGTTAATTGGTACCCTCCAGGATGTTACCAAAAGTATAAAAGCCAATCAGGAGCTGGTTAAAGCAAAAGAGAGTGCCGAAGCTGCTGCCAGAATCAAACAGGAGTTTCTCGCCAACATGAGTCATGAGATCCGGACCCCAATGAACGCTATTCTGGGATTTGCTCGCTTGATGCTTAAATCCGAACTCACTACCGATCAACAGGAGTACATGCAAGCGGTTTACGGATCAGCTGAAACGCTGTTGGTAGTGATTAATGATATTCTGGATTTTTCTAAAATTGAAGCCGGAAAACTGCCGATTGTACCCCTACATTTCGACCTGAAAAAGCTACTGGATGGAATACAAAAACTATTCTCAGTTAAAGTGGAAGAACAAAACGTAAGGCTAGTTTTTGACACGGATGAGCATCTGCCGGATGCTCTGGTGGGAGACCCCATCCGGATTAATCAGATACTAAATAACCTCGTCAATAATGCGGTGAAGTTTACCGAAAAGGGATCGGTAGAAGTCACTACTCGTATAGCTTCCCAAACTGACCGTAGCTATCAGGTTGAGATAGCGATAAAAGACACTGGGATCGGTATTGCCACCGAAAAACTGGAGCATATTTTCGGAAGCTTTGAGCAAGCGCAGGGCGATATAACCCGCCGCTATGGGGGTACCGGACTGGGACTTTCTATTGTTAAAAAGCTAGTTGAACTGATGCAGGGAGAAATCTGGGTAGAGAGTACGGAGGGCGAAGGTTCGGTTTTTACCGTCAGACTTCCTTTTGAGAAAGGGGATGTTCAAAAGGTTTGTATCGATGGTGTAGAGGTTAATGAAATGGCTTCGCTAGCTGAGCTGAAAGGAACGAAGGTGCTATTGACGGAAGATAACCGTAACAATCAGATACTGGCTAAAAAGTATCTTTCGGAAGTGGGCTGTGAGGTAGACATTGCTGATAACGGCGAAGTAGCAGTAGCCATGGTACAGCAAAAAATATACGATGTTATCCTGATGGATATCCAGATGCCGATCATGGATGGCCTGGAAGCTACGGAGACAATTCAGTCGTTGGACATTGAACACTGCCCTATTATTGCCATGACCGCCCATGCTTTAAAATCAGAGGAGAATAAGTACCTAAGTATTGGCATGAGCGATTATTTATCCAAGCCCTTTAAGCCGGACGTGTTGTACGCTAAGCTTCTCAAGGCTTTGAAGAATGCGGACGAGGCCACTGCTAGCTTAGAAGAATCAAAAATAGAACAAGGCTTAGAAGGTAATGAAATTGATTTTGAGAGCTTTGAGATGATGGCTTCGGGTGACGAACAGTTTATGCGAGATATGATTCAAACATTTTTGCAGGACGTTCCCGATTTTCTCAAAGAAATGAGTATTGCCCTTTCTCTGCAAGATTGGAAGTGGCTAAGACAAACCGCCCACAACATGAAAAGCAGTGTATTCTTTCTGGGGATGCCTAAAACCATTGAGCGGCTCAATGAACTCGATGAAGGTGATCTACAACAAATGGAGTTTGAAGCTGTAGAAAAATATTGTCAGCAAGTGACAAACACTTGTCATCAGGCTATAGAAATGCTACAAGAAAAGGCCAGTCAGTTTTGAATAATTGCTGTGACCAATTGATCAGTGAGAAAGTACTATAAAATACTACCAGTAAGCATCATAAAAGGTTATAACTGTAATTGCTAAGGTTGCTTTCCACCCTTGTCTAGTAGCTTTATAGCACTTCGGCTTTATTTTGCGATACCATTTCCTTTTCCTTAGGTTGGCTATTATCAGCTAAAGTGTGGATTCTTATTTGAACTTTTTTATTAGCGTAGTAGCGTTGGTATTCTCGATCAGCCCGCCAGAATATCGGCAGTTTGCTTAGCAGATCGCCCCACCAATAAAGCGACAGTGCAATTCCTTGTACCATAATCCAGGGCTGTCGGATAAATTTGATGCGGGTTAGAAAATGGTATGCGTGGGCTTTTACCATTACCCGCCAATAGATCAATTCCCAGGGGTTAGCACATCGGTACTTTCGGTACAGTGCCGGGTTTTTGTGAAAAAGCATGAACTCACTTACGTAGTGCTTCATCTTTTTAGCATTCTTGAAGAAGGTGTCTTGGCGGGGTGGGTGCACCATCAGTACCTCAGGAGAAAACACCACTTTTCCCATTTCGCGCACTCGCCAAGATAAATCAGCATCTTCGTTTTGGAAGGGAAAGCTTTCGTCAAATCCCCCGGCTTGTTCAAAAACCAACTTTCGGTAGGCCGCATTACAGGTGGGCATACTCGTATCTCCATTCTCGTTGACTACTTGATGAGTCAGGGGATTAATCTGTCGTTTATCAGAAACTGTTTTTCCCTGAATAGCGAGGATAGATTTTTCCTGAAAAACGCGGTAAATATTTTCCAACCACTCAGAATCGGCCAAACAGTCATCATCAGTGAAGGCAATAATATTCCCTTGGGCGTGAAATACCCCCAAATTGCGGGCAGCAGCAGGGCCCCGGTTTTGCTGTAACAAATACGTTATCCGGGAATCTTCTTTGGCTAGGGAAGTTAAGTGCTCTTCAGTATCATCAGTAGATCCATCATTAACAATAATCAGCTCGTACCGATCACCGTCAAAGGACTGATTAAGCAAACAGTTTATTTGATTTTTCAGCATTTCACAGCGATTGTAAGTCGCCATAACCACTGAGATTTCTATTGGACGTTTCATCGGGCTAAAGTCAATTTAAATTTCTTAATCCAGTATCCGTAATGGTGCGGAATGCGCTCAAAACAACTTTTGTAACTGATATTGGCGTTTTTGCGAATGAGAATCCCCGTCCAGATGAAACCAAACAATTCGGTGATAAAGGGAGCCAGTACTGCTCCGTACAATCCAATCGTTCGGATCAGTAGGTAGGATAGGGAAATATTAATAGCACTATTCACCATAACGATCTTAGAATTGATATTAGGTTTTTCTAGAGCGTTCACCACACTTCCGAAGGCCGAACCAAAGGGAGAAAATAATGCCACTGTAAATAGAGAAATAATTAATAAACCAACCGCCGACTGATACGACGGACCGTGCAGTACTTCAATAATCACGGGCGATGCGACAATAATTCCGAGGGCTACTACAATCATCAGGCCCAACAGCTTGCTAACCTGGTTTTCAAATTCTTCCTTAAGCAGTGGCCGATTCTTACTGTTAGCAATCTTCACCAATACCGGGTACAGTAATGCTTGAAAAGCAGTATTGGGCACCAGTAGTAACATCACGTAGCGTTGGGCTACCCCTAAGTAGGCAGTTTGGGTGTAACTGAGTAATCCGGCAGTCAAAAAGATATTGATCCGGGTGGATATGGTGCCCGTAAGTTCTCGTAAGATACCGTGCTTACCGTAGTGTACCAACTGCTGAAATATTTGTCGGTCAAAAGAGCTACGAAACACAGATCGAGCATCGAGGGAAAAGAAACCAGTAATAGCCGCTCCTAAACTCGCGGTACCTAACGTAAAGATCATGGCGAGGATAGTATACTGTTGCGTGTACATCAGCCAAGCACCACTGCTAAGAATGACCAGAAAGATTACGTTCATCAAGGTAGATTTCTCTACCCGTAACTGACTGCGGTGCACCACGAAAATCCAACGGTAAACCGAGTAAGGGAGCGAATACAGCGGATAGTACAAAAACAATGTATCTAACTGATACCACCGGAATATCTGAAAGAAACCAACCACGAATGCACTGATGGTAAGCTCGGCGAGTAGATTTACTAGGAAGTTAGTTTTATATACCCGGTTTCGTACGGTGTCTTCGGTACCTACTGAGTACTTCACTAAACCATTTTGGATAAACCCCTCCCGCAGATTAGTTAGTAGTGAGAAAATAGCAACAAAGACAAACCATTGCCCGGCCGTTTCCTCGCTGTATAGCCGAGTAATTAGCATGACCGTACCAAACCCGATGGCGATATCAACTCCGTTGCCGAATAGCGACCAGATAATTTTCTTTTGGTTAATCATGCGTACTGCTGGTAAAGATTCGTCATTTGTTGGGCTGATTTTTCCCAAGAGTACCGCTGGGCTTGGACAATAACCTGCTCTCTCTTTTCGCTCAGCAAAGTGGGATATTGTTGAAGAGTGCTGATTTTTTCGGCGAATTGCTCGGCAGTAGGCTCGCAGTAGAACGCTGCCTCGCCTAATGTCTCACGGAGTACCGGAATATCCGAAACTAACGCCGGGGTACCGCAGGCCATTGCTTCCAGGGGCGGAAAGCCGAACCCTTCCAGTAAGCTAGGAAAGAAAAATAGATCAGCTGTTTGGTAGAACGTTCGCATAGTATCTTCGGGCACAAAGCCCGCAAAATGTACTTCCTCCAGCGCATGTTTTCGCACAAACTTTCGTAGGGGATGTTGTTCAGGTAGGTAGCCCCCGATCTCCATTCGGAAAGAAATCCCTCGATTACGCAGTACCAACGCAGTCTCTAGTAATGTTTTGGCATTTTTATGTGGCACCCCTAGTCCACCCAAGTACTTGATGGTAAATACCTCATTCGTAGGTGCTGACTCCGCGGGGAAATAGCGGGCGTGATCAATACCGTTATGTACCGCAAACACTTTATCAGGCGATACGCTGGTGTATTTCAGTAGCTCTTGCTTGGCATGTTCGGATACGGTAACGATAGCCCGAGCCTGTTTGAATGAGCGTGATAGTTCGTATTTATATACTGTGAACGCCGTACGGGAAGCAGAGTATACAAATGGAATAGCATCGTGCACCGTAACGAACAAGGCCTCTTTTTTCCCGGCCAACAGGGCTCCCATAGCCGCATCTACGTAGTCGGTTTGCCAAATGTCTGCACTTTCCTCTCGTAGCGACCGGGAGAGATAATAGGGAGCGATATAAGGCCGTAAGCTTTTAAACGAACGGTAGGGATACGCTCGGAACAAAGGAGGTTCAGCATCGTCCTTTCTATACACTTGAGTAGCATGTCCTAGGGTTTGTAAGGCCGTAGCTAGGTGTTGGGTGTACTGTCCTAACCCACAGTATTTATGTTGACAAGAGGCGAGAATAATTTTCATGGTCTTCCGGTGGTTTTATTAACTTCTGTCCCAGAGTGCACTTCGGCTAGTTCCCGTTCTTGCTTCTCCAGTTGAATAGCTTTGAAGATGATAGCGGTGATAATCCAGAATAAAATGCTAATGGGAAATACCCCCACTACTTCTTGCCCCCATTCCACTAAAAGAAAAGGCGGGATGCCGCACAAAAATCCCGCTACCATAGCTTTGTACTTGCGGTTTTTCATTTTCCACAGGGCAAAAGTGGCTTTGATAATGATGGTGCCGTACACGTTAAGAAAGATTAATAAGCCAATCCATCCCAACTCTACGGCAACCCGGACTAGCCCCGAATCAGGGGGAAAGTTGGCGAGAAAGGTATGAGGTGAGAAGCGTTGCCCCCACACACCTGTAGAGCCCAATCCACCGCCAATCGGATGCTTTAGAATCCAGGGAGTAATCATCTCCCGGTTGCGGGCGCGGGTTTGATACGACTTGTCTTCAGAGGCTTTAAAAATAGTTTGAATACGCTGAATCTGATAATTATCCGTCTTCATATTAGCCAGGAACACCAAACCAAATGCCCCGATCACAATAGTAGAGTATAGCTTGATATTGCGAGAGATAACTACCCAGAAGAAGTAGTATATAGCGGGAATAACAAAGGAGGAGCGAGTGCCGGAATACAGCATTGCCATGATACAGCATATTCCTGAGAAAATCAGGAAATACTTTTTAAACCCTTTGTTAAAGCCCGTCAGCATCATAAAGCTAATACAGCCAGTATACGCCATCAGGATACCGTACTGAGCCGGAGAGCCAATAGAGCCGAACGAGCGCCACCGTCCGTCGTTGAACACCAGATGTACCGCATCGTTTCGGATCACGTGCGCCATTTCCCAGTCAAAGTAGCCGAAGAACGACTGATAAATGCCCCAGAGCGCGGTAATTAAGTTGAGGCTAAGCAGATAAAATAACAGGTTATATAACTGCTGCCGATTCTTCACCATACTGTAGGTGAGAAAGAACAGCATCATATACCCTAGTGCCGGACGAATCACGTAAAACCAGGCGGCCCGCGATGCAGCAATTGGATTAGCAAACTCTAGCACATTCATCCCTCCCCATAGTGCTAGAGCCAGACTCACCGGAGAGTGAAACGGAGTCCAGTCTTTACGTTGGTGACAGCGGTAAAGTAACCCGAGCAGCATGATCAAGATCATGGTATCCAGGGCAATCCCCATCGGAATGTTGGGTAGCAGTCGGTTAGCTACGCTGAGAAAGTAAGCAAACCCAATCATGATGTAGATACCAATCTGGGTATTCCACATGGCCGAGAGCCCGATGGGGGCGGCAATCACTACGATAATTAACAGTAAAGGTACTAGAAGACCGGCTTTGGCCATAACGTAGGCTAACCCAACTGTAATCAGGATACAGACCGCCCACGCCCCCCAGGAGGTAATTCGCTGATCTCCAAAGAGAAAGTTAGTTACCTTTGTAGAAAAAGAAGTATCACTGAATAAAAAGGCGGCCCGCTGTTTCATTACAGTTTATGCTGGGTATGAATAAACTTGCCCTGATTTTCTTTTTTAATGCTGACACTCGCGTTCATTACGTTGCTGATGGCTAGCTTAGGCAAACTGAAAATGTGCTGAAAAGACGTGCTCAGCAATCCTTCTTTATTGAGAAATAGTACGGCAGCTACCCCTAGTGCCAATGTGCTGCTGGCAAAGTACGGAAACCCTAACCACCAGTAATCCATCCATAGATACGCTCCGGTTTCAGCGATACCTAACCCTGGTACTAAAACTAGCTGAACCGAGCGAGGTGGACGCCACAGTGCCACAAGATACTCAATGGCAGAAAAGCGACCGTAGTGAACAAAGGCTCGCATTAGTTTCTTAGCTGAATACAGGGCGTTGTAGTACTGCTCACCAAACCAGCGGACGCGTTGTGGATTGTAATTTTCTAGTTCAGCAGTCTTTTCTTCAAATAATTGTAAATAGGGTAGGTACACAGTGCGGGCTCGTTCCGCCCCAGTAAGTACCTGTACCATAAAGTTCTTATCGTAACCGGGAGCGTTGGGGTCTAATTGAGTAATCGCTTCCTTGAATAACTCAGTTTGAATCAGTGCTCCACTGCCACTAATCTCGATGGTACCATTTACCAGAGATTTAGCGGAGCGGAACATGGTATCGTTTAACCCTTCCGACACCGTATCGAAGAAAGAAATATCGCCATCGCCATTGATACTACAGCGACGGGCTTGTATTACATCATAATTCAGGTAATCGTAGGGAGAGATATGCTCAAAGAAATCAGGGGCTAGCAGATTGTCCTTATCCAGCAGCATCACGAAGTCGGGGTTCATCTGACCTCTTTTTTGAAAAGAACTGATTTTGTGCACAACATGCTGAAGCGCATGGTGATATGAGTTGCCCTCTAAGTGGCTAAATTTTGCTTTCTCCACCCAGAAATCATATTTTCTTAGGTGAGCCTGAAAATGGTCGTCAGCTTCCTGAAGCAATACATATACTTGGATGTTACGCCCCTCAATCGCTTTTTTAACCGATTCTATCACTTTCAGAAAGATGTTTCCCGGCTGGTAGGCGGGCAAGACTAGCAGTATTTCTGGGTTCCTGTGATTTACCTTGGCAGGCTGCTTAGGCAGCGACATATACCCCATAAGCTTCGTAAGCAGATCGGGCTTTTGGGGGCGATATGAAATACCCAATAAAGTGGTTAGCAGCCAATAGAAGCTGTAGAACGAAAGGTAAATCGCCAAACCGTAGGCCAATAATTTAATAATCAATTCCATCTTACATTACATTTTCAATTCTTTACTAATTTCTTAAAAGTCTCTTCGCATGAGTCGCTTACCCAGCACTCGCAGCAGTGCGCGTTTTTTAGGCACATCTCCAATAAAATCTTCCATCTGATCGATGTTAACATTGTTTAGTACTGTACCAATAAATACTAATGGAGTGGTGTTGATAAACTCTTCAAAGCGAGCATCTACTTTCGTCCATACCGGACCCGCGTTAAAGACATACACTACGGTTGGGAAGTGCTGAATCCAAAAACGGTAATCAGCAATAAGGTTAGTGGGCGAAACAACGACGATAACCAACTGACTCTCTTTGCGGAGGGTAATCATCTTATCGAGAATTTCCCGCTCGTGCAGGGGGGTTTGCCCATCCTTAAGCAAAGGGCGAAAATCCTCAAAACCCTCCCGTTCTTCCTCAAAAGTCCAGTCAGCGTCTACTACCGTGATTTTGCGAGTATCGGAACTAACCGCTTGTTTCACACTCGCCGCCAACGAGTGGCCGTGAGCATTCTTTTGACTCGAGAGAAACAACACCACATTATTTTCCTGATCCGTTTGTTGTTCCATCAGTTTAGCCAGATGGATGGTTTGCTGTTTGTGGATAACCTGGACGGATTGAAAATAAGTAGAGTCTTTCTTGGGAGGAGCCAGGGCGGGAGTAGCCGCTACCACCCTAAGGCTTGATTCTTTCTCAAATTTCTTAACACTGATGATGGACGCATCTAATAGGTGCAAGATGATAATACCTCCGGCAAACAAAATAAACACAGCTACTCCCGAGACTGCTACCAAAATCATTTGCTTGGAAGCAGCCGGTCGCTGGGGTAGTTGCGGCGGATCAATCACCTCAATCACGTTCTCACCCGAGCCGGCTTCCAGCGATCGCGTAATATTAAGCTTATTCAGTAACTGTAAGTATACATTCTGAGCGGTGGCTATTTCCTGCTCAATCGTACCAACGGTAGATTCCATAGAGGCGAAACGGCTGGTGTACTCTTGAGCGCGAGCCATTTCTTCGTCGAGAGCCTCAATAATAGCCCGGGCAACGGCTTCGTCAAGATCATAGCCCAGGTAGCGGTTAGCCAGTTCCATCTGAATACGAGTGGGGTCGTAAGGAATATGCTTGGCCAGTTCAATCAACTTATTATTTATTTCTTCTTTAGTACTTTTTATAGCGTTCTCTATGGCCGAGGCACTCTGAAAGTTGCTACTGTCAAACGAAGCAAGCATTCTTTTTCGGGTCAGCTCCTTTAAGTCTTGTTTTAGGTTCAAGATTTCTTGATTAGCGGTTAAGTCTACCGATAGTTCGTTTCCATCTTCAGTGGTAGCAAGAATCTCGGCTTTTCCCTGACTGCTGGCCGCTACGGTAGCCATCTGAGCCCCTCGCTGCGCTTCTAGATCTACCAAGTAGGTTACGATAGCTTTAGTATACTCATCCAGATTGATGACATTATTTTTAATCTTAAAATCCTCTAATCGCTTAATTTTAGCATCTAGACTAGCTTTCGCTTCATCCACCAATTTCTCTACTAATGTCAGGTGACCGTGTACCTGAGACTTCGCAATTTTGCGGTTTTCCTCAATCAACGCTCGAATAATGAGCTTGGCCAGTACGAAAGTCTTCTCAGCACTTTCTTCCTCAGTGAAGGAGAATTTGAGAAAGTTACTATCCCGAATCCGTGAAGCATCAATCTGTTCGGAAAGCCGCCTGTACGTAAGCTTATGAAATTTCAAATACGCCAGCATTACGGTATCAATCGGATTGGTTTCATCGAGGCGATAACGCTGATGTTCCAGCTCCTCAATCCGTCGTTCAATGACCTCCCGTTGGGCTAATAGCAGTTCGTTACCTAATTTGAAGTAACCACTATCAAGCAAGGCTTCCTGAATGACCATTAACCCTACTTTATTGATAGTTTTTTCGGCTTTCACCAGTTCGGTAATATTCTGAAAGTACGTAAGAATTTGGTACTGCTTCATTTCATTATCCCCCAGACTAATCGCCTTATTGTCGGGGAAGTTCATGATTAGTTTAGCTTCAGCTACATACTTTTTAGGCTGGTCTTTAGTGAGGTAGAAGACCAGTCCTGCTGCTAATACTGGCATAATCAGCAGCTTGAGCCAATTTTTGAGCAGTGCTCTAAATATAACGCCTACTTCCTCCATGTTGAGCTAAGGTTGACTAGCTTCCGAATCAGTGGTATATAGGTCAATTTCTCGCTTGAGCTTTTTTACCAATACTTCCGCTCGGATAACAGACTCTTCAGTATTGATCAGCCCATTTTGAGCAAGTAGTACTTCATCGTAAGTTGCTTCGCCTCGCTCGAATTCCTGCCGGGTTTGGATTTCTAATTCCCGCTGGCTTTCGTAGGTATTGTACCGAAACTCCAAAACATTGATGGCTTCTAGGTACTCGTAGTACTTGCCAACAATAAATGTTTTGAGTGTTCGGCGCTGCTCTTTAATGGCATTTTCGGTCCTCACAACATCCTGTAGGGCAACTCGAGCATTGCTGCGTAGATTGACTAATTTTTCGGGATTGATATTCAGGGCTACCCCCAGGTTAGGAAGTACCCCCGCGGTAGTTACCGAGGTTTGCGTAGCTTCGTCAAAAGAAGTGTTTTGGCTGTAGATATTAACTCCAATGACAAAGGTAGACAGCCAACTTCGTTTAGTTTGTGACCATGCTTCTTGCTTTTGTACTAATTCGGCCTGGGCAGACTTTAACAGGTAGGAATGGGTTAGCATCTGATCTACGATAGAATCCAGAGCAGATTCATCATTGAGAAGTATCTCAATTAGCTGCTTATCTAGTTGATAATCTACCGAATCTTGTCCCCAACCCCACTGAGGGATTAAGCATAGTAGACATACCATTACATAATAACTTTGTAGTAAACGCATTTATGCTCTCGCTTGCTTCTTCGTATTAGGGGCTAAGTAGTCTCAGTAAGAGACAATGGGCACAAGGCCCACTGTTATATCCCCAACTTTACTCGTATATATTACTGGTATTACGATAGTTATTTCTATTCAGATACCAGTCTCTAGAAGTAATTCCACCACTCTCGATCCACTGGATAAATTTTTTGTGAGCTTCGTTAATAGCAGTGTATTCTCTCGGATACTCGAAGCTAACGGGAAGATTAATTGCCCAGGGTAGATTCGTAGTGGATTTATAGTACCGAGACTCATTGGCATTGCTAGTATCGTGTATAGTACCAAACCATGAGCTTTCTGCTTTTTGGGTAGGTGCAAAGTCGGGTAAATGCACCTCCCGTCCCCGATCGCCATCTACGAAAATAAAGGGGTTGAACGGAGCATAGCCCAAACTAGCCATAGCAATTGGCTCAGTAAAATTAACGCGCAATTCTATGTTAACCGGATCAACTTTTTCCTTGCCGGGGACAGTGTTAACCTGTCCGGAAGCTCCTATGGTAGCATGGGCATCATCAAAGATAATAAATACGGCATTGTCCTGATCTGCTTCCTTTCCGTTAACATTATACTGGGAGGTAGCTCCGGTAATTGTGGCGGTATTTACCAGAGAAGCATCAATAGGGAGCTCTATTCCGAAGCCGTTGCTGTATGAAGCTCCGGTCGCAACCAGTTTGTACTGAGCAATCATGTCAACTACTTGATTACTGGCGTTAGTAACCAACTGATAGTTGTACTCTATTACCACATCATTCAGGTCAAAATCACCCTTCTGAGGCCAATTATCCTCAAAAGAGATGCTGCCGACAGTGTTCTCGCCCGGTGTGTACACATCAAATGCGCGGGTAGCGTCATTCGGATATGCATCATTCTGATCGGAGACTCCATCTTCGTCGGTATCATTACCAGTGGTTTTTGTTTCTTCCAAATTATCAGTGATCAGAGCAGTAAAAGGGTTAGCAGTAACGTAGAATACCGCGTCATTAAAATCGTTATCTCCCCCCGGACGTGAAGTGTCCTCTATACCTAATAGAAGAATTTCCCGAGTTTCATCTTTCAATAGTACGGTATGCTGCCGAAAAGCTTCCGAAGTAAACGTATTAAAATCCTTGTTGGAGTACTTAATATCACTGGGTATTCTCACCTCTGAACCGTTCCACGCATTGGGCAGCAAGAACCAACCTATACCGGTGTTAGCAGAGAAAGTTCCTAATGACACCTTGTTGCCCGACTGCAAATTCCCTCCCTCGCGCTTAAACGATACATTCGGAAAAATTACGGAAAAATCAGTGATGTCATCGACGGATTGAGGAGGGTTGCTCAAGTCGTAGGTGTAGAAACCCAGAGTATTGCGCCAACCGGCTCCTTCGTGCACAAAAGTAACCCATACCTCAGCTGAATCCTCTAGCTGGGCATCTGCAACAAGGTTGTCATCCAGATACTCAGGATTAAAAGTCGGTACTGGATACCGCTCGGGCAATGTGGTGTTGACCAGATCTAGTAAGTCCTGTGAGATGTAATCGTTAACGGGTAATAAGTTATTCGGAACACCGTCAGAATCGTAGGTGCTTAGATACGTCAACCCCGAAACTTCTTCCCGAGCGTTTGCTCGGATGGGAAGTTGCTCGACTCTGCCCGAAGAAGCGGTAGGCCGCCCGCCAATAATCGCGTGATTATCTCCTGCTTGCACGGCTATGGTTTGGGTTCTGGGTAGGCCGATATAATCAGTCTCTACGACCAATTCTTCAACAAAAGTTGGTAAGCTAAAAGAAAATTGCATGGTTCCGTCTGCGGCGGTCACTCCTTTTCCCTGATAAATCTGATTGGTGTCAATTACGTAATACACTGATAAGGGAACCCTCGATAGTGGTTTATCCTCGTTATCCAATGTGGAAACGCTAAGAATAATGTCAGATGTGGTGCTATAATTAAAGTCATCAGCAATTATTGCCTGCTCTAAATCCGAAGTATTACTATCTGTATCAACTCCTTCAGTCCAAATTCTTTCGCAGCTGAAAAACAGTAGCGAGATGCTCATCATTAATACTATTTGTTTCATAATTACACGTTTTCTTGTTGAAAAGCGGCGAGCGGTGTTTTGAGTAAAATTTTCATATCTAGCCAGAATGAGTAGTTTTCGGCATATTCTATATCCAACTTCTTTCGACTTTCTTCCGAAGTATTGCTTTTACCTCGCTCGGTTACTTGCCACAAGCCAGTAATGCCCGCCGGAGCCATAAAGCGTTTCGCTAGATCATCAGAGGTGAGCTTTTCAGCTTCGTACAATGGTAGTGGGCGGTTACCAACCAGTGACATATCGCCCCGGAGCACATTGAAAAGCTGTGGCAGTTCGTCTATACTGGTATTTCTTATAATCTTGCCTACTCTCGTAATCCGGGGATCATTCGGAATTTTGATAAACAGGTTTTTGTTTTCATCTTCCATTTGCTTTTCAAAAGTGCTCTCATCGATAAACTGGTCATCGCTAATGAGAAACTGCTCCCAGTTGACAGAATCATCAATTGATACCGAAGGAACTGCTTCAGCAGTTGGCACTTCTTCCTGCTCAGTTGCGTAGTGGTTTAAATGCTTTAAATCATCAATTAGTTGATCAGCATTTTGCCGCATAGACCTAAACTTCCAGAACTTGAAAATCCTGTACCCTGTCCCAACCCGGTTAGAATAGTAAAATACTGGGCCTCTAGACTCAGCTTTGATGGCAATGGCTAGAATAATGAACAAGGGCGAAAGTATGAGTAATAACGTACCTGATACTACAATATCAAAGATTCGTTTGCTCAGTGGTAGCTTATAATCCTTACTCTGGTGAATAAAATATTGATTCCGTTTATTTTTGAAACTTCTGATTTTTTTGTGTCCCTGATTGACTTTGTTCTTAATTAGAGAGTCGAGATCAATAACGTGATTAATTTTTTTGTCGAAAACAGAAGAATCCGTTGGCAAGAAAATCACATCAGTTACCCCCACTACGAAAGCTCCTCGCAAGAGCTTAGAAGAATTGTTTTCGCTTAATAAGATAATTGGAAGCTTCCCTACTATTCCTTCGTCTCGGAGATAGTTCATTATATCTACGTAAGATAATACGCGATTGATGGTCTCACTTAACATCAATATAAATGAACCATCTGGCTCACAGTTGAGATAATCACACAACGAGTTAACCGACGAGAAAAAGATAATCTGGTATCTGTCTCGTAACGTTTCGCTAATGGCGTGAAGGTTATCCCCGATAATCAGTAATGTAATCATCCAGTATGTGTTGATTATGCTAAATTCTACTAAGTCCTTTCCTTACACCTTGGATTAGTCGGCTAATTCTAAGCTTGAGCTCGATTGGATTAAATGGCTTAACAATAAAGTCTTTAGCTCCTGCCTCTAAGCATTTTATGCGATTCTCACTTTTCCCTTTTCCTGATAAAATGATGAATGGTATTTTCTTATAAAACTCAGAAGCTTGAAGTCTTTCTAGTAAATCACAACCATTGAGGCCATGGAGTTCGTAATCACTGATAATCAAATCTGGATAATTTCGCTCATCTAACCAAATTAGGGCGTCTTCAGCCGACTCTTTTTCCACCACTTCATATTCTTCGCTAAGCAGATGAGACAAAAATGTTCTCATCATTTTATTGTCATCGATCACTAAAATACAGTACTCCATGGTAATATTATTTAGTATGTTTTCTAATTACGACCTTGATCTGGTTCATTCTTTGACGAGCTACTCGTAATAGCTTGACTTGATAGAGCTAATAGAACTACTTACAACTGTCTTGGCTCATATTAGTACTCTTCACCCCGTAAAGATCACTATTAATTAGCTTTTAAACAGCGAGTTTGATAGTAATACAATACTGGGTTATTTATTTACACGAAACCCACTGTCTCCAGAGAAATAGCCTATAAGGACTGATGTAATAAATTGTAAACCCTCTTCTTTTTTTAAAGGGAACTTTACTAGTAAACAGGGCAAAATGTCATTATGATAGGAAAAATGACTATAAATTTTCTTAGATGAGTATAAATTTTAGTTGAAAAAAACAACTTTATTGAATAGAAGCTAGGTGTTTTCTACTAGGTATATAGGTGAGAAGGAACTACAAAAAAGAAGGGCAGGACTACTAAAAGCTAAATGCTAATCTACATAAGGTTACTCTTTCCTCTACAATAAATACTATGGTGACCTCTTACTAAGAGATCGGAAACGGATAATTAAGAATAGAATAAAAAGCGGAGAGAATTTCCCTCCGCCTTACTGGCATTGTTGCGATTATTGAATTCTTTATTCTACCATAACCTTGCGGGTAGTAAGCTTAGCACCAACTTTAGCACGAACTATGTACAATCCCCGGCCAAAACTACTTAAATCTACTGATTCACGGATAAATTCGCTACCTGCCGTCTGGTATACGGATTGTCCTACCGCATTAAACACGCTAACTTGGATGGGAGTATCGGGGGCATCAATCACCTCGAGAAAAACGTTTCCAGAAGTTGGATTAGGATACACATAAGTACCCGGTAGTATATCAGCTATATCGCCACCAATAGATGGCTCGGGCTTTTCAAGCGTACTGTCAAAGCGGGTAGCAACTTCTCCATCAGGTGCGGTTGCTGTGGCTGTTCTCCGATTTCCATCAGGCCCCTTCAGGTTCCATACCGCAGTTTCACCGGGATGAAGAGCTACCTCAAATACGGCGGCTTGACGCCCAGGTATAAACTCTTCGGGCTGGCCCACATCATCGCCAGGTACAAACTTATTATTTTCCCCGATGGGGATAAACACCGGAGAGCTGTTTTCACTCAGGTATCCAAAAATCGCGCGATAGCTGTCGGTTCCTTCGTCAAACGCGATAGTCTCTAACACGGGGCGGACGGCAGCCATTGGAATGGCACGACGGGCTACCTTCTCCATAGTTTTTACCACATCGACAAAACCAGTACCCGTTTTAAAGTCAAACCCTTCGTCAAAACCCTCAGTAGTAGGGTCATCCATATCGGTGGCGTTAGATGCCAGGATATTCTCAATGGCGCGGGGGAGGAGGTTATTATTAGCTTGCTGATTGATGAGTGCCACCACTGCGGCAATGTGAGGGGCGGAGGCCGAAGTACCAAAGAAGTTGCCAAAGCCATCAGGCTCATCAGTTCCAGGTACGGGAAACGACAGGTCAAAACCGAAGAAAGTTGTATTTACCCCATCGGGGCCAACAAACTCCGGCTTTTCACGAATAACTGGGTCAATGGCATTACCACTTCGGTCGAACAAAATAGGTATCCCACCCTTAGAAGAAAACCCGTTAATACGTGGAAGAGAAACATTGTCATTGAAACGAGGGTGGTTGAACCAAGCGGTAGCTCCCACCGCAATACCTCGGTTGGCGTTAGAATGACCATAGACAGTTGGGGCCTGAGTGTCTTCTTCAAACTCTTGAATCTGGGAAAAATCACCAAAGTTAATATACTTGATTATCGCTGGATCGGGACCATCAAACTTGGTAATTAGAACGTCGACTTCTAGATTAGTGTCAGTTGATATGTTATTAACCCCAGTAATTTCAATCGGGTCGCCTCCAATATTATCAGTAGCCGAAACAAAAGCATCGTTAAACTGAGGAAAGAAAAGATATAAGTCTAAGTCAGTTTCAGCCCCTTTTCGACCGCTGGCTGAAAAGTACGGGTCAGACCACTGCAAAGACAAGATTAAGCTGCCACCCGGAGGCACAATATAGCGTTGAAAAATATCGCCATTCCCAAAGTTGTGGGGGAAGCCTAGAATATTTCCTGCACTATCGGCTAGTTGAAAACCCAAGTTGTCAAAGGCTTTTTCGTAAGAATCTTGCGCCCCATTTCCGGCGGAGGAAAGATACGTAACTCCGGCTTTTGATACGATGTCTACAGCCTGAGAGATGATACCATCCTGGAAGAAAGGTTCGGCAAAATACCCAACATCGTCGACAATAACATCACAATCAGCATCGGCTAGGTCGAGGATACCCTGGGCAAACTCAGCCTGTCCAGTAAAGGCGGTATGAAAAGCTAATTCGGCACCGGGGGCAACATCGTGAATGATCTCCGCCATCGCCCGACCTTCATCGGAACCCTGCCCGGGAGGTAAGTCATCCAGGATTTCTACTCCGGCAGGTAAGTCGCCGGAAACCAACCCGTCAACCGCTCCGCCCAGTGCGTTGTAGCTATCGGATAGAATTCCAATTTTTTGTCCGCTACCATCTACGCCAAAATCGTGGCGGGCTTCGTCAGACCGCATAACAATATCGCCCCGGCTGGTTACAACACCTACTTTGGTCTGAGGGCGATAAGCTGGGCGGGCAAATTGCAGTCCCGAGATGGATTCTAGCTCTTTAATATTGGCAGCGGGTACTTTACCGGATACGATGTGTTTGTACACCATTCCGTCTTTTAGACCAACTTCTTTTTCTAGTTTTTCGAGCAGTTTGGCACCTTTTCCCCGTTTGGCAGCGGCTTCAATCAGGATATATTCGCCATTGGTTTTAAGTTCATCGGGATAATCATAAGGTTTGGCACTGGAGGCTTGGCGGGCATTTGTCATAGAACGCTCGGCCATTTCAATCAGATCATTCCCTACTTTGGAGGAAGTTGAGTGAGGCGGAAGTACATAATTATCAAGGGTAACGACCCTTTGGGCGGTTACCAGCAGCGGTAAGCCAAGAAAAAGCAAGGCTAAGCTAATTTTGCATAAGGTAAAGGATTGTTTCATGAGGTGAAGTGGAATTATAGGTTAGAATTGAGTGCTTAATCTAAGACATTTTCCGTAAAAGGAAGGGCTTTTCATTGAGATTTTATCGGTATCCCAATTATGTTTGGTCTGGGGACAAAATACTACCGGATTTCGGTATAAAATTTTTTAAGCCATATTGGGGAAACTCTTAGTGCCCAAAGCGCACAAATGCTAAACCAGATAATATGGGCTTTCCATAAGCCCCAATGAGCGAGGCGTCGGTCAGAAGACACTACGGTTTGCCTAATCTGTTTTATTTTCCCGATTTGGTTTATTTTTAGGCATAAGTCAGCCTCCTCCATAATGGGAAGGCCATCGTTGAATCCGCCACAACGGAAAAAGTCGGCCCGTCGACAAAACATGGCCTGATCGCCAAATAGTAACCTTAGATGGTGAAGAAAGAATCGGTCGGGGCGGTACAGAAGGGGAGCAAGATAGGTCTTAGTGAAATTCAGGGCAGTGGTTAGCCAACGGGTTTGATTACCTTTCATCAAGGAGATAAACCCACCTAAGGCAACTTTTTTATCTGCAAGGGTTAAGAGGATTTGTTCTACTAAATTTGTGGGCACCAAGGTGTCAGCGTGGAGAAAACACAGGAATTTTCCCCGGGCATATTGGGCACCCTCGTTCATCTGGGCAGAACGTCGGGCAACAGAAGAAAGTTTAAAGGTAACCGGGTAGCTATCAGCAATTTGCCGGGTGCGGTCCTGACTGTAGCCATCAATAATAATGATCTCGTAAGCTGGAGGCTCAAGTTGCATTAACCGCTCTAAAGTGCCCGGTAACACTTTTTCTTCATTTAGCGTGGGGATGATGATGCTTACGCTGGTCATCTGTATTTGATTTACTTTACAATATAGGATTTGCCGGCTCGCAGGCCAATATACGTTCCGGCTTTTAACTCATTACGGGGAGGAATCCCGGAAAATGAATTAGTTTTACGACGAATAACGGAATTTAAACCAACTCTATGAAAAAAGTTCTTAGCTGGATAGCCGGAGTAGTCTTGGTATTATTACTAGCGGTAATGGTTGGCCCCCGTCCTGACCACGGAGACCTCAGTGGTCAACTGCCTAAAATCACTGCTAACCTAGCTTCGTTGGAGCGTGAAATTATACGAACAGAAGCGAATAACCCACTCGTTAAAGAAGATAACGAAGCGCGTATTATTTGGGCGGATAGCACTAAGCAGAAAACACCCTACAGTATTGTTTATCTGCACGGGTTCGGGGCTAGCCAGGGGGAAGGCGCACCCGTACACACCGCGTTAGCCGAGAAGTATGGTTGTAATCTGTATCTATCCCGCCTCAAAGAGCAGGGCATTGAGTCGGACAGTGCTTTCAAAAGTATGACTGCCCAAAACCTGCTAGAATCGGCCAAAGAAGCGGTAGCCATCGGGAAAGTTATAGGTGAGAAAGTCATTGTCATCGGAACATCTACTGGTGGGGCATTGGCACTATACATTGCGGCGGAAAACTCAGACCTTGCCGGCTTAGTACTGTATTCGCCCATCATTGCCCCTAAAGATGAGCAATTGTACTTGCTTAACCGTCCCTGGGGCATGCAGCTAATGGAAACCATGGTCGGCAATGACTACGTAATTGAGGAGCGGGAAGGACTGACCCGGCAGTATTGGTCGCGGGTATACTGTATTGAAGGTTACGCGGCTCTGGCAGGTCTCGTAGAGGAAACTATGGTAGAAGAAACTTTTCGGAAGGTAAAGTGCCCGGTTTTCTTAGGCTATTATTACAAAAACGAGGAAGAGCAAGATGATGTAGTTTCGGTAGCGGCCATGCAAACCATGTTTGAGCAACTGGGAACCCCTGAGAACCTTAAACGGGCCGTCGCTTTTCCCGAAGCGGGCAATCACGTAATCGCCTCTTACGTCCGCTCCGCCGACTGGCAAGGAGTGCTAAAAGAAACGGATGCCTTTCTTCAAGAAGTCATGAATTTAAACTCGATTGATGACTCAGTAGTAACTAATACACTAGCTAACCAAGCTTATCAAATTGAACTTCCTTAATTTTTTAAAAAACTACTTTTGAAAAAGCCTGGTTTTCGCAATAAATCAGGCTTTTTCTTTACAATGAGGTATTGATAGAGGGGGTTTTTTTCATTAAAAATTAAAGAATTGATTTACAACATGTTAACTAAATGTTAAAAAAATAAAGATGAATTAATGATTAAGTAAACAACAATTAGTAGGTAGGAATAGTATCGAGATTGTACTTTTGCACACGAATTTTTTTACAAACTAATCTAATCTATGAAAAGTAGTTTACTCATTTTCTTAATTACTACTATTATTTGTGTCGGAAGCCTTTCTGGCGCACTGGCACAGGGAACAACCACTGCTAATATGCGGGGGCAGATCCTCGACGAATCGGGTGAAGGGCTACCCGGTGCCACTGTGCAAGCAGTTCACACGCCTACTGGTTCCACCTGGGGCAACGTAACCGATGTCAATGGATACTTTCGCCTTTCGGCACTCAACGTAGGTGGCCCCTACACCGTTACAGTATCCTTTGTGGGCTACGATACTCAAGAAAAAAATAACATCTACCTTCAACTCGGCCAAACCTACAACCTTAATGTGGAGATTTCTGAAGCCTCTACCGAGTTAGAAGAGATAGTAGTAACGGCTCGTCAGGGAGATATTATTGATGGAAACCGAACTGGTGCAGAAACCTTCGTGTCACTGGAGAAAATCAATAGTACTCCTACGGTGAACCGTTCTATCGGCGACTTCGCCCGCTACACTCCCCAAGCGACCATTGAGGAAGGTAATGATGGACTTTCTATTTCTATCGGCGGACAGAATAATCGCTACAATGCCATCTACATTGACGGAGCCGTAAATAATGATGTATTTGGTTTAGCAGGTAGTGGTACGAATGGAGGACAGACAGGAGTATCGCCCATTAGCTTAGATGCTATCGGACAATTTCAGGTATCAGTGGCTCCGATGGATGTGCGGCAGTCGGGATTTGCCGGAGGGTCTATCAACGCGGTTACCCGCAGTGGTACCAATGAAGTAGAAGGCTCAGTGTACTACCTGTGGCGAAATGAACAATTAGCAGGTATTGACCCAGCCGAAGACGAGCAAATTGATGACCCCAACTTTGAGCGTAGTCGGCTACCTGAATTTAATTCCCGCACGTACGGTGTCCGTCTTGGTGGACCATTGGTAAAAGATAAACTCTTCTACTTTGTGAGCCTAGAGCAGGAGCGTAACGAAACTCCCCAGCCATTTAATATTGCTAATTACAATGGTAATGCGGGTGTTGAGCAAATCAACCAGTTGGTGAGCTTTTTGCAAAGCGAATATGGCTACGATCCTGGCCCCTGGGATGACAACACTGCATTTTTGAATAGCGATAAGCTACTAGCCAAAATTGACTGGAATATCAATCCTTCTAATAAACTCACGCTAAGGCACTCATTCACCGGTGCCGAAAATCTGGAGGCTCGAAACTCCAGTAGCTCAGGTATTCGCTTCCGCAATGGTTCGGAGTACTTTATTTCCAATACGAACTCTACGGCTCTTGAACTCAAGACGAACATCAGCAATTCCATGTTTAACCACTTGACCGTAGGGGCAACGCTAGTACGCGATGACCGCGATCCATTTGGTGAAGAGTTTCCAGCGGTATTCATTGACGATGGTCGCGGTGGATTTACTTTTGGGGCGGAGACCTTCTCAACGGCCAACTTACTTGATCAGGACGTGATTACCATCAATAACAACCTGGAGTTGTACAAGGGACGACATACGCTGCTATTTGGAGTGAACTTGGAATTTTACCGAGCTAAAAACCTCTTTATACCCTTTAACTTCGGTGATTACGAGTGGGCTCGTTCTGAGCCAATCGGCACTTCTAATTTGTCTGATTTTTTGGCGGGTGAGCCGTCCGACTTTTTTATCCGTAGTTACTCACTGCGGGACAATATAACCGGTGATGAGTCCGTTGCTGGGGTGGAGTTTAGTGGGGCGCAGTATGGATTTTACGTACAAGACGAATTTCAAATAAATCCCAAACTTAAGATGACACTCGGGTTGCGAGGCGATCTGGCTACCTTTTCCGATACTCCGGCCAACCCCGATTTTAATAGCAATGCAGTTCAAGCCATTGAGAACGCTGGCTACGATTTGCAAGGTGCCCGCACTGGAGACTTCATTGAGCCGCAGCTATATATTTCACCCCGTTTTGGTTTTAACTACGATATTTTTGGCGATCAGACCGCTCAACTGCGTGGTGGCGCGGGTATCTTCACTAGTCGTATTCCGCTGGTATGGCCCGGCGGAGCTTATAATAACAATGGTTTGAACCGAGGTACGGTACTACGCTTTGGTGACCTGGTGTTCAATCCCAATATTAACCAGCAACCTCCGGGGGAGATAGATCCTAACAACCCTGAACCATCCGGTGATATTGACTTGTTTACTGAAGATTTTAAAATCCCCCAGGTAGCCAAATTTAACTTAGCCTACGACCAGAAGTTGCCGTGGGGAATGGTCGGTACCCTTGAGGGTATTTTCAATTCTACCATCAATCAGGTGTACTACCAAAACGTTAACCTGAGGCCCGCTGTTGGTCGCTTAGAAGGAACGCCGGATGATCGACCTATTTTCGACCAAGATGATCCAATAGATGATACCTACGGGCGAATCATTTTAGGAAGTAATACTAGCAAAGGTTACTCTTATAATGTATCGGCTCAGTTAGTGAAGCCTTTTCAGAATGGCTTCTCCGGTTCATTAGCTTATTCTTACGGCGATGCCTTCTCAATCTACGACGGTACCTCTTCCCAAAACTCATCGCAGTGGCGGGGCCTGCACGCTATTACCGGAAGAAACACCTGGGAAGAATTAGCTCGTTCTAATTTTGCTCAGGGTAGCCGAGTTATCGGTCAGATATCCTACGCGGCTGACTACTTCAGCTTCGGAAGTAGTCAAATATCGCTGGTATACGAAGGGCGGTCGGGTGAATTGACTACGTATATTTACGGCAGTGGCGACGACTTGACTAATGAAGATTCCCGTAACCGAGCATTAATGTACGTGCCTCGCAATCAGAGCGAAATAGTACTGGTTGACCAAACCGATGGTGATGGAAATGTTACATTTTCTGCCGCTGATCAGTGGGCTGCTTTGGATGCGTTTATTTCTAATGACGATTATCTGGATTCCCGGCGAGGGCAATACACCGAACGTAATGCTTCCCGGGCACCGTTCATCAGTACTTTTGATTTTCGCTTTTTACAGGATTTTTACTTTGAGCAAGCCAACGGGAAACGCCATACTTTACAGCTTTCGTTTGACATTTTCAACTTTGGCAATCTGTTGAATTCAACCTGGGGGCGACGCTACTTCGGGTCTTCCGATGGTATTGAGATACTAGAATTTGAAGGGTTTCAAGGAGATACTAATGTTCCCACTTTCTCTTTCCAGGAGTTTGATAACAATGATCAGTTTTTTGGAAGATTAGAGAATACGGGAGTAATCAGTGCTCGTTGGCAGATGCAGATTGGCGTGCGCTACATTTTTGGAAATTGATCTTGACATAATCTTAATAATAGTTTAACATGGAAAAGAGGCTTTTCGTGAGTCTCTTTTTTATTTTTGCACTACAGTTTCTTCCTGTGGAAGCCGCTCTTTTTTACTTCACCTATTCCAATCTAGATCAAACCTATGAGAAAACTGATTTTTTTACTACTGATTTGCGCCTTGTCTACTTACGGTCAGGCGCAGCAATCCGTCACCGGACGAGTGTACGAAGACCGAAATGCCAATGGCAAAAAAGAGCGACGCGAATCGGGAGTTGCCGGAATACCCGTTTCTAATGGTACCGAGGTAGTGCTGACCGATGAAGACGGTCGCTACGAACTGCCTATTGACAATGATGAAATTGTTTTTGTCGTTAAGCCGAGCAGCCATGAGCTTCCGGTTAACGATCTAAACCTGCCTCAGTTCTACTACATTCACAAGCCGGACGGTTCTCCTGAACTGGACTTTACCGGAGTGGCCCCTACCGGAAAACTACCCAAGTCGGTAGACTTTGCCCTATTACCTACCGAAGAACAAGAGAATTTTACTGGTCTGTTTCTTGGTGACCCTCAGCCTTATGACTTGGATGAGGTTAGCTACTTCGATCGGGCGGTGGTAGAAGAAGTAGCCGATATTCAAGATATACCGTTCGGATTGAGCTTAGGCGACCTAGTCGGCGATGATCTGGATCTGTTCCAACCCTATAACGAAGCCATCCGTCGGGTGGGCATTCCCTGGTGGAACGTGTACGGTAACCACGATATGAACTTTGATGTAGAAGCAGACACGCTGGCCGATGAAACCTTCGAGGCAACTTATGGTCCGGCTAACTACGCCTTCAACTATGGCAAAGTACACTTCGTAGTGCTCGACAATGTGATGTACCCTGACCCTCGCGATGGGGAAGGCTACTGGGGTGGTTTCCGGGAAGATATGTTCACCTTTCTGGAAAATGACCTGAAACACGTTTCTCAAGATCATCTGATCGTCGTCTCATTCCATATTCCCATTTATGAGCCAGAGGGGATCGATACATTCATTGATGAAGATCGGGACCGTTTGTTTAGCATACTAGGCGATTTTCCGCATACGCTTTCGCTGTCAGCCCATACCCATATCCAACAGCATCATTTCTTCACTGAGGAAGACGGTTGGTCGGGATCGGGTAGTCACCACCACTACAATGTGGGCACTACTTCCGGCGACTGGTATTCTGGTAAGCTGGATGAGAACGGCATTCCGATGTCTACCATGCGCGACGGCACTCCTAAAGGATACGCCTTCATTACTTTTGACGGTAATGAGTACACCATAGATTACAAAGTGGTTGGCGAAGAGGACGATTACCGGATGCGAATCTTCAGCCCCAAAGTAGTACCTCACCAGCAGCGCACTTCGGCGGGTATTTATGTAAACTTTTTCCAAGGGTCAGAAAAGGCGAACCTGCGCTACCGGGTGGATGATGGCGATTGGGAAGACATGAATTACACTATAATACCTGATCCGGCTTTCCAGGGAATGGTGTACGAGTGGGATTACACCGAGGAGCTAATGCCCGGTCGGCGCCCTTCCAATGCGGTTCCTTCCCGCCATCTTTGGCAGTCTCGTATCCCGACTGATTTGGAGGTAGGTGAACACACCATTGAAGTGGAAGCCACTGATATGTTCGGACGAACGTTCACTGAGACTACCATCTATCGTATCGCCGAGCCTAAACCCGTTGAAACGGCTTCGGCTGGTTCGGAGGAATAATTTTTCACTTATTGATTCAAGGAAGGAGTCTATTTTAGGATCCTTCCTGCTATACATTTACCTATGCGACTATCAGCCATTCTATTTACCGGGTGCTGGCTTATTTTCGGTTGTCAGCCCTCCGAAAGTACCCAAGCTTCCCCGCCCGAAACGGAAACTGTTCCTATCGCCTTGCTAGATACCGCTCAGGTACTTACCACCATTGCTTTCGGTTCCTGTAATAAAACTACTGAGCCCCAGCCACTTTGGTCAGAAATTATCGACCAGCAACCCGATTTATGGGTTTGGTTGGGCGATAATATTTATGGTGATACTACCGATATGGCCGTAATGCGCCAGGAATACCAGAAGCAGTTTCAACAGACTGATTATCAGAAATTATTGAGTGTAGCACCTGTAATTGGTGTCTGGGACGATCACGATTATGGCATTAACGATGGGGGAAAGCTTTTTGCTCAGAAGGCAGCTAGCCGCGATCTGATGCTGGAATTCTTGCAGGTTGACTCGAGCCGCCCGGTTTGGCAGCGAGAAGGTGGGTATCAGTCGTATACTTTTGGGCCAGAAGGGCAGCGGGTGAAAATTATTTTGTTGGATACGCGCTACTTCCGTGATACACTGATGGAATCATCGGTGGAAGGAGTACGCTACAGTCCCAACCCGCAGGGTGACATGCTAGGGGAGGCACAGTGGGCGTGGCTTACCGAAGAACTGAACTCCAGCGACGCCCAATTTAACATCATTGGCAGTAGTATTCAGGTAATTCACGAAGAGCATGGGTTCGAGAAGTGGGCCAACTTTCCTGAGTCTCATCAACGACTCTATGATTTAATCGCTGATTCGGGAGCCGAAGGTGTAGTACTGCTCAGTGGCGACCGTCATATTGGTGAAATATCGCGCTTGAAGCTAGAGCAAATGCCATATTCACTGTATGATATTACTTCTAGTGGCTTGACCCACGTGTACGAAGAAGCTGACGAGGAAAACCGTCATCGGGTAAGTGATTTAGTAACCTCTCTTAACTATGGCTTAATCCAGATCGATTGGGAAAGCCAAGAAGTTACCTATCAGATTAAAGGGGAAAATGGGGCAACCTACGCCTCTGAAACGGTTGCTTATCCTTTCTAATGAGTAATGGCGGGGAGCAGGGGTAGAGGGCTTGGAATAAATGTTCAGCTTTCTATTTCGGCCTCCCTGCTCCTTGCACCCAGCCCCCTGCTCACTCTTCCTCAAATAGAAACTCATTATAGGCGTTTTGTAGTTCACGCAGGGCGAGATGGTCTCGCTGCTTCTGAGCAACCTCGATACCTTTTTGGTAAGTGGTCTCAGCTAAAGTAGCTTCCCCGTTAGCTTGGTACAGTTTGGCAGCATGGTAGTAAGTGGCTACGTAATTGGGGTGTTCATCGAGTAGTTTCTCGTAATATTTCCGGGCTTTTTGGGTGTCAAATTTAGTGTATTCGGTGGCAATAGCGTAAAGGGTAAACGGGTCATTAGGTTCATCTTGCAGAAAATTGAGCAACTGATTTAAG
Organism: Bacteroidota bacterium; assembly: GCA_039198955.1. Classification (GTDB taxonomy): domain Bacteria; phylum Bacteroidota; class Bacteroidia; order Cytophagales; family Cyclobacteriaceae; genus Tunicatimonas. The sequence goes on along the minus strand of JBCCTI010000030.1, from coordinate 9,886 downwards.
CGTTCTTGGTTCATACCCTCGTTGGTTTTTATTTGTTCTTGATTTGCGTAACTTCGCAGCAAAAAAACGGGTTAAAAAATATCAAAGAACAGTTTATGAAGATTTTAGTCTGCATTACTCATGTGCCCGATACCACATCAAAAATATCGTTTACTGATAATAACACCAAATTTGACACTACGGGTGTACAGTATATTATTGGCCCTTACGATGATTACGCCCTAGCCCGGGCCATCGAGCTAAAGGAGCAGCACGGGGGTACGGTCACCGTTATCAACGTAGGTGAGGCCGAAACGGAACCAACCATTCGCAAAGCCCTAGCCATTGGGGCGGATGATGCCATCCGTATCAATGCTCACCCCTCCGACAGTTTTTTTGTATCCCAGCAGATTGCAGCCGTAGTGAAAGAAGGTAGCTACGATCTGGTGCTGATGGGGCGTGAGTCTATTGATTATAACGGTGGACAGGTTCACGGAATGGTGGGTGAACTCGTTGGAATGCCATCTATCTCTCCGGTAACCCAACTGGATATTGAAGGAGGTGCGGCAAAGCTATCCCGGGAAATTGAGGGAGGCAAAGAGCAACTAGAAGTAAAGCTACCCTTTATTGCCGGTTGTCAGGAGCCTATTGCCGAGTGGAAAATTCCCAATATGCGGGGGATTATGATGGCCCGTAAGAAACCTTTAGCGGTTCGGGAACCCGGCAATGACGGGCAAATGACGGAGACCATCAGTTACGAACTGCCCCCTCCCAAAGGCGAGGTGAAAATGTTCTCGGCTAGTGAACTGGATCAACTGGTTCAGGCACTAAAAAATGAAGATAAAGTACTTTGACTTTTTCGGGTAATGCTCACAAGCACACTCTCAAAAGCGAAGTTGTTGGTTTTTAGTAAATTGTTAATCACATTCTGAAAAAATAGACATGGCAATATTAGTATTGGTAGAAAGTGCTGATAAAAAGATCAAGAAATCGTCGGTAGAGGCGGTAGCCTATGCGTCAGCCTTGGGTCAACAAGTTGGCGAAAGCGAAATAGTAGCATTGGCAATGGGCAATCAAGTAAGCGGTGAAGAGTTGGAAAGCCTCGGGAAATTCGGGGCAAACCGGGTACTTCACGCCAGCGACGAGCGGTTAAATCAAGGAGTGATTCAAGCCTACGCTTCAGTGGTTGATCAGGCTATAAGCAATACTGGGGCAACTATCTTAGTGTTGGCTAAATCATCATTGGGCGATCCAGTAGCCTCTCGCGTTGCGGTGAAGCAGCAGGCTGCCCTAGGGGCTAACGTGGTGGAGCTACCCAATTTAAACGATGGGTTTGTAGTGAAGCAAAGTATTTATACTGGAAAAGCCTTTACCCATACTAAGCTCGACCAGGATAAGAAAATTATTACTCTGCGAAAGAACGCAATCGCGCCAGAAGAGAGCGAAGGAAAAGCTGCGGTAGAAAACTTTGCCGCTAGCCTTTCGGAAGCTGACTTTGGGGCAACCATTACCCATACCGAAAAGAGTGAAGGCGACATCTTACTGCCTGAGGCTGATATTGTGGTGTCGGGTGGGCGTGGATTGAAAGGTCCCGAAAACTGGGCGATGATCGAAGAATTAGCGAATATACTGGGGGCTGCTACGGGTTGTAGCAAACCGGTATCCGATATAGGCTGGCGTCCTCACCACGAGCACGTAGGGCAAACCGGGGTGAAAGTAAGCCCAACACTTTATGTAGCTGTGGGCATTTCAGGGGCTATCCAACATTTGGCAGGGGTTAACTCTTCCAAAAATATTTTAGTTATTAACCAAGATGCTGATGCACCGTTCTTTAAGGCAGCCGACTACGGCGTGGTTGGTGATGCTTTTGAGATCGTGCCTCAGTTAACCGAAAAGATCAAAGCCTCTCAAAACTAAGTTGCTCGTATTGTGGATAAAATTGAATTAGAAATTTTAGGTCTCTCTTCCAGCCAATCCCAGCAGGGTTCTTTTGCCTTGGTATTGGGCGAAACCGTGGGTAACCGACGGCTGCCCATTATCATCGGAATGTTTGAGGCGCAAGCTATTGCTATCGAGATCGAGAAAATTGTCCCTAATCGTCCTATGACCCATGACTTGTTCAAGTCATTTGCGCGGAATTTTCATTACACGGTAGAAGAAATCATGATCTCTGACCTGAAAGAGGGAGTATTCTTTGCCAAGATCATTTGTAGCGATGGGGCTGGTACCACCGAGATAGATGCCCGCCCCTCAGATGCTATTGCGATTGGTTTACGGTTTGATGTGCCAATTTTTACGAATGAAAGCGTGCTTTCTGAAGCAGGTATTGTGCTCACTGATGAGGAGGGGGATGCCGATATGCCACCTGCCCCGACCGGAGAGCGACAACGGAAAGGCCCTACGGAGAAGCTAAAAGATTTATCCAACGATCGGCTTCAGACTATGCTAGATGAAGCCCTAAAAGGCGAAGACTATGAGAAAGCTGCTAAGATACGTGACGAAATGAACCGCCGTAACTAACCTATTCATTCCGGTCATTTCTAGCCGGGAAACGTCCATCAGCTAACCTACACTATGCCTTACGTTCGTGGAATCCTGGGAATTGCTGCCTTGGTGTTTATTGCTTTCCTGTTTTCCCAGAACCGTCAGGCTATCAATTGGCGATTAGTAGCCGTAGGGCTGGCGATCCAGCTTATTGCCGGAGTGCTCATACTCAAAGTACCCTTCGTGAAGGCTATTTTCAACGCCATCAGCGAAGCCTTCGTGAAATTCCTGAGTTTCTCGCAGCAGGGAGCGGAGTTTTTGTTTGGTGGGTTGGTAGATACTTCTTCGTTTGGCTATATCTTCGCTTTTCAGGTACTACCCACCATTATTTTCTTCTCAACGGTTACTGCAGGGTTATATTACCTAGGCGTTTTGCAGAAAGTGGTGTATGGTATTGCCTGGGTAATGGCGCGTACCATGCGCCTCTCGGGCGCCGAGAGCCTCTCGGCTGCCGGAAACATTTTTCTCGGTCAAACCGAAGCCCCGCTATTGGTGCGACCGTACATCGCCGGAATGACTTATTCAGAAATTATGTGCCTGATGACCGGGGGGATGGCGACAATTGCGGGAGGAGTATTGGGTGGTTACGTAGCTTTTCTGGGTGGTAGTGACCCCGCTGAGCAGACCCGTTTTGCCGCTTACTTGCTCAGCGCTTCTATTATGAACGCCCCCGCTGCGATTGTGATCGCTAAAATTCTCGTTCCCGAAACCCAGCCCGATGCCATCCGTCAGGATCTGAATATCAGTGGGGAAAATTTGGGGGCAAACGTGATTGACGCTCTGGCGAAAGGAGCTTCCGAAGGATTGAAACTAGCGTTAAATGTAGGGGGGATGCTGCTGGCATTTATTGCGGTTATTGCGGCAATTAACTATTTTTTGACTGGTGTCATTGGCGAGTGGACGGGGCTCAATCAGTTTGTGAGTCGAACCACTGACGGGGCATTCAAAGGTTTTTCACTGGAATATTTACTGGGACAACTATTCCGGGTGTTTGCCTTTATTATGGGGGTAGACTGGAGTCAGACCTTGCAGGTGGGTAGTTTACTGGGGCAAAAAACGGTTATTAATGAGTTTGTAGCTTATCTAGATCTATCAGAAATGAAGGCCAGCGGATCACTGAGCGGAAAAGGGCTGATTATTGCCACTTACGCCCTCTGTGGGTTTTCTAACTTTAGTTCTATCGCCATTCAGATTGGGGGAATCGGCAGCCTGGCTCCGAGCCAGCAGAGCAACCTTTCTAAACTGGGCCTGTGGGCACTGATGGCAGCTACCTTCGCTTGCATGATGACCGCCACCGTAGCTGGTATGCTGGTGACTGATGATTGAAGATTAATCATTAGTCATCATTCATTGTTCATCAACTAAGCTTTCTGGCGGGCCATTTCTCTTTCCTTTGCTGATTTTTTTCTTGATTTCTTAATCTTCCGGAACCTTCTCTTACGGGAGTCTAGGGTGTATTCATCCGGTGGGTTACCCAGTAGAAAGCCAATAGGCTTTAGTGGTTCTACTACTTCGCAGATTACTTTTATGATAGCAAGTATGGGAATGGATAAAATCATACCGATAGCTCCCCAAATCATTCCCCCAAAAAACAGTGCTAGAATAGATGCAAACGGATTAATACTCACCCGCCCTCCTACAATATTCGGCGTGATAAAATTACCCTCTAGAAATTGCACTGCCCAAAACAGTATAGCAACCCCTACCGGATACCATAGCGAGTCTTTGGTGGCCAGCGCAAATAGAATGGGCAGCAGCGAACCAATAAATACTCCGATGTAGGGAATAACAGTGAGAACAGCCGCCAGTGCCCCAAAAAATACAGCGTGCTCAATACCCAAGACCATCAGTCCTACAATATTGAGAATGCCAATAATCAGGATAACGGTAAGTAGTCCTAGAATATAACTTTGTACTACTTTCTCCACTTTCACCACAGTTGTCCCCACAATCTCGTGTTTGGAGATCGGAAATAATCGATACATAAAAGCGACAAAAAACTTCCGGTAGTACAGGAAGAAGAATAAGGAAAGAATGCAGAGAAAGAAGGCGGTGAAGAAGCCTGCCGTAGCCGATAAGGTACTAGTTAGAAAAGAAGTGCTTCCCCTTAGCAGGGTAGTAATAGAATCTTTTACGTAGTCCAACTGCTCCTGAGGCTCTATGCCCAATGTACTTTCCATCCAGCCGGAACTTTGATCAATAGCAGAGTTGAAACGGGTCTCAATGGTATTAATGTCCCGGGCGATACTACGAACCTGGGAGGAGAAGAAGTACGAAAGCCCGGCCAATACTAGTACGACAAAGATTATGGATAGTATTGAACTAATTCCCCGGGGTAGTTTGAGCCGCTCTAGCCAGGAACCTACCGGGTGCAACAATAGGGCTAGAATCAGGGCAGTGAGCACTGGACTCAGGACTGACTTGGCAACAATGAGTACATAAGCAGTAAGAACAACAGCGGCGAGTATAATTAGGTATTTGGCGTATCCGGGAATTTTCATCAATGAACAGATTAAAAAGCTAAGTACTATAACGAGAAGCGGTCAGATTAGTTAATGCCATGTGTTTGAGTTGATGAGTTTAAGAGTTCTGGGTTCAGAGTTTGAAAGTTATAAGTTTAGTAAATTTCAACCTGTAACCTGCCAAACTTGTAACTTTTTAACCTGAACACAATAACACCCAAACACTCTAGCACTAAAAATATGAAGTTCTATATTTGCAGCTTTAGAAAATAATCAACCGGAAATTAAGCATTGGGAAATGGCAAACTTAGCTGATTTTATGCGGGAACTTCGTTGGCGGGATATGATTCACAATATGACGCCTGGTACGGAAGAGCAACTTTCTAAAAAGAAGACCAAAGGATATATTGGGTTTGATCCAACTGCCAAGTCGTTGCACATTGGCAATCTGGCTACGGTCATGCTACTAGTCCACCTGCAACGCAGCGGACATCAGCCCATCGCTTTAGTAGGTGGGGCGACCGGGATGGTAGGAGATCCTTCGGGAAAGTCAGCCGAGCGGAACTTACTAGATGAAGAAACCCTGCGGGAGAACCAGGCTGGGGTACGCCAGCAACTGGAAAAATTTCTTGATTTTGAAGCTAGCGATAACCCCGCGGTGTTGGTTAACAACTACGACTGGTTCGGGAAGATTGGGTTTCTGGAATTTCTGCGGGATGCGGGCAAACACCTAACCGTCAATTATATGATGGCAAAAGACTCAGTAAAAAAACGGCTGGAAACCGGACTGTCATTTACGGAGTTCTCTTACCAGTTGCTGCAAGGCTACGATTTCTACCACCTGTACCAGCATGAGGGAGTGCGACTACAAATGGGTGGTTCTGACCAGTGGGGGAATATTACTACGGGAACGGAATTTATCCGCCGTAAGGCGAACGGTGACGCCTTTGCCCTAACCGCCCCACTCATCACGAAGTCGGACGGAACTAAGTTTGGTAAATCCGAAGCGGGTAACGTGTGGCTAGATGCGGAAATGACTTCGCCCTATAAATTTTACCAGTTTTGGCTCAATGTGGCTGATGATGATCTGTCGCGTTTACTGCGGGTATTTTCTCTCAAAAGCCAGGAAGAAATTGAGGCATTGGAAAATTTGCCTAACCCCAATGAATCCAAACGAGCCTTGGCGGAAGAGCTGACCACCCGCATTCATTCGGCTGAAGATTTTGAAAACGCCCGTGATGCTTCTTCTATTCTTTTTGGCAATGCTGCCCTGGAGAGAATTCGGCGCATTGATGAGCAAACCCTACTCGAGGTGTTTGAAGGTCTACCCCAGGAAACCATCTCCCGTAGCGATTATGAAGCCACTGAAAGTGTGGTTGATTTGCTCTCGGAAACTACCCAGCAATTGGTATTTAAATCTAAGGGAGAAGCCCGCCGGATGATTCAGCAAGGTGGGGTCAGCATCAATAAAGAAAAGATCACCTCAGCGGAAACCGAGGCAAACTTCTCGTTGCTCCAGAACAAATACTTACTCATTCAACGCGGAAAGAAGAATCATTTCTTAGTGCGAGTGGAGGAGTAAGCCAGATTGTCGAAAATATTAAGCGGCTGCCAAGGATTTCTCAGGAACGACTTTCTTTTCAGTGAAGTAGGTGACTGCGAGCAAGGTTAAAGCGATGAAAGCACCTGCGGCTTGCCCATCTCCAACATTAATATGCGCCGACGCAGCTAAAACTACATTAAAGAAAAAGCCAGCGTAAGCCCATTCTTTTAACACCGCTGATTGTTTAGTCCAGATGGCAATCAGGCCTAGTATTTTGGCAATAGCTAATGGGTAAATGAGGTAGGTAGGAAACCCTAGCGACTGAAAATCTTCTTCAACAGCACTATAATTGAAGAAGTAATTGGAAGCTGAGAAGGTCATCAATAAGCTAAATAGACTGAGTGTAACGTAGTAGGTAATTTTAATTGCTTTCATAATTTGTAGGGGTTTTTCCAGAAATACGTATAAACTATTATTGTAGTTACATTAAATACTAAATGGCTATTGGTGAAGTCGTTAAAATGAGGAAATATGATACCAAGGAAACTAGCATTTTAATAAATTCCCCGTTCAGGGTGTCGCGCTTTAAAGCCTTTGTAGCGTTCCTTAATCGTCTCAATATCCTGATTAATATCATCGGAAGGGTAGAAGGGCTCCATTAAAATGCCGGCCTCCTTCCTAGCGTAATCCAGATAACCCAGAAGGATAGGAACGTTAGCCTGTTTAGCCACGTGATAAAACCCGGTTCGCCAGCGTTTGGCGTACTTTCGGGTGCCTTCTGGGGTTACCAAGATAATGAGATGATCATGCTCATCAAATAGCCGTACCATTGCGTCTACCATGCTCTCCCGTTTTAGCCCCGTTTGTTTTCGGTTAATGGGTATTGCGCCCAGTGCTTTTAAAAGAATGCCTACCGGAGGTTTCATCCATTCCTTCTTAATAGTGAAGCGAACCGGAATGCCCATTAATCGCAAAGCTGAGAGCGCATAAAAAATATCCCAGTTGCTGGTGTGGGGCGCTGCCACCATTACTCCTTTTCTAATATGTTTTGGGAAGTTCTTATTGTAAGACCAGCCAGAAATGGTCATAATAATTTTGGCAATAATTTTCCACATGGCTTAGGTTGTTGAAGAGAGAGGGGTACAAAAACGAACCAGGTCAGCCTCCCGGCTTTTGGCGTAGTCGTACCCGATTTGAAAAATTTCATCGGCCTTGCCTAGGTCAAAGATATGATAGGTCTTCAGTAGGGGAGGTTCAATAAACAGGTCGCAGTAATTACGGCGGGCGTAGGAATTAGCATTGATAGTAAGTAGAAATGACCGCTCCAGCATGGTTCGCATATTAATTACCTCAAAAGTATCATCGATAGGGTTACAGTGGGAGCCGATGATATTATCGCAAATACTGACCAGTGCTTCTGCCGGAAAGTTATTAAGCAGACCACCATCCACAAATAATTTACCTTGTACTGAGATTGGTTCAAACATTACGGGAATACAGGTAGAGGCCATCAGCGGACGGATGAGTTCGCCTTCAGAAAAGTAGACGGTTCGTCCCTGGCACAAATCGGTAGCGTTAATGGTAAGTGGAATCCGTAAATTCTCAAAGGAGTTGTGGGAAAGGTATTTGTTGTACAGCCATTCAGCGCTATCCATTTTTAGTAGTCCGGTCTTGCTGATTGCCGGGCGAATAAGCCGGAAAAAGTTGGTTTCGTTGATGATTTGCAGGATTTCATCGGGAGAGTAACCGCTGGCATATAAAGCCCCCGCAATGGCACCCGAACTGCTTCCGGCTATTGCACCAATTTCAATACCCAGCTCGTCTAGCACCTTCAGTACTCCCAAGTGGGCAATACCCCGCGCCCCACCGCCTGATAAAACCAGTCCTATTGTCTGACGTTTTTCTTCTACGGCTAATGAGTTTTCCGGCATAGCTGGCTGGTCGGTTTTGGCTTATTGCACTACCCCAATTTTAGTAAACTTCCCAATTCTTTGTTCAATCCGGTCTTCGGGCGAAAGGGCGTTTAGCTCTTCTAAGCTAGCGAAAATATACTCTTTAATCTGTTGGCTTTGCCATTTCACATCGTGATGCGCCCCGCCTAGAGGCTCATCAATAATGCTGTCTACCATTTGGAAGTGGTGCATATCTTGGGCGGTAAGCTTAAGTGCTTCGGCAGCCTGCTCCTTAAAATCCCAACTTCGCCACAGGATGGATGAGCAAGACTCCGGGGAAATAACCGAGTACCAGGTGTTTTCCAACATCACTACCCGGTCGCCAATAGCGATGCCTAGTGCTCCGCCAGAGGCTCCTTCACCGATAATAATACAGATGACTGGGACTTTCAGCATAAACATCTCGCGCAGGTTACGGGCAATAGCTTCACCCTGCCCCCGCTCTTCTGCCTCAATGCCAGGAAAAGCCCCCGGGGTATCGATAAATGCAATAATGGGCTTGTTAAATTTCTCAGCAATTTTCATCAGACGCAGGGCTTTACGGTAGCCCTCGGGGTTAGCCATGCCAAAATTTCGCACTTGCCGTAGTTTGGTATTTCGTCCCTTTTGCTGGCCCAGTAGCATAAAAGTTTGTTCATCGATGCGCCCTAAACCTCCCACCATCGCCTTATCGTCTCTCACGGTGCGATCGCCGTGCAGTTCAATGAAATCGTCACAAAGCTCATAAATATAATCTAGAGTGTAAGGGCGGTCGGGATGGCGCGAGAGTTGTACCCGTTGCCAGCGAGTGAGGTTAGAGTAAGTTTCTTCTTTTAAAAGCTGAATTTTTTCTTCCAGCGTCTTAACTGCCTCGCTTACGTCCACACTATTTTCATCCGCCATCCGCTTCATTTCGGCTAGCCGTTCTTCTAGCTCGGCTATTGGCTTTTCAAACTCTAGTAAGGTAGGTGCAGAATTTTCTGTTGCCATAGTGCATGAATTTTAAAATTCAAAGCTAGGATTAAAAAGCGAATTTTGCCAACCCAGCAGTTAGCAGGTAGTGTTCAGTCAGTAGAACTAAAAGAAAAAACTAAAGTAGTTTGTTGGAAATAAGGGGATAAGATTTCATATTTGCATTCCAATTTTGGAAGGTCCGGTAGTTCAGTTGGTTAGAATGCCTGCCTGTCACGCAGGAGGTCGCGGGTTCGAGTCCCGTCCGGACCGCAAACTTTGTTATAGAAAGATTCAAAACCCTCTAAATTTAATGATTTAGAGGGTTTTTTGTTTCTAAGAGCATGTTTGGGAAGAAATCTGGCTAAGATTGCAGAAATGTGAATCGGATAATTACTTTGGTTTTTGTCACAAAACTACAAGTATCTTATGCAAACTCCGTTTACAGAGTTATCCGATTCACAATGGGAAGTTAT
>JBCCTI010000029.1:0-76145 GCA_039198955.1 Bacteroidota bacterium | reverse complement strand
TTCGGATGGACAAACTTCTTTAGAAGATTAACTAAAGATTACGAAAGAATGATCGAGTCGTCGGTTGCTTTTCTACAATTGATGTTCATCACTATCATTTTAGCAAGAATAGAATAATTTCATTCCAAACATGCTCTAATGGTTTTATTGTACTTATAGTATGGCTGAAAAAGACGTAGAAACGATCATTCAGGGGTTTAATGATTTAGAAGTTCAGAATCTTGATAAGCCCAGAGACGTGTTTGCTACCAAACAAGATTTGTATGATACCAGAGAAATGTTAATAGACAAGATTAATGAGTGAGAAAAAAGAGTATTGGATAAAATAGGGTGTACGACAAAATTACACATCAACTTGCCAGACCTATTCCGGCATCTCCCCATTGTAGTGCAGGAGACCCCGGAATTCGCAGAGCCTCACCCGGGGATAACCTCATTTTTGCAAAACTGTCGTACACCCATAAAATAGATGATAAGATCAATAAGGTTTATTGGTTTTTGATAGGACAAACTACTGCTTTGATAATGCTGGTTTTAGCTATTCTTCGGCTGGTAGATATTGTTTGAAAACTCAAAGTTATTCCTCGCCACCTGCTCCATTTTTAAATTTATCAAAACGCGATTTCTCTTCTTTGCGAGGAAATACGTTATTCGCGGTTTTGGCATCAGCAGTGGCCCGCTTAGGGTCTACTGTGATTTTTACGGCTTCTTTGTCCTTCGCAAATACTTTGGTTGCCTGCTGCTCATTCTTTCGCCAAATTTCGGCGGGAATATACTCGGTTTCCGTAGAGCCATCGGCGTAAGTAAATTCTACCAATAAGGGGGTCACCAAACCGCCTTCGTTCTTGAAAGTTACTTCGTACAGATTCTTGTCCCCGTACTTGCGGCGGATTTCATCATCGCTAGTGCGGTTGCGGAACTCACCGAAGTAACGGTCGTCGGTATCAGTCACGGTGATATCCTGCGGGGCATCTGGCCAATTTTTAGCGTTCTCACTCGCTTCGTCGCCAGTCTGGCTTATCGTGCCTTCATCAGCCGAAACCGTTTTTTCTACCTCGGCTTCGGGGTTAGCTACCCGATACCACTTCACATCGTCTACCGCTACGTCTACGTAGTCGGTCGTATAAAACCAGCCCCGCCAGAACCAGTCCAGATCTACCGCTGAGGCATCTTCCATGGTACGGAAAAAGTCAGCTGGGCCAGGTTGTTTGAACTTCCAGCGCTGGGCGTACTCCTTAAACGCTGCATCAAATAATTCGGGTCCCATGATCGTATTGCGAAGCACGTATAGAGCGGCGGACGGCTTGGCGTAAGCATTATAACCAAACTGAACGACCTGCTCGGAGTTAGTCATCACCGGACGGATAAAATCCTTGTTACCCGACATATAGTTTCCAATAGTCTGCGGAGTGCCAAAGCGCAACGGCATTTCAGGATAGTGTACTTCAGCTGTCTGGTTTTCTAGGAAGGTGTTTATTCCCTCGTCCATCCAGGTCCACTGTCGCTCATCAGTGTTCACAATCATTGGGAAGAAATTATGGCCCACTTCGTGAATAATCACTGAAATCATTCCCCACTTCGTTCGGTCAGAGTAGGTTCCGTTTGGCTCGGGACGACCAAAGTTGAAACAAATCATGGGGTACTCCATGCCGATAGAGGCCGCGTGCACTGAAATAGCTACCGGGTACGGGTAATCGAACGTGCGGTCAGAATAGGTTTCCAAGGTGTTTTTTACGGCAAACGTTGACTCTTTCTCCCATAGTGGGTTGCCCTCTTTAGGGTAGAACGACATCGCCAACGGTTGATTGTTGTTCAACTTTACCGCCATCGCATCCCAGATGAACTTACGCGAGGTAGCGAATGCAAAGTCGCGCACATTGTTGGCCTTATATTTCCAGGTTTTCTTGCCCGATGATTTGGTCTGTTCATTCTCTCTAGCCTCCTCTTCAGTGACAATCAGTACAGGTTTGTCGTAGGTTTTTCGGGCTTTCTCCAACCGCTGACGTTGTTGGGCACTGAGCACCTCTTTTTCGTTCTGAATAGTGCCGGTAGCTCCCACAACATGATCGTCTGGCACCGTAATTTCCACTTCGTAATTGCCAAAAGTCAGCGCGAACTCCCCTTGCCCCAGAAACTGCTTGTTTTGCCAGCCGTTACGGTCATCGTACACCGCCATGCGGGGAAAAAACTGGGCAATAGTGTACACGTGGTTACCGTCCTCAGGAAAGTATTCGTAACCTGAGCGACCCCGATCCATCATTCGGTCATTGATGTTGTACGACCAGTCTACGCTAAACGAAAGTTGTTCACTAGGTTGAAGGGGCTCAATCAACATCACCTTCATCATCGTTTTGTTAATGAGGTACTTTAAAGCCTTTCCCTGGGCGTCTTTTACGGATTTGATGTCGTATCCACCGTCAAAATCGCTATCGTGCATTACTCTTGATTGAAACAAACGGGCGTTTAGGGAGTCTCGTACCCGAGAGGTTTCCACTTGGGGAGTGGCAGAATCGGCTGATCGCACATTTTGGTCAAGCTGTAACCAAAGGTACGAAAGTGGGTCGGGCGAGTTATTGTAGTAAGTGATCATCTCTGAGCCAGTAATGGACTGGTTCTCATCATTCAACTCTACCTTAATTTTGTAGTCAGCCTGCTGCTGCCAGTACTTATAGCCGGGCGCACCCGAAGCTGAACGATACTCATTAGGAGTGGGCAGTTCGGGGTCAAGCTGTTCAAACTTTCCTTGGAACACCTGGGCAAAAATTAGGTTTGTGGCTCCAATTGTTAAGCCGATTATCAATAAACAAGCGTATTTCATAACAAATAGATTTTACAGAAACAGAGCTTTGTCAGAGTAGGCTTTGAATCTCTGATTTATACTTAATAACCTTATATTGTGTTTAACTAATGTGTTTCAGACTACATAAAAAATAATGCTAAGTCAACTGAACGGGGTGAGTGACCTATGATAATTGCCAGACTTCCTCTTCTTTTTGTCGGCCTATTTGCAGCACCAGTCGGGTGGGGCCGGGGACGAGTACTAATCGGGTAAGGTGATTGGGGTATTCGTCTACGTCTACAATTACTCCACCCTCGGCCGCCTGATAGGTTACTATGCCGTTCTCTTCTTTTTTTACATATTTGTTCGCCAAGTAAGCGGTAGGAAGCAGCACATCGTCGTCAGGACATAGCTCATCGTGTACATCGGCGAGTATATCTTCCAAAAAATCGCCATACTGTTCCAGCAACTCATCTTCTAGATCGTGCACTTCTTCTTCCAGATCGTCGTACTGAGAGTCATTGTAATCTATTTTAGCTAGTTCGTTTTTCTTATCGACCAATTGCACCAAAGCCTGCTCGAGTTCTGCGTTGTTCATGGGATTATTTATTTTCTGTCAAAAGCATGGGATAAAATACCTAACATTTCGCGGAAGAACCAAAGATAGTATTATAAATTATTAGCCAATGTGTTAGCGCGACCTACCAATACGAAAAGAAGGACGTACCTGGCAAAGGAACCAGTAATTTTTGTAAATTGCCTCTTCAGTAATTGCTACTTTAGCAAATATTTTTTACTGATCGTTTAACCTGAAATCTTCTATTCTCAACGTATGGATCAAGCCATTAAAATCAAAGCCGAGCGATGGCTCAACAGTAGTGTCGTCGATGCCGATAGTCAATCTGAAATTCAACACCTCCTTAGTCAGGATAGCGAAACTGATCTTATAGAGGCATTCTACAAAGATCTGGAATTTGGCACCGGTGGTTTGCGGGGCATTATGGGCGTAGGCTCAAACCGCATCAACAAGTACACCGTCGGGATGGCTACGCAGGGGCTAAGTAACTATCTGCTGAAAACCTATCCGAACCAAACCATCAAAGTAGCAATTGCTCACGATAGCCGAAATAACAGTCGTTACTTTGCTGAAGTGACGGCTGATGTATTCTCAGCTAATGGCATTCAGGTGTATTTTTTCGATGGATTACGCCCCACGCCCGAGCTTTCCTACGCTATTCGTAAGCTAGATTGTCAGAGTGGAGTGGTTCTTACCGCTTCCCACAATCCGAAAGAGTACAATGGCTACAAAGCCTATTGGAACGACGGGGCCCAACTTGTGCCACCGCACGATAAAAATGTGATTGAGGAAGTTGAGGCCATTGAAAGTCTGGAAGATATCAAGTTTGATCGGGACGAAACAAAGGTAAAAATGGTTGGGTCGGATATTGACAATCAGTATCTGGAAGATATTAAAGCACTGTCGCTTTCCCCGGAAGCTATCAAAAATCAGCACGATCTGAAAATCGTATTTACTCCAATTCACGGGACAGGCGTAACTCTGGTGCCCCCGGTCTTAAAAAAACTAGGCTTTACCAATGTACACGTAGTAGCGGAGCAAGCTGAACCCGAGGGTAACGGGGATTTTCCCACGGTGGTGTATCCTAATCCAGAAGAAAGCGAAGCCCTTGGCATTGCTATTCGTCAGGCCACTGAGATGGATGCCGATCTAGTGATGGGCACTGACCCCGATGCTGACCGGGTAGGTATTGCTGTTAAAAACCTGAACAGTGAGTTTGAGATACTAAACGGTAATCAGGCTGGAAGTATGCTGGTGCACTATCTGCTCAAGAAGTGGAAAGAGGCCGGGAAGCTAGATGGTGGGCAGTTTGTGGCTAAAACAATTGTGACTACCGAATTGATCCGGAAGATAGCTGAATACTACGAAGTAGACTGTTACGATACCCTCACTGGCTTCAAGTATATTGCAGCACTTATCAAAGATAAAGAAGGTCAGCAAACCTTTATCGGCGGGGGGGAAGAAAGCTACGGCTATCTTATCGGCGATTTTGTGCGTGACAAAGATGCAGTGGCTTCTTGCGCTATGATTGCCGAGATGACCGCCTACGTAAAAGATCAAGGCATGAGCCTGTACGATTTTCTGCTAGAAACCTACGAGCAGTTTGGCTTGTACCGGGAAACATTGGTATCTCTCACCAAGAAAGGCAAAAGTGGGGTAGAAGAAATTCGTCAGATGATGCGTGATTTACGGGAAAACCCTCCCAAGACCATTGTGGGTGAACAAGTTACCACGATCACTGACTATCTGCGCGGTACTGAAACCGATATTGCTTCGGGAAAACAGCACCCTATTGAGTTTCCTGAGTCTAATGTACTTCAGTTTTTTACCGAAAAGGGAACGAAAGTATCGGCGCGTCCATCGGGTACTGAACCTAAAATCAAGTTTTACTTTAGTGTAAACGATGAGTTGCCTAGCCGAACCGAATTTTCCCAGAAATGGAAAGCATTAGGCGAAAAAGTAGACGCCATCGTCAGTGATATGAACCTTAAGTAGATCGTGACCCTTTCTGATATCTTTCAGAAAATTTTCCTCACTGAGAGGGTCTTAGTTTGTGATTAATTGCTAAATTTTGAAATTATCTTACTGACGTAAGTCGAACAGCTTTGCTGTAATATTTATACCGGGATTTACCAGGTAAAAACGCAATCTTGGCGCAAAACAACGCTGGTATACCCAAAAAAACAGCATAAGGTGATGTAATAAATTAACATTTATATAATTTTTTAAACTATTTATATGAATTTTGCTAGTATTTTACTAAATTAGCCTTTGCTAAGGTGGTGGTAAAATCTGGCAGTTATCCAGTTTACTATGGCTTACAAAGAAAAAGAAATTGAGAAAAAATACTTTTCTATCGGCGAGGTAGCCCAACGATTAGATGTAGCTGCTTCGCAAATCCGCTTTTGGGAGAGTGAATTCGATATTATCAATCCCCGAAAAAATAGAAACGGGAAACGGCAATTTACTCGGGAAGATATAGAAAAAGTAAAACTCGTTTATCACTTAGTAAAAGAAAAGGGATATACCCTGCAAGGGGCTAAAGACAAACTAAAAAGTGGTGCGCAAGCCACTAAAGATACAATGGAGATGATCGATACCTTGAAGGAGGTTCGATCCTTTTTGAAGGATTTAAAGCAAAAGATAGAATAGTGACATTGGGGGTGAACGATACGATCAGTCAAGCTGCTTACACAATAGCGCTTAGTATGACGCCTATGATTGGTGGAGCTACCGCTCGTCAGCTAATCAACTACTGTGGGTCGGCTGAGGCAGTATTCGCCGATAAACCCCATCAGTTAGGGCGTATTCCGGGTGTTGGCCCCAAAATTATTAGGTCACTATACGATAACCGTCATTTGCTCGATGCAGCTCAGCGGGAAATAGAGCGTTGTCAACAACAGCGAATTACGGTTTTAACTTACGAGCATCCGGCGTACCCTGAGCGACTACGCCATATCTACGATATTCCGTTGGTATTATACTATCAGGGAACGGCTGACCTTAATCACGAGAAAATCGTGAGTGTCGTAGGTACCCGTCAGGCTACTTCTTACGGCTTAGATGTTGTTGAGAAAATCATTGCTATTCTAGCTAGTCATAATGTACTGATTGTAAGTGGGCTAGCCTACGGAATTGATATTCACGCCCACCGTATGGCGGTACAGTACGGACTACCCACCGTAGCGGTAATGGCTAACGGAATGGATCAGATATATCCGGCAATTCACCGTAAAGATGCTGGGGAATTTACGAAGAATGGTGGGCTGATCACGGAAAACCCATTAGGGACAAAGCCGGAAGCGAGAAAATTTCCAGCGCGTAACCGTATTATTGCTGGTTTGGCCGATGCGGTAATTGTGGTAGAGGCGGCAGCTAAGGGTGGGGCGTTGATTACGGCAGATTTAGCCAATGATTACGATCGGGAGGTTTTCGCCGTACCGGGTAGCATTCATCATACCTACTCCCAGGGCTGTAATCAACTGATTCAGCAGCATAAAGCTCACTTGCTGCATCGAGGCGAAGATATTATTGCTATGCTTAACTGGGATTTGGAAACAAGACCAGATGCATCGGCTACTTCGTTTCATTCCCCCAAAAAACTAGATGACTTAAGCCAAGACGAACAGAAAGTTTATAATATACTTTCTCAGTATCCCAATGGGCTACTATTAGACAAAATTAGCTGGTATACTCAACTATCAATCTCTCAGCTAGCGCCAGTATTACTTAACCTGGAATTTAAACAATATGTACGGGCTTTTCCCGGAAACAGGTATCAGTTACGGGCAGTGTGAATAGGCAAAGTAGGAAAGAATTGAGCTATGGAGAGTTACCAAGATTATTATGAAGTGTTGGATGTGAGCTATAATGCTTCCTCAGAAGATGTGAAACTGGCCTATCGCCAGTTGGCTAAGCGTTATCACCCCGATGCTAATGCGGGCGATAAGGACAAGGAAGAGATGTTTAAGCTGATTAGTGAGGCTTACAACGTCCTTTCAAATGATGATAAAAAAGCATCGTACGATCTATCATTATTACTCGGCCTTTATGAAGACGAAAAATCTCAGAAAGCCCGCCGATACTCATCACCCTCCCAGCCGCAGTATACGTATCGCTCGCCAGCATCAGTTTATTACTCAAAACTGACTTACGTAGGTATGACGGTGCTGGTCTTGACTTTGATAGCGTCCATCTTTTTGTTTCCAGTAGCTTTATCGCGTTATTCTTCAGCTTACCATTACGATAAAGGGTTGGAGTACTATCAGGATAAGCAATACTATGCGGCTCTTAATAGTTTGGAGCGATCTATCCTGGATTTTGGAAGTAAAAATGTAGAAGCTTGCTTGTTGGCAAGTACTATTCTGAGTAAAGAATATGGTCAGTTTAGCTACGCGAATGAGTACGTAGACCGCGGATTAGAGTTTGCCGATACTGATGGCGAGAAAGTGCAATTGTTATATCAAAAAGGGTTGAATTTACAAGGCAGTGCCGATTACTACGGAGCTATTGAGCAATTAACGGCAGCTCTGGAACTCTGGCCGCAGTACGATAGCTTACATCTTACTATCGCTAGTATTTATGCCTTTGACCTGGATCGGTACGATAAAGCCGCTGACTACTACAAAGGGTTACAAACGAAAAATAAAAAATTTAAAGAAGCTACTTACGGTCTAGCCTATTGTTACTACAAGCTTAGCAAGCTAGATCAGGCTGCTCGGCACATCAATAGTTATATTATTCACTACGGGGTAAACGCCGACGCCTATTTGCTTCGGGCGAAAATAAATGCCCGACAAGGTGACCGTGAATCGGCTTGTGAAGACATAAGAAAAGCCTCCCAGTTGCATTCTGGAGAGGCTGAAAATTTGATAAAATCCTTTTGTACGTAAGAAAATACTTTAATTGGCACTTTTATTACATACCTGACGGATGATTTCATAGGCTTTTAAGTCACCCAATTCGCCAGCTTTACTAAGGTCGAGACATCCTTCTTGATGAAAACCTCGCTCAATGCGGATGACACCTCGTAGATAGTAGGCATCAGGTTTTTTCGGATTTAACTCAATAATTTTGGTAAAATCGTTAATAGCATCTTCGTAAACCTGCAACTCACGTCGGGCTTTTCCCCGGTTGTAGTAGGCCTGAACTAAGTTCTTATTTAGCTTTACGGCTTCCCCATAATCCTCAATAGCTCCGTAGTAATCTTGAAGGGCAAATTTTACATTTCCCCGCTCAAGATATGCTTCGGCAAAGCTAGGATCACTCTCAATAGCCACGTTGTAATCTTTCATTGCCCCGTGGTAATCTTCAAAAACTGTTTTAGTCTTTCCGCGGAGATAATAGGCTTGTACATTAGTAGGATTAGCTTCAATAGCCTGACTGAAGGCCATAATGGCTTCTTTATAAGATCCTTCCTCAAAAAGTATTCGCCCCTTACTGACTAAATCATCTGAGCCAGGTCGGGCTAGCCCTAGGTAAGGAGAGATAAGTGTTACAAAAAATATGCTTACAAGAGTTAGACTCTTTATCCTTTTCATATAGTTCATGTTAATATTCCTCATGTACGCTTTCGTATACCCAAAAATCGGAATAATTATTGACTTTTAGTAAGAGAGAGTTGGCTTACATATGTACCTTTACTGTTTTTATAAAACTATTGCAGTTCAAATACTTATAAATAAATACTAAATCCAGTTAATATCTTTTTTTAGAAGAGAAGTTGTGTGAGCTTCTTGGCTATCTGGTGAAGGGGTAAAATTATACTTCCAGGTGGCCATAGGTGGTAAACTCATCAGAATTGACTCAGTGCGTCCGTCAGTATCCAGTCCAAATTTAGTGCCCTTATCCCATACTAAATTGAACTCAACATAACGTCCTCTTCTCAGGCATTGCCACTGCTTATGTCGATCTTCGTAAGATAAGTCTTTATTCTTGTTCATAAAGTGGGTATAAATAGGGGTAAAAGTCTGACCGACTGCCTGCACAAAGTTGAAGATATCGGATTTTGACTGGCCACTTTTGGGAGTGAGACGATCGAAAAATATGCCACCGACGCCCCGTGTCTCTTTCCGATGTTTGATATAAAAATAGTCATCCGCCCACTTTTTATAATTTGGGTAGTAAGCCGGATCAAATTGGTCGCAGGCTTCTTTTAGAGAAGAATGGAAAAAACGGGCATCTTCACGGTCTATATAGTGAGGAGTTAGGTCAATTCCGCCCCCAAACCAGTATACCCCATTGCTCATTTCAAAGTAACGAACATTCATGTGAATAATCGGTACAAAGGGGTTATGAGGGTGTAGAACGATAGAAACTCCAGTAGCGTAAAAATCGGCTTGGGTAAGGTTGAGGGCAGTCAGGATTTTAGCGGGGGTTTCGCCGTATACGGCGGAAAAATTAACCCCTCCTTTCTCAATCACATTCCCATTGTTAAGAATGCGGGAAGTACCACCTCCGCCCCCAGGGCGTTGCCAGATGTCAGCAGTAAATTTGCCTCGGCCATCGGCCTCCTCTAAAGCATTACAAATATCCGTTTGTAAGGTTTGAAACCAATCAGTTATCTCTGCTTTCTCAATCATGATTACTCGCTATTAAAAACCCATTTACCTCTGCGAAGGTAGTAGTTTAGTAAACACGATTCATAAAAAACAGTGGTAGTTCGTAGAAATCAGTTGGCTATCTATTTAGTCGAAAAATGTATTCGGGGAACGCCCGCTACGGAAACCTGACTGCCAGGGTTGATAAGCTAATCTGTCCTTCGCTATTAGCTGATATTGCCACGGGGGTACTCCAATCACTCTCAGAAAAGCGATTAACTGACTTAATGCGAACGTAGTGTAAATGACCGGGTATTAGCGCACCTTCAAGAAATGACACTGAATTGCTATGGGTTGTTTGTTCATCTACCAGATGCTGCATTGATAATTCTTCAATAAACACCTGAATACGATAAGCCTGAACTGATTCATCCTGAGGCCAGTAAAGCTGTTGCTGATCGGTATCTGGCTGATAATTTAGTTGTATATCTTGCACATTAGGCGCGTTTAAGCGGTTGGTTACCACAATATCATCCAGAAAAGCACCACTAGCAAAACTCCCTTCCCCCAAAAAGCTACGGTCACCAACATGCTGAAAACGAATGATAACTTGGTTGGTATAATCAAGGGCAATCTCGTTAAATAAAGAGTCGAGATTGATGGAATGATGAATGTACTGTTGCGGTACGTATGGGCGAAAATTATAAGCATGTTTGTAGCTTCTCCCGCCATTGTTGCTAACCCAGATACCGTTTTCAGAGTGATAATCGGCGGTATGGCTGTACATATGAAAGTTCAACTCTAAGTCTGATTGATAAGCCAAGTCCAGATGAAGATCGTAGGCACTAGCCGTCAATTCGCCATCACTCACTCGACCTAGTGCTAATGCACGGGGATGACTGTAACTAAACTTATCTACAATCATAGCCTGTCCTCCCGGACGAATCAGTTTCTCATTTACCGTTTTAGCCAGATTATTAATTCGCCAGTAACTGGCTAATGAATCAGACTCAAAAGTTTCTACAAACGGAAGAGTTGTATAATATTGATAGTCAGGCTCTTGAATACTGATATTATCCAGGTAAATACCATCGCTTACTGCGCGGGTTCCGGTAAAGTCATCGTCATCATGCTGCTGAAACCGGATCACGAACTGATCGGTAAGTACTAGTTGATGCTGGGCGGCTAGCTCCTGAATATCTAGGGCATATAACCTACCCCATGTGCGATTTGCCCAGTGGCTACCGTCAAAATGATAAACTTTGACAAAATTGCGCCCAGCATCCTGGCTAAAATAGATACCATCCTGGGGGTGGGTTTCATCGTAATGGTTAAGAATACTAAAGCTTAATTCGGGACTAACTGTCTGACTTAAATTAATGTAAAGGTCAATGGCGTTGGTATTATAGAACCGATCTACGGTGCTGCCCAAGGCTAGTGCTTGACCAGCTGGCGTAGATACCAGGGCTATTTTTCCTGTAGGGGTAACAGTAACTGATGTGTCGCGAGTATCAGGCATACTAATTCGCCAATAAGCTGCTAGCGAGTCTTCTTCAAAGGATTCTAAGAATGGATAAGTAGCGTACCTAACTTTAACTTCTCGAAGTTCAATATCATCCAGGTAAATACCATCGCTGCTTAATCGGGTTCCGGTAAAATCGTCATCGCCGTGTTGCTGGAAACGAATTACAAATTGACTGGTGAGCGGAATACCGTGTTGGTGGGCTAACCGATTAATGTTAATGGGCGGATAGGCACCAAATCTCTTTTCTCGCCAAAGCTCCAGATCAAAATTAAACACCTTAGTGAAATTTCGACCACCATCAGAGCTAAAGAGAATGCCATCCTCGGGATGCGTTTCGTCAAAGTTGTTTAGTATTTTGAAGAGTAGTTCTACTTCAGTTTGGGCAGATAGGTCAACTTTCAGGTCGAGAGCATTGGTGGTAAGGCATTTATCGTATTGACTCCCCATTCGTAGGACGCTGCCTTGTAAAGAATCGTAATGAATAGTTTCTATTACTCCAAAGGGGGAAAAATGTTGATTAGGGTTGGTAATGCTGCCCACTGATAAAGCCGCATGCCACGGCTCGTTCTCAAAATTTTCTTTAAAGGGTAGGGTCGTATAGATATCTTCGGGAGCTATTACTCTAATATTGTCCAATTGTATGCCATCGCTATACTGAGAGCTTCCGGTAAAATCGTGGCTACCGTATTGCTGAAACCGAATAACGGTTTGGTCATTGAGTGAGATTTGTTTACGGCGGGCGAGCAGCGTAAGACCCAAGGGTGGAAAGGAAGCCATAGTTTGACCATTCCACTCTTCGAAATTAAAACTGTATATTTTGGTAAAGAAATTTCCGCCGTCGGTACTTACGTAGATGCCGTCTTGAGGGTGGGTCTCTTCCCCATAATGAGCAATATCAAATTGTAGTAGCACTTTGGAGTAGAGTGATAAATCTAGTGCTAAATCCAGGCGATTTACGACTAGGTCTTCATTGCCATCGCGGAATTTCCCCAATCTCACTACGTGATTGCTGTCAGGTGCAGTAAGCCTGAACGTACCAACTGCCCCGTAATCGCTGCCCGGTTGGGCTACCCAAGGACTTGATAGAGTACCTGCCTCAAAATCGTCAGAAAAGATGAGATGTTGGGCCGAAATGGGTATTATATTTAAATAGAAAAATAGAAGGTAGGTAGTAAATATCTTCACGTCTATAGTTTATGTATTGATGTAATGTTATATACAAATTTACAATTTTTATAATAAAAAGTAAATAAAAAATACGTAAAATTATACAAAAATCAACAATTCGCCCTTTAATGACTAATCTAGCTGTAATTAGAGTAGTGTAAGATATTTAAGAAATTTAGAAAAAAGTAAAGTAAAATAAAGAGAAGTGAATATACTTACCAGTTAGAAAGGGTAGCCAATACCAATGTTGAGTACCCCCCGACTAATTTCCTCCCAAACATCAAACTTCTGACCGATCCACCTTCCGGTAGGCTCTAAAGAGTCGGAATTATACACTCTGCGGGCGGGATCGTATATTTTAACCCCGTAATCGAAGCGAAGGATGAGAAACGAAAAATCGAAACGAAGTCCGGCACCGGCACCGATGGCAATTTGAGGAATGAAGGTATTGAAGGCGAATCGGGCTGAACCTCGTCTAGATTGGTTAGGGGTGGGTGAGTCTACATCGGGGTCAACTTGGAACTCCCTCAGCCGCCAGACATTTCCAGCATCAATGAAAAGGGCACCGTTCACAAACCCAAACAATTTTTGGCGGTACTCAACACTGGTTTCCAAAAGGATTTCACCGGGTTGCTCGAGATTGTAAACAAAGTATCCATCAGTATCTACACTATCAGGATTAACCGACCCTGGACCCAAACGACGGGGAAGCCATGCCCGAATACTGTTACTCCCCCCCGCAAAATAGTATTTCTCATAAGGCAACACCTGGTCTTCAGCATCTTCGTTGTAAGGAAATGCCAGCCCAATATTGACCCGGTACGCCAGTGTCCTCTCTCTCGATAAAGAGATATATTGGCGAAAATCGGGATTGAATTTCAGAAACTTGAAATAAGCCAGGTTGGCATTATCTAATTCTTCCGTTCCGAAGAAGTTGAGCAACGTGCCCCCACTTTCAAAAAATAGTCTCAGGTAAGAGGGGGTTCCGCCGTCTCGGTTCCCAATAATATCGGTAGATCCATAATTGTTAAAGTTAAACGTAGCAGTAAAGCTAGTGCTAGTTACAAAAGAAGGTTCAAATGATCGGTTTAAAGGAATACCGTAGGTCTCCAAACTGTTATTCAAAATGGTCTGAAAAGTATCTGACCTAATTCTGGAATCAATGAAGTTAAAGTCAATTGGGGTGAGAATATACTGGGCTTTTTGTCCCTTTTGCCAAGTATAAGCCATAGAGGTCTGAAAGTTCGTTCGTATATATTCGGGGCGGTTTACATAGTTATAACCCGTTTGCAACCGGGTTTTTGGGTTGAGCCGCCCAAGGTCTTGCTTCCAGCGTTCGGGTAGGGGAAGTACGAATTGAGGAAAGGTTAACGAAAGATTACCACCCGCTTCACGACTAGCAAACACCCCGCTGCTACTGGCTTGTCCTACCACTGGGGGAACTCCCTCAATGCCAGCTCGTCCGCTAAGTTCCAGAATTTCTAATCCACCGAAAACATTCCTTACTTGCAAAGACGCGTTAACAAAGGGGCCGGGTAGACCCTGACTTACGTTTAAACCTGCTTCGGTAGAGGTTTGAAATTTCTTTAGTGGACTGGCGTAAATATTGGCAATGAATTCCCCGCCAGTAGTATCGTAGTTAATATTAATAAACTTGAATACATCGAGATTGGAGAGTTGTCGCTGAGTTTCCAGGGTTTGGTTTCGGCTGTACAAGCTATCGGCACGAACGAGTACGCGGCGTCCAAGAATTTTTTTGTAATACTGGTATTGGTGGTAGCGATAGGTAACATTGTTGTAAGTGCTTACTTTTCGTTCACCAGTGTATCCGCGCACGTCAGCATCAGTCGTGAAAATAATAGAGTCTAACTCAAACTGCTTATGGTAGCCTCGTTTGGCTGGCTCACGAATCAGTGTGTACACTCTCACTTTCCGTTCTCCTACTGTAGAATCTACCCGAAACTCTATATACTGGCGGCTAAAATCGTAGTAACCATTATTTTTAAGGATGTTTTCAATATTTTCCCGCAACCGCCCTAATTCGTCTTGGTCGTAGATCTGATTAGACTTGACGGTTTTTTTAGGCAGCTTGTCTTTAATAAGCTCAAGGATTGTTGTGTCTTCACTAAGGTAAGTGATAGAATCAATGCGATAAGGTGCTTTCTCGATGATAGTATAGGTAGAAGTGACTTGTCGGTCATCCACTCTGACACTATGCGACACCTCTCCTTCAAAAAAGCCTTTGGTGCGCAAATAGCTCTCCATTTGTCGGCGGGTGGTTTCAGCTTTACTACTGTCGTAGATGGATAGTGGTTCGCCCCACCGCATAAATAGGGTTCCTTCTTCTTTTTTCTGCTCCAGCTTATCGAGTTTCTCGTTTTTTTTTCTCCTAAGGCGGTTTACTTTTCGGTCTTTGCCATTATGCTGGGCCTGGTCAATTTTCTGATTGTATTTTTCACTAACTTGCTTTATCTCCTGCTCTACTTCTTCAGGGTTGTAGTTTTTAAGTCCGGCTTGGTACAGCCGAACGTAGGGGGCTATCGGAAGAATGGGTAAACGGCGGTTGGGCTCCTGACGGTAAAAGTCGCCTAATTCACCTTCATTAACTTGTTGGGCACCTTTGATTTTCTGTTCATAAAGCAAGTATTCTCCATCATTGAGGTAGCGGGTGCCCAAACAACTGGTTGCTAACAAGCTGACTAAAACCAGAAAAACGTTATATATACTTAATCGGATAGTCACTAATTACTCGAGAAAATTACGTTACTTTTGACATGGTTCCTAAAAAGACGCTGAAACTAATAAAATCCCTTCAGCTTAAAAAATACCGACACCAGGAAAAATTGTTTCTCGTAGAGGGAGCCAAGAGTATTGCTGAACTATTGGCTTCCTCATTTAGGATTAAAACACTGATTGGCACGCCGGTATTCATCGACCAGCACATGTCCCTAATTCAAAGGCGTAGTCCAGCCCCAGAAGTTCTTCTAGCTGACGAATCAGTTATTTCATCGGCAGGGTCTTTCAAGAATAATAACGCAGGCATTGCAGTAGTAGAGATGCTAACACTCCAACTCCCTCCAGAGACCATATCGGGCTACGCACTTGCGTTGGATACCATTCGCGACCCGGGAAATCTGGGCACAATTATTCGAGTTGCCGATTGGTATGGTATTTCGGCAATCATCAGCTCCCCTGAAACAGCGGATGAGTACAATCCGAAAGTAATCGGCGCTAGTATGGGGTCTTTTCTTCGAGTACCTTTCTATCGAACCGAACTAGTTTCTTATTTACAAAAAGTGACCCAGCCAGTGTACGGTACGCTGGTAAACCAAGGGGTATCAGTACATGAGCTAAATTTTGCCAAGCAGGGGTTGATTGTACTGGGCAATGAGTCGGAAGGAATAAGCCCTGAAGTAGCTGATTGTGTTACCCAGGCTGTGCACATTCCTTGCTTTGGTGAAGCTGAATCGCTTAATGTGAGCATGGCTACTGCTATAATTTGTGATAACCTAAGAAGAAGTACATCACGGTAGACATTAGCTAAAGGGCATAGTTTTGTCAGAAGAAGGAGGTGTCGCTACTGGCTTCGGTAGTCATTTCTTCGGCTAGGGTTTCGCCCAAATATCGATCAATAATATAATGGGCTACGTACAGTAGTGGGGTGATAGCAATGGCAACGATAAATTTGTAGCTATAATTAACAATCCCCACTGATATTACTTGAGAAATAGACCACCGGGCATTAGTCGGGGCTAGCAGATAAAACGCAATAAACAGCACTAGGTAGCTATCAATCAACTGGGAAACCAAAGTTGATCCGGTGGCTCGCAGCCAGATACGGTCACCACCTGTGATTCGCCTTAGCTTTTGAAAGACAAAGACATCTAGCAACTGACCCAACAAAAAGGCAAAAAGAGAACCCACAATAATGCCCAAGCCTTGGCGGTATACCAGATTAAAGGCGAAATTAACATCAAAAGGATTACCGTTGGCATCTTCGCGATTTACATCTAGCCAGAAATCTGCCGGAGCAAGATTGGTAGTGACAGAAATGGCGACGAAGGCGTAAGCAATAAACCCTGCGGTAAGAAAGCTGATTTTCCGAACCCCTTTTTTACCGAAGTATTCATTAATAATATCAGTAGTGATAAACACGATGGGCCAAAGCACGACTCCTGCCGATAAGTTGAAATCCAATACAAAATCTTCGAGTAAGGGTAGTTGGGCACGAGGAAACCCTAGCGTATCTTCCAGTGAAAATATCTTGACCCCAATCAGTTCGGCAATCAGTGCATTGGTTAGGAAAATTCCACTGAGTACAATAAATAAATTGGTTTTTTTGCTAGAAGTTGAGCTAGTGTTGGGCATTATTCCGGTATCGTAAAATCTTGGCCTTCTATCGCTAACGAAGTGTTGGGGAAAACGGTTTGAGCTTCTTCTAAAAGTGGGGTTAGGTTGCGGTAGCGACTCGAGAAATGCCCAATCAATAGCGTATCTACTTTTGCTCTCTTGGCAATTGTGGCAGCTTGTAAGGTAGTGCTATGGTAGCGTTGCTCAGCTAAACTTCGCTCCTGATCCATAAATGTAGCTTCGTGGTAGAGCAAATCAACTCCCTGTACCCATTCCGCCAGAGTATCAAAATACCGAGTATCGGCGCAGTAAGCGTAACTTCTACTTTTGCGAGGAGGTAGGGTAAAATCTTTATTTTGGTAGAGAATACTACCATCTTCATGTAAAACATTTTCCCCATTTTTTAAGGCAAGAATATTCTCCACCGAAATACTGACAGGCATTACATCTTTATTGATTCGCCATAGTTTGGGCTTTTCACGAAAGAGAAATCCCCAACAGGCAATCCGGTGCTGTACCGGAAAAGCACTTACCGTAAGTTGTTCGTTCTCGTAGATGACATCCGGCTGAGTAGCCCGCAGTTCTATAAACTGGACAGGAAAGCTCAGCACCGTCTGTGAAGCCCGAAAATGTGCGGTTAAAACATCGTTTAAGCCCGGTGGGCCGTAAATTGCTAATGAGCTTTTTCGCCCAACTAAGCTCAGGGTGTTCAGCAGGCCAATAAGCCCGAAAAAATGGTCGCCGTGCAAATGGCTGATGAAAATCTGGCTAATCCGACTAGCTCGGGCTCGGTAGCGACTTAGCTGCATCTGGCAGCCTTCCCCACAGTCAACCAGAAAATGATGGGAACCTACTGTGAGCAACTGGCTGCTTGGGTGGCGGCCGTATGCTGGAGTGGCTGAGTTAGAACCAAGTATTTTGAGTTGAAAAGACAATAATTAATCCTTACCGTTTCCGCTTTCTGAGGCTTCGCTGTTCAGGTCGTTCTCTAACTGATTTAAGAATACCGCGTCTACCGCTTCTTGGGGGGTGGGATAAATGGAAAGAACACTGTCCAATTGGGAGATCTTGATCAATTTCACTACATGATCATTCAAGCCAGCTAGTACGAATAATCCGCCGTCCTCGCGAAATACCCGGTTTCCAACTAAAAGGGCACTTAGACCGGATGAATCGGTATATTTTACACTGGACATGTCCAGGATCATATTTTGCGAACCTTCGGCATGCATGGTGATAAGCTCAGACTTAAGCTCAGGAGCTACCGAAGCATCTAACTTATCTTCGTCGAGTTTAACTATGGTGTATTTTTCTTGTTTATCAACTGCGTATTTCATGGGCTAGAGCCAGATTAATGTGAATTAAATTGTAAAGTTAACTATAGGGTACTTATTATGTTTTTTTCTATTCTCCGTAGAATATCATCGGTTTTATCCCGGGCAAAGGGGCGGTTAATTAGCCTTTCGTACAGTTCAATGTAACGGTTTGAGATATTTTCTACTACCTCATCGGTCATTTCCGGCATTTCTTGTTCTTCTTTTCCTTGAAATCCTTCGGAAATAAGCCACTGCCGTACAAATTCCTTGGATAGTTGCTTCTGGGGTTCACCCTTTTCCTGTCGCTCTTCGTACCCTTCAGCGTAAAAATAACGAGAGGAATCCGGGGTGTGTACCTCATCAATCAAATGAATTTGGCCTTCCAGATTACCAAACTCATACTTAGTATCTACTAATATCAAACCTTGCGCTCGGGCGTGGCGCGTTCCCAGATCAAAAAGTTGTCGGGTGTAGTTTTCCAGTTGTATGTATTCTTCTTCCGAAACGATGCCCTGTCGGATAATCTCTTCCCGGGAAATATCTTCGTCATGGCCTTCCTGCGCTTTAGTGGCTGGAGTAATAATTGGCTCAGGAAATGGATCATTTTCTCGTAATCCTTCAGGTAAAGGCACTCCGCACAACGTTCGTTTACCATCGCGGTACTCCCGCCAGGAATGTCCTGTCAGGTAACCCCGAATAACCATCTCAATTGGATACGGTCGGCAGTGCAATCCCAGCATAGCGTTGGGGTCGGGCATACTAGTTACCCAATTAGGCACAATATCGGATGTAGCAATCAAAAAGTTAAAAGCAATCTGATTAAGCACTTGCCCTTTGTAGGGAATAGGCCGGGGCAAAATAATATCAAACGCAGATATACGGTCGGTGGTAATCATCAAGACCTGACGGTCCAGATAGTATACGTCGCGAACTTTGCCTCGGTAAAACCCGGTTTGACCAGGAAACTGAAAATTTGTTTCAGAAATAGTTTGGCTCATGCCGTAGTGACAAGTAATAAAACAGCGGTAAAAACCTCAAAATTGTGGTGTAAATTTACGAATAATAACGATTTTCGTGTGACCTTCCACTATTTATTGCGCCAAAGGCATTCTCTGCATGAAGTATACTGTCATAAAACACGGATGCGATCAAGTAACTGCTGGCCTTTCGTTATTAGCTTTGAGTCCAATTGTTGGGGCAATACTCCTCTTTCTTAAGGTAGCTACGCAGGAATATCCTATTTTTGCTCAGGAAAGAGTGGGGCAACACGAAAGAATATTTACCCTGTACAAAATCAGAACAATGTATCCACCCGAGGTTCTAGCCCGGCTGTCGTGGCTACCTGTATTTTGTCGAGCACTCCGGCAGTATTCAGTGGATGAAATCCCCCAGTTGTGGAATGTGCTGAAAGGGGATATGTCTTTGATTGGTCCCCGGCCTTTGTTAGTGGAGTATTTACCACTGTATAATCAAACTCAGCGAAAACGTCATCGGGTAAAACCAGGGATTACCGGATGGGCGCAGGTACACGGGCGCAACTCTCTCGATTGGTCCCAGCGGTTTACACTAGATGTTTGGTACGTCGATCATGTATCACTCCAGTTAGATGTGGAGATTATTCTTCGCACTTTAGTCCATCTACTACACCCCCAAGGGGTACGACCCGAAGGATTATCAAATGAGGAAAGATTTAGGGGAAATCTGACTAATTCGCCATGCTCAGTCGACGCAACTCCTTCAATAGAGTAGTGTCTTGAATTAAGATCAGAGGAGATACCTCTTTTTTCTCTTGCAGCAAGTAGTAGTTATCAGTGTACTCCAGAAAAAGACTACGACCGTTTTCGATATTAAGAGCAATTATTTTGTAAGGAGCTTGCTCAAAGTCACCGTGCAGAAATAGTTTATCATCGTAAAACTGATAATGAAACGGATAGACCTTATCCAATACTCGTTCTACGCTAATATCAGATTCACCAATAGTATTAGTCTGCATGGCTTGCTTTTGGGGCACGGTGAAGTCGCTGTAGTCTAACTTGACGGCTTCTTCAGAAAAATCCTCCATAACAGTGGGCCTACGGATAGTGGGTGACTTGGGGGACGATATCTGAGGAACGACCGGACGA
This sequence comes from Bacteroidota bacterium, assembly GCA_039198955.1. GTDB lineage: Bacteria > Bacteroidota > Bacteroidia > Cytophagales > Cyclobacteriaceae > Tunicatimonas. The sequence goes on along the minus strand of JBCCTI010000029.1, from coordinate 55,769 downwards.
GTATCAGCTGCGGCCACCAATGTACTTTCTTCAGGGGCTATTATCACCGCATCATGAATTTCTTCAGAAACCACTACTGGTTGAGGAGCTTGTGTTGGTTGTCCTTTCAGAATTGGTTGTTCGGATGAAGTAATATCAACTTGGGTAAGAATTTCATTTTCAGAAGGGGATAGTGCAAAATAGGCTCCTACCGAAGTAACAACTAATGCTGATACGACCGCTGCAATTTTGAACGGGGAGCCAATCGCCCAAGGCGACTGCTCAACAGAGACTTGATCGAGACGAGCTTTGATGTTTGCCCTGCGGGCTTCACCAATCGCCTGAAAGACCTCCTGCTGAAGCTTTACCTCATTTTGAAGCAAGGGATCTTGCCGTACTTGCTCCTCAAATGCTACCCGATCGCTTCCAGATAACTTACCCTTCAGGTAGAGATCCACTTTTTCAGAATATATAAATCGCTGACTCATAAAATCTAATCTAAAAAATCACTGGCTGAATAATTGGTTTTTACCAAAGTGTCTAGCCGCTTTTTACATTTATATTTTTTGGTCTTGGCTGTTTCAGTGTTCGCAAATCCTAATTTTCGAGCGATGTCTTGTAGAGACATATCATCAAAATAGTAGTACATCAATATCTTCTGACAGGTATCACCCAACTGTTGAATACACTCTCGGATGATCTTACTGCGCTCTTGGCTTTCGTCATCAATAAATTCAACTCCATCTTTCTCTTCATGCGCTAGTCGGCTTTTCCGATCTAGCTCTTTACGCCATAAGTTTAGGCAGATGCTGTACAGATAGGTACTAATCTTAGAAGTCAGCACCAACTGATGGCTCACCGCTTTCTGCCAAAAAACAATGAGTGCATCCTGATATACATCTTTCGCCTCCTGTTCAGTGCCATTATTTTTGATAATCGCCCGGGTCATCATACGGTAGTACTTTCGGTACAACTCATCCAGTGCTTTTTCATCGCCCTGGCTGATGCGATCTAGTATGACACTATCTTTCATTACAAAAGCCTACAAAGGTTAATACTGTAACTTACTAAAACGTAACCGCCTGCGTAAGGTATTTCTTTAAAAATACGATTCTAGGTCGGTACATTATTGCTCATAGACGGCTTTATTTTGGTACCACCACAAATAAAGCAACTTTCATTCTACTTAGCTATCATAATTTATTAATTACGGACGAATGTAATTTTATAATTAAATATTAATAAAAAAAGAAATTATTGACATTTATTTATTTCTGTAGCTACCTTTTTTACCGGAATATATCCCTGTTCGTGCCCCCAAGAATTGTACAGATAGGTTGAGATCTGGGCAATTTCGATATTGGTAAGTTTTTCGTTAGCGGGCATTGGCTGGTCGTATTCTATTCCATTGACGGTAATCTTATCAGCTAAACCGTACTTGATAACACAAAATGTTCGGGACTGACTATTCAGCATATAGTCGGACTGAGCCAGCGGAGGAATTAACTGACCTAACCCACTTCCGTCAGCTTGGTGACAATTACTACAGTGCGTATTGTAGAGCTGCTTTCCCTGAATCATGTACTGTTCATAGCGAAGCTTATCGGCCCGGCTCAGGCCTTGAGTTGCCGAATTCTGAAATTTTCCACTATCACAACCCGCTAATAACCAATACACTAAGACTAAGTGAGAAACCCTCATGAAGTGGCTGCAGCATTTTCTTCTTTTAGTAGGCGACGAATATCATTGATGAGTACATCTACTTGCTCGGAAACGGTGCCATCGTACATACCGCGAATGCGCCGTTGGTCATCCACTAAGATAAAAGCCCCACTATGGATTAAGCCACCGGGGGCTTCTTCATCTTCCATGGCAGTGACCATATAGCTTTTCAGACCAATGTCAAAGATTTTCTCTTTGTCACCTGTCACAAAGTGCCAGGTGTCACTACCAACGCCCAATCGTTGAGCATAGTCGTGCAGTAGGGCCACCGTATCGTACTCAGGATCAATCGTATGCGAGAGAATGGCTACCTGATCATTGTCTTTAAACTCCTCATACACCCGCAGCATTTCCTTTTTCATAATTGGGCAAATGGTAGGGCAGGTAGTAAAGAAGAAGTCAGCTACGTAAATCTTATTCTCAAACGTAGCAGGCGTTACCGTAGCACTATCCTGGTTAACAAAAGAAAAATCAGCTACCTGATGGTATACGGTATCTTTTAATTCGGCGTCGTAGTGGCGTTGACCGTAGATAGGAAGGGTACTGCCCTGCTGATTGCTAGGTTGGCAGGATACGCCGATTATCAGTAAAAATAGAGCTACAGTTGCAGTGATATTTCTCATAAGTTATTTGGTGTGCTTCAAAGAAAGCAACGACATTGAATGTCTGCAAATTCCAACCAGATCAGGAATTTTTATTTCGGGTACGTACCCGCTTATAAATTTGGATAGCTAGCATCAGCACCACTGTAAAAATAACCAATCCCACCAGTCCGTAAATCATACTCAGGGTATTTTTCAACACCACTAGAAAGACGATAGCTACTAGAACAATTGTAGAAACCTCGTTCCAAACCCGAAGTTGCTGGGAGGTATAGCGTATTTGGTCGCGTTGTAGTTGCCGATAAATACGGTGACACAACAGGTGGTAAGCGTATAAAAAAGCGACAAAACCTAGTTTAATCCATAACCACATCGGCATGGCACTAGCGTAAACGTGTAAAAAGTAGGTGCCTAACAGTAGGGTAATTACGGCTGAAGGCCAGGTAATGGCAAACCACAACCGTTTAGACCATAGTTTCAGACTCTCCAGTAGAATAGATCGTTTGGGTTCTTCTTCGTTATGGGCTTCTACGGTGTACACGAAAAGCCTAACAATGTAGAATAGTCCGGCAAACCAAGTAACGATAAAGATAATATGGAGAGCTTTAATGTAGGAGTAGGTCATATAATGCTTTGGTGTTACAGTGTTAATGTGTTAAAGAATCTAGGTGTTTAAACGACTGCGTGGCTCTCACTGTGGCACACTGTTCAAAACTACAAAACTCAGAACTCAAAACACTGGGCTTGAAAACGCGAATACTTTAACACCAAAACACTCTAGTACTACAACGCTCAGCACTAAAATACTTGCTATATCCGTTCGCGAATGGGTAGGTTAATAAAAACATTGGTGCCAATACCTTCTTCGCTCTCTAACCAAATACTGCCCTGATGCTTTTCTATGATATTTTTAGCGGAATAAAGCCCTAATCCGGCGGATTCTTCGCCATTGGTACCACGACGAGCCGCTTTCGTGAATTTGCTAAATAAGTAAGGACGCAACTTCTTGGGAATACCAATACCTTGATCGGCGATGGATATGTTGGCTACATTCGCGTAGCGGATCATCTTGATAACTACTTCACTATCGGGAGGAGAAAATTTGATGGAGTTGGATAAGATATGCGAAAAAGCCCGACGTATGGCTTGTGGATCAACTATGATATGGATGGATTCGTCAATATCTTCAAAGTGAAGCTTAATGCGCTTTTTATAAATCGCTTCCGAATCGAGGTTGCCAACAAGCTCTGATAAAAATTGGTTTAAATGCACCGGGGTCGGTTCTAGATCGGGGTTTTCTTCGTAGCAATGATCGAGATCAATCAGATTATGAATAATACTTTTCAGGTCAGCGCAGTCTTGCTCAATAGTAGAAAAGTATTTTTTGTGATCTTCGTCAGCTATACTCTCAAAGAAAGTTGTTAGCGTTTGGTTACACGAGCGAATCCGGGCAATCTTATTCTGCAATTCCCGCCCAATCTGGGTTAATACCTCTTCTCCCGAAACTGAATCATTCATCATAATAACCTCTAGTAAATGCCTGTTATTTAGCTCATTACAATTTTACCAAAAGAAATACTAATATTTTTTTTAGAATTTGGTAATTAAGCAGTCGTGTACTATATCTTTATATAATACAATTCAACATTAGGTATATCTAGATGATGAAATGGGTACAAGGGCCAACAGCGACTGAGATGAGAGGTAGTTCTAATTAAAATCTGGTTCGGATACATGGACGATTAGTAAGGCCAGCTATATTCTCAGAAAGGCTACTGATGAGATAGTAGTTGGCAAAAAAGCCATGAGAGTCGAAATATTATTTTGATTAGAGGTTAGTACATTTTCAAAGCGTACAATAAGGACTTACTTATGAAGAACGATTCGTAAATAGAATCATAGTATTGGTAACTACTTTCTATTCATAAATAAATTTAACTACGAAATAATGTAAATAATTATTCAAATAGAGCAAAAAATATCTATTTTTGATATGGAAACGGGTGACTATTGCCTGGTTTCTCCCACTAACCTAAAAGCCCTGTTATGCACAAATTTGCGACCAACCTATTAGCACTAGCTTCTTTAGTAATTCTATTCGCCGGATGCGAATACATCTGCGACTGTAAGGACGACGACCCTGATCCTTGTGCGTTCTCCTACGAAAACATTGTTTACACCCCGGACGGAGCACCTGGCGACCAATTAGTTTCCCCTACATTTGAAGGCGAAATGCCCAAAGGGAGTTTCTCCGCTATGCCCGAGGGACTGGCGATTGACGCTGAAACTGGGGTAATTGATGTAAACGCCAGCGAGTACGGTAAAGAGTACGTAGTGAAATTCCGCATCAAAGAATCAGAAATAGTCTGCGAAACCAATATTTTTATTGACGAACCCAAGGCTGAGACTTGCGATCTGGACTACGAAACCCACGTGATTGCCCCCGGTGAGCAAGACTTTCTAGTGCCTTCGTTTGCGGGTGGTAATGTTCCTAATGGGAATTTCAGTGCTTACCCTGCTGGCCTAGATATCAGCCCAGATAAGGGAATTATCAGTATCAGAACCAGTGCTACTGGCGTACAGTACTTTATCACATTTATTTCTGAGGATAAAAAGACCATTTGTCAGACTACTTTATTGATTACTGGAGTAGATTATCCTGAGCGAATTATTAACTTTGATGAAGGGGAAAGTATTTTGGAGCCGTACTTCAATGAGCAAGATGGCGAGCTTTCTACCGTTGGTAGTTACGAAGCCTCACCTTCTGAGTTGGTTTTTGAAGAAACAGGGCAGGGCGAATTAGATGGTTCAATTAATGTTCGGGAAACAATAATTACGATCCAGGATGAAGAGTTTCAAGGAGAACAATTACCCGAAGGCTTCGCCCGAGATTATACAATTAGCTACACCCTGTTTGATGATAGTGAAACTACCTCTTCAATAGAACTGCGTATCTACTACTACAGTAGCCTGGAGGCAGTTGAGGAACTAGCCCCTGAACTATTGGAAGCTATTGAAGATCGGGAACAATACACTGGGAATGGACGTATTGAGAAGAAACCTAGGTATGTACTATCGATCGGATCTGCTCGATAAATGACTCTAACTGCTTATGTTGAGCCGTAAGGTTTTACTTAGCATCACTCTTCTGTTATTCTCTTGTCAGCTCTTCGGCCAGGGGCAATCTGATTTGTCCTTAGCTGAAGAGTATTATCGTAGAGGAGAAGCATTATTTGGGTTAGATGATGCTAGCGAAGAAACTTACGATGTAGCCATCCAATACTATGACAAGGCAATTGATCAACTCAAAAAATCTAACAGACAAACACTACTGTTAGCACAATGTCACCAGCGCATTGGAAGTATATATCTAGACCGAGGGTTGTTAAATGAGGCTGCGGAACAGTATCATAATTCTTTATCTACTAGAAACAAGATTCCTAATCTTAATGACTCTTTGCGATACAATGATTATGTTTTTCTAGGTAATATTCATTTCTATTTAGATCGGTTTGATTCAGCATCGTATTATTATGACAAAGCGGAAAAAATTGCTGTAGAAAATCAGGGGCGACTGGCAGATGTTGAGAGAATTTATAATTCCCTTGGGGCATTTAATCTAAGCTTGGGTAATTATCAGAAAGCAATTACATATCACGATAAAGCACTATCGGTGATGCCTAAAGAAGGGATTGATTTTATCATTGCCAAAGTGGCCTTCACATACAATATTGCTTTTGCTTTATCCAGATTGAATCGTCATCGTGACGCTATTGACCGTTATAAAGCTATACTAGAATACCAAGTATACTTACCCTTCTTATATCAAGGTTTAGGAGAATCTTATATGTCTATTGAAGACTACGATAGTGCATACTTTTTTCTAAAAAAGGCAAAAGAAAATACCTTTCCGTCACTTCAAATGGCAGTAAATAATAGCGTCGGTGATCTGTTTTTAGATATAAAGCAATTTGATTCGGCTTTTGTATATTACCAGGAGGCTATTCATGTAAATACTGATAAAAGGAGAGGAAAAAATACTAATGTTACTAAAGCCTACCAGGGTTTAGGTAATATAGCAATTGCTCAAGATAGTATTCAGCAAGCATTGAGTTACTATCAGCAGGCTTTAATTAATGCTACTTTTGGATTCGATGAACGCAATGTAACAAAGAACCCTTCTGAAGAACATCAAGCGATATTACCACTAAAGCAGTTTCAGGTTCTGCAGAACAAAGGCGCTGCCTTCGTAAAATACTACGAGCAGAATCAGGACACTACTAATTTAATACATGCTCTCAATTGCTTTCAGGAAGCCATTCGGGTGGCGCGGTATACGCAGAAGACTTATGATAACGAAGAGGCCAAGCTGTTTTTCGTCAATCAGGTGCATTCGCTATACGAGGATGCCATTCGCACGGCCTATCAACTGTACGAGCTTTCTCAAGATAAGCAGTACGCTGAACTAGCTTTGCAGTTTTCGGAAAAGAGTAAGGCTTCAGTACTGACTGAAATCTTGCGAGAGGTGGATATTAAAACGTCGGGTGAAGTGAATGATAGTTTAGTGAATGAAGAGAAGCTTATCAAGCAGCAAATTACTGCCAATCGACTGAAACTAGTAGAAAGCAGCGATTCGGCTCAGAACGAAGAGTATCGGCGGAAAATTAACGATTTGGAAATTGCCCTGGCCCGGGTGGTAAAGCAACTACAACAGGACGAGAAATACTACCAGCTCAAGTACCAAGAAGATACGGTTGATTTACGTGCTTGGCAGACCGATCTACTAAAAGGTGATGATTTGCTGTTGGAGTACTTTATGGGCGAAGACCAACTATATGTGTTTGCCATTGAGCAGAATGCACTAGCGGTACATCAGGTTGCACTAGATTCTACCTTCAAAGCGGCTCGGGAAAATGTACAAAACCATCTATTTGCTTATAGCTACGGCGATGAGTACCAATCGCAGTGGGGTAACCAATTGTACCAAAAGCTCATCGATCCAGTTGATGAGTATCTGGCTCAGAAGAAACGTCTGATCGTGATCCCAGCGGGGGAGTTAAGTTACCTTCCGTTTGAGATGCTGACTGATAACTCGGAGTCAGAAACATACCTATTGCACGATTATGCCCTTAGCTATGCCTTTTCAGGTACCCTGTTGTACGAAGCCCATCGGCGCGAGGTAGCTGAGGCTGATGACCAGAATGTGCTAGCCATGGCTCCCTTTGCTGGGCGTAACGTCCGCTCGGTTCGGGATAATTCCCTTTCGCCCCTCTTTTTTTCCCGGCAAGAAGTAAATAACGTTGGGGGTAGCTTATATCTCGAGGAGAAAGCTACTAAACAATTATTCCTAAAAATTGCGGGTTCGTACAATATTTTACACTTAGCCACCCATGCTTCAGTAAATGATGAAAATCCCTTGCAATCATTTATTGCATTTTATCCGCAGGATGAACAGTCTATCGCAGGTTATCGGTTGTACACCCACGAACTGTATAACCTACGGTTAGATAGTGTGAACCTAGTAGTACTCAGTTCTTGCGATGCGGGAAACGGACAGTTGGTGAAAGGAGAGGGGATCATCAGTCTGGCGCGGGCGTTCGCCTATGCTGGCTGTCCCAATATTATGACGACCCTTTGGAAAGCCGACGATAAAGCGGCGGCTGATATTGCCTCGCAGATGCACCATTATCTGAAAGATGGCTATGCCAAAGACGAAGCCCTACGGCGCGCTAAGCTAGATTATTTGCGTAATTCTGAAAATAAAGACTTACGTTCCCCCTACTACTGGGCGAACTTTATTTTCATCGGCGATCCGGCTCCCATTTACGATAACTACTCTTGGATTTGGTGGGCGATTGCTGGAGCAATTATTTTACTGGTTGCCGGGACACTCATTATCATCAAGCAACGTCAGCAGTCCGGTAAGCAAACTGCTTAGTAGACCTAATAAAAAAGTAAAGACTCGATAAATTGCACAGCGAACTGTCAAGCCTCTACCGAAAACTTTGTGCTAATGCAGATTTAGAATTATTAAGAGGATACCTTACAAAGTATAGTAATCAGAAGATTAACGATCCACCTTCACTGTCAATTTTCAATTATCCACTTTCTTTCTAGTTGCTCTAATATTTCATCTTGAGTAAGCGCAATCTCCAGAGGTATAAGCTACCCAATGAATCCTCGTAATCGTGGTCGTTATTGGTGTGAATCTTTTCTAGCATATCCACTGCGGTCTCAATCTGTCCGTCCTGAAGGTAAGATAGTGCCAGATAATACTCCGCCTTATCTTTAATCATGAACGCATTCTGATCTTGTAACACCTGCTGAAAAGCACTGATAGCTTCATCAGTTCTCTCTTGTTGCAGATGGGAGTATCCTACCCGGAACGTCTCGGCAAAGGTGGGCTTTTCCAATTCACCGTAAAGACGAATCACTTCCTCGTAGTTACCAAATTGATACTCTACCCGCACCTGATCCGCAATGGTATCTTGTCGATCTTCCATACTCCGGTTGGATAATCCCAGGTAAGGAGGTTCAGAAGCAACCTTTTCTTCGTATAAACCCTCTGGAGAAAGTGTGGCGTATTGGGCGATAAGAAAGCCGACTAGAAAAATGGCTAATCCAGCCGCTACGCGTCCTCCCCACTGGTACATGGGCACAGTAGGAGCTTCTTTTTCTTCGTCTGTCTCAGTAGGAGACTCCACCGCCACAGTGTTACTAGAAACCTCAGCGAGGGTTTGTACTGAGCCTTCCTCTTCTTCCGCTTTCATAGATGCTCGGATAGATTTTATTTCGTTACGCAAGCCTCGGTGCTGAAGCAGAGCCTGCGCTATTTGCGTGTCTTCAACCTCCTGCTGAAGAGTAGCATCCTGTTGCATAGTAGCTTGAAAATGCTGAAGCTCTTCAGCGCTCAGGTTGCCTTGTACGTAGCGGTCAATCCATTCCGCTCGGTTCGTGTTATTCATGTTATCCATTTGCTAGTAAACTTCTAAAGTTCTGTTTCATTTCGGGATGCTCATTGAGCAACTGTTTCAATTTATTCATACAACGGTATTTCATATTACGGGCGACCTGCTCGGTTTCGTAGCCCATATGCTGAAATATTTCTTTCATCGGTAGGTTTTCATAGTAAAACATTAGAAGAATCTTTTTACAGTTTTCCCCTAATTTGTCTAATAAGCCTAACAGTTGGTTCTTTACTTCATTTTCACTGATGCTATCTTGAATATCCTGCTCTTCCTTTTCCGACTGCTCGTAATAATTGGTTTCCCGCATCAGTGCCCGGTTCTGCCGTTTCAGTTCGTTGCGCCACAGGTTACGGGCAATAGAGTATAAAAACGTTTTAATACTACTGTCGCCTCTAAAATTTCCCTTTCGCACAATATTGATAAATACTACAATCGCCTCCTGAAAGAAATCCTCCGCGTCTTCGTCGCCACCGCTGTTAGAGCGTATATAACTGGCTACGCTATCAAAGTTGGTACGATACAAGTGGCGAACCACTGGGTCTAAATTATTGCTATGGAGGATGGCTTCTATCACGTCTTGGTCTTCGTAAACTGATTGTATTTTTTTGTTATTCATAGCTTGGTAAACGTGGGGTAATAAATTGTAACTAAAATAGAAATTTTTTTTTCTACTCTTAGCAGGAGATGAGTGCTAGGTCGCGTATTTCTTAGTTTATAGGGTGACAATGAGAGGGGCTAAACTACTAATAACAAAGCAAACTTCAACCATGCCCCCCCGTTTAGCCCTACTTCTTTATTCGATTATATCGGCATTATTCCTCACTCGTTGCGACCATCAGGTTCGTTATCGAAAGATTCCCTTTAAGGTGCAGCGTTATTTTCGGAGCTTGCCTGATTGGCAGTATCCCCAGAAAGTTGAAATTGACCGTGTACGTCGAAGAATCTATTGGCTTAACAAGCAAGGTGAAATTTGCTTAAGTGGGATGGATGCCCGAGGTGCAACACTAGTGAACAAAGGTATGGGTGCCCAGCTAGGTATTACTTTCATTAGTGATTTTACGATCAATGACCAGAATGCAACCTTGTACTTTACTGATTTAATGGATGTGAGTACCGGACAGTCTGCCCTAAAAATGTCAGACGCGACATGCAGTCATATCGAGACGCTCGCTACGTTTACGGATAAAATAGCCTACGTGGTGCACTGGAACAACGAAAGTCAGCAACTGTACTACGCTACCCGCCAGAAAGGTGGGAAGCTTTACCAAGTACATCAACTAGGTAAGCCAGAATTATTGGCAACCTCTCACCAAAAAATCAACGATATTTCCCGGTATATTGAACTTCCCGATGAGGAAACCAGCCAGGCACCTCTGGTAGCTGAACATCTTTCGGAGAACAATCTACGCGACCCATACTGGCCTCATTGAGAAAATAGCTTGTTGGGAGTGATGATGTGCCGAAGTGGAATATCGTACTGGTTAACGTCCTCAATTCGGTCTACCGGAGGTTCCAACGAAAGCCCTATCGTCAGCACATCGGGGCGACACTGCGCTAGAAATCGGTCATAGTAGCCTTGGCCGTAGCCGACGCGGTAGCCCTGGTGGTCAAAAGCCAGTAGGGGCACAAGTACCCAGTCAATTTTTTTTACATCTACTATTGGCTCAGTAGCCAATGGCTCAGTGATGTTCCACTGATTTTTCTCCAACTTAGTATCCGTAGTCAAACGGTGATGGGATAAACGACCATTAGCATGGCTACGCGAGGTGACAACGAAAGTATCATTTTCTAGTAAGTATTCTATAATCAGGGATGTATCAGTTTCCCGCTTTTTAATAGAGGCGAGATAACAATGTACAGTAGTCGCCTGGGTGAGGGGAAAATTTTTCCGAAAAAGTTGAAAAATTTTCCGATTGTGTCGGTCGTACTCCGTTGCCGTAAGGACAGCTCGGCGGGCTTTATATTCCCGACGGAGTTCGGCTTTGGTCATCGTTCTTCGCCTTCGTTCAGGATGTGGAACTGAAAATCGAACGGCGCCAGCACCTCCGAAAGCTGGTCAATAAAATCAGGATTGTTGATGTAGAAATTGAGAAAGTTCTCCTTTCGCTCTTGCAATGAACCATCGGGGAAGAGTTTCTCCTTCAGGCCTTCCAACTGCTTCACTGAGGTTTCCTGATTTTGCTCCTCAGCCTTTTTGAGCCGTTTTTCAATATTGCTTAGGCTTTTAAACGACCCATTGGCCTCAGAACCAATAAAACCTTCCAGGCTGCCGTCTACAACACGGGCTTTTTCTTTGATTTTCTCGAAAACCTGCGCTAGGGCGGCTTTTTCATTCTTTAGCGAGATACTGGTCTCAGCATTATCTTCCACAAACTTTTTCACCAGCGTTTGGGTATCCAGAAATAAATCTTCGGCGGAGATTTCTACTTTTTGCAGTTTCTTGGCGTTGGTTTTATTAATGACCAGCGCAAAGTTGCGGGGCAACAGAATAGGGAAGGCGGTTTGATAGTGCTCAAAAACAGGTTTCAACTGCAACCAATACGAAAGCTCCGACGGGCCACCCACGTAAGCCAGGTTGGGCAAGATTACTTCTTGATACAGTGGACGCAAAATTACGTTAGGACTAAATCGCTCCGGGTGTTCCTTCAGCTCCTGCAAAATTTCCTCCTCCGAGAAAGTATAATTCGTATTCAGCACCTGAAATTTGCCTTCCTCCCGAATAATTCGCTCCCGGCTTTCGCCCCGCAGATAAAATAGATTGATCTCGCGGGGGAAAACCTGGGTTTTATAACCCGTTTCCTCGAGCTTAGCCGAAGTTTCTTCTACTTTTTGCTTAGCGGTATGGTTCAGCAAATCATCTTTCATCACCGAGGCAAATGCTGATTTTAGCTTAGAGTTATCAGCATCCAGAACCACCAGCCCTTGTTCGCCGAACAATTCGTTGACGTAGAAGCGGACCGCATTGGCTAATGTTTCTTGCTGGCGGTAGGCCTTTTCAAAAATGGGGGTTTTCTCAGGTAAACTATCTAGTACATCGCCCAGACCATTGGGGTGGAAGCGACCGACTGCGCCCTGCTGCCCAGTTTCCCAGGTGTAGGTTTTGCCAAATAGGCTAAAGTAGCTGATTTCGGCAAAATCATGGTCTTCGGAAGCCATCCAGTACACCGGAACAAAGCGGTACTCGGGATGGGCGGTCTGCAACTCTCGACAGGCATTGATCGTAGTGATAATCTTATAAATAAAGTACAGCGGTCCGGTAAAAATATTAAGCTGATGCCCGGTAGTGACGGTAAAGGTTTTTTCATCAGCCAGACTTTGAATGTTTTCCGCTACTGCAGATGAAATATCCAGTGACTGATACTGCTGCTCAAGTACTTCCGTTAGTGTTATCCGTAATTCGGGGGCAAGCTGCTTTTCGGCAATTTGTTCGGCAAAACTGGCTAACTGGGGTGGACGATGATAAAAATTGGCGAGTTTAGGTTCGTTAGCCAGATAATCTAAAAAGATAGTGTCAAATTGATTGGTTTTGGCTAGGGGAAGTTTTTCAAGTATCATTCGCGATTAGGTATCGGTCTATATTGGTAGGCTGTGCCACGGTTCCAAATAAGTCGAACTCAGAAGCATCGGTAATGGTTACACGCGTGAAGTCGCCCAGCCGCAAATAATTTTCCTGAGCCGGAATCAGTACTTCGTTATCCACCTCGGGTGAGTCGGCTTCGGTGCGCCCAATGAAGTAACCGCCCTCTTTGCGGTCAACCAGCACTCGCAGGCTCTTTCCGATCTTTTGCTGATTTTTCTCCCAAGAAATCCGCTCCTGAAGCTCCATCACCTGATTGACTCGCTCTTGCTTCACTTCTTCGGGAATATTATCGTCCATACTGAACGAATGCGTTCCTTCCTCGTGTGAGTACGCAAAAATGCCCAGTCGATCAAATTGGGTTCTTTCTACAAAATCCAGCATCTGAGCGAAGTCATCTTCGGTTTCCCCCGGATGTCCAGCGATCAATGTAGTACGTAGGGTAATATCGGGTACTTTTTCCCGGATTCTCTCCAAAAGTAGTTCCGTTTTTTCGCGAGTAGTGCCCCGGCGCATTAGTTTGAGCATTTGGCTAGAACCATGTTGCAGGGGCATATCCAGATAATTACAAACGTTAGAACGTTCAGCCATTACGTCCAATACATCCATCGGAAATCCTGAAGGGAAAGCGTAGTGTAGGCGAATCCACTCAATACCTTCCACGTCGGATAAATGACGCAGTAAGTCAGATAATCGACGCTTGCGGTAAATATCCAGACCGTAGTAGGTCAAGTCCTGGGCGATAAGTAGTAGTTCTTTGGTGCCGTTTCGGGCTAAAGATTCAGCTTGCTTCACTAGATGCTCAATGGGTTGGGAGACATGTTTGCCCCGCATCAGCGGAATGGCGCAGAAAGAGCAGGGGCGGTCACAACCCTCGGCAATTTTCAGGTAAGCGTAGTGGCGGGCGGTGGTGGTAATTCGTTCCCCGACTAACTCATGCTTATAGTCGGCTTTGAATTTTTTGAGCAGCAGCGGTAATTCCAGCGTACCAAAGAAGGCATCTACTTCGGGAATTTCCTGCTCCAGATCATCTTTGTAGCGTTGGGAGAGGCAGCCGGTTACGTAGAGTTTCTCAATCTGTCCTTCTTGCTTGGCATCAGCAAAGCGAAGAATGGTATCGATAGATTCCTGCTTGGCATTATCAATAAAGCCACAGGTGTTGACAATCACTATGTTAGCATCGTCTTGTTCTGATTCATGAGTAGCATTAATCTGATTTCCTTTGAGCTGAGTTAGCATCACCTCTGAGTCTACTAGGTTTTTGGAACAGCCCAGTGTTACAATATTTACCTTATCTTTTTTCCGTCCTTTGGTCTTCACAGGCGAACTTCTTTTTAATTATCGACAAAATTAGCAAAATTTGCCGCTCATAGAATTTACTATCTAAGCAGCACCAAGCAACAAGCCCGTTTTTTGGGCGTTGGTAAGCTGAATGATTATGGAGCATAACGCATTTCGGTACGGAAAGAATCACTTGGGCGTGATAATCGCGCTCATTTTTTTTGCGGTAGCCGCCTGCGAAGAGCCGGGCGACTGTACCACTGATACCACCAATATTGTCCGCTTAGATTTTATCAAACTGGTAAATCAAGGTCGTCAGCAAGAAGAAGATGAGATTGATACCATTCGGATATTTCGAGAGGGAGGAAATATTTTCTTGGAAGCAACTACCACCGGAACCGTTGGTCTACCGCTTGATCCGGCCAATGATCAAACTACTCTGTTGGTGGTAAGGGAATTGAGAAACACTATTACGCTAGATACCATTGTCATTAATTACCAGCGGGAACAAACCCTGATTTCGCCCGAGTGTGGCCCCGACCAGCGGTTCTTCAATATTTCCCCCGATAATGAATTGAGTTCTTTTGATTCTATTCGCCCACTAAACCCCGAAGTTAGCCAGTTTCCGGAAAGAGCTAACATTCAGGTATTCACTTGCCGTCTGGAAATGAGTAACGAATTACAGTTGCGATTGAACCACACTGATGACGGAGATACTATTGCGGACACACTTATTGTAAACCGGGTGTATGCCAACGTAGGTAAACCCGGAGATTTACGGCAGAATGATACTATTCCCGAGTTGGGCAATGTTTCGGTAACCGTACCCCTCGACCCCAATCGCGATCAAATTGCAGTTTTTGTGGAAATAGCGCAGGACTCGGTGCCGTTTCGTCAGATCAATGTGCTTTATCAACTGGATACGTTTCAGGTGCCAACTTGCCTGGTGCAAGACCGCTACCAAATAGATTCGGTTTGGACGGGCGCGGATAGTGCCCGCTTGTTTGATCCCGCTATTACGGAAGAGCTTCTCAACATCAATAATCCCACCAATGTCCAGATTTCTCTTCGGTAGCATTCTTATCGGTTTTTTGGGGATTTTTCCTGCCCAGGCACAAGAAGTGGATTCATTGGGTAAGTACGAACCACTGGGTTTGCATTTAGGTGTTTCCCTGAACAATGCCCTACGAACCGTCCTTCGCACTAGTGATACGAACTACGGTTTTCAGGCGGGGGCGGTGCTGGGGCGGTATCTGGCGGTGGTAGAATACGGCTGGGTGGAACTAAGTCGTACCAGCGTTTCAGATGCTGTCAATATTGCTGATAATCCTTTTGAATATACCAGCCAAGGTTCATTTTTCCGCATTGGCCCGGACGTAAACCTGCTGATTAATCAGAAGCGGTCCAACTTTCGGGCTGATGGGGACATTATCTTCTTTGGGTTGCGTTTTGCTCGGGCCCAACTCAGTGACGCTCTCAACTTTGAAACACAAGATGCTGTAACTGATCCAGATGGGAACAACAATGCGTTTTGGCCAGCGCAGGAGATCACTATACAGAATAGTGATAAAGTAGCTACCTGGTTTGAAATGACTGCCGGGATGAAGGTGCAGTTGTACCGCAATATTTTTCTGGGTTACAACCTGCGCTTTAAATTTGCCCGCAACCTGCTGAATGACCCAGCTCTTATCCCCTACGAGATACCCGGCTACGGCTTTGGTAGCAGAGACGAACAGTTTCGCTTTGATTACTATCTGTTCTACCGGATTCCGTTTAAGAAATAAATTTGTTTGTACTACCCAATCTGTACTGCCGCATGTTTTTAACGTGTAGCAGAATAATTGCCTACTGTTTTACGGAATAATGAGTTTCTCTACGTGGCGGAACTGACCGGACGTGAGAGTCACGGTATACAAGCCCGAAGCAAGATTATCGAGATCAGTCAGGGTAAGAATAAGCCTACCAACAGTATCAGCATTTCTTTGATAATTGCGTACCTTAAATCCTGACATATCAGTTATCCGAATAGCGATTCGCTGTTCAGGAATAATTCCGGTAGCGGTAAGAGTGGTTTGGTAATTTTCTACGGGGTTGGGTTGTAAACTCACCTTTGTTGCCGATGGAACATGATTGACGGCAATGACGGAGGAGTAAGCAGTAGTTTCGTCGAAATCCACTTGCTTTAGTCGGTAGTAGATCTGACCAAATGGTGCACTTTCATCTAATGTTTCATAGTATATTGGAGTGACACTATTACCCGCACCATCTACCCTAGCTACTGGGTTGAACAGTAAACCATTTAGCGACCGCTCTACTATAAAATGACTGTTATTCGTCTCGCTAACCGTTGTCCAGAAAACATTCACTCCATCGGCAGTAGAAAGTGCCTGAAACTCAATCAACTCTACCGGAAGCGGGTTAAGAGCTGCCGACGAAGATGCCAGCACGAAATCGCTAAAGGAAGTGAATGTATTAGAAGTAATAGTACCCGCCACGAAATCCCCTACTCCTAAGCCAGTAGCTGAGCCAGTACCCCCGATGTCTTCCCAGTTACCTGAGCCATCGCTTTTGGCAATCCGCAAAGTAGCCCCATCATCCGATTCATCGTCGGTATTATAGTTGATGGTTACCGTAGCTGAAGCAACCGCTGCTACTGGGGATGATTGGGTGATGGTATAGTGGCGAATGCCGGATACCCGAACTAGGTCGCCCGATAAGGTTCGGTCTGCGGGAGCACCTTCGGTCAATCTGCCGGTGTAAGTACGGGTAGTAGCGTCAGCTTGGGTTAAATTCAGGGTGATGGGGCGATAGGTTCCGTTACTGCCAAATGGAAATAATTTAGTATCGGCCGACGTAGAGTTTTCTCTATGCTGTAGCGGGCCATTCACAAATGTTACGCCAGTTTCATCGGTTACATCTACATCAGCTGCTGGCCCAATTACCAATAGATCAGAACTAGTAGTATTGATAACGCCTTCGGTTAAAGTTAGCATACCATTTACGGTGCTGCCTCCGCTCAAGGTTAGTGTATCCCCAGCTTGCTTAGTTAAATTATTAAAGGTGACGGTACCGTTAATGCTCTGCTCACCAGCCCCATCAAAAACCACGGTGGCCGTACCAGTACCAGTATTCAGCAGGGAGCCACTGGTGACGGTCAAATCATCAGCGATAGTCGTGGTCACATTATCAGCAATGGTTACGCCGGCGGCATTATCAATCACCAGTGAGCCGAAGCGGTTATTACCAGTGATGGATTGGGCAATGGTACCATTAAAATTAACCATTCCGGTAGTCGAGAACGTGCCATCATTAGTCCAGTTACCTAATAGGTTAACATTTCCGCTGCCAGTTACTACGTCTCCTGCCGAAATGGTTAGATCACCTCCATTAGAACCGTCATTGAGGGTAATAGTACCACTGATCGTTACAGCATTCCCGCTGCTTTTACTGATATTTAGATTATGAAAGGTGTTGGTTCCGGCGATGCTCTGGTCAGCATTATCCTCCAATACCAAATCTTCCACGTTACTGTAGATGCCAGCCCCACTACTGCTAGCATTGGACCAATTGCCCGTTAGGGTAATATCAGTGCTCATATCGAAGTTTACTGAGCCTGAGGCAGATAAAATACGAAAGCTGTTAGCACTAAATGTACCGCTCGAAGCAATGGACTTTGTACCCACATTATCGAATTGCAAATTATTGAAGGTGATACCAGAAGGAACCGATTGGGCAGTAGCCCCTATCAGGGCGAAAGTACCCGCCCGGGGATCTAATGCGCCTCCCCCAAGCAGGTTGAGATCACCACCTAAGGAAATATTATAGTTATTGGTGTTATCGGCATCCAGTGTCACTCCGTCTATGGTTAGATCATTAGTGACTGTGATGTTAGCGGGTAAAATCTTGGTGTCAGTACCACTGATGATCAGATTGTTGTAGCTCAAAACTTCACTAGGTAGGGTGTAAGCAGCCCCAGTATACTCGACGGTCCCATTATCAAAAAAAGTGGTTCCCAGTACGTTGAATCCGGGCAGTACGCCATTGTTAATAATTAGGCTGTCGGCTCCGGTAATTGGCCCAAAATCGTGGTTCATCGTTCCGTTAATTTCTAGAGTGCCATTGATAATCAGGGCAGCGGCATCCTGGTCGTTGGCATCAGTCGTGATTGTATGGTCGTTTTGGATTTCTACTTCATTGAATTCGGTAGGGGAGGCGAAGCTGCCAGAGCCATCGGCGGCGGTATTCCATACATTAGTATTGTTGCTCCATAGTCCATTTCGCTGGCTATACAGTCGGGAGAAGAAGGCACCTGCTTCTCCGGCTACCCACTCGGTAGTAGCATCGCTAACCGTTATATCGGTAGAACCAAAGGTATTGGTGCCAGGAGTTACAAAACCGTTAGAGGCCTCGTTGAGTGAACTACCATTGTACACCCAGGACAAATAGTTGATTTCGCTTCCCTGCACGTCGCTATCTGCGTAGGTGAAGGCAAGGCTTCCAGTAATATCAGTAATGGTGTTGAGGCTTAGTAAGAAGTGGCGGTTAATAACGCGGGTAGCATCTACTAAAGGATAGTTGCCGTTTCCATTCACTGAGCGAACGCCGATGCTACCCCCTGCAGTGATAATCGCTGTAGCATCAATTGTAACGGGGGTGTAGTTGCTACCTGCCCCGATGGGGAAGGTGAAATCGTAGGAGTCAGCGGTGGCATCGCCCTGTTTAATCACGTGAGACGCAGTACTGGTGCCATCATTAACGATCATCCGATTGCTACTGAACGAGCCACTGATGGTAGCCGAAGAGCCAAAAGTAAGATTATTAGTAGTGCCCGACAGTACAATATTTCCGTCGTTCTGCATATCTAGTGTTCCGCTAATACTGATGGGTACATTGAAGGTAAGCGTAGTACCTGAAGCTTTGGCTAAGATGATATTCTCGAGATCTATCCCGTTGGTGCCGTTTACTTCCTGATTTGCTAACGCATTGTTGAATGTTACTGTGCTAGCATTGGTAATTACTGAGGTACTGGCAACATTATTAATGAGATTGCCTGATATAGTGAATGGCTTATTCTGCAATCCGAGCGTGCCGACAGTAAATGTGAGATTACCTGTGATATCAAGTTGTGTTACTTGGGTACCGCCATTATCTAAGTTTACTCCGGCTGAATTGTTAATAGTAATATTACCAAAAGTTTCGGCACTGCTGGTATTAGTTCGGTCTATCTCCTGGGCAGTAGTGCCATCAAAGATAACTGTTCCGGTACCGGGTAAAAAGGCACTGCCATTGCGGCTATCCCGATTCCAATCTCCCCTTATGTTGATATCAAAAGATAGTGCGGATAATACAGCTCTTTCGCCAATGGCAAGATCATCATCAATAATAATGTTACCACTCAAGGTCTTAGTACCGCGGTTATTGAATACTAAGTCCCAGTAGCTATCACCATCCAGTGAGGCTACTGTCTGATCATTGTTACTCTGATATCGTACTAAGCTGCCCGACTGGAGATCGTAAGTGCCGAAGCCAGAAGGGAAACTATTTGTGCCTTCCACCCTTAATTCGGCATCACCGCCTACTGTAAGTGTGCCGCTTGAGGTACCACTGAAGGTGAAAGTGTTATCTTCTACTCTATCGGTAGTCGTGATACTGAGATTACCATTAATCGTATAATCAGCTCTGTGGTTATACCGTCTGATTCCAGAAATTGCTAAGTTATTGTAAGTGGTTTGACTGGTCGGAAGGTCCCTATTCGCAGTATAATTATATTCTACGGTTCCCCCGCCAGCATTCACAAAATCGTTATCCAGTGTAGGTATGTCGGGGGTAGCACCCACGGTAAATCTGAGTGTTCCGGTACCGCCCACGGTACTAATATCGTACTGAGTGCCGTCGGCTTCTTCAATATCTAGCACTCCGGTACTCTCAATGGTGGTACTGGCGGCTGTTACTGAGGTGGCGGCAGGAATTGTTACGGTATTACTATTTCTAATAATCACGGGGTTATCTACCCCTGGTTGAGAAACTGCCGAGCTAGCACTTACCCCGTCAAAAGTTTCCCAGGTTGATGGATCTTGCCAATTTCCATCGGTTATACTACGGTAGATAATTGGAGTACTAAACGGGAGTACGCCAGCGGTGAAAAAATATCCACTTAGGTTATCAGTAGTACTCACCGTAATGGTGTTAGCTGCATCATCTATGCTACCCATATCTGTTACCCAGTCCGTACCGTCAAAGTAGGCGTCCACATAATTCGTTTCATCACCGTCCACATCAGTAGGGTCATCGTAGGTGTAAACATGAGTGATGGCAGGGGCAGCACTAAAGCCTGAACTCTCAGTGATCCAGTAATACAGTAAAGAAGTACCTGCGGGAGCAAGTGCCTGGCGTTCATCTACTGGACCTACTCGGATAGACCCATTACCACTACTACCGTGGTTAGTGAGGGCTAAACTAGCCGGAGTATACTCCGTGGCCGTTCCCAGCGGAAATAGAAACGTGGTGTTGGAAGTGTAGGCCTTTTCTACGCCCTGATCAGCATCCTCGCCAGTGGTAGTAATCATGCGACTACTACCGAATGAAGTAGGAGTAGAAATCGTGGCAGTGGCAGCTACTGACAGTAGGTTGCTTCCCAGGTTTAAGTTTCCATCAGTAAGGTAAAGGTCTCCATTAATTGTCAACTGACTGGTACCCAGAGTAACTCCAGCGGAGTTATTAATGACTACATCATCAAAGCTAAATGGATTGCCACCGATCGTTTGATTGGTTGTTCCACTAAAGGTTACTGCATGTGTATTTTGATTAAATGTACCTGTAGTATAGGTCCAATCACCTTCCAGATTAATACTATTATTCAACTGAACACTGCCGCTCGTATTATTAATATTTACGCTGCGGAAAGTCAGTGAACCACTGATAATCTGAGGAGAGGTCTGACCGCTCAACCCTGAGCCATTGAAAGTAACTACACTTGGGTTACCCGCTTCAAATGTACCATTGGTTAGAGTAAGACTACCGCCTAAGTCCAGGTCAATTTCATTTTGGGTTGTATTGTCAGAGTTAGCGCGGTAGAGGTGAAATTCGCCTCCACCAGTCAGGTTTATAGTTAGGTCGTTAAGAACGGTAAGGTCTTGTTCTCCCCCGTTAGAGGCACCTACTCGTTCAGTAAAGCTGTTGCCATCGCCAATTTCCAGGTTCCAGAAAGGAGCAGATGAAGTGATACCGACATCGAAGTTGGTAGCAGTGCTGGAGTTTAGTATCCGGACAGTTCCGCCAGTGACGGTGTGCGAAGTGCCATTGTTAACTCGAATAGCTTTACCATCTGCTCCCGAGTTACGGCGAACAATCTCTAGTAAGCCATCCGACATGGTAAAACTACTGCCGCTACCAGTTTCAATACAAAAGTCAGCTTCACTGTTGTTATTTATACTTTCGCTGCTGCTGCGGTTATTAGCAATAACTACTGTCCCACCGGACTGGTCATAGGATAAAGTAGCAGCATCCGGGTTAGGGCGAATGGCACCGCCAACTGTCAGTGTTCCGCCTTCCACTGTTATGGTAGCATTTCCGGGGGCATAAAAAATAGAGTTCTGTGCTACTCCAGTAATATCGTCACCAATGTTGATCGCCCCATCGGTAAGGCGGAGTAAACCCGCTAGGGAAAGATCAGAAGATGCTGAGGAGATTTCGGCCACTGCCCCAACATTATTTATCCAAAGCCCTCCGCTAGATGGGATAGAAAAACTGCCACCCCCGGTACTCAGGGTAATGGTATGAGCCGCACTCAGCTTCAAGGTCCCGTTCTGGATTTCCAGTGCCTTCTCAGTGCTGTTAGTGGGGGCACTCAGCATAAAATTAGCGGAGGTAACCTCTAGTTCGGAAGAAGTATCCGTCCCCTTATTAACAATTAAACGATAAAAATCAGTAGTGCCTCCGGTGCCGGTAATACTGGTATTGGTAGCTCCGGTGAAAGTAACGTTAGCGCGATGTAATCCGGTTGAATTGGCTAAGTTAAGGGTTCCATTATTCGTGAGTGATCCGCCGATCGACAAGCTGTGAGTAGCGAAACTAGCGTCAACTACTTGTAGAGTTCCAGTATTAGTAACATCGCCAGATACAGTAACACTACGGTTAGTGCTGGGTTGAAATTGTAGGATGGCTCCTGAGTTATTTACAGTCAGGTTACCACCGATAGTTAAATTTCCGTTGGTAGTGTTGCTAATTAATACCGATAAATTAGGCGGTGAGCCAGGACCATTAATGGCTAAGTCACCGAGTAATGTGAGATTGGCGTCGGGCAGAATAACCGTGCCTGACCCTGAGATGGTTAAGTTGCGGAAAGCAGTGGGCGTACTTAGAGCGGTGTAGCTTCCTGTTCCGGTGTACTCTACGGTACCTCCGGTAGCTCCCAGGAAATCAGTATAGGTGCCACTGGGAAATTCGGTGGCATCGGTGTCGTTCGTCTCGATACTAAGGGTTCCCTCACCGCTTACGGTACCCAAGTCGTGCCCGGTGGTGGCATCACCAACTAGTATTGTTCCGGTGGCTTGTAGCTCCACACTGGGGGCAGTAGTGTTATTATTACTGATTGTAATGGTGTTGTTGTTACCAATAATTACCGGGGTACTGCTACCGGGAATAGTTGAAGCGGCAGCTCCACCTAGTGCTACCGTAGACCAAGAGTTTGCCGTATTCCAATTGCCATCAGCGCGACTGAAGTAAGTCAATACTGTCCCAAATTCCGAAGGCTCGGCTGCGGTAAACTGCCCTTCAATGTAGGTGACGTTATTAAACGAAATAGTATTAGTGGTCTCGTCAACTAAAGCTACGTTATTGATATTATTCCAGGTAGTAGGGAAGTAGCGAGCGGGAACGTAGGCAGATTCATTACCTCTCCCATCTGCATCGGTTTGGTCGTAGGTAAATGATAAGTTCGCGGTCTCAAAGCCAAAACCCGATCTGCTAATGATCCAGTAGTACCCCAGAGCTACGTCAGCAGCATCAGTAGTGAATGGGTTTTCGGCGTCTACGGGGTTTAAAGTGACAGTCCCGCTATTGGTGGCATTAATTACCTCAACCGTAGCGGGAGTATACTTACTGTTTGAGCCGATGGGCCAGGTAAATGATTCAGTTCCTGAGCCTACGTAAGCCTTTTGTACCCCGGCGGCACCTATTCCAGCGTTTACCTGAATCATGGTAGTAGCGGAAGGGGATGTTACGTTAACGGTAGCAGTAGTGGGTAGAGAGAGTAGAAAATTATCGATATCCAGCACACCACTGGTAAGCGTGAGCGTACCATTCACCGTGTGGGCAGCGGTAAAAATAGCATTGTTCGCGTCATCCAGTTCCAGATTCTCAAATTGCCCGGTGCCATCACCGCCAATAGAGCGTGTGGCTACGCTTCCGGTGAGATAGATTCTTCCAGTTCCGGTATGGAGCGATGAGTTGATGACATTCCCCCCCACAGTGAGCGTAAATCCGGCATCGGCTAATATTCCTTCGGTAATGTTCAGGCCTCCTTGAGCCACAAGATCATTGTGTAATGTCAAGGTTTCGCTGGCGTCTAAGTTTACAATAAGTGACTTGCTGCCTCCACCCGACCATTCGGGAATTTGGGAGGTTTTAGTAGTGCCTTCGTAGGCGATGGTATAAGTATTTATGCCCTGAATAGTTCCGGTCATCACGCCATCAGTTCGGAGTACAGTGGAGCCAGCCCCCATGATTAGGCTCGTGCCAGACGCGAATGTCCCACTCGCTAAAGTCAGCGTACTTCGTACAGTTTCAGTATCGTCTAATGTTTTAGTACCGCTACCGGATATAATAAGGTTGCCGAACTGGGCACCGCCGGGCATAGTCACTAATGCATTGCCACCCCCATCGTACTCTACGGTACTGACTGCATCTACCGAGTACGTATTAAACGGTGATACACTACCGGGGAAATGGTCAGCACCATCGGTATTACCAATAATCAGACGGCCAGTGGGTGATAAAGAAAAAACCCCTGAACTACTGCCGTTAATAATATTGGTATTGATGTCCATCGTACCAGCTGCAATGATAAAGCTACCATTTAGGTTGTAGGTCGTACTATTAATGAACTCTACTTGGCGGTTATTTCCACTGGGGTTATTCGCAATGAATGAGTCGTAGGTGTGGTCGTCCGATAGGTTGAGATCAAACCCATCTTCAGAGCCAGTAGCACTAGCTGACCCATCGCCGAAGCGAAATGCTGTACCAAAGGTGATAGCCGTAGCGGTGGGGCCAGTAGAGCCACTTACTCGATTGTCGCCATTTCCTACGTCACTAATGTTCACTGCATAGCCACTACCCGCCACTGCGTGTGGATTGAGAATGGTAACTGTACCCCCACTCATATTTGCAATGCCCTGCTCTAGATCAAAAATGTCAATATCACTATCCAGGTTCTGATCGCCTTGGGGGTTCAGATTGAAATTCCCGCTACCCATCACCAAGCGAGCGTTGGCATCATCTAGATTGAATGATCCGTTTAGGTTAAGCGTTCCTCCCGTGATTTCCAGTATACTGAAGGCATCAGTGGTACCGAAAGCTGGGGTTTCGTTATCGTTACCGATAATCAGTTGGCTGTTACCGTCACCTACGTTAATGGTACCATTATTAAGCGTTAGGCTGGTAATTGCCGTAGGATTACCCTGGGAGTAAATGATTCGGTTAGTACCATTGCTGGAAGATGTGCCGACGTTCAATGTCCCACCGTTCACTTCCACGGATGTCCCATCATCAATAGTCAGGGAAGCAGTAATATCGCAGGTGCCACCGTTCATTACGAACTGGGCTCCGTTAGTATTAAGGCGTAAATTTCCAATATTTCCTCCGCCTACACCCAAATAACCATCTGAGTTGATGGTCAGTATACTATTGGCGCCATCCATGTCCAGAATGTTACGAGTAGCGGGCGAAGGTAACTCGGCGGCTAAATTAGGGGCAATAATTAATTGCGCTGTATTCTCACCACCTGAGCCATCACCAATGGTAACCACTCCATCACCCTGGGTAGCATCTAAACCAGTGTCATCATTGGTAATATTAAATGGGTTACGGTTAGCCAGAGAGGTGAGTGCTGGACTAGCCAGCATACTGAATGTTCCCGCGTTAATAGTAAAAGTTCCTTCGTCAAATACTTGTAGCAGGTTTCCATTGGTAATATCCGTGATACTTGCTCCTAAGTTAATAGTACCTCCGTTCATGGTCAGATTACCGCTGATTCGCATGCGGGTGTCATTCGCGGTGGTAGCATTAGGTAAGATATTGATGGTTCCTGCCGAAATATTCAGGTTGGCGTCCAATTCAATATCCATACCCTGAAAAAAGGTACAAGTAGCCGTGGCACTGCCGTAGGTAAAAGTCCCGTTGATGTCTACCGTACCTCCACCAGTGGTACCGGTCTCTAGCGTGCCATTTTCGGTAATGGTTACACTACCTAGATCACCGCCCACGCCAAAACGAGCCGTTGCATTGTTCGCAATACTCAATGTTCCTTCGTGAAAGAAGTTGTCTACGTTACCACTACTATTGTCGGTACCCACCAAGAGTGTGGCATTATTTGAAAGTGTAATATTGGAGATGGAGCCAACGGACCCCCGCTCGATTCGGTCACCGACTGTTACATTTGCTGAGTTGGAAATAGAAAGAGAAGCAGTTTCACCAGCACCCTGACGAAAATCGATGTTACCCTCACCGGTGGTAGCGTTTCCTAAAGTAACGGTACCACCTTGAATATCTATGGAGACGTTAGCCGCGTTTAGGGCGAGTGCATCAATATTATTATTACGATTACTGTTGACCGATGCATCGAGGGTACCGTCTAACATGGTGAGAGAAGCATTGTCACCGTCCATAAAGATCGCTACAGGATTGACGTTCTCGGTAGTAAAGCCGGAAGCAATATCTACATTACCATTATTGATCGTCAAGGAGCAGTCTTCCCGCACAGTAATCCTTCCGGCCACAGTCAGGGCAGAGGTAGCGTCGCTAATGGTCAGCGAAGAACCATTGCCAGTGACTCCATTCATTGTTATGCTACCTCCGGTACCCTCACCCACCGAAACCGTAGCACCGTTTTCCAGACTTAAATTTGCCCCGGCATTTAGCGTCAAGTCATAGGTGTAGAGTGTTGTGCCATTCACTGAAGAACTACTGCCCCCAATCACTAGTGTTCCATCAGTAGGAGTAGTCGAGGCTCCTGGATCACCGTCACCGATATTCATCACTCCGGTTCCTGAGACAATTACATCGCCGTCTACTGTTAAGTTAGTCACATTTCCGACGTTACCCCCGCTGTTGAACTGCCCACCCGTTACGGTGATGCTTCCGTTGTCTACGTCGAGATTACGATCTCCAGTATGGCCAACAACCATATTGAAAACCCCATTCTGGATGATAAAGGAAACACCGTCGTAGTCGGTACCACTATTGTTTTGGTTATTATACGTGCTGGCATTGTCATGCACGTAAGTTCCTTGGGTAAAAGTAGATCTTCCCGCAGCAATGGAGGCTGTAAAGTTTTCTGATCTGTTAGTTATTTGGTTACTAGCGTCTTCACTACTATAGGTAATATTATAAGTATCCCAGGTTTCTAGAGCCCCTCCATCAAAAATAGTCTGATTACCTGCACCGTTGAAGACTAGATTCACAATACGATTGGTAGTGCTACCTTCTAAATCTATCGTTCCCTGATTTGTTAAATCTCCTCGAATGAACAAAAAGTGGTCTTCATTTCTAGCTGTACCGTTCATAGTTGGAGTACCACTGCCCCCTTCTACTGATAGAATACTGCCATTATTTGCTACATCTACATTGCCAGTTACTATCAGGGTATATCCACTTCCGTTATTCAAACGATCTAAATCTCCATTTGCTCCACCATTGTAATTAGAAAAAGGAAACCTTAAGGTACCTGCGCCATCAGTTGTTGTGCCGACAGCGAGCGTAGCGATAGTAGCACTGTTTCCCGCCCCAGCAAAAGCATTATAATCTACTACATGTCCTGCTGAAATAATTACAATATTACCACTCGTGCTACCAGGAGTGGTTCCATTAGGTAAACCTGAGTGACTGCCATTGAATGACCAGGTATCAGGATTGTTCCAACTCCCATTCTGGCGACTGTAATAGACATCTTGCGCTAAAACACTTTGGTAAGAAAAGCATAGTAAAAACGAGAAAAAAAGTAGACGTAAACTTTGTGGATTCATAATGGCTACGTAATTGCTTCACATCGTGCAAAGCTACGCTAGCCTACTAAGGTAAAATGGTCATATTTGCTGGTTTTCTGTTGGGTGTAAGGAATGACTGAAGAAGGTCAGATTTATGTAAATGCTTGTAAAACAAGTACTAATGCTTTGGTGATGGGTAGAGTAAGGTGGAGAATATCCGAGGAGAGCACTGTGGTTTTACTGAGATACTTACCTTCTACGGGATCATACCACTGAGCTTCATACGCTAACTGGCGAGGGTTATTGACTTCTATTGAATCCGTAGGATGAGGGATATACAAAAGTACAGTACGATAGTCTTCGGTGCGAACTACCGATATGAAGTGGGCGTGGCTTTGATCCCCGGGTTGATGTTGAAGTAAAGAGGCATCCGGGCGTAGTTTCCACCAGTCGAACTGCTGAATAAACTTGGCTAAATAGCTAAACTGCTGGCTACCGGGTAAGTTAATACTTTCTTGCCAGCTAGAAACCGACTGACGACTCAATTCCCCATGGTTCAAGATAGTCTCACCTTGCCGAATCCAGGGCCAGATACCGTTGGCACCGTAGGTAACCCCAGCTACCGGAGTGCTGAACAAGCTCCAATAAGCGGCATCGCGTACATCCTTAGCAGTAATGCTTTGGAAAATTTCTTCGTAACAGGGCTCCATGTTAATGGTAGGACGCGGAGGCAGTTGGTTCCACCGCTGATTGGCTGGCCCCTTGGTAATATATTCTACCGACGATTGGCTACTACTATGTCCCGACTGGTATCCAATCACGTCTACCCAGTTTTCCTTGGCGTAGACATCTCCCACCCATGATCGTCCCATAGGGTGTAAGGCAACTACACCCGGGGGTTTTCCCCCAAACACGGCCCGCCCGATGTTTTTCCAGCGATTCTCGTAAATACTAGTGTAGAAACCGTCGCCTCCGGGTAACCAAACTACGTGATACGCGCCGTAGCGAGCTACCAAATATTTGGCTAATAGAATGGCCTCGGGCTGGGCTAGTTGGAATCCGGGGCTTAACTCCCGACCTTCGCCATAAGGTAAGGCCCACAGTAATACTAAAGCAGCTACCAGTCCATACTGGTTGATCTTACTAATTTTTTGATCGATATGCTGGAAGAAGATGGGGTTTATCTGGATGGGTTGCTGTCCGGTAAAAGCAACTTGGAGATGATTGTTCATATCACCCCCCCGCCACTGGGTAGCCACACACTGAATCACCGAATAACCATGCCCTGAGCGATGTTTCAGATAAGTATCCCACTCTTGGTCAGTAGATTTGAGCAGGCCGTTCCAGGCAGTACAACCTATCCACAAAAAGGGTGTGCCATCGGTGTGACTGAGATGATAATCGCCTTTCTGATGGATAATCGCTCCGTGCTGGTGGATGGGTAAAGGACTATGGTTAGACACACACTCGAACGTCTCGGTTTGCCAATGTAACCCAGCGTTAGATGCGTCGGAACAAACAGTTTGGTAATGCCAGTTGCCTAATTCGTCCGGCATAAAGCGGATGCGCCAGTCTGTACCACCGTTCCAAAAACCGTAAATTTTCTTTTTCTGCCCAGTGGGCGAGGTAAACTCAGCGTAGAACCCGGTAACATCGTAGAGCGGGTTGGGGTAAGTAACGTGACTGGTAAAAGCGATCTCATAAGGAGTCCACTGAATTGCTGAGGCCATAGTGTCCGAAATTTAGCCCACAATGTTGGCGGGAGCAAATAGGTAGAGAAAGGAGTAACAATAAAACTGCTAAAGCTAAGACGAATTTGAATGGTTATTCTTATAAATAGCCTTTAAAGGAATGGCTCCGTAAATGCGAGGAAACAGTTGCTCTCCCTCAGCTTCATAGCGAACCGGAGATATAATATCGAGTGGGTTCACCATTAGCCATTCTGTTTCTCGTGAGCTGTGAGCTTTCCACTGTTCTTCGGTATGAGCGGGGATAAAACCTTGTTTTTGTAGTGCTTCTGGCGCGTAATAGCCTTGTTGTTGAGCCTCTTGCCAGGCTTTGGACTCTACTTTTAGGTAGAGAGGAGCCAATCCTTGCCGTAGAAAGCGATTGGTGAAGCGTATAAACGCTCTTAGGTTCGGGCTTACCATCGTAAGAGGAATATCTTGTCGATGATGATGTTGATGAATTGATAAAACTTGATGCTGCGTAGCACCCCAATACCATAGTAACATAGAGCCTACCAATAAACTAATAAGCCACCAAGGATTATAAAGATTGAGTACGATGGCTAACAAGCTTAACGGAGCCAGAATACCGCCCGCTACCACCGGAAACCACCACCGACGTTTTCCAACCGCCACCCGCTGAATTCGCTCTAGGTCGAATCGGCGGATTTTACCTTTGACTTGTACGTAGAAATGCCTTTCCGTAAGCCAGACTCGATTTCGGTTGTCATTCTCTTGCAGTAGGTAGCAAATGGCAATGGGAGAGTCCAAATGTCTTAGTGTTACAGTGTTAATGTGTTATTGTACGAAAGTGTTCCAGTGTTTTTGAATAATGAGTAATTTTGAACACCATAACACCATAACACCATGAAAAAAGCAACTACTTGTGTACACGCTGGTAATAATAACCACAACCCTGCTCATGGTCTCAACACTCCAGTATATACCTCTTCGGCTTTTGGCTACTTAGACACTGTCGAGAATATCTATCCGCGCTACTATAATACCCCTAATCAAGACGTGGTAGTACAGAAACTCTGCGCACTAGAGCAGGGTGAAGCGGGTTTGCTATTCGGGTCAGGTATGGCGGCGATCAGCACTACCATGCTGGCTTTACTACAAGCGGGTGATCACGTGATTTTGCAGCGTGATTTGTACGGAGGTACCCATCATTTTGTGACTACCGAGCTGAAACGGGTAGGCATCTCATATACTTTGGTAGAAGACCCCACGGTAGACCAATTAGAAGCAGCAATTCAACCTACTACCAAGCTGGTGTATATTGAAACTCCTTCTAATCCACTACTCAAGATTACTGACGTGGTAGCAGTCGGTAGTTGGGCACAGCAACATCGTTTAATTAGCGTTATTGATAATACGTTTGCATCTCCAATCAATCAGAATCCTATTCCCCTAGGAATTGACGTAGTTACTCACAGTGGTACTAAGTACCTAGGAGGGCACAGCGACTTGTGTTTTGGAGCCGTAATTACTTCCCAATCATTACGCGACCAAATTTACGCTACGGCGATCAATTTAGGCGGGTCAGTGAATGCTACTACTTGTGCTCTTATTGAGCGTAGTCTGAAAACTTTATCATTGCGAGTAGCTCAGCAAAACAAAAATGCTCAGGCAGTTGCTGAGTTTTTACAACAGCATCCGGATGTAAAGCAGGTAAATTATCCGGGGTTGACTGATCATCCAGGGTACGATATAGCCCGGCAACAAATGCAGGGATTTGGCGGGATGCTTTCTTTTGAACCTGCCGTAGATGGTAGTGCTGGAGCAGAACAATTTATGCGACAACTGCGAGTCATTACTCCCGCGCTGAGTTTAGGAGGTGTAGAATCATTGATTTGCGCTCCGGCTAAAACCTCACACATCAAGCTATCTGCTAAGGAAAGAAAACAGGTAGGGGTATCTGACGAATTACTACGTATTTCAGTAGGTATCGAGGATAAAGAAGACTTACTGGAAG
Source organism: Bacteroidota bacterium (assembly GCA_039198955.1). GTDB lineage: Bacteria > Bacteroidota > Bacteroidia > Cytophagales > Cyclobacteriaceae > Tunicatimonas. The sequence continues at coordinate 24,736 of JBCCTI010000029.1, read as the reverse complement.
ATCTAGCACACGCACTGAGTAATGAATAATGATTGATGAATGATGATTAATGTCTTTACTGCACCCATTAGTCATTATTCACTACCCATCATTCATTCTTTAGTTGCTCAATAATTTCAGCACTGACCCAATAGATGTCGCGGTCGCTAGAGTAGAAGAAGTATTTACCATCTTTGGTAACGAAAGGACAGAACTCGTAATGTTCAGTGTTGATAGTATTGCCCATGTTTTTAGCGTTCGTCCAATTGCCATCTTCTTGTTTAAAACTGATATACAAGTCTCCTCGTCCAAAGCTACCGGGACGCTGGGAGCAAAAAATCAAGTAAGATTCATCGTAGGCTACGAATACGTCGGCCTCATAATTGGCGGTATTAACGGCGTCGCCCAATCGCTGGGGTATCTGAAACTGTCCGTTTACTCGGTGAGAGGCATAAATATCGTAGTCGCCCCGCTGGGTAGCCCGGATATTAGAGGAAAAGTAGAGCGTACCGCTTTCAGTAAATGAGATATAGTACTCGTTACTATCCGAGTTGATTATTTCTCCCAGATTGATGGGTTCTGACCAACCGTCGGATTGCTTTTCAGCGTACCAAATGTCAATATCCTTTTTATCACCCGTTCCGTCTAGCGGTTGACTAGAAATAAAATAGAGTTGTTGCTCATCAGGCGAAAGAAAAGGGTCATTGTATCCGTACTGCTCGTGGTAGAACAGTCTTACCGGGTCAGTCCATTCTCCTTTTTCCAGTTTAGTGTACCGAGTTTCGGATTTGCCGTTTACATCTACTCCGTAATAAAACTCAGTACCGTCCCCCGAAAAGACCGAACCAAACTCAAACTCATCTTCTCGAGAAATGATACCGGGAGCAAAAGTTTCCGGGGTTAATCCGGGAGGTGCCTGCTTTAAGTAAATCAGTTCGTTATTCCCTTGTTGAGCACAACTGAGGATTGGAAGGGAGACAGTTAACACGGTAAATATCAACTTGAAGGGCATAGCTGAAGATAGTGTATAGTGATTTAGTAAGAAAAGAAAGGCGTTAATACTCTCTCAGGTAAGATTAAGTAGGTACTGCCTGAGGTAAATTGTTCGCGACCTTTTCGTATAAAGCTTCGTATTGGGGAACAATCAAGTCCACCTCAAACTCCTTAGCCCGGGCTAATGCGCTCTGCTTGAAGCGGGATAAGTTTTCTGAATTAAGAATATATAAGGCTTTTTCGGCCATTGCATCAATATCACCTATGGGACAGACAAAGCCGCTTTCATTATCAGTCACCAACTCGGGTAGGCCTCCAGCATTACTAGAGATTACCGGAACCTCACAGGCCATTGCCTCCAGGGCAGCTAGACCAAAACTTTCTTTTTCCGAGGGCATCAGGAATAGGTCACTGACGGAAAGTATTTCCTCTACTGCATCGGTCTTACCTAAAAAGCGAATGTCATCGCAGGTGCCCAGCTGTCGGCATAAGTCTTCTACGTTACCTCGCTCGGGGCCATCACCAATTAGTAACAATTTAGCCGGAATATGTTTGCGAAGTTTGTAAAATACTCTAACGGTGTCCTCCACCCGCTTCACCCGGCGAAAGTTCGACATATGCGTAATTAGATACTCGCCATTGGGGCAAATGGCGCGCTTGAAGTGTTCTTTAGACTGACGGCGAAACCGACTCAGGTCTACGAAATTATGAATCACCTCAATCTCTTTCGTAACGTCAAAATACTCGTAGGTCTCATCCCGCAAGTTCTGGGATACCGCCGTTACCCCATCCGACTGATTAATACTAAAGGCTACCACGGGGGCAAACGATTTATCTTTACCTACCAACGTAATATCAGTGCCGTGTAAGGTGGTTACTACTGGAACACTAATGCCCTCGACTTGTAAAATTTGTTTAGCCATGTAGGCTGCCGATGCGTGGGGAATAGCGTAGTGGGCATGTAGCACATCCAGGTTTTCGTACTTTACCACATCCACCATCTTACTCGCCAAGGCCGATTCGTAGGGTTGGTACTGAAAGAGGGGATAGGTTCGTACATCCACCTGATGGTACGTCAGGTTTTCATTAAAGAAATCCAGTCGGCTGGGTTGGGAGTATGTGATAAAATGAATTTGGTGGCCTTTTTTTGCCAGGGCTTTGCCTAGTTCGGTGGCTACCACACCGCTGCCCCCGTAAGTGGGGTAACACACAATACCGACTTTCATGGAAAAATAACGGTCTAGTCCAGGAGATTGTTATCGGTCTCCCCCTAGCGACCCTGATAATCGGGCATGGCTTGGTAGATGACTGATTGTATCTTTGTACGTATGCCTTCGGTAAGAAGTTTAGTGTTACGGGCACTAGGGTGTACCCGGTTAGAAAGAAAGATGTAAACTAAATCATATTTGGGATCTACCCACACCGAAGTGCCAGTGAAACCCAGGTGCCCGAACGAACTTAGCGATGCTTCGGGAGCAGTAGGGCCTCCGTCGTGAAAATGCTCGGGTTTATCCCAACCTAAACCCCGTCTACTATCATTGTACGGGCGCTGAGAAAACATTTCTACAGTTCCATCTGGGAAGTATTGCTGGCCTCCGTAGTGTCCTTCTTGCAAATTCATCTGCATCAGAATAGCTAGGTCGTTGGCGGTGCTGAACAGGCCGGCATGTCCGGCAACCCCTCCGTTCAATGCCGCCCCTTCGTCGTGTACGGTTCCCCGAATGAGCGTATTGCGAAAGTGGGTATCTTCCTCAGTGGGGGCGATTTCTTCTTGGGAAAATTGGCACAGTGGTCGATAGCGGAGGGTACGCAGACCGAGTGGATCGTAAATATTTTGAGATAAAAACTTGTCTAAAGGCTGACCGGTAACTTTCTCGATCAGGCGATGCAGCATATAAAAACCTAGGTCGCTGTAGCGGTAATTATAGGTAGGTTTCCAGGAGGGGAGCCGCCTCCGATACCGCCGTAGCTCAGATTGTATCGTCCAGTTCCATACCGAGTCTTTCAGGGAAGGCGCACCATATAGCCCTACGGTAATTGGATGGGTAAAGTTCTGTTCAGGATAGTCCCGGTACAAATCTGGCTTGAGCCCGTCGTCATCCGTAGTAAATAGCCAGAACGGGACAAAGGAGCGCAGTCCCGCTCGGTGGAGTAGCGCGTCTCGTATTGTAATGCGTGACTTGTTCGTGTTTTTCAGTTCGGGTAAGTAGTACGAGAAACGGTCATCTAGTGAAAATGCCCCTTGTGAGTGCAGCAGCATTACGGCCTGAACTGTCGCGGCTACCTTAGTGACCGAGGCAATATCGTAGATTGTTTGATTGGTAATGGGTGATAGCGAATCGTAGGTTTGGTAACCGTATGATTTTTGGTAGATTACTGAACCCTGACGGGCGACCAGTACCTGACAACCGGGAGTCATTTCTTCCCGAATAGCCTCATCGGCTAGCGAGTCTATCCGGCTTAAAGAATCAGGGTTGATAAGCACTTCTTCAGGAAAAGAATAGCGCAAACGCTGCAATGGTTGGGTAACCACCCCGGCTCCCTCGGCTACCCCACTTGTAATTTTTACCGGAAGCTTCCCCTGAGCGGCCACTGCTCCGAACAGCACCTGAGGTACTACTTTTTGCATTAAGCTATCGCCTTCGTAAGCACAGAGCAAAGTACTGAAGCGGGAAAACCTCGCCATACGCCCCGGAGCACCGAAAAATACCAGCGTGACATTGGTTTCTTCGTGCAGAAACTTCAGAAAAGCCAAGGTTTTTTTAGGAATTACCCGCAGTGGCGACTGCCGATCCTTATCCTTAGCAAACTGGGTCTCGTGAATAGCGACCACTACCTGATCGTACCGGCGCAGCCGCTCGTAAGCCTGTTCGTAGTCAAAACGATCCGAAGTTTTGGGGAAAGTATAGTGAGTGAAGTAGGTATACTGATCGAGATACTCCTGAAAATGTTGCACCTTTTTGGGGCTATCCGAGATGACTACGGAAGCAAATTGGGCGGTATCCAGCACTTTAAAAGGTAAAATATCCCGCTCGTTGCGTACCAGGGTGACCGATTGTTCATAAAGCTGTTGTTTTAACAGACGAGGCGAATGCTGCCAATGCGATAAGGGTACTGAAGTAGTGTCCGAAGTAAGTAAAGCATCTAAGCCAGCTTGATATTTCAGTTGTAGTACCTTGGCTGCTTTTTGGTTGATGGTTGCTTCATCTAGCACTCCCCGAGTAATCGCCCGCTTAATTTCCCGGATTGTCCGATTTACGTCACTAGGAGCAAAAATTACGTCGTTTCCCGCCTTTAGGGCATCTACCCCAAGGTTGGGAAATGAGGTTTGCTCAGTCAGAGGTTCCGAAAATACCAAGCCCTCTAGTTGAAAGGCTTGCTCTAACAGTATAGAAGTTGCCTGATCGGGCCGGAGGGTGCTGATGGGCGGAATATCAATTTGGTCAATAGCTCCGGTATGCACCAGTAGGGTGCCCCGCAGTTGAGCACTCTTCTGGGATGTTTTCTCAGCGGTAATCCGCTGAAAGCAGGGCATAAGTCCGTGCTCCCTCATTCCCTTCATGTAAGCCAAGCCCTGCCGTATACTTTGAATCGGCTGACTGTGAAACTTGCTGCTAGCAGTGTATTCCTGACCATTATGCCCTACCGAGATAAAGGGGGTGAAATTAAGATGAATACCTGCTGCCCGGCACTGTCGGGCTACAGCAGCCCCGGCCTGCTCGAGGTAGGACAGGTCTTGAATAGCTCCCAATGTCTGAAGATTAGGGTATGTCCAGGTAGAGTCAAAGGTACTTCCCAGACCCTGCTCGGCATTCAGGCCCACGAGTAAAGGAATAGAACTAACTTGTTGCAAGCGGGCTAGCTGTTGTTGCATCAGAGGTAATTGTCCCTGAAAAAAAATGATACCGCCTAAAGAATAATTTTCTACTAGGCGTTCTATCTCTTGATTAGAATTATCGTCGGTAGTAGAATAGATCGGAAGAAACAACAGTTGACCAATTTTTTCCTCTAGGGTGAATGTATCGAGGGCAGCCTGTACCCACTGTTCAGAGGAGAGGCGTTTAGCCAGAAGGGGTCTTGCACTACCTTTTAATTGGGTACTTTGTCCCCAAACCAAGTTTAGTGAGAGAGCAATACTGGAAAAGAAAAGCGCGTAAACTTTTTTCAGCATGCGGGCGTTCTCCTGATACCTTTCAAACACGACTGTTCTTTATTTAGTGCCTGGCTGTTAATTTATACACTTATGAAAATTCCTTCGCTAACCCGGCTTCCGAATTATCAAAAATTTAAATTTGAACCCCGCTACTACGATCCTGTCAAGGAGGATATTGAGGAGCGCACTTCTCGGATCAAGCAAGAACTACGCCAACGCCCGTCGACAACTTCCGGGCATTCCTCTACTATTCAAGGGTCATTTACCCGTCGGGCTAGTTATAACAAAAGCTCGAATATGTTGCAAGGAATCATTATGATTACTTTGTTTACCATTATTTTTGGGTATCTCTATTTCGGAAACAGTATCTTTTATGTTTTTTTGCTGCTGGGGCCAGTCTACTTGTACTTTAGGTTTAAACCAACTACTAAGATGCCTCACCGCCCCCAAAAGTAAAGCTATTGCCCACTCATTTTTACAATACGGAGGGAGAGAATTCCTATGTCTGATGTAATCCAGCTTCTTCCCGATGCTATTGCCAATCAGATTGCTGCCGGAGAGGTAGTGCAACGACCGGCGTCGGTAGTGAAGGAGTTACTGGAAAATGCAATTGATGCTGAAGGCACACTAATCAGTCTGGTAATAAAAGATTCCGGTAAAGGACTCATCCAGGTAATCGATGATGGCAAGGGTATGAGTCCGACTGATGCCCGGATGTGTTTTGAGCGGCACGCTACTTCCAAAATTCGTCAGACCGAAGACATTTACACAATTCATACCTTGGGTTTTCGGGGCGAAGCACTGGCCTCTATTGCGGCGGTAGCCCAAGTGGAACTAACCACCCGGCGGGAAGAAGATGAACTGGCTACCCGAATCACTCTGGAGGGGTCAGAGTTTAAGGGCAGTGAGCCAACTACTGGGGCGAAGGGCACGAATATTTGCGTAAAAAACCTGTTTTACAATATTCCCGCCCGACGCAGCTTTTTAAAATCTAACTCGGTAGAGCTACGGCATATTATGGACGAATTTTACCGGGTAGTGCTAGCCCGGTCCGATCTAGGGTTCCGCTTCTTCCAGAAGGATAAACTAGTGTACGACTTGCCCGCGGGATCGCTCTCGGCGCGAATTGGCGACTTATTTACGGGGGCTTACTCCTCGCAGATACTTCCTTGCGATGAGAATACCGACCACGTGCGGGTGACCGGATACGTAGGTAAACCCGAATTTCATAAGCGCACCCGGGGCGAACAGTTTTTCTTTGTCAACCAACGTTTTATCAAGAGCAACTACCTGAACCACGCAGTGGTCAGTGCCTACGAAGCCATGCTTCCCGAAGGTAGTTTTCCTTTCTACACCCTCTTTCTGGAAATTGATCCCCAATACATTGATGTAAACGTGCATCCGACTAAAACTGAAATTAAATTTTCGGATGAGCGAACCGTGTACGCTATTGTGCGGGCGGCAGTAAAACGTTCGCTGGGAACCAATCTGGTAACCCCGGTTTTTGACGAAGAAAATCACTTTCCCATTTTTCCGGCTGCGGAATCGCCAGAAAAGGAAACAACAACTACTATTCCTTCCCGGGTTAACCTAAAAGAATATCGGTCTTTCCCGAGTGCAGAAACTACTAAGCAAGCGAACTTACAGCACTGGGAGTCGCTGTATCAGTCTGCGGATGAAAAATCCCACTTTGACTTTCCCGAAGAGTCTACCGAAGGAGATGAGGATGCTGGAGCACTGACGCTGCAAAGTGCCGTGAACCGTACCTCGCAGCGCGATGAAGTACTATTAGAGCCGGGGCAGAGGGTGACCAGTGACGTGCCGTTTCAGATTCATCATGCCTACGTAGCCGTACACGTAAAATCGGGTTTAATGCTGGTTGACCAGCAAGCCGCCCACGAGCGTATCTTGTTTGAGCAGTATTCATTGGCATTGGAGAAAAAATCAGCAGTATCCCAACAGTCATTATTTCCCCAGACCATTCGTTTATCGCCATCTGATCTAGGCTTGTTACGCGAGCTAGACGAAGAAATACAGGCGATGGGCTTTCTGTTTACTGTTTCTGGAAACGACACCTTAGTAGTACAGGGCGTGCCCCCTGATGTGAAAACCGGAACAGAGCAGGAGGTATTGGAAGGAATTATTGAACAATATAAGAGCAACCAAGAACGACTTACCTTAAGTAAGCGGGATAATATGGCCCGATCAATCGCCCGCCGAATGGCGATGAAACCCGGCCAGCGGCTCGATGAAGCTGAGATGCGAGCCCTGATCGACCGATTATTTGGCTGTATTCAGCCCGATTATGCACCCGATGGGCGCAAAACTACGTATGTACTTGAACTAGAAAAAATCGCTACGTTTTTTACCAACACTTAATATGTTTGGCAACCTAACCCCCACGGTTAAAAATCTTCTGATTATCAATATCGCGATATTTGCGTTGCAATCGCTGATATTTTCTACCGATATGTTTGTCAATTTATTTGGCTTGCGTTATATCAATGCTGAGACCTTTCGCCCTTATCAATTTATCACGCATTTATTTATTCACGGCAGTCTTTTTCACCTTTTCGGGAACATGTTTGCCTTGTTTATTTTCGGCCCAATGCTGGAGCGGGTATGGGGTAACCAGCGATTTCTGGTTTTTTACTTAATAACTGGCTTGGGAGCGAGCTTACTGTACTCCGGTATTAATTACTACGAAGTATACCAATTAGAACAGGCGGCTGATCAAGTTTTGGAAGAAACCACCCCCGAGCGTTTATCTACTTTCTTACTAGAAGAAGCGGAGTTTGCTTATCAAGGCAGTAGTCAAATCAGAACACTCGTTGATGATTTTTACGATAACCCCAACAATAGTTCTTACATAAGCCAGGGAAGGCAGCTAGTTAATCAAATTGTTCAAAGCAAGGCTAACATTCCAATGGTGGGAGCCTCAGGAGCAGTTTTTGGTATTTTGATGGCGTTTGGACTGTTGTTTCCCAATACCGAATTATTTTTACTGTTTTTTCCTTTTCCAATTAAAGCAAAGTACTTTGTTTTGTTCTACGGAGCATACGAGCTGTGGGCGGGCTTTTCGCGCCAACCGGGCGACAACGTAGCCCACTTTGCCCACTTGGGTGGTATGTTATTTGCCTTTATCTTACTCAAAATCTGGAAAGATAAGCGCAATGTATTTTATTAGTAGAAGGCCATGAATAGTATATTAGACGAATTAAAATACGCATTTCAACGTCCCAATAATGGGCTGATGCAGATCATTGTGATCAATCTGATCATATTTTTAACCCTACTTCTTATTTGGGTTCCTCTCACAATCTCTGATGAAGGTAACCTTTATCGGGCTATCGTTGAGCAGCTTACGCTTCCTGCCTCCTTAGGAAAACTCATTTATCGTCCCTGGACACTGGTTACTTATTTCTTTACTCACGAAGGCTTTCTCCATATTTTGTTTAACCTGCTGTTCCTGTACTGGTTTGGTAAGATTATTCAAGAGTTTTTGGGTGACGAGAAAGTGGTGAACTTATACATTCTAGGAGGTCTATTGGGGGGACTCTTTTATATACTTATCTATAACCTAATTCCTTACTTTCAGGGTCAGATCGGTGGCTCGGTCATGCTGGGGGCTTCGGCGGGAGTGTACGCAGTGGTAGTTGGTGCCGCTACGTTTATGCCTAACTACTCCATTCCCCTGATTTTGCTTGGGCCAGTTCGTATCAAATATATTGCCCTGTTTTTCGTGATTATGTCCTACGTAGGAACCGCTGGAAGCAACGCCGGGGGCAACCTTGCCCACCTGGCAGGAGCTGGGTTGGGCTTCTTGTTTATTAAGCAATTACAGCGGGGCAACGATTTGGGACGTCCAGTTACCCAGTTTCTGATGTTTGTTAAGAGTTTCTTTGTACGCCAACCCAAGGTGAAAGTATCATACCGACGGTCTAAGGCCAGCAACGGCCGTACTACCGGTAAAAAATCCAAAGCTACTTATGAAACCAAGCAAGAAGAAATTGATGCTATTTTGGATAAAATATCAGCCAACGGCTACGATAGCCTTACTCGCGATGAGAAGAAAAAGCTTTTTGATGCTAGTAAAAGTGAGTAAAAACATGGTTGAATGATAGAGTAGCTCGATTGTTCAATTGTTGGTTGCTGATTTTTGAAGTTATCGCTAATTTTCACCTTTCCAAACTATTGATTAGCGATGGTTCGGGACTCTAATACGCGCATTTCTACCCGGCGGTTTAGTTCCCGGCCTTCGGCTTCATCGTCGTTGCTGGCAATGGGGTCGGTTTCACCGTAACCTTGGGCAGTGAGGCGGTCGGTAGCAATGCCTTCATTGGCTAAGTAATTAACGATAGCCTGAGCCCGCTTTTGTGATAATGCTTTATTGTAGGTGGCCGGGCCGATATTATCAGTATGTCCGGCAATTTCTACTCTTACGCCTGGGTTGCCTTCCAAAAAGTTTTTCAATCGGTTTAGCTCGGGCTGGGATTCGTCCTTCAACTGAGCACTGTTAAAATCAAAGTATACGAAGTTGAGTACCATGCGGTAGTTAGTGGCTACTTGGGTTACTGGGTCTAGCGATATTTTCTTGCGAAATTCCTGTGGATCATTTGCCATTGGCGGAATGCTGATTTTCAGGCTTTTATAGACGTAACCTACCTTCTCAACGGCAAGCACGTACTCAGTCGTTTGATTATTTTGGATATCAAAACGATAGATACCGTCAGCTACTTTTTGAGGCGTGAGTGTTTCATCTTCAGCACCACCCTTCAGTAAAGCCTGGGCATCTAGGGCCTGTTGGGTTGCCGCATCTTCCACTTTTAGTAAGAGTTGTACAGGTTGAAGCGTACTGCTTTTCGGCTGATTGACCTGACCAATGATACGGTCACTTAACCCACCTTCATCAGCCAATTGCTTTCCGTTTTTCTTATCTAACTTATCGGCTAACTCTTCGGTCTGGTCAGGAATCTCTACCATGTAAATATCAAGGTAGCCTACGCCATCGTTACGTACGGTTGAGAAATACCCTCGTTTACCATCCTTAGTGCTCACGAAGAAAATATCGTCATCGGGGGTATTGATGGGGTAACCGAGGTTTACCGGGTCAGACCAAGTGTCATCTTCTACAGAATGAATGGACTTGAAAATGTCATAGCCACCCATACCTTTCCGACCCCGGCTACTAAAATACAGGGTTTTACCATCAAAATCCATAAACACGCCATCTTCATCGTAAGGTGTATTTACCGTTTCACCCAGATTGGTTACTTTGCCCCATTCACCCCGCCGATCTTTCTCACATTTATAAAGATCTAATCCACCGAAGCCACCGGGTCGATCACTGGAAAAGTAAAGCGTTTGCCCATCGGGGGAAATGGTAATCGAGTTTTCGGAATAGCTGGAGTTGATACTTTCGCTAACGGGTTCGGGTTCTGACCAACTATCGTCTGATCGTCGATCGGAGACGTAGATATCACCGTTGTTTTCATCCCGGTATACGTAAAGCTGCTTACCATCCGCTGATAGTGCTAAATTTGACTCAAAATACAGCGTATTAACCGTTTCGCCAATGTTTTTAGCTGCCCCCCACTTGCCGTCTTCTTTATAAGAAATGAAAATATCTTCGTAAGCAAAGTTGTCGTCGTACACGTTTTCATTTAGGTTATCTTCCTTACGGCGGGAAGTGAAGATCATCATCGTCTCGTCAGCATTAATTACCGGGGCGTAGTCTAGGCTGTTGGAGTTAATGGAATTACCAATATTTTTAATGATAAAATTACGTTCATTGGCGATAAATTCTTGACCATTCTTACACTCGTATACCCGACGCTTTACCTGGTTTTCTGGAATTTTATCCTCGCCTCGGTAATCTTTGTCTTCTTCTAGTTTCTCCAGATAACGATTATAGTAATCGATCGCTTCCTCAAACTTTAGTCCGTATTGATAGGAGCGGGCAATGGAGTACAGTAGATTGAATTTGTAGTCGGCATCTAGTTGGTACACCTGCTGAAAGTACGGAGTAGCTTCCCCTTTGTTGATCGTTTCACTGATAGTTTGCCCCGCCATGTAGTTTGCCTTGATATTGCTAGGATCGAGCTGGGCAGCTTGGATGTACATTTCCTTCGCTTGTTCAGGTGCTTTCTGAACAAAGTAAATTTCATCCCCAATCTCAACAAACTCCTGGGCTACTTGCTGGTTGTTATCCTGGGCAAAAATAGCTACTGAGGACAGAAAGCTGACAATAAGCAGTAGGGTATACTTTACAATAAGATTATCCATATATGCATTGCGGGCTGAAGTGGGTCAATTCTTAAACTTCGCCTACATCCAGTTTTACAGAATAAGCTCTCGCAAGTTATTACACTGCGCTATGCCATAAAATAGGTCAAGGTTACAACGTAAGGTTTGGTAGAAATCTGTGTGATTCAGTTACTTAGACTAAAAATACAGGTACTTGAAATCCTAGTAGGGGAAACAGAACTCCTTATTGAAAAAAGAGGGTAGGAAGATAACTTTTCTTAGTTGAAGGAGAAGATGGAAATAAAATAAGATATTAATCAATTGATTATCAAATAGTTAAATCATATTAATATCTCTCCCACTTATTAAATCTGGTTTGGAAATGAAGAACAGAAAGCGAAGAATAATGAGAAGTGTTATCACTAGCTTAAGTAATATATTGACGAAGTTTACGGTATTTTGCAGTGTGATTTTTCGATAAATAAGTGGCTTTGGGAACAAAAATACCGCAAAAACTGATGAAAGAGGAAGAAGGGTTAGTTAAATAACCCCCCCGGTAGCTAAGTAGAAAACCTGGCTTCAATACCCTAAAGTAAAGCAATTGGTAGCGAAGATTTTCCTACAGAAATAATATTTTATTGCTAAATTAGAGTATTATATTACCTGAATTGTAGTAACAATCAAATATGACTTTTCGCAACCTATTCACAGCGTTTGGACTATTTACCTTTTTAGTGGCCTGCCAAACCGTCGAAAAAACTGAGTCAGTCAGTCCACCGACCGACTACTATCAGAGTTGGAGTCACTACCTAGGCGATCCTGCCCGCACACACTATTCAACGTTGGGACAAATTAACCAAGATAACGTGCAGAATCTGGAGGTAGCCTGGACGTATGCCTCGGGCGATATTGGCGAGGATAACTACATACAGTGTAACCCGCTGGTAGTCGATACCATCCTGTACGGAGCCTCACCTGGTATGAAGATTTTTGCAGTACACGCGGCTACGGGCGAGCGAATATGGGAGTTCAACCCCTTTGCGGGAACTGATCAAGTGAGTTTTACCCGTGGCTTAGCCTATTGGGCGGATGGCGAAGATCAGCGTCTGGTGTTCTCAGCCGAAGAGAAACTCTACGCCCTGGACGCCCTGACTGGAGATCCAGTCACTGATTTTGGAGAAAATGGCTACATTGATCTAAGAAAAGGCCTGGGACGGGACGTTGAAGGGCTATCATACCGCTACCACGCCCCCGGAACTATACACGGTGATTTAATTATTATGGGTGCCCTTAATTCGGAGCGTCTTCCGGCTGCTCCTGGTCATATTCGGGCATTTAATATTCGAACTGGGGAACAAGCCTGGATTTTTTATACGATTCCCCAACCCGGTCAGCCGGGGTATGAAACCTGGGAGGATTCTACGGCTTATAAATTTATTGGCGGGGTCAATAATTGGACGGGTATGACTTTGGATGAAGAGCGGGGTATTGTATTTGTGCCCCTAGGATCAGCCGCGTTTGATTTCTACGGAGGTAACCGTAAAGGAGCTAACCTTTACGCCAATAGTTTGGTGGCCCTGGATGCTCAGAATGGTGAGAAAATCTGGCATTTCCAAACAGTTCATCACGATATCTGGGATCGGGATTTGCCAGCTCCGCCTACCTTAGTCACAATCAGCCAGGATGGGAAAGAAGTAGACGCAGTAGCACAAATCACTAAGTCGGGTCACGTATACGTGTTTAATCGTGAAACTGGGGAACCGCTGTTTCCGGTAGAAGAGCAGCCGTACCCTGAATCGGATCTGATCGGGGAACAGGCTTGGCCTACTCAGCCACTTCCTACGCAGCCACCGGCTTTCTCCCGCCAGCGCCTGACACCCGAAGACATCAACCCGCATTCCCGTTATCGTGATTCGCTACTGGCGGTGCTCGCTATTTCCCGCTCTGACGGTCAATTTGTACCACCGAGCACTGAGGGAACTATCATCTTTCCAGGCTTCGACGGAGGAGGAGAATGGGGCGGGGCTGGTTACGATCCTACTACGGGAATGCTGTACGTAAATGCCAACGAAATGCCCTGGATTCTGACGATGATAGAACAACGGCAAGGCCCGCCTCAAAATTTCATCGCAATGGGACAAGGTGTTTACCAAGGAAATTGTATGGGCTGCCACGGGGCTCAATTGCAAGGCTCTAACTTTCACGGAAATGCCCCTGCACTCGTGAATTTAGACGAGCGGTTGGACGAAGGACAGGTATACCAGATGGTAAAAAATGGAAAAGGGGCGATGCCCTCATTTGCCTTTCTGACCGATACTCAAATCAATGCAGTAAGTGCCTTTCTACTAAATAAGCCGGGAAATGGTGAAATGATCGTGCAAATGGCATCGCAGAGAGAAGTTGGCCAATTACGCTATAATCATACTGGCTATAATCGCTTCGTAGATGCTGACGGTTATCCGGCAGTGAAACCACCCTGGGGCACACTGAATGCCATTGATTTAAACGCAGGAGAGATACGTTGGCAGGTACCATTAGGAGAAATTCCTGAACTTACTGAACAAGGTATTCCTGCCACTGGAACTGAGAACTACGGCGGGCCGGTAGTAACTGCCGGCGGGCTTATCTTTATTGGGGCCAGCAAAGATGCCCAGTTCCGGGCGTTTAATTCGACTACCGGAGAAGAATTGTGGAAGTATTCGCTTCCGGCAGCCGGTATGGCAACTCCTTGCACCTACGAAGTAGATGGGCGACAGTACGTTGTGATTGCTGCCGGAGGTGGAAAAATTACTGACCAACGCGGTGATCAGTACGTAGCCTTTGCCTTGCCAGAATAATTTCTACACTTTACCATCCTAACGATACGATATGGCCTATCAGTTGAAAGTATCATTAGACTATAGCAGCAAACCACCTATCTGGCGCAGGATTCTTGTACCTGACTTATTCTCATTTCACGAACTTCACGGCGTGATTCAGGCCGCAATGGGATGGCAGAATGCTCATTTATATGGTTTCCGGTCTGGGGGTCATGGTGGCGAAGAAATCGGTATCCCATTTGATGATGATTTTATGAGAAGTGAGGTGCTAGACGCGAACAAAATTCCGATTCAATCCCGATTTACCCGAGAAAAACAGAAGATCAACTATGAATACGACTTTGGGGATAGCTGGGCGCATACCGTTTTGATCGAGAAAATCACAGACGAAAAGATTACTGCTCCGCGTTGCCTGAAGGGAAAGGGGGCTTGTCCGCCCGAAGACTGCGGAGGCATCTACGGGTACTACGAAATGGTAGAAGCAGTTAATAATCCTAAGCATCCGGAACACGACGATATGCGGGAGTGGCTGGGTATGGAAAAAGGTGAAAAATGGGACGTTAATGATTTCGATCTGGAAGAAAGCCAACAAGCAGTTATCCACTACCAGCAGTTTACAATGCGGTGGTAGGTTTTCATAAGTAAAATTTTATCAGCGATCTCTTCGAGTAGAGACAAACAAACCAATCAGGGAAGATAATGCTGTAACCAGGAAGAAAAGTAAGGTAAATGTGATGGCTGCTTCCTGCTGAATAGCGAGATACTGAAAACCGTACAAAAATACTAACTCCCGAGCCCCTACTCCCCCGATAGTAAAGGGCAATACCGCCACTACCGAGGAAACCATAAACAGGGTGAGATAATCAAGATAGTGGGATTCCACCCCGATACTTGTGAGCAATAGGACCGCAGTAAGTACCTGCCCGGCCTGTACCCAAAACGACCAGAAAGTTGTGGTGCCGAAAGCAGAAGTAAGCTGTGGGAAAAGCAATTTATTAAATAAATAAAAGACAGGTAAGACCGCTGCCATTAAAACAACTATCGCAAAATTAAAGTAGGGAATACCACTGCTGAAGGAGCTAAACAGTAAAAAGCCTCCCGCCATTATCAATAAGAAGGCCAAACCACTCAGTCGGTCGAGTAAGGTTGCCCCAATTAGCTGTTTGGTCTTTACCTCAAAACGTTGTTTCAGCAAATACACCTTGTAGCCATCACCGCTAATGCTACCCGGTAGAAAGAGGTTGTAGAACATTCCCAAGTACAGCAACTCAATATTATAGCGGTTACCGATGTGGATGCCCAGTGCCTTGAGATAAGCTTTAAAACGCCACCCTGCCGCAATCTTAGACAGATTGAATGCTAAAAGAGCCAGTACTAAGTAAATAGGATTAGCCTGGAGAAACGTTTGCCAGGCTTCTTGAACATCAATTTTTCTGAATACGAAAAATAAGGCGGTAGCCGATAGCAGCAGCTTCAGAAAAAAACTGAGCCGACGGCGAGTTGCCGATTTCTGGGGATTAACTTGGGTAGGGTTAGGGGTCACGAAACTTTACCAAGACAAACTCTTGATCTCCGTAGGCAAAAGTATAAAAAACCTCGTACTTCTTATCATCCAGCAGCGAGCGATTGGCTAGATAGTAGTATTGGCTATTTATCTCCGCGTTTCTACCAAGTACCTCCGTTCGCTCCTTCTCCAGATAAAAAACGGTAGTCAGAGAGCAACGAGAATCCTCGAAGAGAAAAAGTGGCTCATTTTTAGTAATCTCAGTAATTTGGTAAGCATCAGCTTTGTCTTGGGCAGCACTTCCCTGCTGCGCTCGGTACGGCAATATGACTCCCGCAAAAACAAAGCGCAGAATGACAATGAGCAATATCAAGTTTGGTAGGGCAAAGGCTGGTTTTTTCAGGTGAATAACTAATACTACCGCGATGGTCAACGTAGAAACGATTGATATAGCAATGGTTCCGGCAATATCAGCTAGTTGGGGAATAAAAGGTAAAGCCAAGCAGGTAAGTCCAGAGATAATAATCAGCCCAAGGATAATACCGTGAAACCACCGGAAACGTAGGTGATTGGTAGACTGATAAAAACTGGTGTACCCAAACGTTAGAATGACAACAAGTAGCGGGTACAACATATAAACGTAGCGTGAGCGGGTACCGGGCGAAATCCAATAGATGGCAACATTACTAACGAATAAGATCAGGCAAAAAAGTGTAAAAGGCTGCTTACTGAGTTTTGTAAAGAGATCTTTTCTGATAGCAAAAAGCAGTAATAAAGAAGCTGGAGCTATATTTTTTAGTGTCTCTAGTGGAAACAATAGCAAGTGTGGAAGTAAGGTGAGCAAGGAGTTTTCTAGCATCGTTCGTTCGCTACTTTGCGACCAGAGGGAGTCTTCGCTTGTAAAGTAGTTCGTAAACGGATGATACTGGTCGTACCACCAAAAATATCCACCTACCATCAATAAGAAAACCAAGATTCCAGCCAAATGGGGTAGAGTAAAAAGCTGGCGAAATTTCCCTTGATACAAAAAAAACACGCTGAGCGATACTGCTAAAAACACAGGAGAGGGTAAACCTTTCGTCAGTGTCCCGATTGCTCCCAGTGCGTAAGTGATGATGAATAGATTGTAAAACTGCTGCTTTTGGTAGAAATGAAAAATGGTAAAGAAACTCGCTAGGGTAACGAAAGAATAAAACAGGTCAATCTCTCCGGCAGTAGCTGAAAAATAGAATAATACATCCGCCATCACCCAAGTGAGCAGTCCAGCGTAAATAGCAAAGTGGTCATCAACGTAGCGTTTTCCCATTAGGAAGACCAAAATACCCATGCCGAGAAAAGAAAGGATGGACAAGAAACGCACTGCGTATTCGGAGTAATTTCCGAATAGCTGAAATCCACCAATGATAACCCAATTGTAAACCGGGGGTTTTTTATAATAAAGTTCGCCCATCTCAGTGGGTACAATCCAGTTGTCGCGGAAGAGCATTTCCAAGGCGATCAGAGCGCGGCGGGGTTCTTCATGTTTAAGCGGAGATAGGCCCAAATTGACGAAAAATGAGCCAGCCGCTAATGCGGCAATCAGTAGCAAAAAATACTTCTCTGTCTGACTGAAGGGTCCTTGAAGACTACGTAAACCGGGCTTAATAATCGTAGGTATTACTTAATAATCGCCCAAATTTCGTCAATCCATTAGGAAAGACAAGTCCGTTAGCTCAATTATTTTATAGCTAAATCCCCCTTTTTGGGGGATATAATTGCTGTATGCTAATCCATAAATCTCGTACGAAATAGCTATCTTTAATGCCGTAAGTGATTGATAACCTTAATGTTAAACCTATATTTCTTTTCTTTTACCAGAAAGCATCTACTTTTCTTGGTTGTGCTGTACTGGCTGTTTCCGTTTAATTTGTGGGCGCAATACTACAGTTTCGCCCATTATTCTATTGAGGAGGGGTTGCCCCAAACGTCGGTCAATCATTTTGCTCAAGATCAATTTGGTTACCTATGGGTAGCTACTTCGGGTGGTTTAAGTCGTTTTGATGGCCAAAATTTTCGGAATTTTGGTATGCAAGACGGACTCTCCAGCAGTTACGTCACGCACATTCTCGAGACCTCAATGAAGCAACTGGCTATTGCTACCTACAATGGGCTGACCATCTACGACGGAAATACGTTTACCTCCCATACTATCACCAATGAATCGGGAAAATCCTTAGAAGTACGACAGGTGTTTGAGCACGCTGACGGACGTTTGTTATTATTATTACCTCAAAATCAACTAGCTTTTTGGAGCCCAGATACCACGGAATTTCTATTCACTCCACCTCCAATGGCAGAGAAGTATATTACGGGTATGGTACAAACTTCCCCAGAAACTTACTGGGCTACGACTTACGACGGGGATTTGATTCGTTTCGACGGAAGTAGTTGGAGCATACTGCCCGTAACTCATCCGAGTCAACCTAATTTTAATGGATTGTGTCGCGATAGTTCGGGCCAGTTTTGGCTGATGGGAGAGCAAGGATTATTCACCTATCAGCCTGGTGAGACTAAGTTTCGTCAGTTTGAGTTTCAGGATGAATTGGGGGTACTGATTTTTTCAGTGATGCCTGATGCCAAAGGTCGGATGTGGGCGGCTACTTCTAACGGAGTTTTCTGTTTTGATCCTGCCAGCGGAAAGATTGATCTGAAGAGCTACGGACTAGAGGGTTCAGTCGTACGGGACATTTTTCAAGATCGGGAAGGAAATATCTGGTTTGGTTCTTATGACGATGGCATGTTCAAGTTCCGGGGTGAAACTTTTACCCACCTTCGCACTGAGCACGGATTATACGAGAAATCCGTTTTTTCCATTCTGAAAGACCAGCGAGGGGACTACTGGTTCAGTTACATTCCGGGGGGGCTCGATCGCTACGATGGTGAGAAAGTTCATCACTACGGCCCCGACGAAGGCTTGCTCAATGATTTTATCTATTGCAGTGTAGAAGATAGTCTAGGCAATTTATGGTTTGGCTCCAACTACGGCCTCACTCGCTACGACGGTGAGCATTTTTATAGTATTCCTCCGGCTGATTTACCTAACCAGAGAATACTTTCGTCATTTCGTGATAGCGATGGTGATCTATGGTTTGGAACGGCTAAGGGAGTGGTAAAGTATCAGGATGGTCAGTTTGTTTCAGTGCGGGGCGAAAGCGATAATCAGTGTACTTCAGCGGTTACTACTATTGACCAACTGCCCGACCAACGAATGGTATTTGGTACTAAGGAAGGAATTTATATCTGGGATGGTAATGGTTATGCTCCACTGCTACAAAATCAGGTGATCCAAAATGAGTATATTCTAACGATGGTGGCCGATACGCACCAAAGTCTCTGG
Source organism: Bacteroidota bacterium (assembly GCA_039198955.1). GTDB lineage: Bacteria > Bacteroidota > Bacteroidia > Cytophagales > Cyclobacteriaceae > Tunicatimonas. The sequence continues at coordinate 5,666 of JBCCTI010000029.1, read as the reverse complement.
TTCTCCACGATTAATGGCTTATTATTTCGATTTCACTTTCCTTCTGGAGAGCTTACCAAGATGCACGAAAAAACTGATGTGCCACCGGGCATGATTTACACCATGGAGATGGCTCAAGACGGCAGCTTAGTAATGGGAACCCAACGAGGAATTTATCGGCTATTGCTGAATAGACAAGGTGAAGTGCAGCAAATGATCAATTACGGTAAGAACGATGGCTTTTGTGGAATGGAAGCCAATTCCAACGCTTCATTTGTAGAGCAAGATGGAAGTATCTGGATAGGAACAGTAGATGGTGCTTATAAATTTAGACCTGATGCTCAGGCCAAACAACTGGCTCCTTTGGTACCCCATCTGACGGGTATACAGTTACAGTACCAGGAGGTGAATTGGAGAGAGCACGTTGACAGTGTGCAAAACTGGTTTCAGATACCCATTGGCCTAAACCTTTCGTATCGGGAAAATCACGTTATTTTTTCTTACCAGGGAGTTAGTCTGCTCAATGCAGATAAGGTACGGTATCAATTCAAACTTAATAATTTTGACAAAGCCTGGTCGCCGGTAACCAAACGAACGGAAGCTGTTTACGCTAATGTGCCGCCCGGCGACTACGTATTTCAGGTAAGGGTTCAGAACGCCCGGGGCTTGTGGAGTAGTCCCTTGGATTTTGCTTTCCGGGTAGCTCCGCCTTTTTGGCAAACCTGGTGGTTTTATCTGGGGCTGGCGGTATTTATCACCCTACTAATTAGGGCGTATACGCTGTGGAACCTGCGAAATGAGCGGAAGCAAAGAAAGGCATTAGAGCAAGAAGTAAGCAAACGAACCCAGGAGATACAAAACCTGAATGATAACTTGGAAGAGCGGGTTCATCAACGAACGTACGAGTTGGAAGAGTCAACCCGCCAACTGGCCGAAGAAGTACAGCTTAGAAAACAGCATCAGGAACGTATCGCCCGTCAGGAGCGTGAGTATCGCCTACTAGTCAATAATTTGCGGGAGGTGATCTTCAAAGCAGATTTTGATGGAGGATTTATATTCTTGAATGAAAGATGGGAAGAGATTACTGGGTATACTGTGGAGGAAAGTATCGGGCAGAACTATCTGCTAATTCTTCATCCTGAGGAGCAAAAGCGACACCAATCCTATCAGAAGCAATTACTAGCAGGTACAGTTTCCTACTTAGAAGAGGAGCTACGAATCGTAAAAAAGGAGGGGGAAATTGTCTGGGTGAAGGTTTCAGCGCGAGTGGAATACAATGGGGAAGGAAAAATAACGGGGATGAGTGGTAGTTTAATGGATATTGACCAGCGTAAACGAGCCGAATTTGCGTTGCGAGGCAGCGAAGAGAAATATCGGTTCTTAGCGGAAAATACCCAGGATATCATTACCCTTCAGGACTTGAATATGGGATATACCTATGTTTCACCTCGGATTCGGGAGGTGGCAGGATATGAGCCAGAAGACTTGCTGGGGAAAGCATCTTTTGACTTTCTGCACCCGGACGATCGAGAACCCTATTATCATTTTAGGCAGCAAGTAATGGATACCCAGGAGTTGGCGAGTACCATCTTGAGGTTTATGACCACTGAGGGGGTATACCGTTACTACGAAACTTCCCTGCAACCCATAGTGGACGAGAACCGCCAACTGGTTCATTTTATTTCGTCTAGCCGGGATGTAACTGAAAAGGTAAAGTTGACTCAGGAAATTGAGAAAGTCCGAACCAAAGTAGCCCAAGATTTTCATGATGAAATGGGAAATAACCTGGCGAGTATTTCGGTGCTTTCCCAGATTATTCAGAGCAAACTAGGCGAGCAAACCAATGGTATTGGTAGTCTGCTTACTAAGATTGATACTGCCTCTAAGAACCTTTTCTACGGCACTCGGGACTTTATTTGGGCGATTGATCCTAAAAATGATAATGTGCAGGAAGTCTACTTCAACCTCAAGGACTTTGGCGAAGAACTTTTTGAGAATACCGGGGTATCTTTCCTTGCTAACTTCGATACGTGTGAAGAGCAACAAGGGCTTAGACTCCCCTCGGGCTGGAGTCGACAAATCGTATTAATCTTTAAAGAAGCATTGACTAACGCTCTGAAGTACGCTCAGGCGAATACCGTTCAACTGGAATTTCGCGTATGCGACATTGCTTTGGAGGCAACCTTGCAAGATGATGGAGTAGGATTTGATCTACACTCATCACAAAATACTTTCCGGGGGATTAAAAATATGCGGGAACGCGCCCGGAAAATCCGGTTGGATCTACAGCTAAAGGCGACCTGCCAGCGGGGAACTTTAGTTCGGTTGAAAGGAAAAATCACCCAAAATGGGGGAGGGAATTGATCGGCGTTAAGCCGGATTGCTTCGTATAAATTACTATGACTAATTCATCAACTACTACTCGAGAAACCAAGATTACTATTGTCGAAGACAATGACGTTGTGCGGGATGGATTCGCCCTACTCATTAGCAGTGTTAGCCAGCACCGGGTGGTGAATACCTACGAAAGCTGCGAAGATGCTATTAAAAATCTATTCCACGATCGCCCGGAGATTATCCTCATGGATTTGGAGCTACCCGGCATGCATGGGGTGGAAGGTATTCGTAAAATTAAAAAAATGCTTCCTGACGTAAATATTCTGGTTATTTCAGTGCATACCAATAGCGAATTGGTTTTTCAGGCCTTATGCGCTGGGGCCAGTGGCTACATCACTAAGAATGCCGGGCACTCCAAAATTTTAGATGCAATTACTGAAGTGAAGAAGGGGGGCGCACCCATGAGTAGCCAAATTGCCCGCATGGTGGTACAATCGTTTCAGAAAAACACTAACTCCCCGCTTACCTCGCGGGAAACAGAAGTTCTCGAGTTATTAGCCAAAGGTAAAAGCTACTCGGCCATTGCCAATGACCTCTTTGTTCACAAAGAAACGATCAAATCCCATATCAAAAACATTTACGGCAAACTTCAGGTAAACAGCAAGGCTGACGCCATTGAAAAAGCTATTAAGCAACGGTTAATTTAAAATAGTGTTACAGTACGATAGTGTTAAAGTGCTGTTGCAATCGACGCGCAGTTCTGAGTTTAAATTCAAAATGAAATAATTTAACACCCTAACACCCTAACACCCTAACACCCTAACACCCTAACTCACGTTAGAACACCAATTTCTCTGGTTCAATGGGGCGAGTCTTTAGGTGTGCTTCTTCATTATGGTCAGCTAACAGTGGCTCAGGGCAGGCAATGTAGAATTGTTCTTCCGGATAGTTGAGAATGATAGATGTGTCTTGAAATAGCGTGTTTCCTACGGAACCCATTCGCTTCATACCTAACACTGGATCTACGTTAGGTAGACTACGAAAGAAAGGGGCTATGGTAGCCACACGCTCCTGATAAGCCGAGCCAATAAGTACTGCGGACACCGTTCCTTTTCTGCCCGTCATTTTACCACTGAAGCCCACTCCAATTGTAGCGGTTCGGGATTGGCTCATCATTTTCCTAGCCAGTGAATTATCTACCTGAAGCAGCAAAGAGTTATTAAAACCTAGGTCGAGCATCAAGTTCATTTCCATAGTCGCCTGTTCACCCTGCACCAGTGCCGAGAGATAGGGCTTCCCTTTTATAACTTTCATCGGTAGTGCTTGGTGTTGGTCGGGAGCTAGAAAGCTCTCATGTTGATGTAAACGTAGTAGTTGGTTTGGGTAATCTATCTCTACAATAAAACTACGGAATAAAGTAGATCCTAGCACCCCGTGAATGGTTGTACGTTTGCTCTGGAGATGGATGAATGGGTTTTTGTCCAGTACTACCATTCCGATACGGTCGGTGGCCGCTCCCGAGAGGTGCAGCGATGTTCCAGTGATTTGCGTAGCCCGTGTCGCATTGTTTACCCCCGCTCCCCGAAAAGTGATCCGCCTTCCTAAATTTAGAGGTAGCCCTTTAATATACTTGCGATGGAAAATCACAGAGTTTGCCGTGCCATTGTCCAAAATGAAATTCATTTTCCGTTCACTGGCAATCACTACTTCTACAACTATTAAGTTATTCACCAAGGTGAAGGGAACTTCGGCGTGAGTTTGCCCATTAGTCAGCAGAAAAATATGCTGAGGGCTGGCCTGTAACGAACTGGTAAATACGATAATAAGCGTAAGCAACGAAGCAAATCTCACTAGTAAGGAAGAAGAGGGTAACATATAAGGGGTAATTTTATCCTTCGTAAATTATCACATTCTGAGTCGCTGGGGTATCACCTAAATGTGGGGTATTTCTGCGGGGGGTATCTCACCTATTATGGGGGAAGGAAAACAATGAAAAGCCAGCAAAAACAGTATAATCTACCAGATTTATAACCCAAAAGAAGGGATGATGTGGAAAGGAAGATCACCCAAAGAGGGTTAGTGAAAAGCTGATTTTTGATTTTAAGCAATAAATCCCCCAAATGGGGGTAATAATTTAACGAGAATGCTTGAACTATTTTTATGAATGATTGCGATTAGACCTGTTAATAAAGTTTTCATGTTGCCAATTTTGGACTTATCATTTCTCAGATAATCAGAGGTAAATCTGGAAATTTGGCATCAGGAATATATTATGCCTTAAGAAAGTAAGAATAAGAAAGAACAGATTTTAAATAAAAATACATTTGGCAGTGACCGGAGAAAAAATACCCTGAACAGCGGGATGTACTCACTCCTAAAGAATGTCCAACTTTGTACATTGAATTATTCAGCTTGCCGAATATATCCGGTATACATAATCTTCGTGCTTCTTATTAACCTAATTTTTAATATTTATGAAAGTACATTTTTACCAACTAATGTACCTGTTAGGGTGTTTGGTTCTGGCCATACCCGGAGCAAATGCTCAATCGGTGGTTTCAGGGCAAGTAACCTCTTCCGAGGATGGAAGCGCCTTACCGGGAGTGAATGTAATTGTGAAGGGAACTTCCTCGGGTACAGTCACGGATATTGAGGGTAATTATCGCCTGAGCGTACCTCCCGACGGGGAAATCCTCACTTTTTCTTTTATTGGTTTCCAAAGCCAAGATGTAGAAATTGGTAACCAATCTTCCGTGAGTATTGCACTACTACCCGATACCCGCCAGCTTTCTGAAGTAGTAGTAACGGCTATTGGTATACAGCGCGATGAGCGAGCCTTGGGCTACTCGGTAGAGACCTTGCAGGGAGAGAAAATTCAGCAAGTTTCTGAACCTGACCCACTACGGGCACTACAAGGTAAAGTTCCGGGGGTAAATATTAGTAGTTCTACGGGGGCTCCCGGCAGTGCTACCCGGATTACCATCCGAGGCCAGTCCTCCTTCTTAGGCAATAATGAGCCGTTGTACGTGGTAGACGGAACGCCCTATTTCGCTGAGCAATTTACCACGTATAACCAATTAACCGGTGGTGGTTCTTATTCTTCTCCGCTGGCAGCCCTCGATCCCAATTCTATTGAATCGATCTCAGTACTAAAGGGGGCAGCAGCAGCCTCGCTCTACGGTTCGCGAGCGGGTAACGGAGTAGTGGTAATTACTACCAAAGCGGGTAGTCCTAGTGTTTCTAAAAAAGGGTTGGAAGTAACCTTCAGTAGCTCTTACTCGATAGAGCAAATCGGTAATTTACCCGAATATCAAAACTTATACGGAAATGGTACCGAATTTCAGTACCGT
>JBCCTI010000028.1:0-77443 GCA_039198955.1 Bacteroidota bacterium | reverse complement strand
TCTCGGTCGCTCCCACCTACGCCTACCGCACCGGGGACGATCTGCTTATCGATGGAGAGTTTGACCCGGCCTTAGACGAGGGGGAATTGTTTGATTTGGTTTCCGGGTTGGAGTACACTCTCCAGCTGGCTGATGACAAACTAGAAAATATCACTTTTGTTAAAAACTACCGCCAGTCTATCCGCATTGAGTCCTTTGACCCTAGCGTGGAAGAAACTTTGGTAGACCAGCGTTCGGTGAGTAACTACGGGGCGGGTACTGGGCTACGCTACCGTTGGTCGCCCTACCTCTCAACTAAGCTTAGTTATGAGTATGCCTACCGCCTGCCCCGGCAGGACGAAATCTTCGGGGATGGCCAGTTGATTGTTGAGAACTTAGAACTGTGGCCCGAAAGTAGTCACAATGTCAATGTGCAGTGGAGCTACGACAATAAGCCTAGCGCCGAGACTGACTGGCAAGTACAGGGTAATTTCTTTTTGCGCCGCATTGATGATTTGATCTTCTTGCTGGTCAATGCTGATGAGTTTGGCTCCTTCCAAAATGTATGGTCAGCTACTTCGCAAGGGGTAGAACTGAGCGGAAAAGTACGGGATCTGATCCCTGGGCTCACCCTCTCAGCCAATAGCACCTACCAGCAGTACCTCAATACGTCGGACAGCGGGCCGTTTGCCAGCTTCGAGGGAGATCGCATCCCGAACACGCCCTACCTCTTTGCCAACGGAGCGGCCGAGTATCGGCTAGCGGATTTACTCAGGAGGAACGATGACCTTTCTTTTTTCTGGACGACCCGTTTCGTAGACTCTTTCTTTATTGGTTGGGAGAGTGCGGGCTTGCAACAGTTTAAAGCCGAGGTGCCTAGCCAGACGATTCATGCGGCGGGACTGACCCACCGGATGAATATCAATCAATTGCAAACTGCTCTGACGCTGGAAGTGCAAAACCTCACTGATGCCAAAGTCTTTGACTTTTTGGGGTTACAACGACCTGGTAGGGCCTTTTTTCTAAAAACCACTGTACAATTTTAACACTGAGTGCCTATGTAGAAGAAACAAAAAAACATTAAGTCGAATAACTTGACTTAACGTGTCCCAAACCTGTCTGCCGACGAGCAGGCTTGTTTCGAGGACTTGTTCCCAACTTGATTTGGGAAACCTGCCAGGAAATGTGTCGGATCAGGACACATTCCCAAATCGGCAGGTAATTACTAAACAATTATTAAATACAAAGTACTAAGAAATGAAAATGTTTAATGCTAAAGACACAAAAAAAACCAGTAAAAAAAAGACCTGGATATTCATGCTACTGATAGGGATATTCTCTGTAGCAACCATTTCCTGTGATGATGACGATAACGATGACAACAACACTGTTACCCCTGAGCCGGAGGAGGAAGAGGTGGAGGAGGCCTGGATAACAAACTTTGTTGTAAGTACTCCTGGGGGTGGCGTACATTACTTATATGCTTCTGAGGAGGTCCCAGAGAATTTTGATGATCCATCTATTGGAGTAGAAATAGGGCAGCAAAAGCGAGTATACTCATTCGAGGACAAAGTTTACGTATATGACAATAATGCAAAAACTGTTACCAAATGGGGGGTAGACAGAACTGATTTAACGTTTGCCGTAGAAGGAATCATGAGTTTGGCCTCAATAGGATTTAACACTTTAGCATTTTTTCCAGCATTTATCTCAGAAACAGAAGCTTACGCTACAAATTTCAGAGAGGGTTTGGTTGTAGAGTGGAACCCAAGTGAAATGACACTAACTGAAGTTTATAACGTTCCTGTACTCGAATCAGTACAAGAAAATGCATCTGCAGGTGAATTCTTTAATTATATTCTAGGTAATAAAATAATAGCAGCGGTATTACAGTCAGCTCCATCTATTTGCTGCGATATAAACACTGAAGCAATGGCTCTTAAAGTGGGTGTCTTTGATGTAGAAACAAAAACTTTTGAATATAAGACTGATGACAGAGTGATATCAGCAAACGTCAGGGCATTTCCCGATGGTAATGGCAATATCTACATTCAGCCCGATACAGATAACAGCTTTATCAAGGAATATTTCGGTCTTACTAGCGATGATCCTTCGCCACACACCATCCTAAGAATTGACTCTAACGGAGATTTTGATCCTAATTTTGAACTAAATCTTGATGAACTGCTTAATGTCGAGGAGTTCCTAGAAGCATCCTTCGTCCAGGAAAACAAAATTATATTATCATATGTAGACGGTAACGATGGTCTATATCCCGAGTCTTTTGATGATCGACGGGACTTATCGAGGTTTACACCCGCTAGAACTGTTGCAATTGACTTAACGACCAGAGAGGTTACACCATTTGATGCATTAGAAAAATATGATTTTGTCATACCTTACAACATAATTGATGGATTAAATTATTACATCTGCTTTGCTCGCAATGAAGCAGGAGATTTTATATCATTTATCGTTCGGCAGGATTCATTTGATAGCTTCACTGAGTTAGGAGACTATGGTACGTCAGGAGCCCAGTGGGTCGGAAAACTCTGGGGAGATTGATTTTTTCCTGAATGCCACCGAAGGTACGCGCAATAAGTGCGTGCCTTCTGTAACTGTCTGCATCAGGATTTACTGGATGAAGGTATAAGCAAGATTAAAAGCTCATTATCGACGGTACTACATTCGCCATTGACAATTCCCGAATTTAATAATCCTATAATCTAATAATTCGGCGAATCCTGCCGGGCTGACGTACCAGTATAGACAATTAGTTAATCTACCAACCCCTTGAAACCACCTACCGAAAATCAACAAAACCTCGACCGCTACTACTGGGAGCTCAACCGTTGCTTGCGGGATGACCCTGATCATAAACATCGTATTCTGCTCCGAGCCATCAAACAAACGGATGCCTTGCGGAAGAAGATCAAAAAGCTCTACGAAGCATATGAGCAGTAAGATATGGTTATATATCTTACTTATTATCATTCTGTAATTAGACGACCATTACTGCTGATTGGTGAAATTCAGAAGTAAATACCAAATCAGTTTGTAGGCAGTTGGACCTTTGATAACACAGTTTCTGGCGTTGGCCAACTCTGGGAGTGAGTCGGAAAGAAAAAGAAATAGGAGGTTCCTTTCAGTGTAGGTCAAACATGTCATTGTACCATTAACCTTTCGATAATAATGGGCATGAGTAGTGAAATCAATTAGTAATACTACTTAACTCATTATCATCATGCGACATCTAATTTTCACTCTTTTGCTCTTCATGCTAGGGTTTCAGGCAGCCAATGCCCAGTTATCCGGTGGAATGACTTTCGGACCGACTGTTCCTATCGGGAAATTTTCGGACATTGCCGGTATAGGGTTCAATTTCACAGTAGAGAGCCGTTATGCCATCATGGAGAACCTTAATGTAGGACTTAATATTGGCTACGTTCGCAACGGTTATGCCAAAGACTGGCGAAACGCAATAAATGCAGAGATTGCCCGACGGGGATCCAATGTGAAGCTATCGAGTGCCCGCTATTCAGCTATTCCGGTAATGTTGGCTGGTGAATATATTTTTGGAGACGAAGAGCTAAGACCATTCGCTGGGCTGGAGTTAGGGGCGTACTTCTTGTCTGACAAAATAGCAGGGGGAGGAGAAGAAATCTCGGAATCTAGTATCGCACTAGGACTTGGTATTACGGCTGGAGCATTGTACGAAATAGCTGACGAGCTGGATGCAATGGTAAACCTTAAGTTTTCTCCTACTACTGGAGTTATCGATATAGGTGAAAAGAAAGGTATCACATACCTATCTATCAACTTCGGCGTGCGTTACCGACTAGATTTTTGAAGATACCCCTTTCAAAAAAAGGGGGAAATGAAATCTATTCCTGCTATCGTATTATCGTGACACCCCCGCGTTCTTCTAAAATTCCTCCTGTATCATCCGTATCAGATTTGAAGGTGATAACGTAGGGATACGAGCCTAGCGGGGCAGGTTGACCATTGTAGGTACCGTCCCAGCGGAAATCTTTACTATTGGACTGGAAGACTAACTCTCCCCAGCGGTTGTAAATCCGTACTTCAAAGTCATCGTTAGAGACATAGCGCGGATAGACAAAAAATTCACTATTCACCCCATTGGGTCGGAAAGCGTTAGGGGCCACGATGGTCGGTCGACAATCTTCAATGACTTCTACTGAATCGATGGTAGAGCATCCAAACTCATTGGTCACCTCTACTACGTAGGTTCCCCCCTGGTTAGCCGGAAGTGTGGTGGTATTAAGGAAATCACCGAAGGGGGTTGTCCACAAAATATTCGGGGCGAAGCTTACCTCCAGCAACACTGAGTTGGCTTCTGGATTCGGATCACGGGGGCAGATTACAAACGGACCATTGCCCAAATTACTTTCGGGTACTGGGCTACGGATTACGTTGGCTGAGGTCTCAGCGGTACAGCCGTCGGCCCCGTCCACCAATTGAATGACGACTACGCGGTACTCGCCATCGGGCATATCCGGGCGCAATAAAAGCGTATCGCTACTAGCGGGTAAACGAACGCCGGCCGAATCGTACCACTCGTAGCGTAGACTATCGGTTCCATCGGTCGTCACTCGGGCAATGAGTGGAATGTCCGTACCGTCGGCACAAGCACTGCCGAAGAGAATCAGTACTGAAAGTGGCTGGTTGACGATAACGGGCAGTGGACTGGCAGCACTGGCACAACTCGTATTGCTACCACCTCTTCGTCGCACATTTACCGAATAATCTCCGGTGCGGGTAACCGTAATATCTTGAGTAGCTCCAATATTGGTTTGCACAGTGCCATCGGGTAGTTCTACCTGCCACTCGTAAATCAGATCGTCATTAGTAGCTACGTCGGGATTGACGAAGGTTACGCCAATTACTTTTTCGCCCTCCTCACAGCTATTGTCCTCCAATTCTACAATGGCTTGAATGGTAGGCGGGGTTTCAAAAGTAACTTCTACCTCCCGGGTAGCCGGACAAACCGCCCCGGTTAGGTCAGTCACCTGCACCTCGTAAGTACCGGGCTGACTAATAGTTGCAGGGTTTCCATTTGAATTAGAAAGCCCTACAATACTTGGTGTACTATTTGTGATATTAGTCCACTGAAAGCTATATGTATTGTTAGCTGGATTCAATGGCTCACCTGTATTAGGATCTAAAGCAGCTACTTCGGTAGGTTCACAAAATACACGTAGACCGGGTAAGTCAAAATCTACTGAGTCGGGCTCGGGGATTTCCAGATTGTCTAGTGCTTGAATACAACCGACTGGACTTACAAATTCTATACTGTAGATACCAGGTGCTAGTCCATTTCCTGCGGACGGGTCTGTTTCGGGAATAGTGAAGCTTGCGCCCGTACTTATTGAGGGTGGACCTACTGAAGCTCCACTTTCATCAAAGATAGTCCAAGTTAACTCAGTGGGTGCTGGACTACCGTTAGCTCCTTCCGATGTAATAGCAAATGTTCCGGTATCGTCGCAGCCCCCCTGAGGAGTAGCTTCTACTGTAAAATCAGCGTCAGCATCACTGATAGCAAATTGCTCAGTGGTAGCGCAGCCAGTAGAATTGGTAACAGTAACAGTATAAACCCCAGCACCTAAACCAGCAATATCTCCGGTAGTACCTATTTGGTTTCCATCAGAATCAGTCCAAATGAAGGAATAAGTTTCATTAGGATCGCTAAGAATGTTTACTTGTACAGCTCCAATATCGTCCCCGCACTCCGAATCAGTAACTGTGCCTTCAATTTCGGGAGCTTCTAAAATAGTTACCACAACCGTGTCCTGAATAAAGCAGTCAACATCGTCGGTGACAGTCACGGTGTACTGGTAGACTCCGGGATCGGGGGTTAAATCGCTCACTTCAATAACCGACTCGTTGGTACTGGTTACTACCTGAGCGTTTTGATCGAGGATAATCCACTCGTAGCCGGGGTCACCGGGAGAAGGGATTTCTACGTCCAGCTCCCGTTCTTCGTTTTGGCAGAGGGTAAAGTCCTCGGGTAACTCCAGCGGGGGGCGATTATCCACCACAAACACTTCACCTTCGCTCACGCAGCTATCGGCATCGACGACTGTCACGTTATAAAAACCCGGTTCAGTAGCCGTAATGGTATTGGTGGGGGGAAGATTACCCCCGCCCACGGCTCCCTGCAAAATCCACTGGAAGGATAATGTGCCGTCGTCATTCGCCGGATCAATAGCCGTTAACTCTACCCCACCATTACACAGGTTCACACTTTCGGGTAGGGTTACCTCAGGAGCAGTGCCCATGGTGAAGGCTTGCACCAGGACGGTATCCATATCACATTCGTTAGATAGGGTGACCCGGGCTTCGTAGTTGCCTAAAGTGTCAATAGCAAAATTAAAGCTCTGCTGGCTGGCGGAATCAGCCGGGATTCCGACGAAGCTCTCGGTACCATCTTCATTTAAGCGTACCACTACCCACTGGTAGGTCTCAATCACATCATCGCGACCTTGAGCCGAAAACTGAGTCTCGTTACCCACGCAGGCATCGTCTACGATAATATTAGGCTCGGGGAAGGAATTACCGCCTTGATTGACAAAACTAGGTAATCCCCGGGTAGTTGTGGCGCCATCGGGTAACTCAACTTGATTAGCCTGATAGGTATAGCTTCCCGGATCATTTACATTTCCTGAAACTGTTCCTAACCCGGTAGCTCCTTCCTGCACTACATAAACCTGTCCGTCCGGACCCTGCTGAATGGCTCCGAACACGCCCGAAGCCCCGCTTACGGGTTGGAAGTTTACGGTAGCTCCCTCTTCTAACGGTCGGTCGACACTAGCTACGTAAATACCACTATTGGTAGAAACAATCACCACAGTATTACCCACTGAGTCAGTCTGAAACTCTAAGCCGTAGGGTGTGCCTAGCCCGTCGAAAGGAACTATGGTTGGGTCGCTCAACTCGAGGGTTGCCGGATCGTAGTTAAAGATTTCTACCCGGTCATCGGCTACTACACCTACGATAGTACCATCTTCATCACCCCCAAATTTGATGTAGCCCTGAGCGTCCTCGGGATTAGTGAGGTCGTGGTCAGAACCTACTGAAGAAATTACCGGGGTGCCAATGCCCTGCTCGGTAATCGGATACGCCCGGAAGGCGTTATTACCGTATTCGTGGGCAATCAGTGTAGCAGCACTACCTCGCCCACCCTGAATACTGATACGCTCAGTACTGCGGGTGAATAGGACATTATTCGCCGAGACAACTACTGGTTGAGGTTGCTGCGTTCCCTGAACAGTGCCGTTGAGGTTGACAATTGCGTAGCGTAATTCGTTACCGCCGCCTTCTACCGGAGTAGCAGTAAAAATGTAGTAAGAAGCATCCGTTCCAGGCACTTGTACCATCCCTACCATCGTTGCTGAAGCTCCGGGATCGGCTCCCTCGGTTAAATCAACTGGAGCTCCGGTAGCATCCGGTACTTCAGTATGGTTGCCCCCGCTAACGAAGTACAGGGTGCGCCCGTCGGTATAAAACAGAGCATCACCATTGGCATCGGAAATGGCTTCTACGCCTTCGGGGGCGGTGGATGCCCCATCGCCTAAGCCTACTACTTGACCGTCGTTATCTATACCATCGCCGTTGTCATCGTCATTATTTGGATTGTCGTACAGGTTATTAAAATCGATTCCAGCACCGTTGCCAAAGTACCACACATTGTAGGTTTGGTTCTGTATTTGATATTCTTTTACATTAGATTCAGCGTAAGCCGTACAACCAGTTTGAGGGTCAGTGACGAGTACCCAGTAGACTCCGGCCTCACCTACCATAATACCGGGGTCGGTTGACCCGGTACTCCATAGATACTGAAAGCCACCGGGATCACAATCGCCGCTACCGCCACCCCCGATGGGGAGATTCACTCCGCCACCGCCGGGTTGCTGACCTCCGCCCTGCCCTTGTCCACTTTCTGGGGTGGCACAAAGTAGAATTGAGTCACCCGGACAAATAGTAGTATCCTGCACAATGGGGATTTGTAGTTGAAAATCTTGCAAGTTGAGGGGCAGCGTAGCAAATCTCACGGAGTCGCCCCAAAAAGCGGCTGCTTGTATTTGCCCTCCCGCTTCTTCAGGAGTGAAGGTAGGGCTGTACCCTACGAACGGGCCAGTCGGTAGATTCCAGAAGATACTATCGGGTTCGGGCGTACCTTCTGGAAACTCTGGAACGAGTTGCACCGGGTTGTTGGTACACTGCCCGACCTGCGTAATAGAAAATGCCAGATCACTCTGAGCTGCATAGGCTACCTGAGAAAATTGTTGCCCGCCAAAATCGGCACCATCAAGCAAGCCATCTTCGTACGTGATCAGTATAGCAGCACTATCCGCCATATTAATTGCCCCGAGTTGAATGCCAGTGGGAGTTTCGTACAAATGATATACGCTACCATCGGGTCCGGTTTGTAGTCCGTAACTCGCCGTTCCATCTACGTCCACTAACACACTAAAGTTTCCCGTGTCGAAATCGTGCTGAAAAACAGTGCCACCCACCCCGGTGCTGTAATACAGTTTAGAGCCATCGGGCGACCAGGCTACATCAAAGACATTCTGTCCGGTTCCTATCGTTTCATTAAATGTAAAATTGCCTGCCCCATCAAAATCTAGCACGTGTGCCCCACCGTTGAAAGCTATAGCCAACTGTCTAGTGGTAGGATTGTACTCCATATTGGTAGCGGTAAACCCTGGCGTGCCAATGTCAAGAGGAGTAGCAATAAGACTAGCGACATCCAGTACCTGTAAATTACTACCACCAGCTTCTTGAGTTACCACATAATAGTTAGAACCATCGGGGCTGGGCGCAACAGTCATGCCGGGGGCCATTCCGGCAATTCCAGTAGGGGTTGGCCCACCCGTAACGGTAGTGACTGGATAGCCTCCCCCATTGAGATTAACGGAAACCTCATAGTATTCCAGATTACCACCATTATTGACAAAAATGTAATATTCGCGCACCCCATCAGCGGCATCATCACCGGGAAACGGCACAATCACCGCAGGCTGAGAATTATTAGGGTTTCCACCTAAATTTCCACCGGGGATGGGAATCGGATTATTTTGTCCATCAAAGAGTTGAGTGCCGTCCGTATAAAAGTAAATATCCCCAGTGTTGGGATCAGCCGCTACGGCACTCCCTCCAGTACCCAGTGCTGATGTTTCAATAGTATTGTCAGTTAGGGAATCGTCGCCTAACCCAAATTGTAGCCCACGTCCGCCACTTCCGAAAATCCAGAAATTGTCGGAACGGCCTTGAGCAGCTACTTCACTGAGAGCTAGGAACAGCAGTAGATTGATAAGAAGTATTTTGTGGTATCTCATGGTTGGCCTTGCTTGAGACGCTAAGATATATTTACGAGAGTAACGAAAAAAGCATTCGTTTCATGTCTGATGTAAGCAATTAACGCGCATTCTACGATTTAGTGTATTTCTGATGTGAAGGTGTGAGAAATGATAGAATAAAATATATAAAAGAAAGAATTTTTCTTATAAAGCTATTTGAGTAACCAAAAAACAATTATCACCTTTCGCTGTAATATATTCATAAGATGCTTGGTAAGCACACTGGTAGAATCCACTATCTTTGATGCAAGACGAAATATTGTACTTTTCACAATAATTTCCCTAGTTATACGCTTTTACTGAAAAACAGGTGGTTATTTATACTATTGAATTAAGGGGAATGCGACGCGTAGCTTTACTTCTTTTGGGCTTTATTGGGTTACTATCCCATCGCGGGTTCGCGCAAGACCCTCAGTTTTCGCAGTTTTACGCAGCTCCTCTGTACTTGAACCCCGCTTTCGCCGGTTCTACCGAACTTACCCGAGTAGGACTAAACTTCCGTAGCCAGTGGCCCTCATTGGATGCTAATTTCAATACGGCCTCAGTGTACATGGACCATTTTTTCGAGGACTATAACAGTGGGGTAGGCGCGATTATTACCGGAGACCGTCAGGGCTTACAAGGGTTACAATCAATCAGCATTGGTTTACAGTATGCCTATCAGTTACGCCTCACTCGGGAGCTTACCTTTCGCCCAGGGGTACAGGGCGCATTTTACAACCGGGGTCTTAATCCCGGTCGACTGGTATTCGGCGACCAACTTAACGAAACCGGACTTATCTCGCCTGTTACGGGAGAAAACTTAGGGGCAGGACTAAACCGATCCTTTTTCGATCTAACCTTAGGAGGGGTTTTGTATACTGAAAATATCTACCTTGGCTATTCGGCAGGACATGTCACTACGCCTAACCAGTCTCTCACCGGAGATTTGGCTCCCTTGCCCATGAAGCACTCTATTCACGGTGGTTACCGTATCTTGCTTCCTTCCGGCTTCGGACGGATTGGGGAAGATGAAAAAGGGCGAGAGCGAAGCGTCACTCCTACCTTCCAGTATAAGCGACAGGGCAATTTTGACCAGTTAGATGTGGGTGCCTACCTCACCTACGAGCCGCTGGTAGTAGGATTATGGTACCGAGGTATTCCGGTTCCACAGTTGGAAACTTTCCCCAATAGTGAATCAATCATCCTGCTAGCAGGCTTTATCCTAGAAGATTTTAATATTGGCTACAGCTTTGATTATACTATTTCTGGCCTCGGAATCCAGAGTGGTGGAGCCCACGAAGTTTCCATCGTATATCATTTTTCCCTGCGCGACCCTCGCAAGCCGCCCCGTAGCATCATGAAAATTCCTTGCCCCAAGTTTTAAATTAGTATTCAGGTGATGTTGTATCCATGTTTTGAATTCTGAGCGATCGTCGCCCGATTTAGAGCTTTGCATATATAAAGATATCTTTTACTTTCCTCCCTTTACCCTTTCACCATAAAATTAGAACTATTTTCGCTAGATTTGAGGTTTGTTCGGTACTATGGAAGCACAGCTTATTCTCTTCATCATTCTGGTTATTATTACTGTCAACTTCATTATTGAACGGGTACTTGATTATCTCAATCGGCAAAATAAAAAGCACGATTTGCCGGAGGAGCTAAAAGGGGTGTACGAGGAAAGACGGTACCAGCGATCATTGGAATATCAGCAGGTCAACGACCGCTTTGGAGCACTAACTGCATCATTTGGTTTTGCTATATCAGTTGTATTGTTGCTAAGTGGCTTTTTTGGTTGGCTCGATATTCAGTTGCGCGACTGGGTTGAACACCCTATTGCTCTATCACTAATGTATTTTGCGGTACTTTTTCTTGCTTCTGATTTACTGAACTTACCTTTTCAACTCTATCATACCTTTGTAGTAGAAGAAAATTTTGGCTTTAATAAGATGACCCCTTCGTTATTTTTTATGGATAAACTGAAGGGGTACGCGCTCACTGCCGTGTTGGGTGGACTGATTGTAGGGGTGTTTTTATACTTAGTAATGGAACTAGGGCAGTCCTTCTGGCTGTACTTTTGGGGAGTAGCTTCCATAGTAATGATACTACTGAACATGTTCTATACCAGCATATTTGTTCCACTGTTTAATAAGCTCACGCCTCTGGAAAATGGTTCTCTCAAAACCGCAATTACCAACTACGCCCATAAGGTGAAATTTCCCATCACTAATGTTTACGTAATTGATGGCTCCAAACGGTCAAATAAATCTAATGCCTTCTTCTCGGGTATCGGTAGTAAGAAGAAGGTGGTGCTATACGATACACTGATTGAGCAGCATAGCGAGGAGGAACTGGTAGCAATTATTGCTCATGAGGTAGGTCACTATAAAAAGAAACACATCATCTCCGGACTATTCTTATCTATAGCTCAAATTGGCTTTACGCTCTACATTTCGTCCCTGCTGATATTCAACGAAGCCCTATCGTTGGCGCTGGGTGGACAGCAACTTTCTATTCACCTAAATCTGATTGCGTTTGGTATACTTTACTCACCTATCAGTACGCTCACCGGGTTGCTGATGAATGTAGTAAGTCGCAAAAATGAGTTTGAAGCCGATACCTACGCCATACGAACTTACGGTGGCAACCCTCTTCAGGGAGCTTTAAAAAAACTATCGGCTCACAATATGAGTAATCTATTGCCCCACAGTTGGTACGTATTTTTCCACTATTCCCACCCGCCTTTACTAGATCGGCTACGAGCCATTCGCCGTCAGGAAGCGGCTACCGCGTAGTGGTTTCACAATAAATAGTGTTTTAGCGACCGTGGGACGGCCCCCATCGCGTGGTGCTAGGGTGTTAAAGTGTTATGATGACTACCATCGCGCAGTTACAAGTTTAGAAAGTTACAGGTTTTAGAGGTTAAATATTAGTGTCGGCTAAATTTGTAACCGCGCGACGGTTGACTGCAACCTTTATCCTTTTATCGGTTTGTACAACTTTACTGTAATACTCTAACACTTACGCGCTCTAACACCATCTCAGTGCATTCTGTTTAGAAAAATTACATGCCTGCGTTTTTGTAAAAAAAGGTTTTTCCTACCCTATCCTTTATCCCTAGCTTTCGGGCAAATAAGCGGATACCTATTATTCGCTATAAGGACTATAAATTTGCGATTTTATGATAGTAGGGATTGAGCGAAAACCACTGAACGTAATATTTACGCTTACGAAATCGGAGAGTCTGGCGTCGTATTTACGCTATTGGACACTCATATTGACGTTTATCATTGGCCTGCCTACTTTGATTCACGCGCAAGGTTCAAGCGATGCATGGGTTGATCGGGCTAATAAGTTTTTTCTCTTAGCAAAAAATTACGAGGAGGCACTTCCTCTTTATCAGCAAGCGGTGGATAATGGAGTGAATGAACCGCTAGTACACTATCGATTAGGAGTATGCTATACCTACGCCAATGATCTTAGTGCCCAACTGAAGGCACTTAGTTATCTGAAATATGCCGAGAGCCAGCAGGCTACTGCTGATATTCCGGCTGAGCTGAATTACTATCTGGGCAAAACGTATCACCGTGATATCCAGATTCGGGCGGCAATAAAATCCTACGAAAGTTATAAGAAAACATTGAGTGCTGACGATAAACAAGCGATGACTGACGTAAACCGTCAATTAGAAATGTGTACCAATGCTCTTTTCTTGATCGGTGAGAAGAAAGGGATCGTTATTAATAGTTTTGAGACAATCAACAGCGAAGCCACTGAATATAACCCACTGATTACTGCCGACGAAAGTATGCTAGCGTATACGGCAGTGCAGGAAGAAAAAGGCCGGATAACCGAAAAAATTTTTATTGCTGAGAAAAGTCAGGGGGGACAATGGAGTACACCTAAGCCCTTGAAGATAAAGGCAAACGCCCCGATAGGAACTGCCGGTATCTCACCCGATGGGCAGGAGATGATGGTATTTATTGGTGGTAATAATAATTCGGGCAGTATTTACCGGATTGAGCACACCGCCAAAGGGTGGTCGAACCCCGAGACCCTAGGAAAAACCATCAACTCCCCCTATCTAGAAACCACCGCTAGCGTCACCCCCGATAAAAAGACCATTTATTTTGCTAGTAACCGTAAAGATGGTTTTGGGGGAATGGATATTTACAAAGCCAAACGTCAGTCCGACGGTAGCTGGGGAAAACCTGAAAACTTGGGGCCAACCGTCAACACTGAGTACAATGAAGACGCCCCGTTTATCCATCCGGATAGCCGAACCCTATTCTTCACCTCTGACGGACACAATACTATGGGGGGTAATGACATTTTTAAAACCTACTTTTTGGGTGATGAATGGCAAGAACCCGAAAATATGGGTTATCCCATCAATACTCCAACTGATGACAACTACTTTACTCTGACAGCAAACGGTAAAATGGGCTACTTCTCATCGGAACGTAAGGGAGGAAAAGGCGGACAGGATATTTACTACTTCGAGATGCCTGAGCACGAGGCTAACATTCCGCTCACGCTAATTAAGGGGCGAATTCTGGCGGGAGAAAACGATCCTAAACCCATTCCTACGGTCATAAAAGTGGTAGACTTAGAAGCCAAGCAAAAGCTAGATTACGTGTACAGCCCCTCTGCGGGTAGCGGAAACTACCTAATTATTTTACCCCCTGGTAAAAACTATGATTTGATTATAGAGTCGGAAGGCTATCTACCTTACACAGTGAACGTCAATATTCCGAATCAGACTAATTTTTACGAGCTGTATCAGGAGATTATCCTGAAACCGATCAAGCAGTTTGATGTGATAGTAGGGCAAGAGATTTCAGTCAAGAATGCTTTCTTTGATACCAAAAATACTAAAGAAAAGTCGGTGCGGGTGGCTAATGAAGCCCTGTTAGTACAAAATGATAGCCTGGACTTGTTTGATATGATGGAGGCAATCATTTCTTCTAATGACGGTGAAGCTTACGACTATCTTCTGGACTTGATGTATAAAACCAATCCAATTGAAAATGTAGATTTTAGCGCACTAGATAATGAAAAAATGGAAACCGCCGGGGTTTCATATTACTATGATGAGACTGGAGAAGATAACTTGGTTGCTAAAAAAGTAGGCAACGAAACGGTGTATACCTTACCCACTTTTTTCGTGACAGAGGAAGCTATTAAGCAGAAAGAAGAAAAATCAGTCTCATCTAACTACGATCCCACTCTAATGAAAGAAACCTATAAAGTTTATTTCTCAGTGGGAGCTAGTAAAATAGAAGACTCGTACAACGAAGTGCTTAATAAGATACTGAGCCCACTCAAGAAGCATCAGGATTTGGGTATTGAGATTACTGGTTATGCCTCCCCCGAAGGAGACGAGGAGACGAACAAGAAGCTCTCTAACGAACGAGCCATTGAGGTACTCAACTTCTTCAATCAACGAGGGGTTGTCCGACGACGCATTGTAGCCAGAGGGTACGGAGCCACACAAGCAGCTAAAGTCAATGCCGAAGAAAGCCGTCGGGTAGAAATCCGCATAGTTGATTTAAATCAATAGAGAGCTATGGTGTTAAGGTTAGAAAGCTACAGGTTACAAGTTCTGGTAGCGGTAACTTGTAACTTTTAACCTTTTATCAATTTTCGGTCTTCTTAAAATCTACAACACATTCACATCTTCCCCTTCCCCCAGTGGAATCTTCATTAAGCCCTCCATGGCGCGTTGAGCAGATAAGTTCTCAAACAGCATTCGGTAGAGCATTCGGGTGATGGGAGCGGTGATCTGGTAGTAATCGGCCAGTTGCTTTACAATGCGAGTGGTGTTTACGCCTTCTGCCATCTCTTCCATCTCTTCTACAATACTATCTAGGGTTTCGCCCCGAGCTAGGCGATACCCCACAGTATAGTTACGACTGTGGGTACTGAAGCAGGTAGCTACCAAGTCGCCTACCCCAGCTACACCCATAAAAGCTTCGGTATTACCCCCCAAGGCTTTCCCGATGGTTATCATTTCCAAGAGCCCCCGGCTAATGAGCAATGCCCGAGCATTTTCCCCTAATGATAAACCACTTAGTGCTCCAGAGGCAATGGCGATAATGTTCTTTAAAATTCCGCACAGTTCAATCCCTACCAAGTCATCACTGCCGTATACCTGAAATAAATCGTTGCGAAGCAATTGTTGTCCTGTTTGAATTACCTCGTCAAAACGGCTGGCAACCACCGTAGCAGCCGGTTGCCCTTCCCCTAGTTCACGGGCAAGATTAGGGCCAGCCAAGCAGCCAATCCGTACTGCTATGGTTTCTTCCCGAATCACTTCACTCATCGTCTTTACGCGATCGCGAGTTAGGGGAAGGTTTTCAGATTGGGTTACATCCAGTCCTTTGGTGCCATGAATAACGACGTGGTACGGGCGAAGATACGGTGACAAGCCACGCATAGTTTCCCGAAAGCCGGAGGAAGCTACGATAGGAAATAGTACCGAACATCGGGAAACAATCGTCTCTAGATCATTAGTAGGTTGCACTTTGGGGTGAAGCACGTACCCAGCACTCTTCCGTTCCTTTTGCATCTGAGCAACCGCATTAGGGCGACGGGCGTACAGTAGCACCTCGCTATTTTCAGCCAGCAGATTGGCTACCACTGTGCCAAAACTACCAGCACCAATCACCCCAACCGGGCTATTCTGCGATGTCGACAACAGCTTTTTTCTTTTGGTGGAAGATCTGGTGTAAGTTATATCCTAATAGGCGATTATGGTAGTAGTAAAGAACTGTAATGTCGGGAATAACAATATTACCCTGCTTATCTCTTAGCAAAGGACGCTTGGCGTGGTACATACCTACGTTTTCCAGCCCGTGTGTGATTACTTCGTCAATATCTTGCTGAAGGTGCTCAGCGACATCCACCTTTCCCTGGCGGTGCAGATGAAAAACCCGCTGACGTACGGCTTCGCAGTTGTCGCGAAAGGTAGTGTAAGCAAGAACCAAATCTTCCTCGGGTAAGCGTAGCAAGCTAAACAGGTCAAGAGAAGCGTGCTGCTTTTTAATAATCTCAAAGGCCGTAAATGCCACTAGATGGCTAGAGAATACCTGGTTGATTCGGTAGAATTCCCGTAGAATAGATTCGCCTAGCATCCGGGTATATTCGCTTTCCCGTTGCTCATCGCGGGTGATCTGGTCGCCAGTGCAAAAGTATTCGCGCATACTAATTTGTCGCCCTTGTTTATCCAGGCTATGGCCTTTGGCATCTACAAAATTCCCCATCAAATCCATACCTCGACCAATGCTTATCGAAATATCCGAACCTTTCTGAAAGAACTTTAGCAAAAAACCTATAATCTTGGCTGATTGGGAATATTCGTCAGTTTCAATGTAGTAACGCTCTTGCCCCTCGCGTTGTAGATGATCGCGAATGAGGCTAGGGGCTTCTAGTACAAAGTGGTAGTTCAGCACGACGGGGAATACAAAAATTTTCTCGGCAGGCTCACCTGTTTCCTGACTTTGGAGATAGTTAATACGCTGAGCTTCCATAGCGGTACCAAGTAGCCCTAGCTTTAGTTTGTCTTCAATACGGCCCGACCGGGAGCGGGTTCCCCCCGGAAAGAACAGACTGTGAATACCCCACTGTATAGATAGGCGGGAGTAGGCTTTAAGGGTCTCAATGTAAACTGTATTTTTCTTGCGACGGTCTACTTTGTAAGCCCCCAGGCTATTCATGAAGTAGGCAAAAATGCCAATATTGAATAGGTTAAGTCCAGCTCCGTAAACGAAAGGGGGTAGTCCCAGCTCGTGAATTACCCAGCCAATCAGAATAGAATCTAAGTTACTAAAGTGCGTCGGCACCATCACTATAGTGCCCCGTTGGGCTAAATGTCGCAAATGCTCGATCTCCCCCGTAATTTGTATTTTATCCTGCAATGAATACTGATTGCTGAACAGGGAGCCAAACCCCTTTACCCGCGAAGCATTCAGCAGACGGGAAAACCCAAACGTAACTACGTTACGGGCAAAGCGATAGTAAGAAGGACGAAAGTTGCTGGCAATCTCGTTGGCATAGCGAGTGACGATTTCCTCCAGGAGCGACTGGGCTTTCTGAAAAGCTTCGCCACTGAGTTCATCAGTCTCGAGGTTAGAAATCTCCACCAAACGCTTCTTCACCGAACTCCAGAAAGCGTAATCATCATCGGGGTCCACTGCCCAGGGGTTTTCCTTGATACGATACTTCTCCCGATAAAGAGTGGTTTCCAATTCATCTACTAATGAACCTAATGTAGGAGCAAGTTCTTTTAGCTTAGCTACACTATCTTGAATCACTGTGTCTACGAACTGCTTTCGCTGGCGACTTAATTGCACTACTGGCCACTCTTTACGCTTGGGTAAGATTGGCTCGTAGTGACGGCGAGTAGTTCGTTGAGTAGTTTTGACATTCATATCTTCTTCCTAAACTAGGATTTTTTCGGTAGAGTTATACAAATCTTTTGAGAATAACCGCAAAACCTCGAGAAGGGTTAGCCAAACTATTGGCGGGGTCGTATAATTGGAAAATAATCAATTAACTACATGACTATGGCTTCTGTAACTTTAGGCGGTACACCAACCGCGATTAAAGGAGATATTCCTACCACGGGCACTGCCCCTGATTTTACCTTCGTAAAGGATGATATGAGTGAAGAAACCTTCGCTGGCTTATCGGGAGTAAAAGTACTCATCGCGGTGCCCAGCCTGGATACTTCAGTATGCGCTACTGAAACTCGTAAATTTAATGAACAACTCGGCGGAAAGTCAGGGGTCACTGGCCTAGTGATCTCCAAAGACCTACCATTCGCTATGAAACGCTTTTGCGAAACTACCAATGTCGAGGGTATCGTTAATGGTTCTGATTACCGCTACGGCGAGTTTGCCCAAAAGTACAATACCGAGATCACCGAAGGTGCATTCAAAGGCCTATCAGCCCGCGCTGTATTCGTAGTAAATCAGAATAACGAGATTACTTACTCCGAGCTAGTACCCGAAATAGGCGAAGAACCAGATTATGATAAGGTGATGAAAGCTGTGGAAGGGTTGTTGTAGAAAGTGTTAAAGTTCTTGGGGAAATGGAGACTAGAAGTCGATGCAAGGCTACAAGCAACCGCCGCGCGGTTCCAGGTTACCACCATCCGAACCTGCAACTCGTAAATTTCTAACTTGTAACCAGAAAACACAATAATGCTAAAACACTAATTCGTGCGCGAACGCTCAGTACGGAATGCCAGCCAGTGGTGGACTTTCATCATAGCCGTAGCCTCTCGCAGCAGTTGTATTAGCTTCTCCCAATCGGATCGGGTAACCCACACACTAAAATCAGTTGCTGAAAACCGCAGCAGTGTGAACTCTTCTTCCATTGTTCGGAACCATTCGGGCTCGCCAACTTGCTCAAATTCCTCTTTCAATCGGTGAATCTGGTTAGCGGTTAACAATAAATGCACATTTTTGAACGTAAATTCGTAAGCAACACCAGGGTTGAGGGCCGTAATTGTACCTAGGCTATTTTGGCATAATATTGATTTATCGAGGTATTCCATAAGCCGTTAGAATAGTTTTTTCGCCTTAGTCAAATTATAAAGGCTGTTGATAATATCTGGTTGCACAACAC
Source organism: Bacteroidota bacterium (assembly GCA_039198955.1). Lineage (GTDB taxonomy): Bacteria > Bacteroidota > Bacteroidia > Cytophagales > Cyclobacteriaceae > Tunicatimonas. The sequence continues at coordinate 58,466 of JBCCTI010000028.1, read as the reverse complement.
AATTTTCTAAAAAATCATTGGTAAGACTAGGTAAAAAAAAGTGAAAAGATATACATCTTTTAGAAATCAAGTTATTTCAGAACGCTAATATTTTTTCGGGTATTTGTGTAACTTATCATCGGGAAGAAGGTGCTGCAAAGCTGATATTTACAGGGTATGGCTAAAAAACCAAAAAAAACAAATCGGATCAAATCAACCTCGGCTAAGTCTAGGCAAAAGAGCAAGCCTCGGGAGTTTAAACCGATCTGGCAAGATCCCCGCTTTCATCTGGCGTTGGGGTTTTTTCTGATCATGACCTCGCTCTATCTACTGATTGCCCAAATATCACATTTGCTTACTGGGGTAGCTGATCAAAGTGTGGTAGAAGCGGTGATGGAAAGCAATTGGAAAGCGGCGGGTCAGGAAACCGAAAACTGGCTAGGGCTGGTGGGGGCAGTAGTATCCTACCTGTGGATTTACCGTTGGTTTGGCATTGCTTCCCTTCTGATTCCTCCCCTGCTATTTGCGGCTGGGGTACGGTTGGTATTTCGCCGCACCTTACTATCCTTGTACCGAACTACAATAGCTGTGGCATTTTTCCTGGTCTGGACGAGCTGGTTACTAGGTTACTTGATTTATCATCAGGGGGATTTGTCGGGTTGGGGTATGCTGAGCGGAGGGGTTGGTTACGAGCTGGCGATTATTACCGATAGCCTTATTGGCTGGGGCACAATACTACTGCTCGCGCTAACGCTGATTGTATTTGTTATTTACTTCTTCGGACTAACATCCCCTCTTCCGTTTCCGCAAACTGCATCACCTTTCGGGCAAAATCAAGTACCAGAGGCTGCCTCCGTAGACAATGGGTTCTCACAATCTTCTATCACACGGGAGGAAGAAGATACTACCTGGGAACAACCTGTGGTTCCTATTTCCCCCTTTCAGGATGAATCAGATGAGCAAGAACTGCTGGTTGATGAAGTGCCCCCAGAACCTGCACCAAAAGAAAAGTCGGCTGTCCCACCGCTGGCACTAGATATTGAAGACCCGCAACTGCCCTTGCGAAATAGTGAACCGGAATACGCGCTGGAGGTAGAAGAGCACACAGAAGAAGCCAAAAAGGTACTGAAATCAGAAAACTATGATCCTACGCTTGACCTACCCCAGTACCGATATCCCGAACCCGGACTACTAGATGATAGTCACACCGGACGGGTGCAAGTGACCAAGGAAGAACTGGAAGATAATAAAGATCGGATTGTTGAAACGCTGATTAATTTTAAAATTGGTATCCAATCCATTAAAGCAACCATTGGTCCCACGGTTACGCTCTACGAGATTGTGCCGGAGGCAGGAGTCAAGATTTCCAAGATTAAAAATCTGGAAGATGATATTGCCTTAAATCTGGCAGCGCTGGGTATTCGAATTATCGCCCCGATTCCGGGTAAGGGAACTATTGGTATTGAGGTGCCCAACAAAAATCGGGAGATTGTCAGCATGCACTCGGTAGTAACTACTGAGAAGTTCATGCACAGCAACAAGGAACTGCCAATTATCCTGGGAAAAACAGTGGCCAATGAACTCTTTGTAGCTGATCTGGCAAAAATGCCTCACCTGCTGATTGCCGGAGCTACCGGGCAAGGAAAGTCGGTCGGACTCAATGTGCTGATTAGCTCCCTGATTTACAAGCGGCACCCATCTCAGCTCAAATTTGTGATGGTTGACCCCAAGAAGGTAGAGTTATCTTTATTCAACAAACTAGAGCGGCACTTTCTGGCGAAGATCCCCAATAGCGAAGATGCGATCATCACTGAGACCAAAAATGTGATTTACACGCTCAATTCGCTCTGTATTGAGATGGACAACCGCTATAATTTGTTGAAGGATGCGGGTTGCCGTAACATTCGGGAATACAATAAAAAGTTTGTAAGCCGAAAACTTAATCCGGAAGAAGGTCACCGCTTTTTGCCCTACATCGTCCTGATTATTGACGAGCTAGCTGACCTGATGATGACCGCCGGAAAAGAAGTAGAAACTCCCATTGCCCGACTGGCGCAACTCGCCCGAGCTATTGGTATTCATTTGGTAGTAGCTACGCAGAGACCTTCCGTCAATGTGATTACCGGTATTATCAAAGCGAATTTTCCGGTGCGTTTATCGTATCGGGTAACATCTAAAGTAGACTCCCGCACCATCCTGGATACGGGGGGGGCTGAGCAACTGGTGGGTATGGGCGATATGTTACTCTCTGTAAACTCAGATATCATTCGGCTGCAGTGTCCGTTTGTAGACACGCCCGAGGTAGACAGTATCTGCGAGTATATTGGCTCCCAGCGGGGCTACGATTCAGCCTACGTATTGCCTGAATACCTAGGCGATGATGGCGATAGCAGTGACATACTAGAAGTAGACTTGAAGCAGCGGGACGATTTATTCGACGATGCTGCCCGGGTCATTGTTCACCACCAGCAAGGAAGTACTTCTCTTATTCAACGCAAACTTAAGCTTGGTTACAACCGGGCTGGGCGACTGATTGACCAACTAGAAGCAGCTGGAATCGTCGGCCCATTCGAGGGCAGCAAAGCCCGCGAAGTGCTAATTAGTGACGAATATAGTTTGGAACAGTTATTGAGCAGTCTGGACTGATCAGTAAAATTCCTAACAATTAAATATATGAAAAGAATACTACCAATCGTTACACTGACGCTTATTGCCTTTCAATCTGCCGTATACGCCCAATACGACCCCAAAGCCAAAGAAATTTTGGATGCTATGAGCCAGGCTTATCAGCAGATTGGCGCATTTGAATCTGACTTTTCTTATTCTATGGAGAATTCTGACCAGTCTATCAGCGAAGATTTTGCTGGGGAAATTGCCGTGAAAGGCGATAAATACCGCTTGAGAATGGGCGGGCAGGAAATTATCAACGACGGCAGCACGGTCTGGACATACCTGGAAGAGGTAAATGAAGTGAACATTGATGACTATGATCCGAACGAAGGCGACATTTCTCCTACTCAGATCTATAATGCCTACAAGCGGGGCTTTAAGTACGTTTATTTGGAAGATGAAATTATTAATGGCAAGACGTACCGAGTAGTAGATTTAGTACCTGAGAACAATGATAATCAGTTTTTCAAGATTCGCCTGCATATTGCCGAAGATGATAAAACCTTGAAAAAGTGGCGTATCTTCGATAAAAATGGCACCCGTTACACTTACGAGATCGCCAATTTTAACCCTCAGGCCAGCGTAACTGATGAGCTTTTTACCTTTGACACTAGTAAGTACGATGGGGTAGAAGTAGTAGATCTGCGGTAAGATTTCTACAGAATGCATTGACCCTAATAAGCCCTTGGTTTTCCCTCGGCTTTTTTACTCCCAATGCTGAATTTCCAGAATGTTTCCTTCGGGGTCGGTCATGTAGATAAACGTAATCTTGCCAACTTCCACCACCTCGGCTTCGGTGATTTTTCCCAAATCTTGCCCTCCGTATCGTAGAATTTTTTCTCGCATCAGCGCGACATCATCTACCAGAAACGCCAGATGACCTAGTCCTTTTCGGTTAGCTTTTGGGGTAGGTTTTTCCTCCATTTGCCCGTATTGGTATATTTCCAACGTTGGACCTTCGTCTCCGTAGCCGGGCAATCGGAGATGAACACCTTGCAAGTCTGCATTAGCCACTCCCGTCCCTTCTGCTAGCCACTCTCCCGACTGATCTCGTTCGGGTGGTATAAACACGCAGCCGAATACTTTCTGGTAAAATTCTGCTAATGCTTTCCAGTCATTGGCGATAATATTGGTGTGGGCGTATTTAATGTTCATGGTTTTAACAATTCACTTCTCTATTCTTCATCAATAATTGCATCATGCGTTGATACTCGGCTTCTTTGCTGCGCAACGATGAAAAAAAATCAGTATCTACCTTCTTTACAACAGTAAGAGCGTTTTGCAAGATCTTGTTCCCCTGTGCGGTTAGTATTAGGGGCTTAGCTCGTTTATCCTGCTTGCTATTCTGAGTTTTCACGAACTGCTTACTGACTAGAGTTTTAACTATCTTCGAGGTCATCATTTTATCTACCTGGGCGTGGTGAGCTACTTCTATTTGGTAAACTTCAGACTGATTTTGGGATAACCATTGCAATGCAGCCAGTAGTACGAACTGCGTGTGAGTGAGTCCTAGTTTATCTAGTGCTTGCTTCATTTGGCGTTGCCAGCACATAGTGACTTGCCAAAGCAGAAAGCCAGAGTTTTCTTCTGGCTTTTCAAAGGGGAAGATATTTTTACTCATGTAACATCATTTTGGTAATAGTTTGATAATCCTGCTCCGAAATTTCAAAAAAGCCTCGTCGGAAAGGATACCCCCAATGCCGTACATCCTTGATGAACAGTAACTTCTTTAGCAAAGGACGAATTGAAACCTCTTTATGAGTATAGTAGCCAATATTTCTTCGGTAGGGGCGGAAATCCCCTGACATAGTTCCAATATAAGGTTCGTTAGCGATCACTTCACCCATAGCCGTAAACTTTTGGTAAGGTTCAGATTTACCGTATTCTAATTTAGGTGAATAATAGATAATCTTGTCACCTTTTTTCATTCTTTTCATTGGACTATGTTTTCCGTGATTAGCTTGAGCAAAGCCACCGTTTATTCCGACTTGCACATGATCTCGAGAAGCCACTGCAATAAAGTATTTAGTTTTCATAGGTATCTATCTGATGAAGGGTAATTGCGTATCCATCTGGGTCAGCGATTGTAATACTTCTTCCAAAAGGGGTATCGTAAGGGGGGGTTAAGACCTTGACTTCTTTATCTTGAAAGTATTTTATTAGTTGGTCTACCTGTCCTTTCCATCCGAACCATATACTTACCCCCAAACCTAAAGGTTGGTCTTTTGGTAATGAAGTAAATGGCTGGCGGATAGCAAATATTGCTCCTACCCCATTCTGAAAGACTACCGCCTCAGGATTCTGATAGTTGGCAAGGTTGAATCCCAAAACTTCGCGGTAAAACTTTTCAGACTTCTGTAGGTCTCTCACTTGCACTGATACGAAGTCTAACTGAGTGTTAATTTTTCTTTCATCCATAGTATAATCATTAAGGTTGTCGTAACTACTATTATTACGCAACAAAAATTTTTTAGTTGTCGCAACTACTAAATATTTTCTATAATTTTTTTGCTAGGAGTATTGCTCGATCTTTTGATAAAGTACGAGTGGCAAATAGATAAATATTACCACCTTCTTTCAATCCTAATTTCCTTCGTACCGTAGCTACTGAATCGCGAAAATTCCGGGTAGTGATATTAGCTTTTTTACCGGGAATGTATTTCTGTACTTCTTTCTTTCGGTAGGGCAGCACTGCTTCTAGTTCAAATATCCGTCCCGGAAAATTATCTACTAACTCTTCAGAAGTATACAAATGAGTGTTAGGGTGCAATTTGGCAAGATTCCATCGGTTAGCTACCGTGCGAAATGCCCCGGCTTTAAGAATGGCGGTATTAGGTTCGTAAATAAACGATAGGAATTCAGAAAAATAGACAGTAGCGTCAGCTTCTTCCGGTTGGGTGAACGTCAGTGGGGCAGCGTTAGCTTGAATATCTATTGCATGAATTATGGGATTTTCAGGCGGGTGTGCTGATAACAGGTACAGCACCTCCTTGCATTCATTGCCTACCGCCACCACGTGGATTGTCTCTACTGCACCTAAATCCTGTGTAGCTTGATGAATATCCAGCATAGGTGAAGTTTTTATCAACACCTTATCGGCTTTATCCAGTAGTTGAGGAAGCAACTGGATCACATTCGGAGAGCAATCCGACAGTCGGAACACCCTCTGGTTGGCATCATTACGCCGGGCAGGATCAATGTAAATCAGATCTACTGAACTTGCCAACTCGAGAAACTCTTCGGCATCGCCCACCTGAACCTGGATAGAATTAGCTTGTAGCCGATGGAAATTATGCTGGGCTATTTCGGTCAGTTGCTTCTGCTGCTCAACGTACTGGGTTTGTTCAAATGACTGGCTTAGATAGTAAGTATCTACTCCCGCCCCACCCGTCAGGTCAATCAGGGTTTTACCATGCACCAACTGGCTCTTGTACCTAGCGGTCGCTTCCGAAGAGCATTGTTCTAGGGAGAGCAGAGGCGGGAAGATGATGTTTTCTGCTTGGTACCACTCTGGTAATTTCTTTCTAGCTTTTTGCCGGGCCTGAATCTGCTGAACAACCAACGGAACAGGGATATCCGGGTATTTTTTCGCCTTGAGGACTAGTTGGTACGGATCGCCATGTTCATGCTCATGAATAAACTGCTGAATGGCGGGCTTCTGTAACACCGTCCAGTCATCAGCCATCATCCCATCACTGTTGATTTAACTAGGTTATTTTTAACCAGATATTCAGCAATCTGTACTGCGTTAGTTGCGGCGCCCTTTCGCAGGTTATCCGACACCACCCACATATTGAGGGTGTTAGGCTGGGTTTCGTCCCGGCGTAAACGTCCTACAAACACCTCATCTTTCTGATGCGCCCAGATGGGCATGGGGTAGACGTTATTCTTCACGTCATCCTGTACTACTACACCGGGAGTATTAGCTAACAGTTCCCGCACTTCCTCTAAGTCAAAATCTTGGGCAAACTCGACGTTTACTGATTCAGAGTGTCCGCCCACTGCTGGAACCCGCACCGCCGTAGCAGTTACCCGAATGCTGTCATCGCCAAAAATTTTCTTGGTTTCGTTTACCATCTTTATCTCCTCCTTGGTGTAACCATTGTCGAAAAATACATCGATGTGAGGCAGAATATTCATATCAATAGGGTGAGGATACACTTTATCACCATCTTTTCCCGCCCGTTCGCTCATCAACTGATCTACCGCTGCCTTTCCGGTGCCAGTTACCGACTGGTAGGTTGACACTACAATGCGCTCAATTTGGTATTTCTGATGCAAGGGGGCCAAAGCTACCACCATCTGAATAGTGGAACAATTGGGGTTAGCAATAATTTTATCGTCCTCGTTCAGCATGCTAGCGTTGATTTCGGGAACCACCAACTTGTTGTTGGGGTTCATACGCCAAGCTGAGGAATTGTCTACGACTATCGTACCCACCTCAGCGAATTTGGGAGCATATTCTAAAGAAGTTGATCCACCGGCTGAGAAAATGGCAATATCGGGTTGGGCAGCAATGGCATCTTCCATACTGATAACTGGATAGGTCTTGCCCTTAAACTCTATGGTTTTACCCACCGACCGGGCTGAGGCTACGGGGAGCAATTCATCTAATGGGAAATCGCGCTGGGCTAAAACGTTTAGCATCTCGGTGCCCACTAGCCCAGTGGCACCTACTACGGCTAATTTCATGACTTAATGATTTTCAAATAAGAACTATGAGGCGAATATACTGGCGTTAGCACGCAAATGTTAACCATTCCTGCTTTTTTTTGCGCCAAATGGTGCAAACTACGGCTAATTGCTAGAGTTGTTATCAGTATGGAAGTTAAAAATGAAATTGTTACAAGTACTACAAATCAATCTCCTACCGAGAAAATCAGGACCGCATTAAAACGACTGGAAGCTAATTTTGGGAAACAAACTCGGTTCTCAGGCAAACCACCACTCGTTCATTTAATTGCTACCATTTTATTCTAACGCAGCAATCACGAAAACGAACGTAAAGCATTTTAGCAAATTTGGGAGTGCTTTAGCTCTTAGGAGGGCATTATGCATGATCCAGTACATGAACTCACTGAAGCTATCTATTGCTACTTCCAATTATCCTGAAGTGAAAGCCCGCACAGTTCTGCTAAATTTGCTACCCAATGATACAAACAAACTACCCAATTATCACAAGCTGTTTTTCAAGCATGGTCAGCGGATGTGCACCTGGATTTATCTTCGCTGTTAAAGTTGTGTTCTGAGCGGTATTTGTGATTATTATCAGGTTAAGTTTTAAAAGTGAACTACCCGACTTTCTGGCAGTGTTACCCAGTCAATGAAACGCTCAGCGATTTTGCTTATCAGTATTTTACTGTGGTCTTGTAATAAAAAGACTGAGCAGGAACTGTTTGTGGAACGAGCTGCTAAGGTATACGATCTGTACGATGAGGAAGGTAATTTAGTAGACTACGATGAGGCAATGAAGCGGTTTCACCGCTACGCCAAGTCGTACAATGAGCGGGGCGTGTCCATGTTTAAAGAGCAATTGTACGGTCAGGCCATAGAGGATTTTACCCAAGCCCTGAAGTACGATAAAAACTATCCCGCTGCCTACTGCAACCGGGGCTACGTCTACGCCAAGCGAAAAGAATACAAACTGGCACTCGCCGATCTGAACCAAGCTATAAAGCTAAGTCCCAAATATGCCAAAGCCTATCAGCACCGGGCGTGGGTAAAGCAGAAGCTGGGCTACCCACTAGAAGCGGTCAAGGATGTCAGCCGGGCGTTGAAAATTACACCGCGTAACAGCGAACTCTATCTATTGCGGGCAGCCAACCACTATCATTTAGAAAACAATCTGGAAGCCTTCACCGATGCCTTAATTGCCCGTCGGCTCAAAAACGAAAACGCCCAGGAGCTGATTGACCGAATTTCTGACGAACACCCCGAGATTCCACAGGCGATTTTTTCGGCTCATCATTAAAACGCCTCACCAATAAAGAAGTAGATACCAGGGCCTTCTTCAGTAAAGGCTACATCAAGGCGGGTAAAGACATCCTTGTTGGGAAAAATCATAAAGCGGACTCCCGCGCCTCCGGCTACTACCCATTCGCTTAGTTGAACCTCCCGGGGTGAAGAAGATACTCCTCCCGTGCTCATAAAAGCGGCCGCCCCCCAACGTCTGCTAAAGGGAAAGGGAAGAAATCGATACTCTACTTGCGTAGCCAGTAGGGTTTTGTCACGGTAACGCCCCAGATAATAGCCTCGCATCATACTTTCCCCTCCCATAAGTGATAACTGATTGAACGGGACATCGCCCCACACACTGTTGGCAAGCAGTTGCCCCGCTAGCACTTGGTTGCGGGTAACCGGATAAAAATAGCGGGCATCCAGAAAAAATTGCGTAAATGAAAAGTCACTACCCCAGGCATTATCGTAGTGCAGAAAACCTGTTTCTCCGAAAAAACCTTCCCGCACATTCAGCACATTGTGACGGTTATCGTAAACCACACCTAACCCTAACCCAAAGTTTCGGGAGCCATTGCTGCCCAGCGGTAAGTCAAATGGCTCGTTACTCAGTGAGTTAAAGCCAACCCCAGTTAATTGTTGATAGTCCAGCTCCAACCCCAAGTACAAGTTTCCGGTCACATTTCGTAGTACCCGCTCCCGAATAGCTACACTACTAGCATCTACCTGGGCAATTTCCTCGTCAGGCGTATCTGGTCCAATACCGTAGTATAGTAACGGAAACTGCTGAAAACGCAACCGTCCCAGAAAAAACCAGCTACTTTGGTGGGAATATAGCGCGTGGTCAATCCACAAACCGTACTGGCTTTCTAAGGTTAAAAAAGTAAAGGCACTAATTTCGCTAAGGCGGTTACTGGTATCTTGTTTAGCGTAGTACACATACAAAGCACTCACCCCAAGCTCCCAGCGGGTCTCGGGAGAGTAGGCCAGGGTCGGATACGCAACAAACTTAGGGCGTTCGGATGAGACGGTATCGTTAAATACGCTATTAAATACTCGCTGAGTAAGATCCCACACTTGGGCATGGCTGGAGGAAGCCACCAGCGAAAACAAAAATAAGAACCCCCAACGGAGTGATAAAAATAGAAACGACATAGAAAACTCGGACTACATACCCGTGTAGTAACGGAATTTTGTGTGCAAGGGTATATATTTGGTGAAACTGGTGTAAATTTTATTTTGAACAATCAATCTTTGGTATGATGACTGACCAGTGGAATAAATCTGCCTTGGGCAAAAAGTAATATACAGTGCATTAAATGATACAAGTTGAGGCCTTTATTCGATTCATTGCATTCCCACTGCTATTTAGTGGGTTTCTTCAACCGACTACTGCGGTGAGTCAAAAGCACTATGTGCCAGGTTGCGTAGTGCTTACTACGGGCGATACACTAGTGGGTCAGGTAATGGATCGTAGAGAAACATTAACCGGAACGGACCTGCTCACTAAAATTCGATTTAAACTAGAGAACGGTGGTAGGCGTCGGAAATACCGGGCGAAGCAATTAATTAGTTACCGGGCTGATGGGATTACTTACGAGAGCCACCCAATTCGCTCCAAGGGTATTAGTTTGCTGGATGCTTACTACGAGATAGCACCAAGTGATGGCGATTGGGTATTTTTACGAGTAGTTAGTCGGGGAAAACTCACGCATTATCAACAAGAATGGGTTGATGAAGACGATAGTACAGTAGAATCAGCCGATTATTTTCGTAAAATGAATGAGTCACTTCTTGTCAGGGCTACTCAGGGAATTTTTGGCCTGAAACGCAAAAACCTCATTGAGTACTTTCAGGAATGTACCGACTTGTCAGCAAAGATAGAACAGGGAGAGTTTAAGTATCCCTCCCAGGTGGTTGACTACTACAATGAACAGTGTCACTAACTATCGTGGGACTACTTTCTTCTGCATAAAAAAGCCACCAGGAAATAGTTCCCGGTGGCTGCCTTATGAAGAACACCCACTTTAACGTAATCTTCCACCCGGTACTGGAAGTACCGAAGGGGTATTTCCTATCGGGTCAGACAATTCCACTTTTTTAGCCGCATCCATCTTTTTCACTTGGGGAAGTGGCTTAACTGGTTCTACCTTCGCTTCTTCCTCTGAATCAGTTTTCGGTTTGTTGTCTACTGCTTTAGCTACTTGCTCAACCTTAACTGATTCTTCTACTTCTACCGGGTCAGGTTTTGCTGGCTGTTGCACTTCTTTTTTTGGAGAAACCGTTTTAGGCACTCTTTTCGACTCAGATGTAGCAACCTTTTTATTATCCACTTTTGGTTTAACGGTAGGTGTTGTCGCCACTGTATTATCCTTCTTTACGCTCGCCTTTTTCTTTACAATAGCCTGGGGCTGAATTGCAGGCTTTTCTCTGGGGCGGCTCCCCGCTTTATTAACCGGACGGCTTTCTGCTATTCGTCGGTCTTTCTTCTCTTCCATAGGCTTAGTAGTGAGTTTCTTCTCAGTTGGCTTCTTGGTAGTAACTACGGGTTTGCCTTTCACCGGTAAACCTGTTTCTTCAGATTGATAGTTGTTTACCTCTTTATTGATGATATTTTTTACCCCGAAAAAGGAAAAGACGATCAACGTCAGTACCGCTGCTGCTGCCCGTATAGTCTTAACTTGAAAAGAAGATAGAGAAGAGCGTTTGATGATTTTCTGCTCTTTCAATTTACCTGATAGTTGCTTGGCGTAGGTGTTATACTGGTCTGCCTCTTCTTCTTCAATGTAGTTCACGAGTGCTGCCGAGCAGTGGGCGCAGTGGGCTAAGTGTAACTCTACTTGCCGGGTTTCTTCAGTATTTAGCTGACCGTGCAGATAGCGTCGCATCTGTGAACGGGATAGGTGAGTACTAAACTCTGTGGCCTTGCGATTATCGTTCATTTCAAGTGGATTTAAAATCGTGAAAAATGATTACTGGGTAGTCATATTTCAATTTCTATACCCACTTATAATTTTTTCCTGAATCAGGAGGTTTCTTGCCAAAATACTATTGTAAGATAGTGGGCTTATAAATACTTACCTCGCTTTGTAATTCCATCTTTATCATTAATAATACATTTTAATGTTAGATTTATACAATTAAAAGATGCTTTTATATTACTGTTAATCAGATATATAAAATAATTTTGTTTTACTTCAGTCCAATTCTGATATCTAGTTGTGAGCCATAACTAACAGCGTACTTTTTACAGTATTTTACTAACCATTTTTCTTTGAAGAGCGCATAATTCGTTGCCTACGGATTAGGTGATTTCTTGACGAAATCATAGTTCAACGAACAATCCAGATACTTTAAGTCTTATTTCAGCTAGCGGTCTTCATAGTATCCTTCTACATAACATTTAACTCTTTAGAAGGGAGATAACCACCTTTCCGGTAAAAGCATTTTCATCCATTGCTTGGTGGGCTTTGGGTAGGTCAGCAAAATCGTATACTGAATCAATGTGAGGATTATACAATCCTTGCTCTATGCGATGAATAATTTTCTGGAGATTTATTCCGTCTTTTTTGACCGAGATTGTTCCGCTATCGTAGAACCCTACCCTTGCGCGAACCAGTGCTTTGAAAAAACTGCCTGCTTTTCCGGTGCCGTAACTGTCGGTTAATGAACCAGCCAGACAAATATGGGCCTTCTTAGATCGTAATTTGAAATTATCCTCGACTGACACTTTGCTAACGATAGTGTCCACCACTCCATCTGCTCCTTCTGGCCACAGGGATAGTACCTCATTGGCTACGCTACCTGAGGAAACGATTACTTTGTACATACCTGTCTCGAGCATCCTTTCCACTTTATGCTGGCTTCTGGTTACACCAATTACCTGCCCGCCTAACTCATTGACAATTTGGGTGATGGCAATAGCCAAAGCGGACGCCCCCGGGCGTACCAAAATCTTAGGCTGTTCAAATTTCTCCAATTTCAGTGATCTAAAACAACATCCCCAGGCAGTAAAGTAGGTTTCAGGAATAGACGCCAAAGTAATCCAGTCTAATGATGTTTCTATCGGGAAAACATTGGTAACTGGTACTACCGTTTGCTCAGCGTAGGAGCCGTCGTATTTCCTCCCCATGTCCCCCATAGCTGCCGCTACTACTTGTCCTTTTTCTAACTCACTGCCTGGGCAGTCTAGTACTACGCCTACGCACTCAATGCCGATGACTCTAGGAAACTTTACCGCTTTACCCGAACCACCCATTCGGGTGACGGCTTCTGCCCGGTTTAATCCAAATGCCTTGATCTGGATACGAACCTGACCCTTTTTTGCTTTAGGGTCAGGGGTTTCTTTGAGTTCCAGTACATCTGGGTTACCCGGCTTAGAAATTACGTATGCTTTCATTAAAAATGGGGATGTTCGTTAGCTACTTGATCCCATGGAGTTACGGGCTGCTCCACGCTCCATTGCTCAACAATCTTATCATCAGCTAACCGAAACCAGTCGAATACTACCCGCTCATTATCGCCGAAAAAGTGAGCGTGGGTCATCACTAAATCACCCGAAGCAACAATGCGTTTAGTGTCATGCGGTATCTTACCACCGTTCTGGTTTACAATATAGTCTTTCAATACACTGATGCCTTGCAGCTTTCCTGCTTGCTCATGGTGGTATACGTAATCATGACTTACCAAATCATCAATCTGATCAATGCGTCCTCGGTTGAGAACGTGGTCGAGAAAGCGAGTAACTATGGCTTTATTTTTTGCTATTTGGGCATCACTTACTGCTAGCTCTCCGTTGCCATTGCCCTCCGTTGCATAAGTTACTTGAGTTTCGGGAAGTGGAGCCAGTGCATCCCAGTGCTCTTGAATTTTACCATTCTCAATTCTCCACATATCTACGCATAACAATGGATGCTCACCCAACGGATTAGGCGCAGTGTAGTATCCATGATAAGCCATAATATCGCCGTCAGCAACCCAGCGGATTGGCTTATATCCGAACTCAAAGGCAAGCATTTCTTTAATATGATCGATCCCATCTTTCGCCCAGGGGTTGTGCTGAATAAAATCTTCGGCAAAGGAATCTTCTACTACTTGTTCATTCTTAGTATCTAGAATCGCTTTCATGCCGTCCCAGACTAGTTGGATGTTCTTTTTTTCTTCAGAGCTAAGAGCCATTTTCTTTTTTGTTTTGGTGAATTAATGGTTCAAAGCTTTTATATTTGTATGATTAAGTCAAGTAGTCATAAATAAATGTTATAGTCATAAAAAAATGACTAATATTGATTATCAATTACTTATAGACCAAGATAATGCAAAATAAATTACAATTAGTTGAGCATTCAGATTGCCCGGTTACTTTCTGTATGGGTAAGATTGGCGGGAAGTGGAAGCCAATTATCATCCACCTAATTCGGAAAGGAGCCAATCGCTTCGGAATTCTGGAGCGCGGGATCGTGGGTATTACTAAGCAAATGCTTACCAAACAACTCCGCGAAATGGAGCAAGATGGGATACTCAGCCGAAAAATATACCCCGAGATTCCACCGAGAGTAGAGTATTCATTCACTCCTTACGGGGAAAGCTTATTTCCAGTGATTGATGCCATGAGCCAGTGGGGATTATCTAAGATGAAGAATATAGAGTAGTTCATTAAACTACTTCGTATCCTTATCTCGGGCAAGATAAATTAGCTAGAAAGCAGGTATTGAGTTTAAAACTCGATCCGGTAATTAAGCACGGGGATCAATCCTAACTGAAAGGAGTCGACCATATCTCCCTCAGATGGGCTATAGAAACGAGTGAAGATGTTTGAGCGATTAATTACATTTTGTACATCCAGTGAAAGAATACTAGAGTACTTGGCCCGGTTCCAGCGGTAGCTCACCCGAACATCGGGTCGGAAATAGTCAGGCACCTGAGCAGCATAGGGTTGATCCCACTGTACTACGGCTCGCCCCGCTTCCCGCGACGCAGTAATATCTACCGGAGTGTAACGGTTACCGCCCACCCAACTTATGCGGAAATTTAGTCCTAGCACGTTATTCTTGTTTCTTCCCACCTTAAATTCTTTACCGCCCAAAAAATTGACTACATGGTTTCCGTTGAAACGGGTATCATATTCTTCGCCATTGAGTGGGGTGTACTTAGACTCGAACAGCGAGGTAGTGAGCATGAAGTAGTAATTCTGGGTGAAGAACTTCTCCAATGTAAATTCTAGCCCGTAGTTACGCCCAGTTCCGTTATTGACCAGCGGGAAATCTACCACTCCCTCCTGATAATTAATCAGTGAGTAAGCGCGGTACGAGGGAATCTCGGAACCAGCCGATAAGCCAATGGGCACATCGTAGAGTTGCTGGTAGTAAGCTTCTACTTTCAGGCGTAGGTCATCGCGCAGCGTTCGTTCGTAGCCAACCACGTAGTGGCGCGATTTGGTTAAACCCAGATTACGGTTGGGCTGAGTATACGGCTCATTAGGATTCTGGCGAAAAGTAGCAAAGTAATTTACTAGCGGGTCAACCCGGCTATGCACTCCGAATCCGGCACTCAGCGTTTGTCCGGGAGCAAATGCCCATCGCAATCCGACTCGGGGTTCTAGACTTTGGCTATCATTCAGGCGAAAGTACATATGGTGCAATCCGGCATTAAATGTCAGGGCTTCAGTAGCTCGGAACTGCCATTGAGCGTAGCTCTGCCACAGTTGGGTGCTTCCTTCGCTGTCTACGTCAGTAAACGAAAGTGTGTCTCTAGCTCCCTCAGCCAATAAATCAAAATTCAGTTGGCTGGCAATTACTCCAGTGCGAAGTGTATGCCGGGCACTAAATTTATGATTTAGCAGAAATGATCCTCGTAAAGAAGATTTACGAAACCGTTCTTCAAAACTATAGTTGAATGGTGGCTCGTCATCCGAAAAAGCGTTGAGAGTTTGGGAGTAAGAAACGATGGACTCCAGATACGTTCGTTTACCAAAAAAATATACGTGCGACAAGCCAGCCGTACCCATGTTGTATCGGAACGACTCCTTTTCTTCCGAATCATCAATATCCTGCCGACTTAAACCACCCACTCCCCACAGCGAAAAGGAACCCGCTTTCCGGGTAGGCACATGAACTTTAAATGCGGCGTCTTGAAAGTTGGGGATCGCGTCGCCGCTAACTTCTATTCCCAATTGACTTAACACAGCTAAGGTAGAATATCGGTAGTTGATCAAATAAGAAGCTCTGCTGTCTTTGCTAAATGGTCCCTCGGCAGCAAAATCTACGCCTAGAATACCCGCTTGAAAAGCGTACTCCTGCTTTTCATTATTGCCCTTTCGTAGCTTAATATCAAAAACTCCGGAGGAAGCATTACCGTACTCAGCTGGAAAGGCTCCGGTGTAAAAGTCAGAATTATCCAGCATATTAACGCTTAGCATACTGATGCCACCCCCTGAAGCACCCTCCTCACCGAAATGATTGGGGTTGGGTACTTCCACTCCTTCAACACGCCACAGCAAGCCCCGGGGTGAGTTTCCGCGAATGACTATGTTATTGGATTGATCATCATTAGAAGCTACCCCGGCAAATGAGAGTGCCATGCGGGCAGGATCGTTCACGCTGGCAGCGTAGCGTTTGGTCTCTTCTACTGTAAACGAGCGGGCACTAATGTACGCTAGGTCGTTACTAGGTTTACCTTTCTCCTGATCAGCGGCCGAAATCACAATTTCTTTCATCTGCACCAGTGACTCGGAAAGGCGAATAGTCAGCACTACTTCTTTACCGGAGCCGACCACTAACTCAGGAATCACCGAATTTTCGTAGCCAATGCTGGTCACCATGAGCGTGTGGCGACCAATAGGCACATTAGCAATTCGAAAGTTTCCGTCAGCGTTAGTACTGCTACCGAGTAGTGGATCGGAATTTTGCACAATAATATTGGCCCCTACAATGACTGCTTGTGACTGCTGGTCAATCACTCGTCCCCGAATGGTTTGGGTAAGCTCTTGGGCGATGAGTAACTCTACAGCAAATAGTAAAAGGAGAGTGAGGGCGGCTTTTTTAGCGTAGAACCTTCGCTGTCTGGTTGTAGTCGCTTTTGGGTACAGCTCCTCGTACCGACGAACGGAATCTTCCCAGCCCTGAGCATAACTCCGTTGGGTAAACCTTAATAACTGGAGAGCAGTATAATTTCTCTTCATGAAAATAATTGGAAATGGATAATGGAGAGTGAAAAGGTGATAGTGCTATCAGGCAGCGGTCGCCGTACGACAATCGCCGCGACCGAAGCCCACTGGCACAAGATAATTAAAAGCGAAGACCTATATTAAATCCTGCCCACATCTGTACTCTAGTCCGGCCGTTATAAGTTTCATCAAAGAAAGTATATGGGGCTAAGTTGCTACCAATGCTTCCGTCCGTATTTCTTATCTCAGATACCAATACATTGAACGTGGGCGCAACAAAAACCCCAAAATGCTGGGAAAATTGCTTGGCAAATCCGAAGCGGGCGGTATTGAGTAGGTTAAGTCGGTTGTTACCATTATTAGTACTAAAAATCTGATTAGCATCTTCGTAAACTTGCTGAGCAAGTAAATCTATGGAAAGATCAATGGTAGGTGATAGTGCAGTAATATGACCTACTCCGTAGCCTATTCCGTAGCGGAAATCAGTATCGGTAAATTGTGAGCCGAATGAAAAGATATTGTAAAACTCCCGAACTCCAATTTTGAAGGCCACGTTGGCGTGCATGGTTTCTCCGCCCCACACTTCTAAGGTGCGATAGCCATTCTTGCGGACAATACTCAATAAACCAATTGGCACACCGTCAACACTATCGGCTACATTGAATACGCTGAGTTGTATTCCTTTTACATTGCGAGCGACATTGATAAAGCCACTACCCTGGAAACCCTTTACATCGCCAGTAGCAATGTTAACGAACCCAGCAACTTGGGCACCTTCCACATCGTACGCGTAATTTCCAAATCCGGTGAATTGCGCTCCTTTCAGACTACTAGTAGCAATATTAGCAAACCCAGAAGCTTGCACGGTGTGAGCTTCCTGAGTTATGATGTTGCTAAATCCAGCTCCTTGTACGCCATCGGTATAGCCAGTAGATACGTTCAGGAACCCCGCACCTTGTATGCCTTCTATTGAATCGAGGCTGGTATTTAAGAATCCAGCAAGCTGTAGTCCTTTCAGGGCCCCCCCATTCAGGTTAAGGAAGCCTGCCCCTTGCACGCCTTCTACCCGATTTTTCACCAGATTAAAGAATCCAGCAAACTGGGCACCGTCTACAAAGTCGTTCTCTACGTTGCCCAAGCCAGAGGCTTCTATACCGTCGAGTCCAGCGGAGTAGCCAATGAGGGCATGGAGTGATACTCGGTTGACGTACTGTCCGGCCTTAATTCCGTTGGTACTGAGTGGGTAAATAAATCCGATATGTAGTGGCCTATTTTCATAAGATGATTCATCCGGTAAGTTATCAAAGATCGCATAGTTCATTCCTCGCCGAATTTCTTGGGTGATCTTGTCGGAGATAGGCGTCTTGTCTGGCTCACTAGTCCGGTTGGTTTCCGGTTGATTGCTTTCAATCTTTTTCTCAACCGGAGGGGGGGGTTTCGTTATGGTTGCCAACACAGTATCGGCTGTAGTAACTGAGTTAGATTGTTCGGTAACTGTAGCTTTCTCAGCTGGAACCTTTGTGATTTCCTCATTTGGACTTTCTTGTTCTTGAATAACATCGCTAAGCGCATTATCACTCGGGAAAGCCTCATCAGGTGATTGGCTATTGGACACACTGTCTTCCGTAGGTGGTTCCTCTCCTATGGTAGGTGATACGTCCGTTTCGGTAGATGCAGTTAATTCAGCACCAGAAGTACTAGTGGAACTAGTGCTGGTGCTGGAGTCTTGATTGGGAGCATCAGTTTTTTGTATCTCTGGGGCTGGTTTATGGGTTTCTTGCTTCTCTGGGACAGTTTTTAGTACAATCTGATCATCTACCAACTGGTATGACAGGGAAGTGTCGCTAAGAATGGTATCTAGTACTTTACCTAGAGATACGTTCTCAAGATTTAGCGTAACCGACTGTCCGTTAGGTAACTCATTATTGAGATAGGCAAATTTTAGCCCGTACTGCTGCTGAAGATCAATCAGCACCTCTTGTAGAGTAGCATTTTGATAAGTAGCCGATACTTTTTGCTGAAGAATATCGGTTTGAGGTGGGTAGAAACTGCTTAGACATAGTAGTAACAGCCCTCCCACGAGAGAATATAATGAAGTTGTCATCACGTTTAGTGTTTAAATGCTGAAGATCATTTTTGGCAGCCAGCCCCATTCAGGGTATACTGCTCGCCTTGCTGTTGGTACGATAAATTGCCAATAGCTGATAAAGTAGTTAGTACTGACTCGGGAGTAGCGTCCTCGAAAGTAGCCGTGTAGCGACAGTTAGCCAGCGTTGGCTCAGCCAGGTTAATGGTAATTCCAAAGTGCTCTTCCATCTGATGAGCAATTTGCTCCAAATTAGTATTATTAAACTTTAGTACATTGTTCTGCCAGGCACGGAAGTTAGGATTACTGATTTCCTGCTTCTGAACGAGAGCCGTATTTTCAGTTAGTACAGCTTCTTCACCCGCTTCCAGAAAAACGGTATCATCCTCATTTGTCGACGAGAACGCCACTCTTCCACTCACTACCTGCACTGCCACGGGCGCCTTGGGATAGGCTTCCAGATTAAAAGAAGTGCCAATTACTTCAGTTTTAGCCCCTCCGCTAAAGATCGTAAACCGTTTTCCTTCCGCTTGTTTTACATCAAAGAAGGCTTCTCCCTCCAGATATACTGTGCGGTTCTCCACACTAAAGTTATCGGCGTAGCGCAAGGTACTGTTGCTATTTAGCCAAACCTGACTACTGTCGGGCAGCATTAATTGCCGTGTTTCCCCGCTAGCGGTCGCAAACGCTTGCCAGTTGGTTTCCGCAGTACGGCTTTGCCATAGCCACCCCAGTGCGAGCAGTAGTGTGACTGAGGCAGCAATGCTCGACCACCAAACCAGATTTCGTGATTTGGGTGGTTGATCAACACTCATCATTCTTGATGAATTATTTACCTGTTGCTCACGCCGAAACAGAAAGCGTTGCCAGCCTTCTTCTACATCCGGCTGATAAAAAGGCTCACCCGACTTGCTTTCACGCCAGAGCTCTCGGGTTTGCTCAACGAGTGTATCGTTTTCTGGACGTTGCCGTTGCCAGTTAGCCAGTTCTTTGGCTTCTTCTTCGGTTAACTCACCCGTAATCTGTTTTGCGACTAATGTCCAGATATCGTCATTGGGCTTTCCCATGTATTGTACTAACTATTACTATTACCGACAAGTAGCTAACTACCCTACCTAGCGGGCGAAAAATTTTTCAAAAAGTTGATTGAAAATAGTCCTTGAGCTGCTCCCGCAGAATTTTGAGGGCTTTTCCCATATGTTTTTCAACGGCTTTCACTGATACGTTGAGGGTTTGGGCAATTTCGGCGTAGCTCTTATCCTCAAAGCGACTTAGTGTAAAAACAACTTTACACTTGGGGGGCAAACTGGCAATAGCTGCCTGAATACGTTGTTCAGTCTCCTGGTAAGCCAAACTTTCATCAGTAGTGTTAACACCGGATTGACTTTCGTACTCGCTATCTAGCGAGGTGTGGGCTTTAGTTTTCTCTAGATAATTGAGAGTCGTATTAATCGCGGCTCGGTACAGATAGGCTTTCACTGATTTTTGTTCGTCTAGCTGAGTGCGGTTATTCCAGACTTTCAGGAAAACATCCTGTACAATATCTTCTGCGACCGCCGAGCTTCGCACCATTTTATGAACGGTTTGGCAGAGAGGGGCGTAGTAGGTGCGAAAGTAGGTTTCTACCGAAGGTTCTGAAGAAGGGGAAGCCGAACGGGAAGTTAGTGAAGTAGGGGAGGCAGATCGTACGGTGAGCTTACTTTGCGTAAACCAGTAGTAAACGCGCCAGACCAGATGATAACAGGTAGTTTCAGCGGTGAGCATAGTGTTGTCGAGTCAGTTGCTTGCCGGGTTGCAAGTTGTATGCCAGTAGCTTTATCGGTACTACAAATATACTAAATCGTTATTGGATTGTACGATGCCGGGCAAAACTGTCCGAATACGTACATAAATTAATGTGTTCGTGTGTTCAGGTTGAAGTGCTTTCTAAACACCGCGCGACATTCGCTTAAACACTCAAACACTTCAGCACATGAACACAATATTTAGTCCCACCAGTCCTCACCATCCACTAGATAACTTTTTACAAGGTCTTCGTTTAGTTCTATGCCCAGGCCGGGCCGGTTGCTAAGCTGCAGGTAGCCATCCTTGACCATTTCCTTGTCGTAGCCCAACACGTCCTGATCGCCGTTTACTCCTTTTCCTTCCCGGTTCTCAGGAGTGCTCGTAAACACTTCGTGACCAAGAAACTCCCGTACCGAGGCCGCCAGGTTAGCCGACGCGATAGTCGCAATGGGCCCGGCTACGTTGTGGGTAGCCACGGGAATATAGTAGGTTTCGGCCAGATCAGCGATCTTTTTAGCTTCCAGCAACCCACCCGCCATAGCCACGTCAATTTCAATCATATTCACTCCCTGATTCACAATGAAGGGACGAAAATCCTGTCGACCGTAGAGGTTTTCTCCGCAGAGGATGGGTACGGGCGATTGTTCGGTAAGTTTCACCCACTGTTCGTTGTAGCCAATGGGTAAGGGATCTTCCATCCACCAGGGGCGGATCGGTTCTACCGCCCGAGCCAGCCGAAGCGCACTGTCGAAATCGAACTCCCAGTGGCAATGCACAGCAATATCAAAATCCCAGCCTACGGCCTCCCGAAGGTTGGCGTAGCCCTCAGAGTTACGGTTCACTTCTACGTTGGAGATACGGCGGTTGTCCAACTCATCCCAGCGTTGATCGCGAATAATACCTACCTTAGCCGCTGTCCAGCCCATGCTACGCATGCGGTCGGCAAACTCGGCACAGGAAGATTTATCCAGTTTATCCTCTGGTCCTGAGGAAAGATACGCTCGCACCTGATTAACGTGCGAGCCTCCGCCCAGAATTTTATGCACCGGCTGCCCAGTAATCTTCCCGATAATATCCCAGAGAGCCATCTCTACCCCAGTGATAGCGTGGGTAGCTACGCCATGATTTCCGCCGTAGTAGGAAGTACGGGTACTCATTTTAAATACCAAATACTCCAAATCAAGCGGGTCTTGTCCCATCAGAATCGGTTTACAAACATTCAACACTACATCCTTAGCTCCTAATCCGTTTTCATCGTGGTGGCACTCACCGATGCCGATAATGCCCGCATCGGTTTCTATTTTCACCAATGGGCTTACCCGGAAATTGATCTTAGTGCGAACGCATTTTACATCAGTAATTTTTACTTTTTGGCGATCAATAGCGGCTAGGGCATTGAAGTAAGATAAGCAAGAAGCAGCGGGTAGGGTCAAAGCCACATTCTTCAGAAATGTCCGGCGGTGCATCTTTTTCGGTTTAGGTCGGTAATGTATCATCCATCGCTAAGCTTTACTGTCTTGTGATGTTATTAGCTGAAGATACAAATCCTATCGGAAATTGTAACAGGCCAACTGTTTAACAGTCCTCGAGCAAAAAAAGCAGCTCATAAGCTGCTTTTCTATAATCAGGATTGTACTACTAAATCAAGATTTAGCTTTTCGTCGCCCTCGGCGTGGTTTGGGTTCTTCGACAATCGCCTCCTCTTCCACATCAGCCAGAATACGCCCGGAGTATTCGTCAAAAATAATCCGCTTACGCTCTTTGATTTCTACGATGCGCTGGGGAGGGATAATAATATTACAGCCTTCGGCAGCACCCCTTACTACTTTCACTACGGCTAACCCATTTGAGAGGCTGTTGCGCAGCTTTTCGTAGTAGTTTACCAGCTTTTGGTCTACCTGGGCGATCTCTTCGGCTACTTTTCCCCGTTCGTCAAGCAATTTTTTCTCATCTTCTTCACTTTCGGTTACAATCTGCTCTAGCTCTTGTCGCTTACTCTCCAGGTCTTTTTGCCGCTGATCGATTAGCTCTTTAGTGGCTTCCACCTGCTCTTTAGTTTGATCTATCTTGGCGTAAGCTTCCCGGGTGCGCTTTTCCGAGATTTGAATCTCTAGGTTTTGTAGTTCAATCTCTTTGGTGATGGCGTCGTACTCGCGGTTATTCCGCACATTCATCTGCTGCTCTTCGTACTTTTTAATTAGCCCCTCTGCTTCCTTAATCGCCTCTTTATTCTGCTGAATATCGCTTTCCAGTTGCTCTCCGTCGCCTACGTATTTGTCGTGCCGGGTTTGATAGCCCGCAATTTCGTCTTCCAGATCACTTACCTCCTCCGGTAAGGCCCCGCGGATCTTTTTAATCTCATCCAGTTCCAAGTCAATATTCTGTAGCTTCATCAGCATATCCAGCTTCTCGGCTACGGTTTTTTGCTGCGTGGTGGTGCTTTCCATACGTATTATTAGGTGTAAAAAACGGGATTAGTATTGGTCTCTGCCAAATGGACTGCAAAACTAACAAATTTTTGGCATAATAATTCCTGGATCAGCTCTTTTGTGTGAACCTCGCTCTCGTAGTGCCCAATATCAGCAATCATAATCTGTCCGTCGGCATCAAAAAATTCGTGGTACTTATAATCGGCGGTCACGTAGGCGTCGGCTTGCTGCCGGATAGCGTGCGGTAATAAAAAGCTACCTGATCCCCCGCAAACGGCTACGGTTTTCACCGGGCGATCTAGTAGAGCGGTATGCCGAATAATCGACAAATTCATTTTTTCTTTGAGGTAACCCAGAAATTCTGCACCTGGCTGAGCCTGAGGCAGCAACCCAATCATACCTGAGCCCACTTCCTGATTCTCATTTTCCAAATCATGTAGGTAGTAAGCCACTTCCTCGTAAGGATGCGCCGTTCGCAGCGCTTGAAGCACCCGATTAGTCAGGTGGTTCGGTAAAATCACCTCGATGCGCTGTTCATCCACCCGCTCTAGTTTTCCGGCTTCACCAATATGGGGGTTGGCCTGCTTATTAGGCTGAAATGTTCCGGTGCCGCTTACCTGGAAGCTGCAATTTTGGTAGTTGCCAATATTACCCGCTCCAGCCTGGCTGAGAGCATTCAGTACTGCTTCGGCATTTTCGCGGGGCACGAAGGTGGTGATTTTCTGCAGGGTTTGTGATTTAGGGACTAACACGCGGGTTTGCTGTAAACCCAGTTTCTCAGCGATTTTTGCGTTTACGCCATTGTACACATTATCCAGATTGGTATGAATGGCGTAGATGGCAATATCATTCTTTATCGCCTTGATGATGGTCCGTTCAATATAGGTACGCCCGGTCAGGCTCTTCAGTCCCCGGAAAATAATCGGATGGTGGGCAACAATTAGATTGCAACCTTGCTTAATGGCTTCATCTACTATACTCTCAATAACATCTAAACTGACCAGCACCCCGCTTACTTCCGCCTGCGGATTTCCAGTAAGCAGTCCAGCATTATCGTAAGATTCCTGGTAGCTGCGGGGAGCGATAGTTTCCAGGTAGGTGGTTATATCGTGTATTTGGGCCATGAAGCAAATGAATAGAAGTAGAGCGAGGACACAAAATGCTGATTAATGGAAATGATAGCTTCTAAAGCTCCTTTTTAACTAGCTTTCGTAACAACACTATGTTCAAGAGAATAGCTATTGCTACAAGGAGTAAATACATAGGATCGGAAAAAATATATCCCCACTGACTGTTCAGCGTTACTCTTTGATCACCAGTCTTTACTGCTGAGATGGCTGTATGGTCTACTTCTTGATCCTCTCTGACTATCTCAGATACTGTACCTGCCCTTTCATTATTGTAGGTGAGATGGTCGTCTACTTCAACCACCTGATAACTTCCTATCGTTGACAGTATCATTCCCAGTAAATAAACTATTGCTTTGAGACCCATACGTATTAAAGTTTAATGGTAGTTAAATATCATATATCGTGCTAGAAAGGCGTGCTTCGCACTAATCTTGAACTAATAATGGCTACAACTGGCGAGTGTCATTGATAAAGTAAATAGCATTCGTTTACTTCGTATGAAGTTAACAGATATAATGGGGGTGAACGTTTCAATTGAGAGCATAATCCTTCAATTAAAGAATATTCAGGAGGGCAAAAACTGGATGGGGGCAAATTTTGATAAAAAGTTAATCTCAATTAGTGAAGAGGAAGCTTTCGTGCGCCCAATCCCTAACCTACACAGTGTAGCTGAGATAATTTCCCACCTAACGGTGTGGAGAAAAGAAACTATTCTGAAAATCGAAACTGGAACGGGAAGGCTCACCGACGATAGTGAGGAAAACTGGTTACCTAACTACAAACTTAAAGAAATCGGCTGGGACAAAATCAAGTCCGAATACCGAAATAGTCTATCACAAATGATCAAGCTGCTTCAGACGAAAGATGATAGCTTTTTGAATGAACACTATTATGACACTGATTTTAAAGGTGATTATCCGTATCGGTTTGTGATTCACGGAATGCTACACCACGATATTTATCATTTGGGTCAGCTCGGGATTATCATAAAATTTCTCAAAGAACCCAAGGCTTAGTCATACCACTCACCTTTGGCAAACTCCCGCAAGTCACCGTTACCTACACTTAGTCAGTTGATACTTTGGCCACTGGCTGGATTGTACGACGGCATCACCCGCTTTCGTAACCATCTGTACAATACGGGTTATCAAAGAATGCTCAATTTTACACCTTTTATTATCAGCGTAGGCAACCTCAGCGTGGGCGGTACCGGAAAGTCACCCATGATTGAGTACCTAACCGACTGGTTACTGGAAGAAAACTATTCAGTAGCAATACTAAGCCGGGGCTACGGACGAAAAACCCGCGGGGTGCGGCGGGCTACCGACGAAGACTCCGCCGAGACACTGGGCGATGAACCGTACCAGTTTTACCAAAAATATCGGAGTAGAACCGTGCCGATAGCAGTGGCTGAGGAACGGGTGCTAGGCGTACCGGAAATTATGCACCATCATCCTGAAACCCAAGTAATTTTATTAGATGACGCTTACCAGCACCGAGCCATTGCCCGTAACCTGAATTTATTACTTACCTCCTTTGACCGACCGTTTTACCAAGACTGGGTGCTTCCGGCCGGGCGGTTGCGGGAGTCGCGCTCGGGAGCGAAGCGGGCCGATGCGGTGATTGTTACCAAATGCCCAGTGGATCTCAACGAAACTCAGCGAGAGGATATTACCCATCAGATTGCCCATTACACTGCGACGAAAACGCCTGTTTTCTTTAGTAGTATCTGCTACGCCAAGCCTGAGCCAGTGTTTGACTCGACCTCGTTACAGCTTGAAGTGGTTGCATTTTCGGGGATTGCCCGTCCGGCTTTGTTTCAACAATACGTACAGCAGCATTTTCTTACCAAAGAATGTATTACTTTTGCCGATCACCACCGTTATACGAAAAAAGATATTGAACATCTTCAAGATCGGGTTTCGGAAAATACCTGCTTGATGACTACCGAAAAGGATATGGTGAAAATGATTAGCGGCCCACTTAAAGACCAATGGCAGCAGTTACCCTTGTTCTACATCCCAATAAAACCCTGCTTCATTCCCGACGATACGGCATTTCTCACTTGGCTTCGCCAGTCAATACTTCCTGCTACGCAACCTTGAAAGGTTTTTTATCTGATAAACGATTACTCAGGCTGTTGGTCGGGTGGGCACTATTGCTATTCAGTGTAAGTGTAGCCTATGCTCAGCGCCCGGGCAGGGTTAGTATTCCGACTGACACCACAACCAAAAGCCAAGAAGATACCGTACAGTATGGACCCGAAACTTCTCAATATATTTATCAGTCGGATCTGCAAAGCAACCGGGTTATTTATCAGCAGGTAGATACGGTGCTCACCGGAGTACATAAGTACAGCCGGGTAGAGAATTTTCTAAACTATCAGCAGTATTTAGGTACAATTGGTATGGCAAGCCGTAACATCTATCCGGTAGTTCCTGAGGTAGTTGGAACCGATATTGGTCTGGATGCTTACGACATCTACGTAAATGAACCCGAAGATGTGCGCTATTACGACACCAAGTCGCCCTTCACCCAGATGTACATTAACTTCGGGGGGCAAGGGCGTGACGTAGTAGATATTACTTTCTCCCGAAATATTGGAGCCAATCTTAATTTCGGCTTCAATGGGCGATTCTTGAGTATAGATAAGCAATTAGCAGCTACTCGCAACCAGGGCGATAAGGTAGTGCCCCCTTCTAGCAATATTACCGCTTTTGTTCACTACCGGAGCGAAGATAAGCGCTACCAACTCATGGCAAACGCTACTCGGTTTGGGCATAACGTCAACGAATCGGGGGGGGTAGTAGAAAATACGGATCCAGATACCGGTTTGGATGAATTTTTTGATGGTAGAAATTCCCCGGTTTGGCTGAGAGAGTTTGAGGCCAAGGAGCTTCGGTTTAATTATCACCTGTACCATCAGTACGAGCTAAATGAGCTACTTCAGGTTTATCATCAGTTTACCCGTCGCCATCAGAACAACTTCCTTTATTTTCAGCCCAGCGGCGAAACCATTGATACTGTCACAGCTACCCGCTATTTTTCCCGGGTATTACTAGATACCACCCGAACGGTTGACCGGATTAAGTACGATGTTTGGGACAATGAAGTGGGCATGAAGGGTAGTCTGGGCAATCTATTCTATAGTGTCCACTACCGCATCCGCCGCCCCATTGTTTACTATAGCCAAGATACAGTGCCGACACTACCTGTTTACGGAGATAATCAAGTGGACGGTGAGGATTTTACCGAACTTTATGCCGGGTTTGACCTACGATTAGATCTGGGCGACAGCACTTTTCTGGGCGGTGGTGTGGACTACCTGAACACCGAAAGCTATCGGATCGATGCAGAGTTTAGCAATCCTATTCTGAAAGCTCGGGCTACCCGGGCACTGGTGCTGCCAACATTTATCGATCAGCAATTTATCGGCAATCATAATTATTGGAGAAATTCTTTTGCCTCTACGGGTATTGATCAATTATCGGGTTCGCTGGAATATCCCTTCCCGAGCATTTACCTGCGTCCGTTTGCCTCTATTACCAACATCAGTCGCCCCATCTATTATCGGCGCGATACCACATTTAACAGTCGACAAGCTTTTCCGGAGCAAGCCAGTGGGGCAGTACAACTACTTTCGCCGGGTGCTGAAGTTCGGATTGATTTTCTAAAGAAGATGCACTTTCAAGGGCAGGCAATTTACACGCTCAAGAGCGGACGAGCGGCTGACTTCTATCCTATTCCTGAACTCACTGCTTTTGCCCGCCTGTACTACGAGAACATCTTTCTAGATGGAAAGATTATACTACAAATTGGCACTGATATTCACTACACCAGTTCCTATCTGGCGTACGATTACGATGTAGCTACCCAGCAATTTTTTTTACAGCCTAGTGCTGAGGGGATAGAAACGGTCGGTCTTATCGGAAATTTTTCTACTCCGCTACCTAATGGCCAGAGCTTTCCAATTGCTGATGTATTCGTGAATTTAAAAGTACGCACTGCCCGAATATTTTTGCGTATGCCCCAGGTCAGTGCTGGATTATTCGAGTTTGAAGATGGCTACTTTACTACTCCTTTTTATCCGGGTCAACCACTTGTACTCGATGTAGGGATTAAGTGGCAGTTTTTTGATTAGCCTACTTTTCGTTCCAAGATTTGCCGCTGCCCAAACTCATCCAACCTATTGAGGTCTTCCCGTAGCGCCTTTAATTCTCCTACTACTAGCTTAGAAGCTGTTTCAGTTAGTTTTTTCGGGCTGCAAACACGCCTTTTGGGCTGCAACTTCGTTACTTTTTCAGCCCGTAGCTCTAGCTACGACCTTCAAAAGTGCCTTGTTTCGCTCCAAAATCCGTTGTTTTCGCTCTCGAACTAATAACTAAAACAGCTTCTTAAAATTGTACTCAGCGTTAGCTGTGCTCTCGTTCATTTTCTCTACAATAGTATTCTGCCCCTCCACCAGCTTGTTCAGAATACCCGAATGTTCTTTCAAAATACCTGAATGATTCTCCAGAATTTTATTTTTCATCACTAGCTACCATCTGGGATAGTAATTCCGTCTGCTGGTCTTGCTTTCGTAGCATTTCAGCTAATAATCGCTCGGTGATCCGATCCTCAATAGTGCGGTCATTTTCCACGATACAATCGTAGCGAAAAAATAGGAATAATAGGTTTCTTTGAATTTGATCTGCTTGTCCGGTAACGAACAGCTTTTGAACGAAAGTGAACACTCTGCGTCCCCTATTTACCTCATTTTACTGATTTTATCGCCTTGGCACCGTCATTGTCAATAAAAAATAGACAAAGGTGAAACAAATGAATCAACGTAACCATTTAGGTGAATTTGAAGAGATCGTACTGCTCACCGTGGGCATTCTCTACGACGACGCTTATGGCTTAGCCATTACCGATGAAATTGAACAGCGCACTAAGCGTAAAGTAACTCTAAGCTCAGTGCATAAAACCCTGATGCGACTGGAGCAAAAGGGCTACTTACACTCTCACATGGGTGGAGCTACCGAAGAGCGGGGCGGCCGCAAAAAGCGACTGTTTACCATCACCAACTCTGGGAAAGACGCATTACGGGAAGCCAAGCAGCTTCGTAATGCGCTTTGGCAAGCGGTTCCTCGAGTTGTTTGGGAGGGGGGCAATATTTAAAGGATGGATAGCAAATCTTCATATCACCCTTACCCCCCGAATTGGGCTACTCGCTTCCTTCGCTGGTACTGTCGCCCTGAGTTAGTAGACGAAGTAGAAGGTGATTTGTACGAACTCTTTCAGCGACGAGTGGAAGCGAAAGGGTTGCAGCGGTCAAGGTTGCTGTATTGGCTCAACGTGCTGATGTTTTTTCACCCTGACTATATCCGAAGACGAAAAGAATTTTACTCCCCAAATTATTTAGCTATGCTACGACATACTATTTTGCTTACGTTCCGTAGTTTCCAACGCTACAAAAGCACTTTTTTTATCAACCTAGTAGGTTTATCGTCCGGCTTAGCCTGTGCCTTATTAATCTACCTATGGGTAACGGATGAGCTAGCGATGGATAAATTCCATAAAAACGATGCTCACCTCTATCAGGTAATGCAGCATCGAGTACAAGGTAACGAACTAGTCACCTCCACCTGGGTACCCGGCCTTACGGCGCAAACCTTAGTAGAGGAAATGCCCGAAGTAGAGTACGCTGCGCCTGGGTTTGGTCTCGATCAGTACACGCTTTCGGTAGGGGATAAAGACGTTAAAGCAATGGGGCAGTACGTGGGGGCAGATTTTTTCACGTTGTTTTCTTTTCCACTTCAGCAGGGTGATGCCAGTCAGGTGCTCGCCGATAAAAGTGCCATAGTAATATCCGAAACTTTAGCCCTGAATTTGTTTGGTACTACGGAGAATGTGGTGGGCAAAACAATAGAATGGCAGCACGAAGAGGAGTACCAGATTACGGGTATTTTTACCGACCCACCTCGCAACTCCTCCATGCAGTTTGACTTCGTACTATCATTTAAAATATTTCTGGATGAAAACGGATGGGCCACGCGTTGGGCTACCTCCTGGCCGGAGACCTACGTGCTGCTCAAGCCGGGAGCTGATGTGCATGCACTAAATGAAAAGATCGCCGATCTTATCACTCGGAAAACGAACGATGAAGTGGCTCACCGTACTTTATTCGTTACCCCCTACTCAAAAAATTACCTATACGGTAATTACGAAAACGGCCAACAGGCCGGAGGTAGAATTGACTACGTAAGGCTATTCTCAGTAATTGCGGTTTTTATACTGCTCATCGCCTGCATTAACTTCATGAATTTATCTACCGCCCGAGCTTCTCGAAGATTGAAAGAAGTAGGGGTTAAAAAGGCGATTGGGGCTAGGCGTTCTGCTTTGGCATTTCAATATCTGGGGGAATCTACGTTGATGGCGATGCTTGCGTTAGTAGTGGCGGCTCTACTGGTCCAACTACTTCTTCCCCAATTTAATGAAATTACGGGTAAGCAGCTTTATCTACCCATTAACGCTTCGCTAGCTCTCTCGTTTCTGGCCGTCACCCTGTTTACTGGTTTCATGGC
Organism: Bacteroidota bacterium; assembly: GCA_039198955.1. Taxonomy (GTDB): domain Bacteria; phylum Bacteroidota; class Bacteroidia; order Cytophagales; family Cyclobacteriaceae; genus Tunicatimonas. The sequence goes on along the minus strand of JBCCTI010000028.1, from coordinate 27,705 downwards.
CGGGAGTTATCCGGCATTGTATCTGTCTGGATTCAATCCGGCGAAAGTACTGAAGGGAGCATTAAATACATCCGTGGGAGAGCTGTGGACCCGCAAAGGACTCGTGGTATTGCAGTTTACCTTATCCATCATCCTAATAGTCTCCGTATTTGTTGTGTACAAACAGATTGAATTCGTACAGAATAAAAATCTAGGATACGATAAGGATAATATTCTCTACTTCGACCGGGTAGACTGGGAAGAGGGTAATCTAGAAACCTTTTTGGCCGAAGCCAGAAAAATACCAGGTATACTTCGTGCCTCTAGTATGGGGCACGACATGACCGGGCATATTGCGGCTACCTACGGGGTAGAGTGGCCCGGTAAAGATCCGGATGATAGAACTGAGTTTGAGATGATGCCCATTAGCTATGACATGCTCGAGCTACTGGGGGTAGAAATGAAAGAAGGGCGGACATTTTCTAGAGAGTTCGGTACCGATAGTGCTAAGATTATTTTTAACGAGGCGGCCATTGAACACATAGGATTTACTGACCCAATCGGTAAAACCGTCGTGTGGGGGAATGAAAAACTGGAAATTCTTGGGGTAGTCAAAGATTTTCATTTTGAGTCGTTACACGAACAAGTCAAGCCTATGATGTTTTGGTTATCCCCGCGAAGAACCTGGTCGGTTGCGGTTAAAATCAATGCAGGCGAGGAAGCAGAGACAATCGCTCAGCTTCAGTCACTGTTTCAGACCTTCTACCCCGGTTTTCCTTTCGATTACAAATTTCTGGATCAGGAGTATCAATCTATGTACGCGGCGGAGCAGCGGGTTTCTACCCTATCCAAGTACTTCGCGGGCATTGCGATCATTATTTCCTGCCTGGGCTTGTTTGGTTTAGCTGCTTTCACAGCTGAGCGACGCCTTAAGGAGATTGGTATTCGTAAGGTGTTGGGCTCAGGCAACTGGAACATTGTTTACCTTCTATCGGGCGACTTTACCAGAATGGTACTAATGGCTATCCTCATTGCCCTACCCATCAGCTATTTTATGGCTCAACGTTGGCTAGAAGGGTTCGCTTATCAGACCACTATTCCCTGGTGGATATTTGCGCTGGCTGGTTTATTAGCCTTGCTGATTGCGTGGTTCACAGTGGGTCTACAAACCGTAAAAGCCGCCCGGGTTAATCCGACTGTCTGCTTGAAGGATGAGTAACAAGTGCAACCAACACGGTAAGTCACCACCTCAGTGGGCTACTCAGTTTCTACGCTGGTACTGCCGCTCAGAGTTGCTGGATGAAGTTGAGGGTGATCTGTACGAACTCTTTCAGCGACGGGTAGCAATAACAGGACTACAAAAAGCGAAGCTATGCTATTGGCTCAACGTGTTCATGTTTTTTCAACCAGATTATATCCGAAAACGAAGACGATACTCCACCAATCATACGGCTATGTTACGACACAACTTCTTAATTGCTTTCCGAAACTTTCAACGCTACCGAAGTACCTTCTTTATCAACCTCATTGGCTTATCCTCCGGATTGGCGTGTGCGCTACTTATTTTCCTATGGGTCTATGACGAGCTTAGTATGGATAGGTTCCATGTGCACAGCGACCGTTTATATCAGGTCATGGAGCATTTAGAGCAAACCAAGGGGCTCTGGACAATACCCATCACATCCGGACCGATGGCCGAAGCCCTCGTGGATGAAATGCCCGAAGTAGAGAAAGCTGTCACCACCACCTACATGAGCAGCTACACGCTCTCAGTAGATAACACTGATATTACGGCGGCCGGATTGTATGCTAGTGCTGATTACTTTAACCTATTCTCTTATCCACTTATACAAGGAGATAAAAACCAGGTATTATCCGACAAAAAAGCGATCGTTCTTTCCGAAAGTTTGGCTACAAGTTTGTTTGGCACCAGTGGAAACGTCGTCGGTAAAACCATAGTGTGGCAACAAGAAAAGCAGTACCAAGTCTCAGGCGTATTTGAAGATATACCTTCTCATTCTTCTACTCGACCTGATTTTCTGCTGACCTTTGAAGCCTACCGGGATGACTATAAAGGAGTGAATGAGTGGGGTAATATCATGCCTCGGGCATACCTGTTGATGAAAAAAGGTGCCGACATTGAGCGATTCAACGATAAGATTGCTGATTTTGTCAAAGTCAAGACCGATGGGGCGATATTCCATCGTACTCATTTTATTTCACCCTATGTAGATCAATACCTCTACAATCGCTACCAAAACGGGGTTCAGACGGGAGGACGTATAGAATATGTCCGGCTATTTTCGGTGATTGCCGTTTTCATACTGTTGATTGCTTGTATCAACTTTATGAACCTATCTACCGCTCGGGCATCACGAAAAACCAAAGAAATAGGCATTAAGAAGGCGGTAGGGGCGTCTCGTGGCTCGCTCATTTATCAGTATCTCAGCGAATCGTTTCTCATGGCACTACTTTCCCTGGTAGTAGCGGTACTATTGGTGCTACTATTCCTGCCTTCGTTTAACCAGATTACCGGAAAACAGCTAAGTCTTCTGTGGGATGTGACATTGGTTGCCTCGTTGTTGGGAATCGTCTCGTTTACTGGTCTGATGGCGGGTAGCTACCCCGCATTATATCTATCAGGGTTCAATCCTACTACGATACTGAAAGGTAAATTGAATAAGGCAGTAGGTGATGCTTGGGCCAGGAAAGGGTTGGTAGTTTTTCAATTTACGTTGTCCATCATTTTAATGGTATCTGTATGGGTGGTCTACCAGCAGATTTTGTTTGTACAGACGCAAAGCCTGGGATATGAACAAGACCAGATTATCTTCTTTAGAAGTGGAGGGCTTTTGAAAGGAGAAGAAGGGGTGCCGGAACGCCAGTCACCGGGACACCGTTTGAAAACGTTTCTTACGGAAGTAAAAAACATTCCTGGAGTGGTCAATGCTTCCAGCAGCAGGCACGACCTAACCGGTTATCATAATTCAACTGGAGAAATACAATGGCCGGGTAAAGATCCTACCGATAAAACAGCTTTTGAGCAAGTAGCTGCCAATTTTGGGTTGATTGAAGTCCTGGGTATGGATATGCAGGCAGGCCGTTCATTTTCGGAAGACTTCGGAGCTGATACCACGAAGATCATTTTTAATGAAGCCGCGATTGATTTTATGGGGCTTACCGATCCTATTGGTCAAATGGTTCAGGTGAATGGCAGTAACAAAGAGATCATTGGAGTCGTCAAGGACTTTCATGTAGCCTCATTCCGAGAAGATATTAAACCACTTTTTCTCTACTTAGACCCTCCGGAAACTGATAAGGTTGCGGTCAAGATTGAAAGTGGACAAGAGCAAAAGGTACTTGCTGATCTTCAACAATTGTATCAGGCGTTTAATCCAAGTCAGGATTGGCACTATTGGTTTCTGGACGAAGACTATCAATCCCTCTATTTGGCTGAACAGCGGGTTTCGGTACTATCTAAGTACTTTGCCGGGCTGACGATCCTGATTTCTTGTTTAGGTCTGTTCGGTCTAGTAGCCTTTACTGCTGAAAGAAGATTGAAAGAAATTGGTATTCGCAAAATTCTGGGAGCGAGTAATGTTAGTATCGTTCAATTATTATCCGGTGATTTCACCAGGATGGTATTGGGGGCCATCTTTTTAGGCTTACCCATTAGCTATTTTATTGCATACCAATGGTTGGAGGGCTTTGTGTATCGTATTGACTTGGTATGGTGGTACTTTGCTGGAGCTGGCATGGTAGCTTTGCTGATTGCTTGGCTAACTGTAGGTTCACAAACGATTAAAGCTGCGCGAGTGAATCCGGTGCAGTGTCTTAAAGATGAGTGAGCAGAATAACCATACTGCAAAATCGCCCCCCAAATCAGCTACTCAGTTTCTACGCTGGTACTGTCGACCGGAACTGTTGGACGAGGTGGAAGGTGATTTGTATGAGCTGTTTAAACGCCGGGTAGACGCGAGAGGGTTACGAATAGCGCAGCTACGCTACTGGCTTAATGTGCTACTGTTTTTTCAACCAGCTTACATCAAGAGAAGAGAGCATTATAATGTAAATCGTCTTGCCATGTTTAAAAGTTATTTTACAATAGCCTATCGGCACCTTCTCAGCAAAAAGCTGTATGCTGCTATTAATATTTTAGGATTGGCACTGGGTATCGGAGGTTGCATTGCGGCTTTCCGATGGGTGGAACATGAGCTATCGTTTGATAGATTTCATAAACAGGCTCATTCTATTTACCGAGTATTACTGACCGATACAGAAGATGGAATTTTCTACCAAGCAGCTAACGACCCTGCCCTACTTGGACCTACACTCTCCGAGGAGATTCCTCAGATAAAGAATTTTACCCGTATTTCGTTTTTGGAAAACATTAAGGTTCTCAGCTACGAAGATAAGACGCTAGAAAACGCAGACTATATTTTCGCGGACCCAGCTTTCTTAGATATGTTTTCTTTCCAATTGCTCCAGGGTAATCCAGCAAAAGCCCTAACTGATCCTTACTCAATCGTAGTTACGGAAAAGATGGCAAAAAATCTGTTTGGGAATGATGATCCGCTCGGAAAAGAAATAATCATCAATACTGACCAGAACTTGGTTGTCACGGGGGTACTTCAAAACCCTCCATCCAATTCGCATCTCCAGTTCGATTTTTTATTACCCATATCTTTTTTTACTGCCAATAACCAATACGATGGGCAGTTCGGTACCTGGCGTAACTCTGGTTCCAATACCTATGTGCAATTAATGAGTTCAGCCTCTCCCCAAGACATTAGCCGACAGGCTACCGAACTATACATGCGTCACGCAGGCCGCTTAGGGGATAAGCCTTTTGATTTTGAAAAAAGCACGTATAAAATCAAGCTACAACCCTTAACTCGGATACACCTTCACTCTTCTGATATTAACGCCGATGGAATCAGGAATAATGCTGACATAAAGTACGTTTATATGTTTGCGAGCGCGGCCATTATCTTGCTAATCATTGCCTGTATCAATTTCATCAATATCGAGACTTCCCGGGCAACCATCCGGGCTAAAGAAGTAGGAGTACGAAAAGTACTAGGGGTTGAGCATGGGCAATTGATGAAGCAGTTTTTTGTGGAATCGACGGTAGTAACTTTCCTGTCAATGCTACTAGGGCTTTTGCTCGTTTATTTAATCCTACCCTACTTCATTGAGTTTACCTGGCGAGACCTATCAGCAGACTTTCAGAATACGTATTTTGTATTAGGATTATTAGCTATATTTATCGCCACTGCTTTTCTATCAGGTATCTACCCCGCCCTAATTCTATCGTCCTTTTACCCTTTGAAAGCTCTTCAGCAAAAGGTGGTGTCAACATCTCAAAAGGCAACATTTAGAAGAGTATTGGTAACAACCCAATTTGTAGTATCTATTCTATTGATTACTAGCGCGCTGGTGGTGAATGGGCAACTAAATTTTATCAAAGATAAGCCTCTGGGCTACACAAAAGAGAATCTCATAACTATTCCCATCGAGGGGGAAACAAAACAGCATACAGAAGCTCTCAAGAGCCGATTGTTAGCTTATAGCGGAATTAAAAATGTCACCCTTTGCTCTGAAGCCATAATCAATGTAAAGAACAATACTGAGTTAACAGCGTCAGGAATTAGTGATGAAAACCAACCTAAGATAAGCTATATATTTGCCGACGAAAATCTTTTTGAAACCTACCAATTGGAAATCTTGGAGGGAAGGGGGTTTTCTACCATTTCCTCGTCAGACAAGAAAAGTTTTGTCCTGAATGAAAGTGCGGCTGAGCTACTGGGCAACAATTCCGTGATAGGAACAGCTATGACCATCAACGGGAACATGGAAGGAGAGGTAACGGGTATTGTCAAAAACTTTCACTTTAAATCATTACATCAAAAAATAGAACCCTGTGTAATTGTGAATAACCCACCAAGCTGGGGTATCAACCAGTTTGTGGTAAGGTTAAGCGGGAATGACGTTCCTGAAACGCTAAAACACATGGAACAGCTATTTAAAGAGGCTAACCCAGCGTACGGATTTGATTATCAATTCGTAGACGAGTCTTTGAATCGGTTGTATGCATCTGAAGCCAGGATGAGTAGGTTTTTAGACTATTTTGGAATTTTAACATTGATAGTAGCTGGTCTAGGGCTGTTTGGGCTAGCTTCCTTTCTAACGCAGCAAAAGGCAAAAGAGGTAGCGGTAAGAAAAGTGTTAGGAGCCACATTTTGGCAAATCACCCTACTGAATTTACAGGAATTTATACGGCTACTATTAGTTGCCACACTGGTTGGTGTTCCGATAGGGCACTACTTCATGAACCACTGGCTTCAGAATTTTTCTTACCGGATAAATCTAGGTATCGTGTTTCCTACCATTGCCATACTTTTAACCTTAACGATGGTCTTGCTCGCTGTAGCATATCATACTATTTCATTATCCAATACTAAGCCTGCTGAGGTCTTAAAGAATGAGTGATAATAAGAAAAATAGCAAATCACCTCCACGCTTGGCTACCCGCTTCCTGCGTTGGTATTGTCGCTCGGAGTTGCTAGACGAAGTAGAAGGCGACTTGTACGAACTCTTTCAGCGAAGAGTAGAAGCAAAAGGTCTGAGAAAAGCTAAGCTTCTCTACTACCTCAATGTGCTAATGTTTTTTCATCCTGATTATATCCGAAAACGAAATTATCATACCAATCATACTCCTATGTTTAAGAACTATTTTACGATTGCCATACGAAATATTCAAAAACACCGGAGCTTCGCCGCCATTAATATTGCCGGACTAACGCTGGGTATTGCTGGAGCACTGGTTATTTTCTTATTAGTGCGCTTTGAGCTAAGCTTCGATAACTTTCATCCTCAAGCGGATCGCATCTACCGCGTGCTTACGGGTCACCCTGATGAGATCAGAGTGGATGGAGACACCGGAACACCTACCGGATTAATGCCCGTCATAGAAGATGAGTACTCGGAAGTGGAGAATGTAGCGGTAGCTTATCGGTTAAATCCTGCTCAAACCCAAATTGAAGTAAACGAAGAGCTGACTCGGGAGTCGTACATTTACTATATGACCCCGTCGTTCTTTGAGATTTTTAATTTTCCCTGGAAGGTAGGCGATCCTAAAAAATCTTTAGCCGAACCGGGTCAGGTGGCTATTAGTGAAGCCTTAGCCGAGAAATATTTTGATGGTGATGCTTTAGGAAAGCGAATGAAACTGAATAATGAGGACGATCTTGTTGTCAGTGGTATTTTTGAAGATACTCCCTTGAATACCGATATGCCTATTCAGATTGCGATATCCTACGCTACTTTTCAACAAGGTGGGGGTTATCGGGCAGAGTATAGGTTAAGTACTAATTCTTCCCATCAAACCTATGTGCTTCTCAGCGAAGGTACTGATCCAAGCGAAGTAGAAACGCAGTTTCATGCCACAATTAGCAAGTATGTTAGTCAGGAAGTAGCCGATGAAAGAACCACTCACGTTTTGCAACCTCTATCCGAAATTCACTACAATGGTGATATAGGGAACACTAACTTTTCTAAACGCTCTATCAGTAAGCAGACTATTACCAGTTTATCATTAATCGGCATCTTTTTACTGATTACCGCTTGTATCAACTTCGTGAATTTAGCCACCGCCCAAGCCGTAAAGCGATCAAAAGAGGTGGGCATACGAAAAGTGCTAGGAAGTACCCGTTATCAAATGATTGGTCAGTTTATGAGTGAGACATTTGCCCTTACCCTAGCTGCTCTGCTTTTAGCCTATCTATTAATTGCTGTCGTATTTCCTTACTTACCTGAATTGCTAGGGGTTACTTTAGATATATCCTGGTTATATCAACCGTTGACCTTAATCGTCGCCTTTGGCCTTGCACTAGCAGTGGGCATATTAGCTGGGTTTTATCCATCTATTGTGCTGGCACGGTTTCGTCCGGCAGCTGCGCTCAAAAATACGTTGACCAATCAGCAAACGGGTGGGCTGAACCTACGCCGAGGGCTTATCATTTTTCAGTTTGCCTTATCACAAGTATTGATCATTTGTACCATTGTAGTAGTCAGCCAGATGCATTACTTCAATACTACAGAATTGGGTTTTGAAAAAGAGGCAGTTATTACGGTTGACCTTCCCGAAAGTAATCCTGACAAGTTACAGACCCTTCGGAATACTACCGTTCAGCACGCAGCTATCGAGGCAGCTAGTTTCTCCCTGAATGCTCCCTCGGCTACGATTAATAAATCATGGAAGAATTATACTTTTGAGAGCCTACCCAATGAGGAAAAATCAACCGAGGTAAAGCTCATCGACGAGCATTATTTACGTTTGTACGATATTTCCTTGCTAGCCGGGCGTAATCTACGAGAAAGTGACTCTACGCAAATATTGGTTAATGAGACTTTTCTGAAAGCGAATGGTATCCGAGATCCGCAAGATGCTTTGGGAACGATAATGAGCTTCTACGGAGTGAAAGCATCTATTACTGGTGTAGTGAAAGACTTTCACTCGCTTTCGTTGCAACGCGAGATTCCATCGGTTGTTATGGCTCGATTTCCTAATTTGTTTCAACAAGTGGCCTTCAGAATCAACATGCAGCAGGTATCAGAAGCTATTAATCATATTGAGCAACAGTGGACAGAAGCTTTTCCGCAGTATTATTTTACCTATCAGTTTCTGGACGATGACCTAGCTACATGGTACGAAAAAGAGCAGCGGACTTCTCGGCTACTCACACTGTTTGCAGGCATCGCTATTTTTATTGGTTGTTTAGGGTTGTATGGACTCATCAGCTTTATTACTGCTCAGAGAACCAAAGAGATGGGCATACGCAAAGTGCTAGGAGCAACCGTATCTCACATTGTCTACCTGTTTACCAAAGATTTAATACTGCTCGTCGGGATCGCCTTTGTAGTAGCCGCTCCGTTGGGTTACTACTTCATGCAGCAGTGGCTGGCAGATTTTACCTACAAAATTGACCTCGCATGGTGGATGTTTGGTATTGCAGCATTGGTCGGCCTACTGATCGCCTTATTTACGGTTAGTTTCAAATCTATTCGGGCAGCTCTGGCTAATCCAGTAGACTCTCTACGGAATGAATGAAGAGCAAAAAAATAGTAAATCTCCGCCCCGGTTAGCTACTCAGTTTCTACGCTGGTACTGCCGATCAGAACTGGTTGATGAAGTAGAAGGAGACCTGTATGAACTGTTCCAGCTACGAGTGCAAGAACAGAGCTTACGAAAAGCACAGGCACTGTACTGGCTTAACGTGCTCATGTTTCTGCATCCCGACTATATCCGAAAACGAAAATTCTACCCAACGAATCATACGGCTATGTTTAGAAACTATTTCCACATCACTTGTCGCCAGTTGCAAAAGCACAAAGCTTTTTCAGTGATTAACCTGTCAGGACTAGCTTTGGGGATGGCTGCTTTCATCCTGATCCTGGAATATGTCGGCTATCAGCAGAGTTTCAACCGCTTTCATACGCAACTGCCCAATCTGTACCGGGTGTTGTTTCAGAAAGAAGGGCAACCAAGTATGGAGGTTATCTCGCCCGGGGTGGCGGCGTTTAGCCAAGAAAATTTTCCGGAGGTAGCCGACTTTTGCCGCATCGCCCAAGGCGTTGCCCGGGGGACGGTCACGTATTACGACGATAGCCTGGGTCAGTACCTGCAATCGCACCTGGAAGCGGAGCCTATCGCGTATGCCGACGGTAGTTTCTTTCGTATGTTTTCGTTTCCGGTGTTGCAAGGCAGCCCGAACGCGCTGCAAGCACCCAATACGATTGCCCTATCTCAATCGTATGCCCAGAAATATTTTGGTGACCAAGAGCCTATCGGTAAGGTGCTGAAGCTAAATAATATGTTTGGCAACACGGCTTATACAGTAGGCATCGTCTACCAGGATATGCCCGAAAATTCCGACATCCGGTATGATATGCTCTTTTCTTTGCAGACATTGGCTAACCCGACTAACCGTAATGGCAACGACTGGGCCAGGTTAGACAACGTGGATGCACAATATGTATACACGTATTTGCTGCTCCAAGACGGTACCGACTATAAAGCGTTAGAAGGGCAGCTTACCGACTATAAAATGACCTTACAGCCGGATGACGAGGATCTCATTCGCCTGCAACCTTTCCGATATGTCCATTTGGCTCAATCTTTGGTCGATACCGATCCTACGTTTGGCAAGCTGCCCTTTGTGTATATGCTGAGCGGTATTGCCTTGTTGATCTTGTTCATTGCCTGGCTCAACTATATCAATCTTTCTACGGCTGGTGCGATGAAGCGGGCTAAAGAAGTAGGTGTTCGCAAAGTCGTAGGAGCTCGACGGAAGCAGTTGATCGGGCAATTTTTAGGAGAATTTTTTCTATTGAACAGCCTGGCGTTCGGACTGGCTTTGCTACTTGTTATACTCGTTCAGGATTATTTCAACCAACTCACCGGGCAAACGCTTTCGCTAGCAAGCCTGGCGCCACAACATGATTGGATGTTAGGCGTCTTGTTGCTGCTGGTCGGTTCTGTGGCATCAGGCAGCTATACTGCTTTTGTACTATCTTCCTTCAAGCCACTCCGGGTGCTGAAAGGCGCACTGGGCCAAGCCGGCAAGGGGGTGTTGCTTCGCCGGGTACTGGTAGTTTTCCAGTTCTCAGTTTCGGTGATACTTATGATCGGTACGTTGGTGCTGTTTCGTCAGTTGCAGTTTATGCAAAACCGCGATTTGCATATGGACATGGAGCAACTGCTTACTTTTTATGCGCCTTCGGTAGGCAAAGACGATTCATTTGCGCAGCGAACTGCCTCTTTCCAAAACGAACTGGAACAGTTGTCTTCTGTGCAAAACTATACCAAAAGTGGCAGCGTACCGGGTATGTATTACAACTTCAGTACGTCGGGCGTGACTAGCCTTCATCCGGCGCCGGAAGATGAGAAGAAGGTGTATGATTTTCTGAATATTGACCATTGTTACTTAGATACCTACGACATTACGCTCATTGCTGGAAAAAACTTTACGCTACAAATGTGCGAACGCCCGCCCGATCAGGTAGACCAGGTGATGGTGAACGAAAAAGCGGCACTGGAACTTGGCTTTGCCTCTGCCCAGGAAGCCGTCGGACAAAAGATATTGTACGGCAGAGAACGGGAGATCATCGGGGTGGTGCATGATTATAACCATCAGTCGCTCAAAAAGGTCATCAGTCCTATGATCTTCATGCCGCGCAATAATGGAGTATTCTTTACAGTGCAACTTACCACAGACCAGCTACCGGCGAAGGTCAGCGAACTGGAACAGCGATTTAAAGAATATTTTCCGGGCAATCCCTTTGAGTTCTTTTTCGCCGATGAACGCTACAACCAACAATATCAGGCGGAGCAGCAATATCAACAGGTGTTTACGGCAGCTTCCGGTCTGGCTATCTTTATTGCCTGCCTGGGATTGTTCGGACTGGCTACCTTTACGGCGCAGCAACGGGTCAAAGAGATCAGTATCCGTAAGGTATTAGGTGCTTCAGTCAGCAGCATTGTAAGGTTGGTTTCCAAAGACTTTTTACGGTTGATTATGATTGCCAACCTGTTTGCCTGGCCCTTAGCCTGGTGGGCTGCCCGGCACTGGCTGCAAGACTTTGCCTACCAGGCTGAATTAGGCTGGTGGATTTTTGTCCTGGCCAGTGGAGCAGCATTGTTGATCGCCATTGCTACCATCAGCTTCCAATCCATCAAAGCCGCCTTGGCCAATCCAGTAGATTCTCTGCGCAATGAGTAAGGATAGCAAAGATAATAACTCCCCACCTCTCTGGGCTACTCGCTTCTTGCGGTGGTACTGCCGCTCGGAGCTACTGGACGAGGTAGAAGGGGATGTGTACGAACTCTTTCAAAGACGGGTGGAAGCGAGAGGGTTAAGACAAGCAAAATTGCTCTACTGGCTGAACGTATTAATGTTTTTTCATCCTGATTATATAAGAAAAAGAAACCATTACCCTATTAATCACACGGCTATGTTTCAAAACTATTTTAAAGTCACCTTTCGTAACCTACTGCGATACAAGCTTTTCAGCTTTATTAACATCTTCGGTTTAGCCGCTGGTATGTCTATCTGTCTACTTATCATAGCCATGCTGGCCGAGCAAAAGAGTTACGATCAATTTCACCGCCACAAAGACCGTATCTACCGGATTATTACCCAACCGGGTTTCAGCAACCAAACCGCGAGCACTTCAGCTCTACTTACCGAGGCACTAGCGGACTATCCCATTGTAGAGAAGACAACCCGACTCCGACGGGGCTTCGGAGGAGACGCTACACATAATCAAACTACGATTCCGCTTATCGGCTTCTTCGCCGATTCTACGTTGCTGACACTATTCGATTTTCCGATGAAGTACGGTGACCCTGAGCAAGCATTGACTAATCCATTCTCGATAGTGCTCTCGGAAGAGGTTGCGGGGAAATTGTTTGACAGAGAAAATCCAGTAGGCCAGACAATTTCATTCACCCAGCGGGGCTTGAGTCGCCAAGGGGAAGGTTTGGGTGCTGAGAAAGGTGAATCCTACGGCGATTTCACCGTGACTGGAGTCCTAGCAAAAACATCCCAGAAATCCCATATTCCGCTGGATGCCTTTATGTCGTACAGCACCCGACACGCACTGCACCGACAAGATACCGGGAAGGTACTGTCTGAGAAGTGGTCGGATATCTGGAATACTTACACCTACATTTTGTTAGAAGAAGAAACCTCTCCTACTGCACTCACTGAAGCTCTCGATCAGGTTGCTGAGCGGGCGTATGCGTCGCTTGATGAGAAGAATCGCTTTTCGTCTCAAGCACTTACCCAAATTACTCCAGCTCCGATGATCAATAACGAACTTAGCCAGCTCTTACCAGTACAGGCGTACTATTTTTTAGGATTGCTGGCGTTGCTGATCATGCTAACCGCGGGGTTTAATTACACCAATCTGTCTATTGCCCGATCATTGGCTCGGGCCAAGGAGGTGGGGGTTCGTAAAGTATCGGGAGCCTTTCGTCACCACCTCTTCGGACAATTCGTGGGTGAGTCGGTAATTATGGCACTACTAGCCCTTATTCTTAGTGTGCTGTTCTTTCAGTTATTGAAAGTAGGCTTTGTCAATTTATGGGTGAACCAACACTTCCATTTTGATCTGCCGGAAAGCCCATCTCTTTATCTATACTTTGTACTGTTTGGGCTGCTCGTCGGATTACTAGCCGGTATTTATCCCGCCATCTATATGAGTCGGTACACTCCGCTGATGGTACTTAAAAATTTTAAGATTATCCGTCCGGGGGGATTGGGAGTTCGTAAGGTGATGATCACCGCTCAATTCACGATTTCCTTGATGTTCATCGTGACTGCTATAATTTTTTACCAGCAACTCGATCAGTATCTACACCTGGAGTACGGATTTTCCAAGGAGAACATACTGAATGTTGATTTACAAGGGCAGTCCTATGAATCAGTAGCTCACCAATTGGGGCAAGTCAACACGGTAGAAACTATATCAGGTTGCTGGTTTGTGCCAGGCTCAGGGATCACTATGGGTAAAGATGTAAAGCGGGAAGAGGATGACGAGATGACTAACCTGAGCTATATGGTTGCCACTCCCAATTACTTTGATAACCATCAAATTCCGATTGTTGCAGGTCGCTCCTTTACAGTAGAAAATGCTCGTTCGGAAGTAGTTCTAAACGAGAAAGCCATAGAGCTACTGGGCTTTACCCATCCCCAAGAAGCAGTTGGTACTCCATTAATTATCTCAGAGTTTGGAGAAACTGCTACTCCCCTTATCGTAGGAGTAGTTAAAGATTTTCAGGATGGCATGCCAGTGGGAGCCATGAATCCGTTGCTACTTCATTATGATTCGGCAAAGATAAAAGTCGCCAATGTACGCATTTTACCTACGGATGTACGCAGCACTTTAGCTGATCTAGAAGTAAGCTGGAAACAGATAGATCCGCAGCACGCACTAGAGGCTAGTTTCCTGGAAGATCAACTTAATGCATCGTTACAAGCCTTCGTTGATATCGTCAAAGTGTTTGGTTTATTGACGTTTTTGGCGATCTCAGTAGCTTGCTTAGGTTTACTAGGCATGGTGATGTTTACCGCCGAAAGTAGGATTAAGGAAATCGGAGTTCGAAAAGTACTGGGTGCAAACGTAAGACAGCTAGTATTTGTGCTATCTAAAGGGTTTCTGCAACTATGGCTATTGTCGGTCTTCATTGCTCTTCCCCTAGCTTATTTCGGTAACAACTTGTGGCTACAAAACTTTGCTAACCATATTACTTTAGGCCCTGGAATTTTCCTCAGTGGCACTGCTGTAATGTTGGGTTTAGGACTACTGGTAGTAGTATCACAAACCATGAGAACAGCTGTAAGAAATCCAGTAGATTCACTACGTAATGAATGAAGCATCCCAAAATAGCAAATCACCTCCACGCTTGGCTACTCGCTTCCTCCGCTGGTACTGCCGCTCGGAGTTGCTCGATGAGGTAGAAGGGGACTTGTACGAACTCTTTCAACGACGAGTGGAAACGAAAGGATTGCGAAGGGCACAACTACTCTACTGGCTCAACGTGCTAATGTTTTTTCATCCTGATTATATCCGAAAACGAAAACACACTCACTCCTCAAATTCCAGTGCTATGTTTAGAAATTATTTCAAGGTTACGATTCGTGGATTTGCAAAGCAGAAAGGCTCCTCTTTCCTTAATATTACCGGCCTGGCAGTTGGCTTGGCATCGGTGGTCCTCATTTTCCTGTACATTCAAGATGAGCTGGCCTACGATACCGTGCACCCGGCACCAGATCGTACCTATGGGTTGGGCGAAGTATATACCGATGAGCAAGGAGAGAAAGCAATCTATTCAGCTGTACCAGCGGGGTGGGCACAGTTGCTCCTAGAGCAAATGCCCGAAGTAGAGGCCGTTTTCCGCTATTTTTCCTTAGGATTCCCCTACAGCATTAGAAACCCAGAGGCTGATCAAACTTTCCTCACACAGGACGGAGAGGTGTTTTTGGTAGAAGCTAGTTATCCTGAAGTACTACATTTTCCGCTTTTGTACGGAAGTAAAGACGATGCTTTAACACAGCCTAATAGTATTGTATTGTCCGAAAAAGCAGCGCGTCGTTTGTTTGGCGAGGTAGATGTCGTGGGTCGTATGCTAGAGATGAAACACCTCTTTATCACCGATGAATACATCAACCTGACTATCACGGGCGTGATGGAAGACTATCCGGGTAACAGTCACATTCGCCCTGATTATCTGATGCCGCTAGAAATCATGAATATACCGATGCGTACTAATGGCACCTCCGTGGCAGAGTACTTAGCAAGTATGGAGAACCGCTACGCTCCTACTTATGTCCGCTTGGCCAAAGGAACAGATGTAGGGCGGGTAGAGACAGCCCTGAAAAGTATTGTCGACGAACACCTTGCCGATAGAGCAAAACAACACGCCCCCTTCTTACGAAAGATCACCGACTTCCACTTCGATGACCAAACTGACTGGTCGTGGTGGAACGGTACGGCCGATAAAGATTACCTATTAATCTTCGGTGCTATTGGTTTAATTATCTTATTGATCGCCAGCATCAACTATATGAATCTGGCGACCGCGAAGTCGATAAAGCGCTCGAAAGAAGTTGGGGTGCGAAAATCGCTCGGTAGTAGTCGGGGGTACCTAATGATACAATTCTTGCAAGAATCTGTACTCGTCACATTAGTAGCACTACTGTTAGCTTTGTTACTGGCCGGAGCTGTGCTACCCACCTTCAATCAACTGGCTGACAAACAGTTTACGTTCGCCTCAATCGGTCGGCCAGAGGTGATCTTCGGGTTGCTCCTGATCTGGTTGGGAGTAGCAGTCGTTGCCGGAAGCTATCCCGCCGTCTTTTTGTCCGGCTTTCATCCGGTAAAGGTACTCAAAGGTAGTGTTTCATTAGGCAAGGGATCGGCTTACTTCCGACGAACGCTGGTGGTTGTGCAGTTTATGGTTTCCGTGCTTTTGATTATATGTACCGGGGTTGTACTTCAGCAGATGCATATGCTGCAAAGTACGAAACTCTATGAGCAAGCTGATCAGATAGTATCTGTCCGTTTTGGGGGAGGAATCGCTCCCTTGGAGCGTTACGCTACGCTTAGAAACGAAATTATGCAGGATACCGAGATGCAAGAAGTTACCTTAGCACTGCATCTGCCCCGACGAGAGGGTTTTATGCAATTGGACGCATCGTTTCAGCTACCCGAAATTAGCGGAGAGCAGGTGTATCCGTGGAGTCATATGCACGGCGATTATAACTTTCCCGAAGTCTTTGATTTGGAATTGATCGCTGGCCGAAGCTTCGAGGAGCAGAACACCAACGACTCTAGTAACTTTTTACTCAACGAATCGGCCGTTCGTAGCCTGAACAAGACACCCGCAGAGATGGTGGGAGTTACCTTATTAGACACTGCTACACGCCAGAGCGGGACGATTATCGGGATTGTCAAAGACTTTCCTTACGAGTCTATCCGCACCCGGATCAAACCAGCGGTTATTCAGGGCAAGCCTCATCCTAATAATCAGATTCTGTATGTGAAGTTGCCGACCAATCAATTATCAGAGAAGCTAGCCAAACTAGAAGCTATCTGGAAAGAGGTACTGCCAGGAGTTGGGTTTGATTACTGGTTTTTGAGTGATGAATTTGGGCGTATGTACTATGCCGAACTAAAAATAACGAAGCTGATACGGCTTTTTTCGGCTTTGGCAGTATTTATCGCCTGTTTGGGGCTGTACGGATTAGCTTCGTACACTGCCGAGCAAAAGACTAAAGAAATTGGTATCCGCAAGGTACTGGGCGCCAGTGTTCTGCAAATCTTAGTTATGCTGATAACAGACTTCCTCAAAATGGTGCTGATCGCCTGTGCGATCGCACTACCTCTTGGCTACTGGTTGATGGAAGATTGGCTGCAACTCTTTGTGTACCGGGTAGATGTAGGCTGGTTTGTTTTTGCGCTCTCAGTAGTCATCATTGTTGCTCTCACCATGATCACAATATCGTACGAGAGTATCAAAGCATCGACTGTAAATCCGGTTGACTCATTACGAAATGAATAACGAAGGGAGAAATAGCAAATCCCCTCCCAAAGCAGCCACTCGCTTCTTGCGCTGGTACTGCCGCTCGGAGCTACTGGATGAAGTGGAAGGTGATTTGTGTGAATTGTTCCGACGGCGAGTAGAAGCGAAAGGACTTCGGCGAGCGCAGCTGCTCTACTGGCTGAATGTCCTCATGTTTTTTCATCCTGACTATATCCGAAAACGAAGACAACATCATTCAATTAATCACACTGCCATGTTTAGAAACTATTTTACCATTGCCTTACGAAATATTCAGAAACACCAAGGCTTTGCCGCAATCAACATTGCTGGACTTACGTTGGGCATTGCTGGGGCACTCGTTATTTTTTTACTGGTACGTTTCGAGTTAAGCTTCGATACCTTTCATCCTCAGGCCGATCGTATTTATCGAGTGCTCACGGGTAATCCTGATAAAGTAAGGGAGGATGGCGATACCGGAACACCCACTGGACTAATGCCGGTGATAGAAGATGAGTACTCGGGGGTAGAGAACGTAGCAGCAGCCTATCGTCTGAACCCTGCCCAAACTCAGATTGAGATAAATGATGAGCTGACCCGCGAGTCGCACATCTACTTTATGACCCCTTCCTTCTTTGAAATCTTTCACTTTCCCTGGAAAGTAGGTGATCCGAAGAAGTCTCTATCAGAACCTGGACAGGTAGCTATCAGTGAAGCCTTAGCCGACAAGTACTTCGACGGTGATGCAGTAGGGAAACGACTGAAGCTGAATAATGAATACGATCTCATCGTGAGCGGTATTATTCAAGATACTCCGCTAAATACTGACATGCCGATTGAGATCGCAGTATCCTACGCCACTTTTCAGCAGACTGATGGGTACCAGGGAAAATATGAGATAGGATTCAATTCTTATCATCAAACTTACGTGCTACTTAACGAAGGTGCTGATGTAAGTGATATAGAAACCCAGTTTCACGCGATGATTAGTAAGTACGTCAGTCAGGAAATAGCCGATGAAAAAACTGCACACGTGTTACAACCACTGTCAGAAATCCACTACAATAGTGATGTAGGAAGTGGCAACTTTTCTAAACGCTCCATTAGTAAGCAAACGATCACCAGTTTATCATTAATCGGCATCTTTTTACTGATCACCGCTTGTATCAACTTCGTAAATCTAGCCACCGCCCAAGCAGTAAAACGATCTAAAGAAGTAGGTATTCGCAAAGTACTGGGTAGCACTCGCCAGCAAATGGTTAGTCAGTTTATGAGCGAGACCTTTGCCCTTACCCTCATCGCGCTACTTTTGGCCTATCTATTGGTTGCTATTGTATTTCCTTATTTACCTGAATTGCTAGGGGTTACTCTAGATATATCTTGGTTATACCAGCTATCAACCTTACTCATCGCTTTTGGTTTGGCACTGGCGGTAGGAATACTAGCTGGTTTTTATCCATCCCTGGTACTAGCCCGGTTTCGTCCGGCCGCTACGCTTAAAAATACGCTTACTAATCAGCAAACCGGGGGGCTGAACCTGCGTCGGGGACTTATCATTTTTCAGTTTGCTTTATCACAAGTATTGATTATTTGCACCATTGTAGTAGTCAGCCAGATGCATTACTTCAATACCACTTCTTTAGGTTTTGATAAAGAGGCAATTATTACGGTTGATCTTCCCGAAAGTAAGCCCGATAAGTTACAGACCCTCCGAAATACTACCGCTCAGCACTCTGCCATTGAAGAAGTTAGTTTCTCGCTAAATGCTCCTTCGGCTACGATTAATAAGTGGTGGGTCACTTATACTCTCGATGAAACACCTAATGAAGAACTATCTACTGAGTTAAAGATCATTGATGAGCATTACTTGCATCTGTATAATATCTCCTTATTGGCCGGCCGGAGTCTATTAAATAGTGATTCTACTCAGATATTGGTGAATGAAGAGTTTTTGAAAAATAATAACATCCAGAATCCGCGGGATGCTTTGGGAATGATAGTAAACTTTTTTGGTTTGGAAGCACCTATCACCGGAGTGGTTAAAGACTTCCATTCATTATCGCTACAGGAAGAGATTCCACCCCTCATCATGGGCCGTTTTCCTAATATGTTTCAACAGGTGGCTTTCAAAATCAATATGCAGCAAGCCTCAGCAGCGATTAATCATATTGAGCAACAGTGGACAGAAGCCTTTCCACAGTATTATTTCACCTATCAGTTTCTGGACGATGACTTAGCTACCTGGTATGAAAAAGAGCAGCGAACCTCCCGCTTGCTTTCCCTCTTCGCTGGTATCGCTATCTTCATCGGTTGTCTAGGCTTGTACGGACTCATCAGCTTTATCACCGCTCAGAGAACTAAAGAGATGGGTATTCGCAAAGTGCTGGGAGCTACGGTATCCCATATCGTCTACTTGTTTACTAAGGATTTAGTGCTGCTCGTCGGGATTGCGTTTGTGGTAGCAGCCCCAATGGGTTACTACTTCATGCAGCAGTGGCTGGCGGATTTCACCTACAAAATTGACCTCGCCTGGTGGATGTTCATCGTAGCGGCAGTGGTTGGTTTGCTGATCGCTTTGGTTACAGTCAGTTTCCGATCTATCCGGGCAGCCCTAGCCAATCCAGTTGACTCACTACGGAATGAATAATTCAAACAATGAGTAGTTATTTACTCTGTTCATTGCAAGGGTTGCTCCGCGCATTGCGGGGTAACCCTTGCTGATTGCTTCTGACGAACATTATTATTTTACAGCAAATTATGACCTTGTTTGGCTTCTTTAGAGAAAATTTTTTTGTCAGCGTAGAATGTACCTGCCGGTACCAGGGACGCTAGCAATGCCCAGAACGTAATCTTGATCTTCCACCTCTTCAGATAAGCTACCTGAAGGACAAGTATAATGTAGACAATAAACAGGCATCCGTGAATCATCCCCACTACGTAGTTAGGTTGTGGTGTATCAAAGTAGTACTTCAGCGGCATGGTAATTCCAAACAGTAGATAGGAGCACCCCTCCATAAATCCTGCGATACGCAGCCTACCTAAGGGTGTTTTCAATAAACTACCGATCATGTCAGTTAGGGGTTTGAGCCCGGATGAAAAAACCATAATTTTCTGTATCTATATTTTGGGTTAGTAAATGTAGGTATCAAGAGGGTAGTATTTGACTTTGTGGCAAAATCACAATGACATCTCTACCTCAAATCTAAGTTTTTTTTGGATGATACAGGGTGGTGGTTAATTTTAAATAACCAATTTAAACACAACACGCCATGCACCGAATATTTACTCTTCTTTTCTTTTGTCCATTTCTAGCTTTTTCACAAACTATTGACGGTAAACTGGCTAAACAGGCTGAAGTACTTATGAGCAACCAAGCGCAGTCGGAAGCAGCTGAACTCCTTTGTGCAGTGGGAGGGATTCCTGCGCCTTCCGGTCAGGAGCAGAACAGGGCCGAATACGTTGCGGCTACAATGCAAGCCATGGGATTAAAAGAGGTGATGGTTACTGATATCAATAATGCCATAGGAGTAATTCCGGGCCAACGTGATTCCGTACTGGTGTTTATTTCAACCCTTGACGATTTGGCTGGCGTAGCCCTGTTGCAGGAACAGTCCCCTAAGCCATTTGTGAAAGGTGATCGGGTAATTGGCCCGGGAACCAACACGTCTTCCACGACGGTTGCTATGATCAAGGCGGCCGAGCGGCTGGTGAGTAATAATATTAAGCCCGATTATACCCTGGTTTTTGCGGCGGTAGCCCAAGAAGAAACCGGCCTGAAAGGCATGAAGGAAGTTTACGATTTTTATAAAAGTCGGGCGTTGGGCTTTGTAGATGTACTGGGCGACGGGGAGCGCATAAGCTACGGGGCCATTGGTATTCATTGGTGGAAAGTGAAAGCATCGGGAGAGCCGGGACATACCTTACGGGGCGGGCTACCAAACCTAAACCGGGGCATGGGCCGGGCCATTGATGAAGTTTTTAAGCTACCCCAGGTGGAACAGTATGCCAATGATTACACTCGCTTGAACGTAGGGATGGTTCACAGTGGAACAGTATATAACCACAAACCCGATTCGGGTTTCTTTACCCTGGATATACGTTCGCTGAATGCTACCGCCATCGCCGAACTGGAAGCGGCTATTAAAAGCACCTTAGAGCAGGTAGGGGCTGAAACCGAAACCATCTTTGAGATGGAACCCTTTCAGTTAACGCCCGGCGGGCAAATCCCCGGTGCCCTCAATTCGCTATTGGTCACTACTTCTCAGGTTGTTTCCCGATGGCTGGGGTTTGAACCCGCCATGAGTAACCGAGGGTCCTCGAACATGAATGTGGCGATTGCCGGAGGCACCCCTGCCATTGGATTAGGGGGAAATCGCGGCGGACAGCGGGGTTTTGCCGATGAATGGGCTGACATTCCGGCCATGATGCGCACAGCCCAGCATGTTTACCTGTTGGCAGCTATACTGGGTAGCAAAGAAGCATTGGTTTCGGAGAAGTAAGGCATTAGGACAAAGACCACTAAGTCGTGTGTATATATTTAATGGTCGTTTTTCTACATAAGCCGAAAAGGTACCGCAGCAGTGTGATGCTTTTACCCGACTATCATCAAGCGGTACGCGGTACGCGGTACCGGGTAAAATAGCGATTGCTATTTGATCGTAAATCAGATATCTTGTACTCATATTGCACAAAAACACATTCAATATGAAACGTTTATTTCTCCTTCTTATACTTCTGCCGACCGTCACACTCGTAGCACAGGATAACAATATTTTCCTTGACCGTGATTTTTGGAAATCAGCCCCTGATGTTGAACTCATCAAACAAAAAATCGCGGAAGGCCATGATCCCACTGTAAAAAACGAATATGGGTTTGATGGTTTAGCTTATGGAATTATAGACAATGCACCCTTGGGAAGCTTGAAATATATGCTAACCCTAGAAGGAAACCCGGTCACCAAGCCAACGCATGGTGGTGTTACGTACTTACTTTGGGCGGCCTACATGGGCAATATAGATGCCGTAGAGCACTTGTTGGAATTAGGCTCAGATCCGTATATGGCGACCTCCCGAGGAACCAATATGTTGCTGATGGCTGCTATTGGTGGTGTGGATGAACCAGAAATGTACGAACTTATTGTAGAGCAAGGTATTCCATTGGATTACAGAAACCATGCCGGGGCTAATGCACTTTTAGTACTCTCGGGGTCAGAGATAGAAAACCTGGAAATCTTCCATTATCTGTTGGATAAAGGCCTGCCCCTTCATTCGGTTGATCATGACGGTAATAACGTTTTCAATTATGCAGCACGAGGTGGTAGTTTAGAAATTATGAAGATGTGGCAGGAAAAAGGGGTAGACTTTGAAATGCTCAATGCTAAAGGAGAAAATGCGGTCCTTTTTGCTGCTCAGGGAACGAAGCGTCGGGCATTGCGAATGGAAGTTTTTGATTTTCTTACCAAAGATCTCAAGTTGGAACCAGATTTGGTCAGTCGGGAAGGGAAAACCCCGATTCACTATGCAGCGCGAAGGGCTGATAAGGTACTGATTCAATTTTTCATGGATGAAGGGGTGTCTATGAACCAACTGGACCATGAGGGCAATTTGGCCATTTATAACGCCGTTGGAGAGGATATGGACAAACTTCAGTTGTGCCTAGACCATACTCATAATATCAATCATGCGAACAAGGAAGGTAATACCGTACTAACCAGGTCTATTCGTTGGCGTTCCAAAGTCTCTTTTGATATGCTTTTAGCGAACGGGGCTAATGCAAAAATTATTGATCAGGAAGGTAATAATTTGCTGTACCATGCCTTTGATGCTTACCGACAAAGTAGTGAGGCTACGAGTGAACATATTATTGGCACCTTAAAAGAACTAGGAGTGAAGGGAGATGGCCAATTCTCCAATGGTAATACCCTTGCTCATGTAGCGATAGAAAAGCAGAGTCCTTTTCTGTTGAAAAAGGCTGTAGCACTGGGGGTGGATATTAATGTAAAGAACGATTTACACCTTAGTCCTTTGCATCTTGCCGCTATGAAGGCTACGAACGATGAATTATTGACTATTCTTATTGAACATGGTGCTGATAGGAACTTGCGAACGGACTTTGACGAAAGTGCCTATGACTTAGCCCACCAAAATGAGCTACTGCAAGAGAATAATATCAACTATGCCTTCCTTCAAATAGAATAAAAATGTTTTTATCTTAGTTGGGGCTCTTTGCCTGAATTCTAAGATCAAAGCAAGTAATGGGCTTATAATTTTTATACGATTACAGTTCAATCTGGTCGTCTGATTACCTTCGTGCAGACTACCGTGCCTTTTAGGTTTGCAATGTGGGGTTAGAACTAGGGAAGTACTATTTTAAATAGAGCTAGGGTGAACTACTACCGCATCAGGATTAACCAGATCCATACCGTGAGTTAGTCTGCGTCACGGCCGCCGCCTTAGTACGCCTAAAAACTTGATATTCTGATTGGTTATGCCGCGTCGGTGGTCTAATTCAATTACTTTCACAAAAGTAAAGGGCGACATGGTTAATATTTTGAACCAACTCTTTTCCACCAAGGTAGTTGATATCACTAAAGACTTATGTTGCTATGCTGAAGATTGCTTGGTCGGAAATTTACGCCCATCCTTTACCCGAAAACCATCGCTTCCCGATGGAAAAGTATAATTTACTTCCCGAGCAGTTGATGTACGAAGGCACTATCACTCCCGAAAATCTGTTCGCCCCAGTTCCACTGGAGGAAAAATACATCGTCAACACCCACGACTCAGACTATTGGAATCGGCTGAAGAACCAACGGTTGACCCGCTCTGAAGTTCGTAAAACCGGGTTTCCAATGTCGCCGCAACTGGTGCAACGAGAGATTACCATCATGCAGGGCACAGTGCAAGCAGCCCTGTTTGCCTTGGAATTTGGCGTTGCTTTCAATATTGCGGGGGGAACCCACCATGCGTTCACTGACCGGGGCGAAGGCTTTTGTCTGCTCAACGATATTGCTATTGCGGCTAACTATTTGCGGGAAAAGAAACTAGCGAAACAAATTTTAGTTATCGATTTAGACGTGCATCAGGGCAACGGAACGGCGCAAATATTTCGAAGCGATCCCAGAGTCTTTACCTTTAGTATGCACGGGGCTAAAAACTATCCTATGCACAAGGAGCAATCTGACCTGGACATTGCCTTACCCGATGGTACCGATGACGATGCCTATCTAGGGCAACTCAAAGAAGCCCTACCGCGTTTACTTAACGAAGTGGCTCCTGACTTTATCTTTTTTCAGTCGGGAGTAGATGTATTGGCTTCCGATAAGTTGGGGCGCTTAGGGTTAAGTATAGACGGATGTCGGGAGCGCGATCAAATTGTTCTGGGGCTTTGTCGTCAGCATAGGATTCCAGTTGCCCTGAGTATGGGTGGAGGCTATTCTGAGAAAATTGCCCATATTGTAGAAGCCCACGCCAATACTTACCGACTAGCGCAAAAGATATTTTTTTAAATGAAATAAGTAATTGGTTTGAGAAAACGCTATCTTACCTATTGGATGATATCAGCAGTAGCCGGACTAGTACTCATCGGCCTAGGTCTCAGTCTGTTTGGCGATGCCGTAATTGCCAAATATGAGCAACGACCCTGGTTCTGGTCAGGAACATTCAGCCTGATTGTAGTAAACAGTGGCATATCCCTAGTCGGTCAGTCGGTCGTTTACCGAATAAAGTACTTACGTGAAAGAGATGCATAATTCGTCCCTCTCCCTGCTCGAAGACCGGAAAATTTTTCAACAAAGTATTTTGTTTGCGTTTGGGTTTGCCGCCTTGCTATGGCTGGTTCGGGCAATAGAATGGAGTGCTTCACTTAACTTAGGTGTTTTTGGCATTTTTCCGCGTACCCTTACCGGCATGATTGGTATTATTACGGGTCCATTGGTTCACGGCACGTTTCTGCACCTTTTATCCAATACATTTCCTTTAATTCTACTACTGGTCGCTACCTTTTATTTTTACAATAAGATCGCCCTAGAAGTTTTTCTCTGGATTTATCTGATTACAGGCTTTTGGGTGTGGGTAGCTGCCCGGCAGGCCTATCACATTGGAGCCAGCGGCATTGTATACGGTTTAGCTGCATTTTTGCTATTTAGCGGATTATTCCGAAAGGATATTCGGTCGATAGTCGTCGCAGTGGCGATTGCTTTTTTGTACAATGGTATGTTGCAAGGGTTGTTTCCCAGTACCACACAGCAAAATGTATCCTGGGAGTCGCACCTGCTAGGTTCAGTGGCGGGAGTATTTTGCTCGTTTTATTTTCGCGCTGCCGGGAATACCCCAGTGCCAGTTACCGAAGAGCGCACGATAGTTAGTAATAGAGACTTTTCTAATCAGCAGGATCATACGTTTGATACTGGTAATCAATTTACTCCTTCTGGTTACTATTATACTTACTCTTCGCCGAAAAAGCAGAAACAGAAAGTACACACTGTCCTGCTAAGAATGAAAGATAAGGATGACGACTCGTCGTCTATTGCTTCAGAAATCTAAAGACTTTTCGTTTGGTCTCGGGGCTATTTTCCGGTTGGGCGACTAGCATGTAGTAGCCCGCAGTAAACCCACTCACATCAATCCGGTAAGTGTGAGCCTGAACTCTCTCGGGCTGAACGGGCAGTGGGTTACCAAGAATATCCATTACAGTAATGGATATATTGCCGTTGCTCGTTTCAAAGCCAACTACTTTATCAGCCCGAAAGAAGATGAAATCACGGGTGGGATTGGGATAGATAGCAGCATCTTGGTCAACTGGGTCATTGTGTTCGCGTTCAGCAACAGAGAAATTAGGTAGTACCGAAAGCACTATTATGAGTGTGGTAATTCCCACTTTTGCTATGAACGGAACGAGATGCATTTATCAACTTCCCAACTTTAATAATGTATACTGTTTATTCAGGCCGTAGGTTCTAGGAAACTGTTAAAAACCTGAGCTAGCTAACACTTAAAACACTATTTTTTTAGTTTTTAGAAAGATACCGGGTGAAATCCCGGTATCTTATGTTACGTATTTTGCAACTCTTATGCCATTCTAGCTAGCGAGTTGTTAATCAATTCTCACTGATCCTCTCAGCTACCCGGTCAATCTCAGCTTCAATACGAGCAATAGCCTCATTTACTTCTTCGTAAGAAATGCTCCAATCCTCCTTCGTCACAGTCTGGATTTCCCGCATTCTTTCGTTCACAATTTCTTGCTCTTCTTTGAGTTCAGTAATGGCGGACTCGATATCACTTTTGGCATCGTCATTCACATCTTTTGCTGTTTTCTTTAAATCACGGATGCGTCTATTGATATTTTTACTGCGGTCTTCAAGTTCGTCGATCTTGGTTTCGCGGTAATCTTCGTAGTATGCTTCCCGCATTTCAATAGCTTCGCGGGTCTCTTCCTTAGCCTCCTCGGTTTCTTCCCGGGCTTCCTGAATCTGATCTTACATATCCTGCTTGGTAATGGCCTGATTACAACTAGAGAAAGTGAGTGATAAGAACGCAAGCGACAAAAGGTAATACCGCTTCGGCAATGTAATTTTCATGATACTTTTCAATTAGATAAAAAATTATTATAATAGTACAACTATCAAGCGGGTGAAAAGTTTGCATCGGGGAAGTAAGCAAGCCAGGAAATAGTGAGTGTTATCGTAAAATCCCTTGGATAATTGTATCGTTAAGAGGTTTGGTAAGATACCCTTCTACCATCTGGTAATTCTGGGCGCGGGTACGATCCCGATCATCGAGAGAAGAGGTTAGCACGTATACTTTGAAGCCTGATTGAATTTGAGCTTCTTTCAAGCCATCGAGAAATCCCCACCCATTCATAATGGGCATGTTCAAGTCCAGCAAAATAATGTCAGGGTGCTCCTCTTGACCAGCCTTCATATCGTCTAGAGCTAGTCGGGCTTGGGAATATTCTTTTACGTCAATATCGGCGATGTTTTTGAGAAGTAGTTTGCGACTAATCAGTAAGTCGATCTGGTTATCATCTATAATAAAAACGCGCATAGCCTTGCTCAGTATATGGTTTGATATTGGGCTAACAAGGTACGAAACCTTTTCAGTTAAGGATAAGTAATTGATTATCAATTATTACATACAGCTAGTAAGATGCTCACCAATTATAGTAACCCTCAATGAGAAGAAAGTAAGTATTTTATATAAATAATGGTAGCATATTTTTGACAAAATTTATATTCCATTACAATTAACGCACTAAACTCAATAGCGATACTATTAAACTTGGACTAAAAAGTATGAAACCTTGCAAGGTGATTTTAGAAATTCCGATGTAAATAATGGGTAATCACGTTTATTCACGTCGGTAAAAGTAGAGGTTAGGGGTAACTGAACCCTTCTCGCTGAGAGTAAAAAAACCACTGCGGTCGGCTGCCCATCCAATTGCTTCGCCCTGGGGCTCAGCTACGTAAGGCAAAATTTTCGGCTCCTGCTGCATTAACTCAAAAAGGGAAGTTTCACTGCTCTCTCGTTGCCAATACAGTACCTGCACGTAAGACTTAATCAGCAATTCCCGACCATCGAGAGAAAGGTCACCACCGACGGGCTGATTAAAGATACCGGTA
>JBCCTI010000027.1:0-77613 GCA_039198955.1 Bacteroidota bacterium | reverse complement strand
GTTTGTCATCAGCCAGCTGGAGAGTGTACTCCAACCCGGAAACCAAATCAAACAATTCCCCCTCGTCTAAGGCCGGGTCAAACTCTCCATCGATAAGCAGATCGTCCCCGGTGCGGTAGGCGTAGGTGGGAGCGACCGAGAGTTTAAAAATATGCCGTTCGGACAGTGTATAGCTTAACTGCGAACGGGCAAAAATGCTCTGGCTGAGGGTAATGAGGTGGTCGGCCAGACCGAACTCCCCGGGTTGGTTCTGGAGCCGGATTACCTCCCCAAACCAGTTATAAAGATTTCTACTAGTATCGATTGAGACCCGTTCGTTATCGTTATATCCCGCTTTTAGATCGAGTTCCCACTTTTCGACTGGGCTAACATTGTAGTGCAAGTTCACCCCCTGAGAAACGCTGGTAAAGCGCAGGTCGCCGAACGGGGTACCCGCCACCGCTTCATTAATGCCCAAGCTCGGCTGGTCAATCAAGCCAGGGGATTGACTGTTCTGAATCTGGTTGTCGTAGTCACCGTAGTAGCCCTCTATACTTAACTTATTGGCCCATTTCTTATCTCTGATCCCGATACGAAGATTTGCCCCAAATGCTTGGTAGCCATCGTGAAAGCGCCGTACGGTAGCCTGCCGTAGTCTGCCCGTCGGGGTGCCGTCCTCTTGGGTTTCGTCAATGGCCACATCAATTTCGTAGTTGTTGTTAGCCTGATCAAAGAAGCCTCCCACTACCACAAAGAGTCCGGTCTGCTCATCGGCGTAGTTAACACTAGCGGTTACCCGGTGAGTGCCAAACGAACCCACTTGGTAGGAAGCCGAGCCGGCCAGTCCGTCGTAGATCTCAGGCGGACCCAAGTTGACCGCTCCGCCCAGAGCATCAGCCCCGAACTGAACGGGCACCACCCCTTTGTAGATTTCTACCCGATCAATCACATTGACTGGTACATTGGCAATGCCAAAGCTGTAGGGGGTAAAGTTGAGAGGAATGCCATTGTAGAAAAAGCGTACCTGATCGCCCGATAGCCCGTTGAGGGCAAAGCGGATGTTAGAGCCTAATCCTCCGGCCCGTTGTACATTCACCCCTTCGGTTTGAGCCAGTACTTCACCTAGGTCAGCCGATTTGAGTTTGACCTCCCGAGTCTCAATCACTTGTACCGCTTTGGCTGATAAGCGCAGCGTTTCGGCTTCGGATTCGGTTTGAACAACCACCTCTTCCATTTGGGTAGCATCTTCCCGCATCAAAAAATCCTGTCGGACGGTCTGTCTGGCACCTACGGTCACCCGGACTTCCTGACTGGCCAGGCCGACCCCAGATACGACAATGGTGTGCTGTCCGGGGGCAATATTTAGGATGGTGTAGTTGCCTTGCACATCGGTAGCTGCTCCTCGGCGAGTGTCCTTGAGCATCACGGCAATACCGGGTAGGACTTCTCCCTGGTCATTGGTTACCTTTCCAGCTAACTGTCCCTGGTCTTGGGCGTAAAGGCTACTCGTGGTGAGAACGGCCACTAATAATAGAACGGTAGTTATTCTAATCATCTAACCGTAGGATTGAAAAGCCCCCCGCTAGTTCGTTTTGAAAATCGGGGGGATTGGGAGAATAAGAATTATCGGTGATACGGGCGCGCTGGTTGGAGCCACTAAGGAAGTAGGTTCGTTGGGGCTGTAGCGTGAACTCCTGCTCCCCGCACACAACCTGCTTAGGTTTCCTAGAATTATTTTCCAGCTTTATTACGCCTTCAAACTCTATCCGATACCGAGACCCACCTATTTGGCCATAGGCCCCGTCGCCTCCGTAGATATGCAGCTGATCGGTCAGATGCTCGGCGTTATTTATCGTATCAGCGAGTGGTTCAGCGTACGTGAACCCAGTCAATAAACCCGCCACAAATACCCCGATAATGATGCAGGCCGCAGCCGCGTAGCGAGTGAGCTTTTTGTACAGCGGTACCGCCGGGGCTGATCCGGTATCTAGCCGCGAGGAAACGGACTGCCAAACGTTATCGGCCATTTTGTCCAGTTCTTCCTCCGCTAATACACTATCTTCTTCGGATTCGGACCAGAGCCACCGTTCTACGGCGACGGCTTCCTCCGGAGAGCATTGCCCAAGGTGGTACTTTCTGATCAGTTCGGCAGTAACTTTCATCGTTGCGTAGTTTTTTATTAACCCTTCTACTTAATGGGTTGCGTAGCCCCCGATGAATTCTTACTCCTTCTGAAAAAAAATTGAAAAATTTTTTATGCCCTGGAATTGGCAGCAGCAAGACTGGCTCAACCTTATCTACCCGGTCGAAATATTAAAAGTGCTGTTGTAAATTCCTTCTGAGGAATTTTAGGGCTTTGGTGAGTTGGGAGTCAACGGTTTTCTTGGAAATGACCAGCAGTGAGGCGATCTCCTGATTGCTCATTGCCTCTTCGTTGCTAAGCCGATAGATTTGCTGACGACGTGGGGGGAGTTGGGCTATCAGGCTATTGGTTTTCTCAACGAGTTCATTAAATCGAGTATCTACTTCCACTGAGTTTTCGTATTCGGGCACGTTGCGATAAATCTGTTTATCCAATTGCTCACGACCTATCGTCTTTCGGATATGGGAAAAAATGGCTAAGCGAACCGCGCGGATCAAATAATTCTTGATCGGCCCGTCAATCTGTAGCTCGTCTTTTCGCTCCCAAAGACGGCAAAAAACATCTTGCACAATATTCTCTGCCTCAGTTTTATCGCGAAGCTGATTGTGAGCAATTCTCAATAGTTTTTTAGCATAAAGACAATGAATCTGCCCGAAACCTTCGGGAGTGCGAATATCCCAGTCTACTTTTTGACTTTTTCTGCTACTGAACACCAATGGCATAGTTAGTTTATGTATAGTACAGCCCGTTAACTATTCATTGTAGTATTTTTGTTTAGACTAATTCTTGAAAATTATATTAAAATGAACTGATTTTGCTAGGATACCTAGAACATATTCACTTTCATAGATAGAATTCGTATCAGCAATCGTATAGTAGCTGGATATCTACTTGATTTGCCTTAGCCACCTTGAGTTCCGGATCCAGCTGTTTTATGAGTGTGCCTAGCCTACTTAAATCATTGGCGAATTCAACTAAATAGTCTTCGTGGAGCTTTTCTATCATACCTATAATTTTCCCAGCTCTCTTTACTACGTAGGGAAGGAACTTTACCATTTTTCGGGGCAACGCTTTTTCTAATTCCTTCATATTCGGTTCTAAGAAAGAAATAAGCATAGCGAGCTGAAGCTCAATTTCCCCTATTTTATCCTTGGTAATACTTCGGTATTCGTTAATCATCCCGCTACAATCGCGCATTTCCATCATCAGGTAGCCCGGGCTATAGTAATGTTCTGGATAGAATTGTGCTCTTCGGTGAATGTAGCTGCTCACCTCTTCTTTGCGTTCTTCAATCGCCCCATCCCCTTCTAGTAGTCTGAATTGTAGTTGATTAAGAAGGTTTAGGTCTTTGGCAACTAACCGAAGGAGTAGTTTATCTTTTTCTTTCTGGGACATCTCTACGATGGCCTGTTTCAGTTCTTTGTGAATTTTTACCATAGCAAGAAAGGATTGTGTGTAGTTTTACCAATAAAAAAGCCAGAACCAACAAAATGATTCCGGCTTCTCAGTTTTTGTAAAAACCACTTAGATAATCATCCCTGCACCCACCGTTTCGTTGGTAAACTCATCAACCAGAATGAGGCTTCCGGTAGTACGATTTATTTTGTAGCTATCGTACAGTAGAGGAGTAGTGGTACGAATGCTGATGCGCCCAATATCGTTTAAGCCAATTTCCAAGTCATCTTCCATGCGGTGCAGGGTATTGATATTCACTTTGTACTTTACCTCCTTCACAATGCAGCGGGCATCTTTACTGGTGTGTTTGATAGCGTACTTTCCGCGCGGGGTGAGTTTCTTTTCGTTCAGCCAGCAAATCATCAAATCAATGTCTTGACCTACTTGTGGCTGATTATCCGGTTTGGCAATCATATCGCCTCGGGTAGTGTCAATGTCATCTTCCAAGGTCATCGACACTGACATCGGGGGAAAGGCTTCTTCTAGTTCGCCGTCGATGGTGGCAATAGAAGCAATCTTAGAAGTGAGTCCAGACGGAAGGACAATCACTTCATCACCCGGTTTAAATACTCCTCCGGCAATTCGTCCGGCGTAACCTCGGTAATCGTGAAAAGCATCCGACTGAGGGCGAATAACCCGCTGTACGGGGAAGCGACTATCCACAAAATTATAATCACTAGAAATTTGAACAGTTTCTAAAGTATACAGCAGACTACCCCCCTCGTACCAAGGCATGTTGTCTGATTTATGCACTACATTATCACCCTTTAAAGCACTGATTGGAATATAGCGAATATCAGGGATGTCCAGTTTGGAGCTAAACTCCTTGAATTCTTGCTGTATTTTTTCAAACTGCTCTTGCCCGTAGTCAATCAAGTCCATCTTGTTCACGCACAAGATTAGGTGCTGGATTCGCAACAACGAAGCAATAAAGGCGTGGCGACAGGTTTGTTCCACTACTCCGTGGCGGGCATCTACCAGTACGATCGCCAAGTTAGCCGTGGAAGCTCCCGTTACCATGTTACGAGTATATTGGGTATGACCTGGCGTATCGGCAATGATAAATTTACGCTTGGGCGTAGCAAAATAGCGATAGGCAACATCAATGGTGATGCCTTGTTCCCGCTCGTCACGCAAACCATCGGTCAACAACGCTAGGTTGACATTCTCGTCGCCTGCATTTGTACTAGCTTGCTCTACCGCATCGAGCTGATCCTCAAAAATAGCCTTACTATCGTAGAGCAAGCGTCCGATCAACGTACTTTTGCCATCGTCTACGCTGCCCGCCGTAGTAAAGCGCAGCAAGTCCATGTTTAGATACTGCTCGGTGGTTTGTATATCTTGTATTTGGGAAGTCATAGGAAATATGAAATTTAGAAGATATGAGATATGAAATGAGAAATTTGAAAAATAAGAAATGAGAGATGTGAAAATTAGGTTTTATAGCGCTGTTTGATTGAAACGAAGATAGCAGTTAACTCTTCGGATTCTTTCATTAATGCTTTAATTGTACCGCTCTTATTTATCATTTTTCCTTCAATTAATAATTCTAACCAATAGAAACTTTCGTCTGCTTCTTCAATGACCGTCCCGAGTTTAGCGATAAATTCTTTTTGACTTCTACCCCGAAATGCTGCCCGAGTATTTGCCCCTACTGCAGTCGCTGATCGTAACAACTGTCTTTTAATAATCTTACCTAAATCAGTATTTACGATACTATTACTTAGATTAATGATGCTTAATGCGAAATTTTTTGTCCTCTGTTTCAAATCTCCTTCTTGCATACCCTTTCCCATCTACTCTTCATTTCCGTGATTTTTTTTCGAATTTCACATTTCACATTTCTTCTTTTAAAAGTATCCCTGCTTCTTCCGGTCTTCCATAGCGGCCTCAGAGCGTTTGTCATCAGCGCGGCCACCCCGTTCAGTGACTTTGGCCGCTGCCACTTCCTGAATGATAGCTTCTAGGGTGTTGGCGGGAGATTCTACCGACCCGGTACAAGTCATATCACCTACGGTACGGAAACGGATTTGGCGCTCTTCATAAGACTCACCTTTCAGCAAGGTGATAAATTCGGACTTAGCTAGTAGCACTCCATCCCGCTTCACTACCTCCCGCTGGTGAGAGAAATAGATTTTGGGAATTTCTAGTTTTTCAGCGGCAATGTACTGCCACACATCCATTTCAGTCCAATTACTGAGAGGAAATACCCGAAAGTGCTCACCTAAGGTTTTTTTTCCGTTGAACAGGTTCCACAATTCAGGACGTTGATTACGGGGATCCCACTGACCAAATTCATCCCGGTGCGAAAAGAAGCGTTCTTTGGCGCGGGCTTTCTCTTCATCGCGCCGGGCTCCGCCAAAGGCTGCATCAAATTTTAACTCTTCAATACCATCCAGTAAAGTAATCGTCTGTAATCCGTTCCGGCTGGGATTGGGGCCTTTTTCTTCTACGGCTTTTCCCTGATCGATAGAGTCTTGTACGTAGCGGACAATCAGTTTTGCACCAAGCTCTTTTACCAGATTATCCCGAAACTCAATAGTTTCTGGGAAGTTGTGTCCGGTATCAATATGCATGAGCGGAAAGGGTATCTTGGCCGGCCAAAAGGCTTTCTGCGCCAACCGAACCATCACAATAGAATCTTTTCCGCCGGAGAAAAGTAAAACGGGTTTCTCAAACT
Source organism: Bacteroidota bacterium (assembly GCA_039198955.1). Classification (GTDB taxonomy): domain Bacteria; phylum Bacteroidota; class Bacteroidia; order Cytophagales; family Cyclobacteriaceae; genus Tunicatimonas. The sequence continues at coordinate 71,356 of JBCCTI010000027.1, read as the reverse complement.
GGGACGCCACTTCTCGCATGATAAAGATGGCTTCGGATTCCAGTTGTTTTAGGTGCGTCAAACTATATTGCATAACTGTCTGATTTTCAGATTAATAAGAGGTGATTTCTAGAATCTTATTGACTAATAATTGATGGCTTTCTTCAATTGATTGTTGATGAGTACTGACTTTCAAGTCGGGTTTCTGAGGTTCTTCAAATGGAGAAGAAATACCAGTAAAATCTCTTATTTCGCCCCGCCGGGCTTTAGCATACAGTCCTTTCACATCACGTTCTTCGCAAACTTCCAATGGACAATGGACGAATACTTCAAAGTAGCTCTCTCCAATAATTCCCTTAGCCATCTGACGAATGCTTTCAGTAGGACTAATGAGTGAGCAAATAGTGACAATACCACACTGCGAAAAAAGCTTAGCTACCTCAGCTGCCCGACGAATATTTTCCTGCCGGTCTTCTTGACTGAATCCTAGGTTATTATTAACTCCGGTCCGGAGGTTGTCACCGTCTAGCAGCATGGTTACTTTTCCCTGCTGATGTAGCGAGTTCTCGGCGGCCCTCGCCAGCGTACTTTTCCCAGACCCCGACAAGCCAACCATCCAGATTACTCTACCCTTTTGCTTAAGCAGAGTTTCTTTATCAGCCTGATTTAAGATAGTGTCAAATATAGGATATATATTATTCAATAGAATTTTATTGCATTTTTTACAAAAGTAATATAAATATTACATTAAAAAAATTGAATGCTCGCTTGTTCAGTTTTTATCGATAGGCTACTACCATCCGATCCTTGCCTTGTATATCTTGTATCACTTGGACTCCGGTAAAATTTGTCTCTCTAAACAAATTCGCTACGTTGGTAGCATAGTTCTCGTGAACTTCCAGATAAACCCACTTTGTTGAAGCTAACTTACTGGTGCAAAGCTCCGAAATTCGACGGTAAAATAGAAGTGGATTGTCATCTTCTACAAACAGTGCCTGAGCTGGTTCGTACCCTCGTACATTGAGCCGCATGGTCGTGACTTCTGAAGCTAGCACATAAGGGGGGTTGCTCACCAGAATATCGAGTCCCTCAATATCAGGGCTGTCTGATAGTATATCCATCTCTATCAGGTTTACCGAAGCTTGAAGTTGCTCAGCGTTTTTACGAGTCACTTGTAGGGCTTCTTGACTAATATCCAACGCCCAAATAGAGGCTGTGGCTAATTCTTTTGCTAAGGTAATAGCGATACAACCACTCCCAGTGCCAATGTCAAGTATCCGTAAACCTTCATCACCTTTATGTTGCTGCAATACATATTGTATCAACTCTTCCGTTTCGGGGCGAGGAATAAGCACATGAGAATTTACCACAAATTCCCGACCGTAAAACTCACACTTACCTAATATGTACTGAATAGGTTCATTACGCTTGATACGATCAACGCACTGCTTTAGTGTCTCCTGATTTTGTTCGGTGATTACTAATTCTTTGTTGAGCAAAATATCGGTGTGGATGATACCGAGGGTATGCTCTAGCAACCATCGTAACATAGTATCAACTTCGCGGATGGAATAACTTACTCGTACTGCGGTAGTAAGCTGTTCCTTCAGACTATTGTATAGTTCTTTTGCTCCAATTACCACCAGAAACTTCTTAATTTCGCCTAAAGCTACGCAAGATGCAGGGAAATAACTGGCTTTTCGGTAAAAGAAGCATTGATTTGGCGCGGGATGGTTTTCATCGAGCATCAAATTTGCCTTTAGTTGGCTGGGTGGTAGTACACGAAAATCAGATTCAAACAGAGGGGTGGCTTGACTCAAATCTTCCACACGAAAACCAATTAGCGGCTTGTCTATCCAAGGCAGACTTTCCTAAGGATTCTACACTATTCATCAATACTAACCCTCTAAAAAATACGGAACAACTTCTTCAATTAGCTACCCACTATCAGATTAAAGAGGTGCAAGTTGCCGATAAGATAAATGCCGAGCTTCGGCAAGAAGAGCAGTGGGTCAATCGTCGGTACTATACATTTCATCAACAGCACCGACCTTATATTGTGCTGAAGTGGGCGCAAACAGCAGATGGTTTTGTGGCTCGTTCTAATTACGACTCCAAATGGATTAGTGGTATTCACGCCCGCAAGCTGGTTCATCAGTGGCGGTCACAGGAGATGGCAATTTTGGTTGGGAAGAATACTTATCGTTACGACAATCCTCAACTTAACGTGCGGAATTGGTCGGGGAAGAATCCGTTACGGATTGTCATTGATCCTAAGCAAACGCTAAACAAGAACCTAAGCGTATTTGATCAATGTCATCCCACTCTGTGCTACACTCAATCACCTCCGGGAAATTTGCCCAACCTGGAATACACTTCCCTACCTCAGACGACAGATTGGTACGCTAAAATCTCGTACGTGCTAAGTAATTTGTACCACCGAAACGTGGCTTCGGTCTTTGTGGAGGGTGGAGCACAGCTCTTATCCTTTTTGATTCAGCATGGCTGGTGGGATGAAGCCCGGGTTTTCACTAGCGAATCCGAGTTTGGCGAAGGGATATCTGCCCCCCTTCTCAATGAAAATTATTTGGTAGAAGAAAAACTAGTCAGCCAGGATCAGCTATCAATATACTTTCACCCTAGAAGCTGAATAAAAAGTAGAAAAAGAGAATGAGCCAGAGCGCATCAATAAAGTGCCAGTAAATCGCTAGCATTTCCAGCTTGATCTTCTGATAAGGGTTGGTCACCATAATTAGTTTTTTCACTGGGTCGCGTGAGATAGCACTCAACTGGGTATACATGATAGTAAGCACCACCAGACCACCCGCCAAGTGAACTACGTGCAAGCCCGAAATAACGTACAAATACGCCCCCGCGGCCTTTCCCGAGAGATAAATTCCCGAACGATACAATTCCGCCCAACCTACGTACTGCGATATAGTGAAGGCAACCCCCAACAGTAGCGTAATTCCCAGCGAGTTTTTAACGGTAATCAGATCATCTTTGACAAAAGCCGGAATTACCCGGGTCATGGTGTAACTAGAAAAAAGGAGCAGTACCAGACTTACCACAAATGCTTTGGGAAACTTGAAATTGATGAAGATATCCGCATCCTGCTGGCTCATAGTGTACGATACAATCATAAACAAAAAGACCAAACTACTGCCAAAAATCGCCAGATAGAGTAGTGTTTTGTGAGGGTGTAGTTTTTCCAATCGGCTAATTGCACTATCCCGTTCGGCTTTCTCAGTGTTTTTATGGTAATTTTGCATCTTTTACCGGGTCTAAAGATTTAGTCAACTACTAAAGAAACATATCTAGAGGATTCTGGTTCTAGGAATCTTTCAAAACGTTTGTTTCTTCTACTTGTTACCTAGTTTGTACCCTATAATTATACCATTTCTGTGCAATCAACGCAATTTATTAATCAATATATTCAGGATAGTTTTGTACAAACCCTGGCTGCTCAAATTAAGGCACGGCCCAGAACCCAGTTGAAAGGGGTGACGGGCAGTCTGGATACGGTATTAGCCAGTGCTTTGCACCAGATAAATCCTCAGTTAATGCTGTTCGTGCTGGCCGACCGGGAGGCAGCTGCCTACTTTCAGAATGATCTGCAAAACTTGAACCCCTCACGCGAGATTTATCTGTTTCCGGCTTCGTACAAAAAACCTTATCAGCTCGATGAAACTGAAAATGCCAATGTGCTGATGCGGGCCGAAATTCTCAATGTCATTAGTAATACTCCTTCACTTGGTCACCTTATCGTTACCTATCCTGATGCCTTAGCCGAAAAGGTTATTAATAAACGGTCGCTTCAGGAAAACACCTTCTTTATTAAAGCGGGCGAAAGATTAGATACCCAGTTTATTGCCGAGTTACTAGCTACCTATGACTTCGAGAAAACCGACTTTGTGTATGAACCCGGGCAGTTTGCCGTGCGGGGCGGTATTATTGATGTATTTTCTTACGCTCATGAGTTACCTTACCGAGTTGAGCTGTTTGGCGACGAAGTAGAAAGCATCCGCACCTTTGACATTACCTCTCAGCTTTCCCAAGAAGAGGTAAAACAGGTCAGCATCATTCCGAATGTACAAACCAAGCTGCTGGAAGAAGAGCGACAGTCATTTATCAGTTTTCTTCCGACAGAAAATACCCAAATTTGGTGGAAAGATGCTGAGGCAGCGGAAGATGTAGTAAATCGATACTTTGTAGAAGCCAGCGAAAACTTTGATTCGCTAATGGAAGAGTCAGCGGGAACCCAGGTGGTTTTTAGCCCTGAGACTTTATTTGAAACTCGAACTAGCTTTCTGGAAAGTTTGGAGCCATTCACCCAAGTAGAATTCGGCAACCGATTTTCGTTTAAGACCAATAGCGCATTCACCGTAAAAAGTCAGCCTCAACCATCGTTCAATAAAAATTTTGAATTGTTAGCCGCCAACCTGCACGAGAGTAAAGATCAGAATATTAGCAACTTTATTGCTTCCGACTCGGAGCAGCAGATTGAGCGGCTCCGCAAAATTTTTGACGAACTAGACTCCGAAATTAGTTTTCAGCCACTCTTCATTTCCCTACGAGAAGGCTTTATTGATCAAACACTAAATATTGCTTGCTACACCGATCATCAATTGTTTGATCGCTTTCATCGCTACAAAACCAAAGGCATTCGGGCCAAATCCAAAGCAATTACACTCAAGGAACTTCGCTCGCTCAAAGTAGGCGATTACGTCACCCACGTTGACCACGGGATTGGCCGCTTCGCTGGGATGGAAAAACTTGATATGGGTGGTCGGGAGCAAGAATCCATCCGGCTGGTCTACCGCGATGATGACTTGCTGTACGTGAGTGTGCATTCACTGCACAAAATCTCTAAGTACAGCGGTAAAGAAGATACTCCCCCTGCCATCAGCAAGCTCGGCTCACCCGAGTGGGAGAACAAAAAGAAACGGGCAAAAAGGAAGGTACAAGACATTGCCAAGGACTTAATCAATCTGTACGCCAAACGCAAATCCGCTCCCGGCTTCGCTTACCAGCCCGACAGTTTTTTGCAAGCCGAACTGGAATCTTCCTTCATGTTTGAAGATACTCCCGACCAAGCTACTGCTACCGAAGATGTGAAACGGGATATGCAACTGCACCACCCCATGGATCGGCTTATTTGTGGCGACGTCGGCTTTGGTAAAACTGAGATCGCTATTCGGGCCGCATTCAAAGCAGTAACCGAAGGAAAACAGGTAGCAGTATTAGTTCCTACCACCATTTTGGCAATGCAGCATTATCACACCTTTAAAAATCGCCTAGCTAATTTTCCGGTACAGATGGAGTACATCAACCGCTTCAAGTCCGCCAAAAATATTAAGGAAATTCTAAAGCAAGTAAAGGAAGGCGAAGCGAATATTCTCATCGGAACCCATCGCATCGTGAATAAGGATGTAGAGTTTAAAAATTTAGGTTTACTTGTTATTGACGAAGAGCAAAAGTTTGGAGTAAAAGTGAAAGAGCGGTTAAAAGAAATGCGGGTCAACGTAGATGTACTGACTCTTACAGCTACGCCCATTCCCCGCACCCTACAATTTTCCCTTATGGGAGCCCGTGACTTGAGTATCATTGCCACTCCGCCCCCTAACCGTCGCCCGGTCACTACCGAAATTCATACCTTCAATGAGAGTGTTATCCGCGATGCTATTAGCTTTGAATTAAAACGGGGCGGACAAGTTTTCTTCGTCCATAATCGCGTGGGTAATATCGAGGAAGTAGCTAACATTATTTTACGATTAGTGCCCGACGCTCGGGTAGCCGTAGCTCACGGACAGATGGACGGAGCCAAGCTGGAGAAAACCATGCTCCAGTTTATTGAGGGCGATTACGATGTACTGGTCTCTACCAATATTATTGAGTCAGGATTGGATATTCCCAACGCCAATACCATCTTAATTAATGGTGCTCATATGTTTGGCTTATCGGACTTGCACCAGATGCGGGGTAGGGTAGGCCGCTCCAACCGTAAAGCATTTTGCTATCTTTTATCTCCCCCAGCCGCGGGCTTGACCTCCGACGCCCGTAAGCGACTCTCTACTCTGGAAGAATTCTCAGAGTTGGGCGATGGCTTCAAAGTAGCTATGCGTGACTTAGACATCCGTGGAGCGGGTAATTTACTGGGTGCCGAACAAAGTGGGTTCATATCTGATCTGGGTTTTGATATGTACCACAAGATTCTGGATGAAGCGGTGCAGGAGCTAAAAGAAACTGAATTCAAAGATTTATTCACTCGCGACTTGACCGAAGTAGTAAAACCATTAGTACAAGACTGTAGTATCGAGACTGACTTAGAAGTACTCATCCCCGAAGATTACGTAACTAATACTACCGAACGGCTACGATTGTATTCTCGTCTGGATAATATTCAGAACGAAGAACAGTTGCAAGAATTTAAAATCATGCTGGAAGACCGCTTTGGCGAAGTGCCAGAACCAGTACTAGAGCTCATGTCTACGGTACGCCTACGCTGGCAAGCCGAAAAACTAGGCTTTGAGAAACTTACTTTGAAAAATGGATTAATGAAGTGCTATCTAGTAGGTCTGGATAATGAAGAATACTTCAAATCAGAAACTTTCGGAAAAATTTTGCAATACGTACAACAGCATCCCAAAAGCTGCCGGATAAAAGAAACTAAAAAACGACCGATATTGTCCATAGAAAAAGTAGAAAACACTCAGCAAGCGATCAATACCTTAACCAGCATTGCCACTTTGTAAGAAAAAATCTACCTAAAATCGAGTTAGCTTAGATAATTTCGGCCAAAGCAGTACGTTACCACAGTAGTGTTGGTCAAGCACTATTTACTTTCTTGCTTATTTTATGTTCTATCTTACATACATATAATTTTTCTCAGTATTCATTATTAATATTGCTAGGATGTGTGCAAATTAGCAGCATCATTTGTAAAACAGTTTGTGTTATTTGTCTGAAACGGCATTCTAAAGAGTTAATAAAACAGGTTATGAAGCAATTGGTCAACCAAGTATCTAGAGCTTGGCAGTTTGTATTATGTGCTGCCGTTCTGGCTGCCTGTAGCAAAAGCCAGCCCACCAGTATGAATCCCGGTCCATCGAGTAGTGTTACGGGTATTGAGTATAATGTAGAAGGAAACTTCACACTGGATGAATATCAGGGTCAGCCCGAAGCCCCTAACATGGTGTACATTGAAGGAGGGCGCTTCACGATGGGTAGTTTCGAAGAAGATCTTATGGGTACCCGCGATAATCTGGAGCGAACCGTTACGGTAGCTTCATTTTACATGGATCAGACTGAGGTCGCCAACATCCACTGGCTGGAGTATCTATTTGATATTCGTCAAGATTCTACCACTGAGTTTTATGAGTCAGCCTTACCTGACACAACGGTGTGGCGTCGGTCATTGGCGTTCAACGATCCCTACGAAGATCACTATCTGCGGTATCCTGGCTTCCGGTTCTTCCCAGTAGTGGGAGTTACTTGGCGACAGGCCAACGATTACTCCAAGTGGCGAACTTCAGTGGTGAACGAAAAATTAGTTGAAGAATCAGGTGCTGAGGTGGAGATTCCTGAAGGTGGGCGTATTCCGCTAGAAAGTGGAGTAGTTCTTCCCGATTTCCGTTTACCAACTGAAGCTGAGTGGGAATACGCGGCTAAAGCACTTATTGGTACTCAGTACCTAGATGAAAACCAAACGCACTCTCGCATCTATCCCTGGGATGGACATGCCACTCGTAACCCCTACGGAAAAGAGATGGGTAATATGCTCGCTAACTTCAAGCGAGGTCGTGGTGACTACGCTGGTATTGCCGGAAAGCTGAATGACGCGGCTATGATTACCGACTACATTTACGAGTATCCACCTAATGATTTCGGATTATACAACATGGCGGGTAATGTGAACGAGTGGGTGCTCGATGTATACCGCCCGCTTTCTTACCAAGATTTCAACGATCTAAACCCTATTCGTCGGGATGGAACTATTGACCCGGAGGAGAAATATGATAACGAGAAGTTTCCCAACTTCCAGGGTGAATTTAACTCACTGGTCACTAATGAGTTACGAGTTTACAAAGGTGGCTCTTGGGCAGATGTTGCCTACTGGTTATCTCCTGGTACTCGTCGCTACCTAGAGCAGGACTCCGCTACGGCTACTATCGGTTTCCGTTGTGCCATGATCCGGGCAGGAACTAATTACTAGATTTAGTCTTACAAGTAAATTAGAAGGGCTTTGCTTAACCGCAAGCCCTTTTTTTGTTAGCAGAGTTATTTTTTAATTAGCCAAGTTATGCTACGAAAGTGGATTTGATTGGGTGAGTGTAGGGATATGATTAATTGCGTAGTAAACCGTCACATCCTATTCTGGTGTAGCCAACGCAGCTATACTTACGGCTCGGCACCCACCCGCTAACAGCAATTTTGCCCCAGCTCCTACTGTGGCTCCGGTGGTTACCACGTCGTCTACTAATAAAATGTGTTTTCCCCTGATGTCGGCACCTTTCCGTATGGCATATGATTGATAACTATTTTGGTAACGCTCCATCCGATTTTTACGAGTTTGAGACTCGGTATTTTCAGTTTTTACCAGCACCTGTGTTGACCAGGGGATACCTAATATTTCTGCTAGGCCCCAAACAATGAAATCACACTGATTGTATCCTCGCTTCTTTTGCTTTTTCCTGTGAAGAGGAATTGGCATAATCATATCAACCCCTGCTTGGTTAACAGTTTCTTGCAAGGCGTGTCCGAACCACTTTCCCACTATCTCTCCTACCTCCGGGTGGTTTTGGTACTTTAGGGCATGAAGTAACTTCTGTACTTTTCCGTGCTTAGAAAATTTGTAATAGGCCCAGGCATTGGCCACTGGAGCAAAACTATAAACCCGCCGAATCAAAGCGGTGTTTTTTTCATCCAAATCGAACTTCGGCAAGTTTATGATTGCTTGAGTAGCAACCAAATGTTCGCCCTTAGCTAAAGGAGCTTGCGATAGTAAGCAAGTTCGAGGAAATATAAGCGAGAAGAAATCCTTTAGCATTTTACTTCGTATAGAAACACACAAGGTACGATACCCGAGACTTACTCACTATCGGTTCAGGACGATAAACTTACGGGCGTAATTTTCACTAGATGTATCGAAAAGATTTAGTACTAGGACGAAAATGGCAAAAACTGCTAGCTACTATCGAGCAACAAATAGGCAAACGTCCGGCTGATTTGAATGGAGTACTTTTTTTGATCGGGGTACAGGAGTTGGGAAAAGGCGCGCAACCCTTTTCCAAGGAAGAGAAGCAAGACCTGATGCACATTGCTATTTGTAAAGTACTTTCTCTCTCCGGATTTTATACATTGGAAGGAATTGACCAGGATGGCTGGCCTCACTGGAAGTTACAAAAAAAACTTCCGCACTTTGATTTGCTAGAACAGGAAAAGCTTCTGAAAATGCACGTAATTGAGTACTTTGAGCAAGAACTGGGAATTGCAATCTAGCTGTATGAAAATTATATCGTATAATGTAAACGGAATCCGAGCGGCAATCAGAAAAGGGTTTTTAGAATGGTTAGATGAGGAAGCCCCTGACATCATCTGTCTGCAAGAAACTAAGGCTACTCCCGAGCAAGTACCCGTTTCGGAAATTGAGTCATTGGGTTATCAAACCTACTGGGAAGTAGCTACTGTCAAAAAGGGATACAGTGGTGTTGCTATCTTTTCTAAACTAGAACCTAGGCAGGTAGCCATCGGTATGGGCGTTGAAAAATACGATCAAGAGGGGAGGGTTATCCGAGCTGATTATGGTGACTTTTCAGTGATGAGTGTCTACATGCCGTCGGGTACGATGGGCGACGTTAGGCAAGATTTTAAAATGCAGTGGCTCGCTGACTTCCAGTCTTACATTAATGAACTTAAACAGGAAAAAGCCAACTTAATTATTAGTGGAGATTACAATATCTGCCATAAACCTATTGACATTCACGATCCGGTAAGGAACAAAAATACCACTGGCTTTTTACCCGAAGAACGGGAGTGGGTCTCGGGGTTTATCGATTCAGGATTTATCGATACCTTCCGCTTCTTTAATCAAGAGCCACACAATTATTCCTGGTGGAGTTATCGGGCGGGGGCCCGACAAAAGAACCTGGGTTGGCGTATCGATTACCATATGGCAAGTGCCCCGATGGAAGATCGGTTGAAAAATGCCAGTATACTACCTCAAGTGCATCATTCTGACCATTGCCCTATTGTCGTAGAAATAGAATAAATATACCTATACTTTATTGCTGAAATTTCCGTAGTTTTTAAGACAGCTTATTGTATTTAAAATTATCAATCAACGCTTAATCTTATGTCAGCCGACTCCCATCTCCGTAGCGTTACTGAGCAGCTTCAGCAGTACAAGCGGAAGTATTATTTAAACAAACTCATCCGAGGTAGTATACTCTTTGGATCTATTGTACTCTCGGTATATTTGCTGTTCAATTCTATTGAGTACAATGCCCGACTAAATAGTATCTGGCGGGGAGTATTGTTCTTTAGTTTCCTACTACTTTTTCTCTTTATTCTAATTAAATGGGTAATTGACCCATTTGCTCGCTACTACGGCACCCAGCGCCAAATCAGCGACGAAGAAGCTGCCCGGCAAATCGGCACTTATTTTCCCGAAGTGCAGGATAAACTTCTAAACCTAATTCAGCTCAACCGGACTGGTAGTAAACAAGGAGCGTTGCTAGCAGCTAGCATTGCTCAAAAGACGCAGCAACTTTCGGTAGTTCGTTTTCCCATCGCCATCGATCTGCGTAAAAATTTACGATATCTAAGATATTTGGCGGCTCCGGTAGGACTTATGATATTGGTACTGTTGTTCGTTCCTCAATTTTTTTCCGAAGGTACTCGGCGGATTGTAAACTTCAATAAAGAGTTTGTACCCGAAGCCCCGTTCTCATTCAGTCTGGGAAACGAGTCTATGATCGCTTTTAAGAATGAAGATTTCACGGTCGGAGTTGACTTAGTTGGCAACGCAATTCCTGATAAAGTCTATCTGGTAGCTTCGGGGCGGCGGTTCCGCATGACCTCCAACGCAGAAGGTACACAGGAATTTGTTTTTCAGAATATTCAGCGCGACACCCCTTTCTACATTGAAGCCGCGGGCTTTAATTCAGTTTCGCATACCATTCGAGTAGTTGATCGGCCTAACCTGAAAAACTTCAGCGTATATCTGGACTATCCGGATTATCTCTCGCGAGAAGACCAGCGACTGGATAATATCGGTAACCTCCAAGTGCCCGAAGGCACGAATGTCACCTGGCAATTTAGCACCTTAGCTGCTGACAGTCTGGAAATGCTTTTTGTGGAACAGGAAGAAAAATATACGCTAGAGAAAAATACGGATGGATTATTCTCACTAGAGAAACAAGCCCAGAAAGCTAGCACTTATCAGATTAACCTAACTAACGAGTACAGTAATAATAAGCAGGATATTCGCTATTTTCTGGATGTGGTTCCCGATCAGACTCCTCAAATCAGCTTGGAGCAGTTTCAGGATACTACCCTTTACCAGTTTTTAGTGTTGGGAGGAAATGTATCAGATGATTACGGTCTTACTCAACTGTCTTTATTTTACAAATTTGAAGCTCTGGAAGAAGGTGAAAATCAGGAGAAATACCAACGCCTCAACCTTCCGCTCGATTCCCGACAAAACAATCAGAGTTACTATTATCAGTGGAATGTAGACACGCTCGGACTAAACCCGGGCGATAAGATTCGCTATTTCCTGAAAGTTTGGGATAATGATGCAGTAAATGGATACAAGTCGGCACAAACTTCTTCATACATTTTTAGCATTCCTGACCGTAAAACTATTCAGGAAAATCTGGAAAAATCGGCTGCCGAAACTCAAAGCCAAATCAGTAAAACTGTACAGCAAGCACAACAACTGAAACAAGATATTGAGGAAGTAGAAAAGCGGTTACGCGGAAAGAAGGAAATGACATGGCAGGATCAGAAGCTACTGGAAGACATTATTAAGCAACGTCAGGAGTTAGAAAAAGATCTGGAACACTTGAAGGAGCAAAGTCAGTCGAGCAAAATGCAACGAGAGCAGTTTGGTGAGCAAAGCGAAAAGGTGAAGGAGCAAATTGACCAGCTTCAGCAACTGATGGACGAATTGTTGGACGAAGAAACTAAGAAAATGTATGAAGAGTTGCAGAAACTACTGGATGAGCAACTCGATATGGATAAAATGCGTGACCAGCTTCAGCAGATTAATGACCAGGAGGAGAACCTGGAAGAGGAACTAGAACGTACCTTAGAACTCTTTAAACGAATGAAGTTTGATACCAAGCTGGATGAAGTGCAACAGCAGATGGAGCAGAAAGCTGAAGAGCAGAAAAAATTAGCGGAGGAAACCACCGATAAAGAAAATAGTACCAAAGAACTTAGCGAGCAGCAGGAGCAACTAAACCAGGATTTTGATGAGCTTCAGCAGGAGATGCAGGAGTTAAACGAGTTAAACCAAGACCTCAAAAATCCAGCTCCTATGCAGGATATGAAGCAGGAGCAGCAGAAAGCCCAGCAGGAGCAGCAGAAAGCGCAGGAGTCGCTAGAGAAAAACCAACGGAAGAAAGCCCAAAAATCTCAGCAGAACAGTGCTAAGCAAATGCAGCAAATGGCGCAAAAGCTCCAGCAAATGCAGCAAAGCATGGAAATGGAAATGTTGCAGGAGAATATGGATAACCTCCGAAATATTCTAGATAATCTGCTAACACTTTCGTTTGACCAAGAAACCGTGATGAAAGATTTCCGAGAGGTGAAACAGAATGACCCCCGCTTTATTGATCTTTCTCAGGAACAACTCAAGCTAAGAGACGACGCTCAGATTATCGAGGATAGCTTGCTGGCTTTAGCCGAACGGGTATTTCAAATTCAGTCTTTCGTAACCCGAGAAGTGAAGGACATGAATAAGTATATGGATCAGAGTATGGGCTCACTGCGGGAGAGACAACAGTATAAAGCCATTAGTCAGCAGCAATTTGCTATGACGTCCATCAACAACCTAGCACTCCTACTCAATGATGTATTGAGCCAGATGCAACAACAAATGGCTGATGCAATGGGTAACCCCCAGCAGAATCCAGGCGATACCCAGCAAAACATGAATCTAAGTGAACTGCAAAAGCAGCTCAACGATCAGATCCAGAATTTACAGAAGAGTGGTAAGTCAGGTCGGGCATTATCCGAAGAATTATCTAAACTCGCCCAACAACAGGAGAAGATCAGAAAAGCCCTAGAGGAAATGGATTCGGAAGAAGATGGGGGAGGGGGCACTGGCGATGAGCTTTCTAAGGAAATGGAGGAAACTGAGAGTGATTTAGTCAACAAAAAGCTCACAAAAGAGTTAGTTGAACGACAGAAGCAGATTTTAACTCGCCTACTAGACGTTGAAAAATCTGAGCGGGAGCAGGAGTTAGATCAAAAACGCAAGGGTGAAACCGCCAAGGACGATTACGAAAAGCAGGCAGCTCAGCGCTTTGATGAATACATCAAATTGAAAAAGCAAGAAATTGAGTTACTGAAAACAGTACCTCTTAAATTAAATCCCTACTATAAGGATGAGGCCAATAAATATTTCAAGCGTTTAAACTAGCGAAATGGATTCAATCAGCATTTCTATTCCTTCTCTATCAGAAAATATTAGGATGATAGAGAGCTTTATCGACAATGCTAAAGAGCAGTTCAGTTTGAACGACGACATTTACGGTAATATTATGATCGCCGTCACTGAGTCAGTGAACAATGCCATTCGTCACGGTAATAAGGGCGATTCCCGTAAAAATGTTAACCTATCTTTCCGTCTAAGTGACAGCTCTATTATATTTTGGGTGAAAGATGAAGGTGCTGGTTTTGACCATTCTAACCTACCTGATCCAACTGCGCCCGAAAATATTGACAAACCCGGCGGGCGAGGAATCTTTCTGATGAAGCACCTTTCTGATGAGGTAAATTTTCATGACGAAGGATGCACTGTTGAGCTTATTTTCTACCTTAGCTAAGGTGGTTCAGTTCTTTGTTGAGGATACTGATTTTAATATCAAATCTTTATCTTCTATTCCCGATTGGCTAGCCCAGATTTCTCAGCTTCATCAGCAATCAATTCTTGAGATCAATTATATTTTCTGTTCCGATAATTATCTTCTGAAAATTAATCAAGAGTATCTTTCTCACGACTATTACACTGATATCATCACTTTTGATCATCGGGACGAAATTTCCCAGCCAATTGAGAGTGATGTTTTTATTAGTGTTGATCGGGTAGCTGATAATGCTGACGATCTCAATATTCCTTTTTTCAATGAACTACTCAGAGTTATTGTTCACGGATTACTTCACCTGCTTGGTTTTTCCGATAGCTCTGACCAGGAGAAAGAAAATATTCGCTCGAAGGAAGACGAGCACCTAACTCTTTACTTTAGGCAATTCCACCAATTGTGAAACAAACTTCGTGTTTTCACAGCTAATGTTCCACGTGGAACATTTCACAGATCACTTCACCCGAAAGAAGTAAAGTCGCTAAAAATGAGCAATATAGGTTCACAATTACAACCCCTAATAATTCAGGGATAGAAATCAGCAGAATTAGAAACGAAATACTAATTTTGCGTGTAGATAATGAAACAAGGTCAGAAAAATGCTATTTGAAACATACGATGTAATTGTAGTAGGAGCAGGACACGCTGGAAATGAATCAGCAGCAGCCGCAGCTAATCTGGGTTCAAAAACCCTACTTATTACCATGGACATGGCCAAAATGGGGCAGATGTCGTGTAACCCTGCAATGGGAGGAGTAGCTAAAGGACAAATCGTCCGAGAAATTGATGCACTAGGCGGATTATCAGGAATCGTCACTGACCTGTCAGCTATTCAGTTTCGGATGCTGAACCGTTCTAAAGGTCCAGCTATGTGGAGTCCTCGTACTCAAAACGACCGCGTCCGTTTTACCGAAGCCTGGCGAATGCAGCTAGAGAAAATTCCGAACCTGGATTTTCTGCAAGAAATGGTGACTGAAATTCTGGTAGAAGGAGAGAAGGTAGTTGGAGTAAAAACCAGCATTGGCCTAGAGATAAAATCTAAATCGGTCATCCTGACTAACGGCACTTTTCTCAACGGACTAATTCATATCGGTGATAAACAAATGGGCGGAGGTCGTTCAGGCGAGCGAGCTTCTAAAGGAATCACCGAGCAGCTTATTCAATTAGGATTTGAATCCGGGCGAATGAAAACCGGAACCCCTCCTCGGGTAGACGGACGTTCGCTGGATTATAGCAAAATGGAAGAACAACCCGGCGATGAACAGCCAGGAAAATTCTCCTTTACCAATACCAAGCCGTTAGCACACCAACGCAGTTGCCATATCACGTATACGAACCCAACAGTTCATGAAGTTTTAGAAGGTGGGTTTGATCGTTCGCCTATGTTCAACGGACGAATCCGGGGGCAAGGTCCGCGTTACTGCCCATCAATAGAAGATAAGATTAATCGTTTTGCCGAGCGGGATCGCCACCAAATTTTTGTAGAACCCGAGGGTTGGGATACAGTAGAGGTATACGTTAATGGCTTTTCTACCTCCTTACCAGAAGAAGTACAGCATCAGGCTATTCGCTGTATTCCCGGATTTGAACAGGCCAAGCTATTCCGTCCTGGCTACGCTATTGAGTATGATTATTTTCCACCCACCCAGCTATCACTTAGTCTGGAAACCAAGTTAATCGAGAACCTGTTTTTCGCCGGACAGATCAACGGTACCACTGGTTACGAAGAAGCTGCTTGCCAGGGTTTGATGGCGGGAATTAATGCTCATCATAAAGTTCAGGAGCAGGAAGCATTCATACTCCGTCGTTCCGAAGCCTACATTGGAGTGCTGATCGATGATCTGATTAACAAAGGGACTGAAGAGCCCTATCGGATGTTTACTTCCCGAGCAGAGTTCCGGCTGCTACTCCGTCAGGATAATGCGGATCTACGGCTTACTGAAAAAGGACATCAGCTAGGATTAATCGATAACAACCGGCTAGAAAAAGTATTTGATAAACGAAACGCTATTCAGGAATTGTTAACTGATCTGAAACAGCGTAAGGCAGCTCCTGATGAGATCAATGAAGGCTTGGGCGAAATTTCTACGGCAACAATCAGAGAGAAAGTCAGCATTCATCAATTATTAAAACGACCCGAAATTTCGGTAGATACACTAGCGCAACTTGATTCTAGTTTGAAAGATTACTTTCAAAAATTTGATACTGAAGTACAGGAACAAGTAGAAATCTTAACCAAGTACGAAAGCTATCTGGAAAAAGAACGGCAGCACGCCGAACGGGTAGAAAGTTTAGAAGATTACCAAATTCCAACTGATTTTGACTATGGCATCGTAAAAGCTCTTTCTACTGAAGCTCGAGAGAAATTAGGTAAAATTCGTCCGCAGACTATCGGGCAGGCTTCCCGCATCAGTGGAGTATCTCCCGCCGACGTTTCGGTTATCATGATTTATCTAGGGAAATGAAATAGATGATTTGTTATCTTCAAGCTCATTTTCACCCATTTAAGAAGACTTCAGAAGTTTTCAGAAATTTCCGAAATCTTAGCCTACGCTATTGGAGTATTTCTCGTATTTCGTTTGTAGCACTTATCGTTTTTCTTTCAATACCAGTTTCAGTATCAGCTCAGGATGGATTAAAGCAGGAGAGAGAAGAGAGAATTAAGCCAGATGAAATGCCCCAGACTGCAAAGAAGTATCTAGAAGGCTGGTTAGACAAATCGCGTAGAATCCGGTATTACTACGAGACTGACGGCGAGCATACTAGCTACGAGGCCAAACTTATTCGTGAAGACCGACGGTTTAGTATTGAGTTTGATGAAACAGGTAACATAGAAGATATTGAAGAACTAATCAGGTTTAAGCAAATGCCTGATTCAGTGCAGCAAACTGTAGATTCTTTTCTAACTAAAAGGTACGGTAAGTACACTATTCGGCGGGTTCAACAGCAATTTCTAGTAAATCAAGATGAACAATATGACCAGCTTATTACCCAAAGAATTGAGAACTTTGAGATAGAGGTCGATCTAACTGAGAAGTCGGGAATACAATCTTACGAAATGCTATTTGATACCAATGGAAAATTAAAGCAGCAGCGTTTAATTGTACGCCGCTCGCTAGATAATTTTCTCTACTGAGCTACCCGTGCGTCAACGTCACTCTCTTATTTTCCTCGTCTTCACTCTAATTTCAACTAGTGCAATTGCCCAATCAACTACCCTAGCTCAGTGGGATCCGGGACTATCCTTCACCCAAAAATTTCCCAATCGTTGGTCGTTGAATGTAAATACCCTTCAGCGTAGTAATTTAGCCGAGTACGAACCAGAAGGTACTCAGCAGAATTTCCGCTGGAACCTGAACGAAACTCAGTTCTTTGCAACCTACGAACTATGGAAAAATAAGAAAATAAGTGGTGGTTATGCCTTTCAGGTTCGGGCTTCGGAACCAGACGAGTTTCACGAGCACCGCTTAATGGAACAGTTCGCTTTCGTTACCTATGCGTTGGGTGGTAAACGAATTGCCCATCGAGTCAGATTAGAGCAGCGTATCCGAGACTCAGAACTTACCAATCGGATGCGGTATCGTTTGGGTTTTGATAGTCCACTTAACGGGGAACGGCTTGACCCCGGAGAATTCTATGGAATCGTAACCAACGAATTTCTCTGGTCATTTAACCGAACCGGGCAAAGTGGGGAAAATCGTCTGTTCGCCGGAATAGGCTGGTTTTTTAATCGGCAGTACAAATTACAAACCGGGCTAATGTACCGACTTTCACGACGCAGTGCGAACTATCTCAATATACTGGCAATTTCTACTACGCTCTACATAAATAATCAAAAGAAAGCGAAGCAGTAGACGTTAAAGTAAAGACAGAACTACCAAAAATGATGAAACAATATAGTTGGTTACTAACTTTCTGGGTACTCCTAATTTTATCGGGATCATGCGCCCGACGAGGAAGCCCCACCGGAGGGCCGAAAGACTCTATTCCTCCTAAGTTAGTAAATATGTACCCTGAGCTAGAGACTGTAAACTTTGACGATAATGAAATTGAGTTGGAATTTGACGAATTTATAGAAGCCCGCGACCTGAAACGGGAACTTATCATTACTCCACCCATTGAGGAATTTAGTTTTTACGTAGCCCGGCGAACCCTCGTTCTAGAAATAGAAGAAGAACTGCGGGACAGTACTACCTATACATTCAACTTCCGAGAAGCAGTGAAAGATGCCTCAGAGAAAAATCCCGCCGAAGACCTGATTGTTGCTTTCAGCACTGGGGAAGAGATTGACTCTCTTCTAGTGAATGGAAATGTACGGGATTTACTGAGTCAACAACCAGTTGAAGATGCAGTAGTTGCCCTCTACGATGTAAACGATACGCTGGATGCTTTTACTGGTCCGCCTATGTACCTGGCAAAAACTGATGAAGAAGGAAACTACATCATTCGCTATATTCGGCAAGGGTTATATAAAGTATACGCCTATGTTGACGAAAACAGCAACTTAAAAATTGATCCCAATACTGACCCTTTCGGGTTTAAAGTTGATTCTATTTACTTAGGTGTTGACGAAAGTCAACGGTTCCAAATGGATTCATTAGTGGACTCTGTTACTACACCCATAAATAAGACAATTGACTTAGTTATTCAGCGACAGGACATCCGACCGATACAATTGCAAAGTGCTCGCGCCAACGGAAAGTACTTTGAAATGAAGTTCAACAAATCACTTAAAGACTACAAACTGATCGTTACTGGAGATATTAACTCAGCTACCCAAAACTTTATAAGTGACTCGGTAGCATTCAACTTGACTGATACCACCCCAATGCTCTTTAGCAATTTTCAGGATCAGCAGAAAGTTGTTCGGCTGTACAATACGCTACGGCAAGATAGCCTAGAAGTGAGTCTTAGCACATCAGATTCTGCCCAACAATTTTTACCCGATACTACACTGTATATTAAGTTTACTGAAACCCGCCGGAAACTCGCTGACTTTACTAGTCAGTTCACTACAATTGAAAATGAGATAACGGATTCAATCTCGGGTACTTTCACCTTCTCTAAACCCATTGCCCGCGTAAGTACCGATAGTATTCTGCTGAGTTACGACACGCTGTTCTATATTCCTATTGACTACGAGCAGGCGTTACAGTGGAATAATCGCTTCGACGAAGTGGACATTAGTATTCCCGTATCTCAATCGGGAATTGTTGATAGTGTAATTTTCTACTCAAAGGTGAACGACAGTTCAATATACCAAGATCGTATTCGCCAGCAAACCTTATATCTGGATAGTCTCAGAACCCCAGTGGACTCAATAAAAAGACGACTAAATTGGTTGCAAGAATTTTCATCGGTTAAGCGAAGCAATGAAGATAGAGTTCTGGTAGACAGTATTCAATCGATAGAAGACGAAACAATTCAGCTCAGTTTATTGAACGATTATGTAGACACTGCTCAGATTAACCGAGAATTTATTCCCAGAGTATACGAACGAGAAGAAATCGTAAACGACTTACGATCATTTAACTTCTACGTAAGTTCAGGAAGTTTCATGAGTGTAGAGAATGATAGTAGTGAGCAGGTTATTCAAAAATTCTCATTCAAAAACCCGGAAGACTACGGTACTATCAGTGGAACTGTAGTTTCCGAATATCCCAGTTATATGGTTCAACTACTCGACCAAAAATTTGCTGTAGTTCGAGAAGTTCAAAGCGCTTCCGAGTTTTCCTTTGAACTCCTTGCTCCAGGTAAGTATCAGATTCGTATTCTGGTGGATATTGATGAAGACGGAAGCTGGGAAGCAGGTAGTATTCTTATCGATCAAGAGCCCGAACCTGTTTTCTTTTACACCGAGGAAGAGCTCATTGATCTACGGGCTAACTGGGAGCGTAGTGAGCTTGTTATTACCGTTGGGGAGTTATCCACATTATCGAGTGAATAACTTGTGGAAAAGCTAATAATAACTTGTTGATAAAATCTATGTTATTCACTCCTCGCTGAGCATTTCACAGTGTCAGAAAGTTATTCACTTTATCGCGTAAGTTATTAACAGTGTTATACACTTCTAATATTATCTACATAGTTATCCACATATTAGTTAACAACTTGCTAATATTTACATAAGTATTTGTTTATCAGTATTCTAGTTGTGGATAACCGTGTTAATAATTTGTAAATAATTAGCGGAGTTATTCACAATAGATCATAACTGGTTATTTTTTCAAAAGTTATCAACAAATTCACAGTGTAGTAATTAATAGTAATTTCGAAGAAAAATAATTAAATAATAATGTAATATGTTAGTTAATAAGTTATCAGTCCTTAAACCACAAATTATGATTCGTACTATAACCTGGATTATTATTTTACTAACAAACGCTAACACGTTGGCTTGGGGGCAAAACACCCAACAAATAGAGCTGGCGCAGCAGTACGACGATAAAGGGGAAATAGAAAAAGCCAAAACCCTCTACGATGAATTAGCCGGAAAGAAAAAAAATATACCCATCATTCACGACCGTTATTTCCGCCTGTTGATTAACAATGGATACATGGGCGAGGCCGAACAGTACTTGAATAAAGCCCTACGCCATTATCCCGATAATATTTTGTACCAACTTGATGCCGGTATTGTAAGACTACGCCAAGGCGAAGATGCCGAAGCTGAGACCTACTTCACCAAAGTATTTGAACAAGCCAAGGCAGATATTTATAAAGTACGGATCGTAGCTGGCCATCTCATTAAGCACGAGCTAATAGAACGAGCGGTGAATATCTACATGGCGGGTAGACAAACTAGCGGGGACGCCAGCCTTTACGCCCTAGAACTAGCTAATGTCTACCGACGATTGAACAAAATTGATCAGATGGTGCTAGAGTATCTAGCCTATGCCAATGAAGATCCTTCCCGAACTAGTTATGTAAAAAACGTGCTGCAAAATATCCTGACTGAAGATGAGGATTTGAATAGCATGGCAAACCTGTTGCTAGATCGTATTCAAAAGGACGCTGACAATCCGTTGTACAGTGAGCTGCTCATCTGGATTAATTTACAGCAGAAAAACTTCTACGGGGCGTTTATGCAAGCCCGGGCGGTAGATCGCCGTCAGCGTACCGATGGCGATGAGGTGATGAGCGTAGCCCAAATTGCTTTAGAAAATCAGGATTACGAAAATGCCCTTAAAATGTACGACCATGTGATTGAGCGTTATCCCCGAACGTCGAACTACGTTTCAGCCCGACGATACAAGATTAAAGCCCGGGAAGAACTGGTAAAAAACCAATTTCCAGTGCAGCAGGAAGAGATTGTAAAGTTGATTCAGGATTATCAAAACTTTATTGACGAAAGCAAAGGGTCACCCATTGGACCCAGTGCTGCCACGTTAGAGGCCATGCGAAGTCAAGCACTATTGTACGCCTTCTACATGGACGAAAAAAACAGAGCTATCGCGATTTTACAAGAAGTGGCAGGTAGCCCCAAGGCTAGCCGGGAAATTAAGGCCCAGAGTAAGCTGGATATGGGCGACATTTACGTGCTGATGAATGAATCTTGGGAGTCTACTCTGCTGTACGCTCAAGTAGAAAAAGCTCACAAGGAAGAACCCGTCGGCTATGAGGCTAAACTCCGTAATGCCAAGCTATCCTACTACAAGGGCGATTTTCAGCTATCTCAGGATCATTTAGATGTGCTGAAAGAAGCTACAACCCGCGAAATTGCCAACGACGCTATGTCGTTGAGCCTGCTCATTCAGAATAATACCGTTTTGGATACCTCAGGGGCGGCTATGCAGGCTTATGCTGATGTGGAGCTTATGTTATTCCAAAATAAGCAAGAAGATGCCTTAGAGAAGCTGGATAGCATGCTAAGCACCTATAAAGGACATCCGTTGGAGGACGAGATATTCTGGTTAATCGCAAAAGTAGATTTGCAGCTCGGTGATTTTGAGCAGTCGCTAGAAAACCTAAACCGTATTTCCGAATCATACAATCATGATATTCTGGGCGATGATGCGCTGTTTATGACTGGGCGTATTTACGAAGAACAGCTAAAAGATACTGAGAAAGCTATGGAGCTTTACACCCAATTTATGCGGGAGTACCCGGGCAGCATTTACGTAGCCGATGTCCGCAAACGCTTCCGTAATCTAAGGGGTGATTTCAACGTAAATTGAACGATAGTTTAAATAACTTCTTATGGAATCTTTGCATGCTAAAAAGTGCTAAATACTTAATGAAAATAAGCTGGCTGAGGTTTTTCTGATACGTTATTACAGTAAGCAAGAGGCTATTTATAATAATTGAACAATCGTTTACTAAAGCGGGAACAATAAAAAACTGTAGCAAAGAAGTGGTGTTTACTGACGATTAATCCGGTTGAGTTCCTCTTCAGAAATGGCTCTGTTTCCAAGTCGGCTAGCTTTTAATAGTCCAAAAGTCCAGTTCAAAGAGAGTTGGATATAGCGAAAATCCCCTTGCGAACGATATGTCCACTCATTATTGTAGACACTAGCTACTCCAGTGAATTTATACTGTTTAAAAACATCGTTGGCTAAAAAGCGGACCAGCAATTGGTCATTCCAAAACTTTCGGCTGGCAGCCAGAGAAAGAGACGAAATGGGATTATCGGTGTAAATACCATCCACTCGAGGGGAAGTATACTGATAGATAGCTTCCAAGACAATATTGCGAGGCAAACGAGCCGTCTGATTAGTATACAAGTAGAAACCATAGGTCTGATTAGAAATTAATTGTCCTAAATCAATATAACGATGATCTTCCCAGCGTCCGGTGAGTGAGTTGTACGAAGACCACCATCCTTTTTCTAATGGCACCGATAGAGTGATAGCCGCTAGTTCGGTTTGCTCAATGTTATCTCTTTTAAAATCAAAGACAGCCGGTTCTTCCGGGTTTTTAATCTCAATAATGGTATTGATCTTGTCCTGAGTGCGATTGTAGTTGAAACTGAGGTTCCAGGTTTTGTACTGAGCACTTAGCGAAAAGTTATGACTGTATTCTGGAACCAAGTTTGGATTACCTCGGAAGGAAACCAACGAATCAGCGTAAAAAGTAAAGGGGTTTAAATCCTGGAAAGAAGGTCGTTGAATCCGATAGTTGTAGCTCAACTTCAAATTTGCCTGCTCTGATAACTGATAAGTCACAGAAGCTGATGGAAACAAATTTCTGTACGTTCGTTCATTTTTCTGTTCTCCATCATTCTGATAAGTAAGCGTCTGAATAGCAGTCTGTTCTGCCCGAAGACCCAAATAATAATTCCATTTCTGTACTGTCAACAAAGACTGTAAATAAATAGAAGAAATGTTTTCTTCGTACTCATAATCGGTACTAAACTTAGGAATGGTAGTGAATGAACGGTCTTCTTCAATTGCCTGAAAATTGAGCAGACTGTTATTATTGATACGGGCATTTTTAACCCCAGCATCCAACTGCCACTGCGGACTAAATGATTTATGATAATCCAGTTGAAAAGTCTTGACCAAAATGTCATTAGTATTATAGGTTCGTCTTTCGGTCAGAGAAGTGCTACGTGAATTATATCGTTCTTGAAAAATATTCTCAATACGCTCTAAATCATAGGTAGCGTACTGGGCTGATGCTGAAAGAGAAGAGCCTAACGTATCTAAAGTAAGTGAATAGGAAAGGCTAGCGGTATTATTTCTTTGATCAAACGGTCCGGTTACCTGAGTATCCATATTAAAGAATCGAGCCTCGTTTACATCAAACAAATTCTGGTTCAGGCCGTCTCGTTCGGAATGAGAAATAGAACCATTGTACTGAATACCGATATGCTGACGAGGACTTAATTTATAACTAGTCTTTAGATGGAAGAGATGATTGGTTCGGTCAATAATAGAGGCGTACTTATTATCTATCTCAACAGCATCTCCTCTAAGCTCATAAGAACGAGCGTAATCATTATCGATTCGGTACTCAATAGGGCGGTAACTATAACCAATTTGGGAAACCCAGCCTCGGCTTTTGTAGTCAAGATTCGCTTTTAGTTGCCCTCGTAAATAATTAGTAGCTCCAATTTCCTGAAGTAACGTTAATTTGTAGCCTTCTAAATTCATCCGCTTGGTAACAATATTGATTACCGCATTTCCCGCTGCCTCGTACTTCGCCGGAGGGTTCTCAATCACCTCTATTGATTTTACATCGGAGGATGCGATATTTTCCAGGGTTTGATTAGAGGCGAGCAGTTGACCATCCAGATAAATCAGAGCATTGCCCTTCCCTACCACGTTAATCTGTCCACTGCTGTTGAAAATTACTTTGGGAGCATTTCGCAGAATATCCAAGGCATTACCCGAATTACCCAGTGAAGAATTTTCTAACTGAAGCACAATACGGTCGGGTTGCACCTCGTAGATGGGTCGCTGACCCACTACTTCTACGGTTTGCAGTTGATCTAAAGTAAGCGCTAAAATGCCTAGATCGGTAGTCACGGTAGAAACAGTGATCTCTTTGGTTAAGGGTTGATAACCCAATGCTGTAATTCTCAGCAGATAAGTGGCAGTGGGTACATCTTCAATGGTAAATAAACCATTAAGTAATATCACTCCTTGAACCAGTGATGAATCAGTTGGAGACAGGAGTACAGCGTTTCCGGCATCGATCAATAAACTATCATCGCCAATCACCTCAGCAGTAACGATACTGAGATTTTGGGAAAAGCTTACTTGACTAAAAATGAGGATAAAAGCTAGCGAGAAGAAATACTTGGGAAGACACATACCTTATTGATTTAATAAGGATAAAAATATAATTTCACTGGTGTAGTAGACTAATCCACTTTTGATATACTAACTGTACCAGTTCATGCTACCCTATAAATCAATGATCCGAATAGATCGCTCTTCAGAACAAGCGATCTACTTACAGATTAGTAATGAGATTCTCAAGAGAATTACCGAGGGGACGATTACCTCTGGACACAAACTTCCAAGTAGCCGCCAACTATCGGAATTACTTCAGGTCAATCGGAGAACGGTAATTGCTGCCTACGAGGAGTTGGAAACCCAGGGTTGGATTGAGACAATTTCCCACCGAGGTAGTTTCGTCAGTCATGAGCTACCCGTACTGCACCAAAAGCACTTTTCTACTTTCGAGGTAGAGAATATACCAGAGAATAATAAAAACAGTTGGCTACCGAATAAATTCGACTTTCTGACAGAAAAAGCTGAAGAATACTTTAAAATAAAACACACCATTGACGCTGGATATCCCGATGTACGACTAGCTCCCGCTCGGGAACTGAGTCGTAACCTAAATGCTCTTTCCCGCAGTAAACGGAGTCTTTCGTTGATGAATTATTCCGATCAATTTGGCGGTGATATAAAACTGCGAGAAGCGTTAATTCAAAATTTGGCCGAGACCCGTAGCATCCATATAAACCCAAACCAGATTTTTGTGACTCGGGGTAGCCTAATGGCATTTAATCTATTGTTTCAACTATTATTAGAGCCCGGCGATTCAGTAGTTGTAGCTCAGATAAGTTTCAAAGTAGTCAATCAGATTATTCAGGTTCACGGTGGGCAGCTGGTAAAAGTGGATATTGACGAGGAAGGAATTGATGTAGATGCCATTGAGACAGTATGCCAGCGAAAGAAGATCAGAGCCGTTTTTGTGATGCCCCACCATAATAACCCTACTACGGTCACCCTCTCGGCTAAAAGAAGAATGAAATTACTCCAGTTAGCCCAAAAGTATCAATTCGCAATTATCGAGGATGATTACGACTACGACTATCATTTCAGTAGCAGCCCGATTCTTCCGATGACCAGTGCTGACCGTTTTGAAAACGTTATTTACGTAGGGTCGCTCAGTAAAACCATTGCCCCTGGTCTGCGGATGGGCTACGTGGTAGCTTCCGAAGAAATTATCCGACAACTCTCCACCCTCAGCCGAATTGTGGACTGCCATGGTAACCATTCTTTAGAACGGGCAGTAGCTATACTGTATCAAGATGGGGATATTCGACGCTACCTAAAAAAATCGTTACGCCTGTATCGCCAACGACGGGATCTATTCTGTAAAACATTACGAGAATATTTAGGTGGTAAAGTCCAATTCCAAGCCCCTGAAGGTGGATTAGCTGTTTGGGTTCATTTTACCGATGGGCGAGGTGTCAAGGAAATCAGACAGCGGGCGTTGAAGCTAGGGCTACGCTTACCCAAAACCGTATTTCAGGATGAGCAAAGAAACGATATAAATGCTATCAGAATGGGTTTTGCCTCACTTAATGATAAGGAGGTGAATGAGGCGATTAAGCTACTAACGAAAGCAGCCTCTGCATAAAGGGTTGTATTAATGACTTTAAAACCTCAAACAGAACTTTTTCCGGCAGACGACAGAGTATTCTGAAGGTGTGAAGAACAAGCTGAAAAAGTAGTGAGTCGTACTGGATTCGAACCAGTGACCTCTGCCCTGTCAAGGCAGCGCTCTAAACCAACTGAGCTAACGACCCAAGGAAGATGTGAGATATGAATTAAGAAAACATTTCTCATATTTCATATCTCTTGTTTCAAATTTTGATTTCTAGGCTCCGCCGTTTGTCTGTTCATCAAATACTCGGCAAATAAGTTCTAGAGCTTCTTCCAGGATAGTATCACGTCCGGCTTGCTCGTCCTCTTCGGTAATGTCTACCCGAATATCTGGAGCTACGCCGTCTTCAATATTTTCGCCTGCCACAGTAGTAGTAACCGTAGATGAAAAGCGATAGGTCCAGCCGTTGGGTAATTCCCGGTTAATGGGCAGTCCGCCTCCGCCTCCGGTGCTATCGCCCATCACTACCACATTGGGGAAGTTCTTCATAATCTGTACAAAAAAGTTGGTAGCACTGTAGCAGGACCGATTGGTCAGCACCACTACTGGACCATTGTACTGAAAATTGCCCCCGGGTTCGATAAACTTTTTCACTGGTTCGGTAAAATCGTTGTGTCCTGGTCCGTTTTTGTATTGCCAGTTTTGCACGTGACGGCGTTCGTCAGCAAAGCGGCTGGCTAAGGTATTGGCGTTGTTTAAACTACCTCCTCCGTTATCGCGCACATCAATAATCAACCCTTTGAAGATAAGGGTATCGTCGTCAACTATTCGGCTAGCGTACAGCGTCACCAGATAGTCGACGATAGATTCGCTGAAATCATCCTCGAAACTCTCGTAGTAGATATAGCCCACTGAGTCGATTGCCCGATGCAGAAACGGTCCGGTGATTTCGTAATCATCGGCCAGGTAATTGCGCTCAATGACCGTGAAATTGAAGTTTTGCGGAAAATCCAGGTACCAATCCCAGTTGCGCGATAGGTCAAAACCGGCTTGTAGATTGACGTGCCCATCGCGAAGGACAAACAACATATCGGCCAATACATTGAAAAGTGAGTCGCGACGCATTCCATTTTCTACTCGCGGACGGTTAGCATCGTATACTGCATCCCAATCAATTCCTTTAAAATCAAAAAAGGAGTAATTCTCATCTACGGTAGTCCACATCGAATTAAACACGTCCACCGCGTTATCTTCGTATTCTTCCCGAATAAAAGCCTCTTCGCAAGCGGCGAAGGCCAGTAGGCTAATTACAGCGATTAGAAATCCATTCACTAATTTCATCATGCTAAAAATTAAACATGGTACCAATAACTATATTATGCGAAGCTGCTTGTACTAACCGAGGTTCGCTATACCGCAGATAATTCCACTCGTAAGTTAGCCGCAGCCGATTTCGGTTCGATAGAAAGTACTCTAATGACCAGGTATTGCTGTAACGAAAAAACTTATTCAAGCTGGTGAGCGAGCCGCTCTCAAAAAACTGAGCCACAGGCTCATCCCGTTCATCATCCAGAAAACCGGGTAAGCGAGTTGTACCGTAAGAAGGGCGCACTGCGAACGTAAGTAAAGGCAGATAAGCCGAGTACGAAGCCCGAAACTTTCGGTTCCAGAGTGTGAAGGAATATACCAGCGTCGTAGCCGGACTAATTGATACATAAAGACTGGTATTTACAGAGTTATTACTGTAATTAGAAAAAATCCACAAATTATACAACGAGTTAATCGAGCCACCCACAAACCAATGCAGACGGTTTTGCCAAATATCTCTAATCCGTTTTTGGTAGCTGTAATTTCCCTCAACGCGGACATACTCAACATCGGCAAACTCAAAGGCAAAAGCCGACATTTGCCCGTAGTCGAACCGAAGATCGATGTGCTGCATCGTGCTACTGTCCTCTCGAAAATGAAACCCACCCGTTGCCGAGACGGCGTGTCCTTGGTAGCGCAAAGACGAAGAGCTGCGGTCGAAAAACTTCGGCAAAGTGTAGCCAGCCCCAATGTTGAATGAACGGAATTTTTCCTGAGCTTGGATTGGGTTGACGGATAATAAGGTTATAGTGACAACCAAACAATAGTATGTCAATTTCTTTAAATCTCCCTTACCCGTTCCACGTCGGCCTCCTTTTTCTAAGGGGGAATTGCTCTCGTTCTTAAAGTTATCCAATGTCTTTATCCTAGAGAAGGAATTTACATTTTTACTCTCCCCCTTTAAGAAAGGGGGCTGGGGGGATTTCTCATACCAATATCTCACAAAAAATGAACGAATGTTCATAGTGGTAATTCTATTTGATTCCGTAGAATATCATCCATTGTCTCCCGCTGGCGGACTAACCTCGCCTCGCCGTCAAGCAGCAGAACTTCAGCGGGACGCAGGCGGGAATTATAGTTAGATGCCATACTAAAGCCGTAGGCTCCGGCATTTTTGATCGCCAGAATATCGCCGGGGCGCACTTCGGGTAGCATTCTTCCTTCGGCCAGATTATCCGTTTCGCAAATGTAGCCCACCACGTGGTAAGGCTGCAAAGCACCGTCGGGATTGGTCACGTTCGCGATTTCGTGGTACGCCTCGTACATCATAGGACGGATCAGGTGGTTCAATCCAGTGTTGACGTGGGCAAAGTTGATTCCAGGGTTTTCCTTGACAACGGTTACCTGGGTTAGTAAATATCCACTATCGCTCACAATGAATTTTCCGGGCTCGAACCACATCTCTAGTTCTCGGCCATATTCATGACAAAATTCCCGAAAAGAGTCTTCCATAAGTCGGGCAAGTTGCAGAATATCAGTGGCGATATCGCCTTCCTTATACGCTACCTTGAAGCCACTGCCAAAATCGATAAACTGTAGGTCGGGAAAATGGTGAGCAGCAGCGTACAAACGTTGCGCCCCCAGGGCAAATACCTCCGGGTTTTTTATATCAGAACCGGTATGAATGTGCAAACCGTTGATATGAATGCCAAACTCGTTGACCACCTCTACGATCAAATCTAGCTGCGAGAGCGCAATACCAAACTTAGACTCGTTGTGTCCTACTGAAATTTTAGCGTGTCCGCCTGCCCGAATGTCCGGGTTTAACCGGATGCAGCAGGGAATAGTAGAGCCATAGCGTTCGCCAATGTAACGTAACAGTGGCAGACTATCTACGTTCATCTGTATTCCGAGGGTAATCGCCTCGTCAATTTCAGCGAAGGGAACGCCACTGGGAGTATACATAATTTGACTAGGGCTAAACCCCGCTTTCAGCCCGATGTACGCCTCCTCGATGGACACTACGTCAAGATCAATACCTTGCTGACGAATGAGCTTCAGTACCGAAATATTGGTAAGGGCTTTAGCTGCGTACTTAAACTTGGTCTTGGGATAAGAGAAAGCGTCTTTAAGAGTGTTAATCTGCCGAATGATAACATTGGCGTCGTATAAGTAGAGCGGGGTACCAAACTGCTGACAAACCTGGGTTAGATCGACTCCCTGCGGGGCTAGTCCAACAGGGGTAAATTCGGTAGTGGGATTAGAAAAAGACATAAATCAATTGTTCAGAACCGTGAAGATACAACAAGATTTTAGAATAGCGGGGGATTTTGGAAACTTGCCTGCATTTTTACGTAAACGATATAAATTCATAAATGAAAATACCGGATGCAGGTTTTTGAGTCTAAGGCCGGATACGAATTATTGATCCCAATTACAGTGTTTTTTGTGGGAATAATAGTCTGGGTCATTACCGATGGTGCACCGATGGAAGCTATTCTGACGGTTGGTTCAATTCTGCTTATTACGTATGTTTTTGTACTATATACTTTTTTGGTAACAACCTATACCGTAGCCGATGATGGTTATTTGTACATCAAAAGTGGCTTTATGAAGTACCAGCCAGTGAACATCAGTACTATTATAACCATCATAAAGACGCAGAATCCTATTTCATCTCCGGCTCCGTCGCTAGATAGAATAGAAGTCTTCTACGGTAAATTCAACTCAGTAGTAATCTCTCCTAAAGACAAGCTGGGGTTGGTTAAAGCACTTAAGGAGGTTAATCCGAAAATCTCGTACCACCCAAAATGAATGTGGCTCATCATTTAATCATTCGGATTAGATGAAAAGAATGAATTCTTATAAGAAAGCCAGCGAGCTTAAACACACATAAAGTAGTAGCTAGTAAATATGAATAGGTCAGTAGAAGAAATATTCCAAAGTCGCCTTTCTGAATTTCAACAGCAAGCCCAGATACTACAAAAGAAGTATAATCAAGTTTCCATCTTGCGGATTATTTTCTTCGTTGTAGCCATCATTAGTCTGATTTATCTGGCGAATATTCGGGAAATGTATGGGTTTACCATTGCTTTAATCGTAGCTGTGGTAGGGTTCATCCTTCTAATCAAGCGACACCAACAAGTGAAACAGCAGTACGAGCAGATGGAGCGATTGGCAACTATCAATCAGGAAGAACTAGATCGACTCAATTACAATTTCTCTTCTTTTGACGAAGGTACGTCGTATCAAAACATTCGTCACCCCTACTCTGGTGATCTGGATGTGTTTGGCGAACACTCATTGTTCCAGTTAATTAACCGCAGTGCTACCCGTAAAGGCAAAGATTTTTTGGCCGATTGGCTTCGTAACCCTGCCCCCAAAGCTGAAATTTTGTCCCGGCAGGCTGCCGTGCAGGAATTATCCGATCAGATTGACTGGCGTCAAAGTCAGCAGGCTTACGGTCGGCAGGTGAAAACAACCCAAGCCGAAATTCAGCAGCTACTCGCCTGGGCGAATTCTCCCCCCGCTATTTCGCCCCAGTGGCAAACTATTTACCGAATTATCCGCTACACCTTCAGCTTGTTAACGCTGCTGCTTATCGTATTATCAGTCGTTCACCCCGCGATAAATTGGACGGCTCCCATGATAGCGGTTCTGGTTAATATGATTGTGGTAGGCAGTACGGCTAAGGCAGCGAGTGAGGTACACCAGCAGACCAACCAGAGTGTAGCTACGCTAAAAGCCTATCAGTTCATGATGCAGGGTGTGGAGCAGCAATCGTTCCGTTCAGAAAAACTTCAGCAATTACAGCAAGCGTTGAAAAGCGAGGGAAAATCAGCCTCACGTTCGGTGAAGGAACTGAGTTACATACTGTCTAATTTTGATGCCCGGGGCAATGTCATGTACCACATTTTTAATGTGATTTTACTGCTGGATGTCCACTGGTTACTTCGCGCTGACCGTTGGAAAGCTCAGGCAAAAGACCAGATTGAAGACTGGCTCAATAGCATTGGGAAAGTGGAGGCACTAGATAGCATTGCTAGTTTTACTTTCGCCCAACCTGATTTTGTCTTTCCAATGATTGCCGACGAGCGACACTACATTGATGCCGTAGGACTAGGGCACTGTTTGATCCCACCCCAGCAGCGGGTGAGTAATGATTTTGCTATGCAAGGTCGTGGGGCAATCAATGTGGTGACGGGTTCCAATATGTCGGGTAAAAGCACTTTTTTGCGGACAATAGGAACTAACATGGTACTCGCCTTGACGGGTGCTCCCGTTTGTGCGCAACGGTTTGAGGTAGCGGTAATGCAGGTTTTTACTAGCATGCGTACCCAAGATTCGTTGGAGGAAAATGTGTCTTCTTTTTATGCTGAACTGCAACGGTTGCGTCAGCTACTCACTATGTTGGAAGCTCCTCAGCTTCCGGTGCTATTCATGCTCGATGAAATTTTGAAGGGCACTAACTCCCACGACCGTCACCACGGAGCAGCTTCACTGATGAAACAGTTAAGCAAACTGGAGGCTTCGGGCTTCGTTTCTACTCACGATCTGGAACTCGGGAAATTGGCAGACGAATTATCCAATCTGAAAAATTATAGCTTCACTAGCACGATTGAGGGCGACGAAATCATTTTCGATTATCAGCTACACGACGGGGTTTGTCAAAGCTTCAATGCCAGTAAGCTGATGGAAAAAATGGGCATCGCGATTGAGAATCCCCAGAGTCAAACATATTGACACAGAAGCAGGGAGCATTGTACGAAGAAATTAGGGTCACGATTAATTCGTAAAAACATTTGTACATTTGTTATCCCCCGAAGTTGAAACTACAGCCTATGCCATTGTTTGACAATCACGGTCGGCCTATCAACTATTTGCGTCTGGCAGTAACGGATCGCTGCAATCTGCGCTGTTTTTACTGCATGCCGGCCGAAGGTATTTCTTACGTCCCCCGAAAAGAACTACTTTCTTACGAAGAGATGGTACGGCTCGTCCGGATTCTAGCCGAGATGGGTATCAGTAAGGTTCGAATTACCGGAGGTGAACCCTTTGTTCGACGCGATCTGATCAGCTTTCTCCGTTCCTTAACGGCGATTGCGGGAATAGAAGAGATACACATCACCACTAACGGGGTGCTTACCACGCCTTACGTAGCCGAATTGAAGGCGATAGGAATTTCATCCGTCAATCTAAGCTTAGATACCTTTGACCGCCAGCGCTTCCGGGAAATTACCCGCCGTGATGAATTCAGCCGCGTGCTAGATTGCTTTCACGCACTACTTAAGTACGAGATTCCTACTAAAATCAACGCAGTAGTAATGGAGGGCAAGAATACGCAGGATATTATTCCGCTCGCCGAACTTACGCGCCAGCACCCGGTATCGGTGCGATTTATTGAGGAAATGCCTTTTAATGGCGAAGGGAGTCACTATCCAGTACTAATCTGGAACCACCGAAAAATTCTGGAGGTACTTCGGCAAAATTACCCTACCATTAAGAAAATCCTCGATCCACTGACTTCCACTTCGTACAATTATCAAATTCCTGGTCATCGGGGGACGGTAGGTATTATTGCCGCGTTCAGCCGAACCTTCTGCGGAACTTGTAATCGCATTCGCCTCACCGCTCAGGGAACACTAAAAACTTGCCTGTATGATCAAGGGGTGCTCAACATTAAACAGATCATGCACGAGGGGGCAGCTGATGGTTTACTTGGTCAAACGCTAGAGCGGGCGTTTTGTAACCGGGCTAGAGATGGATTTGAGGCTGAGCAACGGCATCGGTGGCGATCAGTGAGCGAGTCAATGTCAACTATTGGCGGGTAAGTGTTTACTTTCCTTGTCAGGTACTGAGATGTTTCTATATTGCGCCAAAATCTGGCGTATGACTCGCTCTCTACTCATTTTCCTATTTATTTTTTTATTCCATTTTCATGCTTTCTCCCAAGGTTCCGATATTTATCAGGGTGGTATCCGTATCCCGGTCGGTCGCGATAGCAGCAAATACATACGCATTAGCCTATTACAACAGTTTTGGTTACGCGCTATTGAAAATAATCCCGGTACAGTAGATGCCAGTGGTAATCTTGCTGAACATTCTTCTGATATTGGTAGTCGCCGAACAAGAGTAACTATATATTCGCAGATTTCACCTCGCTTTTTGGTATACGCTCAGTTTGGTATCAATAATCAGACATTCATTAACGGTGGTGCACCCGGACGGGGGGCCAAAAAGCCTCAACTTTTCTTTCACGATGCCTGGACAGAGTTTGCTATTATACCAGAGCAGAATTATACAACCAATGACGTGAACCCATTTTCTTTATCATTAGGGGCGGGGTTACATTTCTGGAGTGGGATTTCGCGCTTAAGTTCGCCCAGTATCAGTAGTTTTTTGACTTTGGACTTGCCCGTTTTTAATTTTCCCAATGTAGAGCGTACCGATCAGTTTGGTCGTCAGTACGGAATCTACGCCAAGGGTATGGCTGGTCCGATACATTACCGTTTGCACTTGAATAAGCCGTTCGCCGATCAGCGCCTAGGAGAAATTACCCAAGAGCAAGCCAGTAATGTGGCTACTGAACACTGGGCAGTTGGCGGGTATGCCGTGTATCAGTTTCTGGAAAAAGAGGCGATACTCTCGCCTTTTCGGGCAGGTTCCTACGTAGGTACTAAGCGTGTTTTCAATATTGGAGCAGGCTTCTATCATCATCCTGAGGCCAGTGGCACGTTAGGTAATCTGGGTAGCATTACTGACTTTGACCGTCATGACCAGATTGTTTGGTCGGTAGATGCGTTTCTTGATTATCCTTTTGAGGGGCGGGGAGTAGCTATTACAGCCTATTCAGTACTGTATAATTATGATTATGGTCCCAATTACTTCCGTACGGTAGGCATTATGAATCTCGATGACCGTACGGCTGATCCCTCGGTTTCTCTAGCCGGATTTGGTAACGCCGAACCTTTATTAGGAACAGGGCAAATTTGGATGGGCCAGCTTGGTATTTTACTTCCTCCCAATTGGTTGGCCTCTCTCGGAAAATTCCAGCCATTTGCTCAAGCTGAGTATAAGAACCTAGACTACCTGGATAATACTTTCACCAACCTAGATGTTGGCTTTAACTGGTTTGTTGAAGGTCAGCAGGCAAAGATTACCCTGCAATATGGCACCCGCCCCATTTTTTTGGAACAAAACGATCGGCGTACCCAAACTGATATTAAAAGTCAGTGGACTTTACAGGTGCAGGTTGCTATATGATAAAATACCCATATACTATCAATCTGAAAGTGACCCTGGGATCTTAGGATTTAGAAGCTACCTAGTTTTCAGTTAAATTTAGCCTATTCAATCTTGCGAATGACATTTTAGTGAAATTCTCACTGGAAAACATCTTATTTCAGCATATTTACGTACTTTAGTTACTCCGTTTGCTAGAAATCAAAATTATAGAAGTAAACATTTCTTCACGGTAGCCTAGAATGTATTACACAACTACTACCTAAGGCTATTAGATACAAGTTTAGTTTCCTTAAAAACTGACTAACCGATGTCGCTTACATTACTGAAATTGTATAGTGGACTATTTATCTGTCTGATTTGGTTCGTTCATAGAGCCCACGCTCAAGATTCGCTTACCCCAGTACCCAAACCTGATTTCTCTAGTGAAGGGTCCTCCCCATTTGGTTATTACGAGTATTTACCACCAAATTATCAAGCTGATAGTACAGTAGATTTTCCTCTAATTATATACCTGCACGGGCTAGGGGATAAAGGTAATGGCACAACTGAATTGGATAGCGTATTGAGGAGTGGGGTAGCTCAATTTCTCGATGTTGGTAATAATCTGTCCTTTTTAGTTATGAGTCCTCAGTCAAACATCGGTTGGTGGGATGATGATGGGGTTAATGCTTTCCTGGACTTTATTCTGGATAGATATCGGGTAGATAGACACCGGGTTTACGTTACTGGCATTAGTGCAGGAGGTATTGAAGTGTTTTCGTATGCAGCTGCTTATCCCAGACGGCTTGCAGCAATCGTACCCATAACCGGCAAAGCCAACAATATCGATGTCTGCGATTTGAGGGAAGTGCCTACTTGGGCTTTTCACAATGAAGACGATCCCATTTTCAACCCTAAATTTTCTATTGAGTCAGTCGCTGAACTAAATGAATGTCAGCCTACCCCATCTCCTCTGGCAAAAGTCACCATCTATCCGTCGGGCGGACACGATGCCTGGACAAAGACGTATAATGGAACTGGTATGGGTACTGAAGATTCAGCTTATAACTCATTTGATATTGATATATTCGACTGGATGCTTCAGTTTGCAAAGGATACACTAATTGTGGAGTTTGATGACGATCAGGTATTGTTTCCTCCGGAAGATGACATTTTTATTGAAAACTATGCGGCCTCTTCCGATGGGCAACATTCGTATTCTTGGACTCAGCTTTCCGGACCTGATCTAAATGTAGAAGTACAGACGGAAGGCGACCTAAATTACCAAGATGTACAGACGGGAAATTATCGCTTTTCGCTTACTGTAACCGATAATTTTGGTCATCAAGTATCTGATACAATCACAGTGAATGTTCGTCCAGTCAATGCTCCTCCTTTGGTTGAGGCTGGAATGAACCAAACCTTGCTATTACCATTGGATAGCACCACCTTTAGCGGTACAGTTTCTGATCCTGAACGAGACTCTATCGTACTCGAATGGCGACAAGTAACTGATACTTCCCAAGCTGTATTGCAGAAGAATGATAGCCAACTCAATTTACGCAATCTGTCATCAGGTAGCTATACCTTTCAACTAAGTGCTACCGACCAGTACGATAGCATGAGTCAGGATATTGTGCAACTCACTGTTGTAGATCCGCCTAAACAAATTATCAATAGCTTTCCCTACCAAGATAGTTTTGAGGAAACTAATGAAGTAAGCTGGCAAAGCTACGGTCGCAACAATTCTTGGAAGAGAGGTGAGCTATTGGGGGAAATTATTAACCAAGCCTCAGAAGCAAGCCAAGCGTGGGTCACCAATATCAGGGGGGATTACCAAGCCGACGAATCATCTTTTATACTTAGCCCTGTTTTTGACTTTAGCAACCTGAATACAGACCCTACAATCCAGTACGATGTGTGGTCAGACACTTCTCCTACTGATAGCGTGTATCTAAGCGTGACTTTTGATCAGGGGCTTCACTGGAAATCATACAATCTCGCCAGTGCGAATTCTACCGATGGATGGGTACGCGTATCCCATATTCTGGAGGGAACAGCCGGGCAAGGATCAGTAAGGATCAGAATAGGTTTAGAAGCAGCTAATTCTGAAGGATATGAAGGTATAGCCATAGACAATATGGTACTTTGCCGTGCTGGGACAGTTGGTACTATCTCAGATACAACGCTCATTGCCGGAAAATCAATTAGCATCCCTATTGAGGTAGACAATCCTGACATTATTACAACTTCATATCAGGTAACATCCAGTGATCAGGAGGTGTTATCCGATACGGATATTTCTATTGTAGAAGGGGCGTTACAAATTTCTGCTGCACCCGATGTTAGGGGTGAAACTACTGTTACCGTATCTTCTACCGACGTTTGTGTAGCAGCGACCTCTTTCGTACTAACCGTTGATCAGATTACAGCTTTAGACAATCTGGTCTCGGTATCACGATTGCAACTGTATCCTAATCCTAGTACAGGTTATTATCAGATAGAAAGTGAGGAAACGATTCGGGAAGTAAGAATATATAACCCGGCAGGGCAACTACTAGAGAAGCAAGTTAGGGGGACTCACCCTGCTCGAGAGCTATCCTTCGATATCTACGGTCATCCCAATGGCATTTATTACCTTCAGGTAGAAACTGACCGTAATGTACTGACTCGCAAAATGATAAAATATTGAGTTGATACTCTAACTTCTTGCAAGGCGATTCAGCTTTTCATATTTTAAGTGACAATCATTATACTTTATAACAACCTGTGTCGCTAATGAAAAGAAGATCGTTTTTAGGCCACTTAGGGGCTACTGCCAGCATACTGCCTTTTTCATTAGACCCTACCTCATTCTTCTATCCATTTTACGAAAGGGCTAATTCACTACTAAAAACATTCGCCGAAGGGAATGACGTAAGTATAAGAAGCTTACTTGAGCGACAGGAAACAGATACAAAACATCCTGAATATGGCGGTATTATTGATGGCTATGGAATCCACAACCCCCAGAATACCAGTAGCTTTCTTCAGCGACTGAGCTGTGGGCTAGCATCTGAATATTCGGAGTTCCACCGCAGCGAATCATTACTTGAACCTATATTCTGGGCAAGCGAATATTTATTAAAAGCACAGCATCCCGATGGTACTATTGATTTGCATACGACCAATTTCCACTCTACTCCCGACCTAGCTTTCTCAGTGGAATCAACTAGCTTAGCTTACACATTACTTCGCACCTACGCTCCTTCGTCTACTCAAGCTATTCAAGATAATTTACAGACGTACCTAAAAAATGCTGGACGAGCACTTAGTATCGGAGGCATTCATACTCCCAATCACCGTTGGGTCGTCTGTATGGCACTAGCTAGAGTCAACCATTTGTTTCCTGACCTAGCTTACGAAGTTCGGATTGATGAGTGGCTGCGGGAGAAAATTGATATTGACCAAGACGGACAATATACTGAGCAAAGCACGCTAGTCTACAGTCCCATTGTTAATCGCTCGCTAATTACCGTAGCCCGGCTGGCAAATAAGCCTGAGTTACTTGACCCGGTGCGAAGAAACCTGGAAATGAGCTTGTACTATATTCACGCCAACGGTGAAGGGGTTACCGAAGGCTCGGGCCGACAGGATAAATACCAGCAAGGGACGCTACACCGCTACTATTATTCCTACCGCTACCTGGCATTGATCGATCAGAACCCTCGCTTTGCCGCAATGGCGCAGTTTCTACAAGAGCAGGATATCAATCTGTTAAATTATAACTTAGCATACTTGTTGGAAGATTCCAGCCTGAACGATCCTTTACCTCCGGTCGGCCCTCTACCTACTGACTATGCAAAAATATTTACCGGATCAGATTTAGTGCGAATTCGGCGGGGTGAACGAGATGCTACTATTTTGGCGAAGAATCCGGTATTCTTCACTTTTTTCAATGGTGAAGCGGCATTGGAAGGAGTCCGCTTAGCTTCGGCCTTTTTTGGAAAAGGTCAGTTCGAGGGGGCGTCATTGGAGCAGGATGGGGATGAATATGTGATTCGCCAGTGGCTGGAAGGCCCGTATTACCAACCCTTCACTAAAGAAGAACTAAAAACGACCGATGGCGATTGGGAGAAAATGCCCCGCGATGAACGCCCGCAGAGCGAAGTTCAGAAATTACTCACTGAAGTACGCATTCGCGAAACAGGGAAAGGTTTTCAGATTGATGTCAGTGTTCTGGGTACCGACCGGGTTCCAGTGGCACTGGAACTGGCTTTCCGAGCGGGCGGTACGCTGGAAAATGTACAGGCAGTGGAGGGCACTCCGGATGCTTACTTGCTGAAAGATGGATTTGGTACCTTCCAAAGTGGAAAGCAAAAAATACGCTTTGGCCCTGGTCGGGCTGAGCACCAGTGGACACAACTTCGGGGAGCATTGGATAAGCTAGAAGCTCAAAGTGTATACTTAACTGGGTTCACCCCTTTTGAGCATCAGCTTACCATTGAATAAATTACCTTTCTTCTTCCGAGCCAGAGGTAGCCACATCGACGGACTTACGGAAAATACCGGAGCCTACGTAATTATCCTTACCTCGCCAATCTGGTCGCCAGAACAAAGTAGACTGATGCTGTCCGTTGTC
Source organism: Bacteroidota bacterium (assembly GCA_039198955.1). GTDB lineage: Bacteria > Bacteroidota > Bacteroidia > Cytophagales > Cyclobacteriaceae > Tunicatimonas. Next base: position 31,843 of record JBCCTI010000027.1, on the reverse strand, counting down.
ATCGTAGTCCCGTATCCCAACATTAATCCGAAGGCTTTCCCAGTTTCCACCTTGCTGTTCGTTTATATAAAACACGGGAATAGCGAACTCGGCTGTGTATCCATTATCGGTGCGTTGGATTGCCGCCTTAGTACCTTCCGGTAAACGGTCAGCTAAGAATAGTTGGCTACTATCTGCCTCAGCCAGTGGGCTGATTCCCAGGTATAGCACCTCACGGAAGATTTCTTCTCCGGTTCCCAAAGCACTAATACTCTCCGGACGGGCATCAATCAGTACGTTAATACCATCTTGCTCGGTAGGATTTTTACCTGGATTAGTTTCTAACTGGTCGTCAGTAACTCGAGTAGCTACGTACAAAAACTCATCGTCATACCCAACTCCAAACTGCACTGCAGCATCTTCCGCTCCCTGATGAGAGAATGGGTCGCTGTCCACATGGACACTTTGGTAAGGAAGGCTCTCCCACTCTGCTAAAGAGCCGTCAACCTGAACTTCCGGATCAACCGGGGAGATGGTAGCCACTCGCTCGGGGCGCAGTTGATAAGTAGTCTCAAAGGAAACTTCAGGAATGTCTTCGCCCTGATATTTAATAGTACTATGAAGTACCAATGTTGCCAAGCTATCGAGCTGAATAGCTTCGGTGGCTTGTAATCCCAATTTTACAAATTCAACTGAGTTAGGACTTACCTCCCGGGATAGTGACCCAAAGCTGGGAATAATTTTCGGATTAGCCTGTATGGTTAGATCGACTAGCATGGGCACATCGCTATTATTGGTCAGTTTTAATTCGGTTTCGTAAGCTTCAAAGGTGGTGTCCTGTACGAGTAAGGGCTCTATTCTTACGGCCAGCGTCTGTAGCAGAGGTTGCATTTGTTGTGCCAACTCTTCAGTAAAGACATCTTCGCCCCAAATACCGTCCAATGCTAGGTTAGCAATGATAGGCCCCTGGTCAGTCATGGTAATCCAGACTACGTGGTCGAACTCACCGAGGCGAGCCCCGCGCATTGGAGTAGCTCCCCCCGTGGTAGCGAGAATAAAGTAGTTTCCGTTGTTGCGCTCGTACTTCACGTAGCGGTGACGATGCCCGACGAACACCGTATGCTGGCGATCAGCTAAAAGCTGCTCTACATCAGCCCACCGCTTGGTTTCAGCTTCCTGAGCCCATAGTGGCTGATGCATAAATACTAGCGTCCACTTTACATCGGCGTTTTCTTCCAACGTTTGTTTGATATATTCGTACTGCTCATCGTCAATGGTTCCTCTTCCGGCTCCCCGAACATTATCTTCACTATTCAGGCAGAGAAACAGTATATCTTTATACTGAAAATGGTAGTAGTCTTTGCCAAAGCGGTCTTTCCACTCCTGGGCTAACACTTCATTGGTGTAATCGTGGTTACCCGGCACGTAGAAGAAGGGGACCGTTAGTTCGTCAATAAAACCCGTGAACTCGGTCCACTGCCGATTAATCTCGGATTCATCAGTAGTGTAGCCTTCAATTAGATCGCCCACACTCATCACAAACTCAGGCTGAAGTAGATTCAGCTTACGGATTCCGTCTAAGAATACTCCCGGACGATGCCCTCCGGTACGGTCGCTGACAATGGCAAACTGGAATGTTTCCGATCCGTTGTTCAAATCTAGACTGGTAAAGGGCTTAGCCCCTTCAATCGATTCAATGATAATTCGGGGCGTATCATCTTCCTGTGCCTGAGTTGGCAGTAAGAGTGTGAAAGAAAAAAGTACAATCAGAGCGGCAAATATTTTCATTGTGTAGTTTTTTCCGAAAGGTAGGAAGATTTCTACCGAATCAGATTATCTCATTGTTAAGTTTTTAATCAGGATGAATAAGATATGATTGGATGGTTAGGATTAATTTACAGGCGGCTTTAGTTAGGAAAATTTAAATTATGCAGTTGCCTAGTTAAGAAACTTACGAAAAACTTAAAAAAGACGGAACGTTGATCAAGTTTTTTGGCAAAATCTTAATTAAAAAGTTTTGTCTGAATGTAAAGTCACATGAATCGTAGCAATTCAAGTATGCCAGCATCAAAGCCATTATCGTCTATTGGCGGGGCAGGATCTACTCCAAAACTGACATTGTTCTTAAAGAAAGGCTTTTTAAAAAACACTAATCCTGGTTTGTAGTACGCTGCGCTGAGTAACAAGTCAACCGTATGGTCTTCTATCAGTAGTGAAATCCTCGCGGCTAATTTGATTATTTCTCTACCTTGGTAGTAGGTTTTGATCTTAAAGGACTCGAAATTGACTTTCTTAAGATCAGTTTTGGGAGTTAAAGCGCAGACAAAATAATCTTCTTGCTTTAGTCTAATAGCGATTTCACCTTTCAGAAGCTCAATATTAACGTAATCAGTATCATTACTACGATTGCCCACGAAGTTAAACTTCTCGAGTCCTGATTGGTAAATTAAACGGGGTGAACCTATTCCTCTAAGGCGGATTTTCTCAATCAAACTATACTGCCCACCTAGAAACTCGATCCAGTCTGATCTTAATTTCCCATCGTATCCCAAGTCAACTATCTTCATCTCACCCCTGCTCAATCTTACTGACTAGTTCGTCGTACCAATCTTCACCATATTTGCGGATGAGGGGTTCTTTCAGGAAGCGGTAGAGGGGGACACCGAGCTCCCGGCCCAGGTCACAAGCGGGGTTGCAGATGTACCAGCGGTGGTAGTTGACGGCATCATAATTATCGTAAGTATCTATCCGGAGCGGATAAAGGTGGCAGGAAATGGGTTTCTTAAAGGAGGTTTTTCCCGCTTGGTAAGCTTGCTCGATGCCACACTTGAGAATCCCTTTTTTGTCCCAGGTCGCGTATACGCATTCCCGACCGTTGATGATAGGGGTTACGTAATCATTATCGTCATCAGTGGTGTATTTTCCCTGTCTTTCTATTTCGCGGATACCGGCTTTGGTGAGAAAGGGCTTTATATCTTCATAGATTTCATCCAGTATCGCTAGCTCTTTTTGTTCCAGTGGAGCTCCGGCATCTCCTTCTACACAGCAGGCACCTTGGCACTTTTTTAGATTGCAAACGAAAAACTGTTCCTTTACATCATCGCTTAGCACCGCATTTCCAACAATAATCATGGTAATCTGCTACAGTTACTCTAGAGAAACAATATGGATTATTCCATCATTGCGTCTATTTTAGAGACTATCTTATCTAATTCCTGCTTATCAATAGTCAGATGACGGCGTTCCAAGCGATCATTTTTGGTAGTAATTTCAATTTTACTCCGACTTAGTTTACCAGGTAGAAGACTATATACGGGTAAGATTGGAGTAAACGTAGTAGCACTTTTGATATTCTTGATATCAGAAATATTATACGCTTTACCTCTGTTGAAAAATGGGATGGCAGATCTCTGCAAGTAGTACAACTTGTCATTATCCAAAGCTAACTCATCCACGGGGCGCAGAAGTACGTAAGTAGCTAATACACCAGCAAATAAGTATCCTACTCCCAATAATTGAGGGCTTGCTTGTACTTCCTGAACATCAACCCAAAGAATGAGAAATACGACAACGAATGCTTCAAAGGTTCTTATAATCCAAGTCCGGGGCTGATTGAAATAGTTGGTGTGATATAAATAATTATTCTTCATGCGATTTCAAGTAAAAAGTTAATCTATAGCCAGACGCTTTTCAATCTTCTGCAAAACGCTCCTCATGATCAGCGACCAAATCGACTAAGTTGTCTACGTCAGTTACTACGTCTTTGAAAAGATTTTTGAGATCACCGAATTGCTCGTGCATAAAGCTGAGCTTGGTATCTACCAAAGCGACGCTTCGTCGGAGCTTGTTAATTTCGTCCTGCATAATAAAATATAACCTTTCCTTTTGAACGTCTCAGATGCCAAAATAGTTAGACACCCCAAAAAATACTAAGCTGGTGTACTGTACCTTAGCACTTTTACAAACATACTCGGAGTGGCTCCGGTATTCAGTACCGGAGTGCCACTAGTACGTGTATCATCCCTTTCGATTGCTGATGAGGATTCTCGAGGGTAGGAAATAGATGGTTCTTCTGAGGGTTCTAACTCTCAGATGGTAAATGGCAGTAGCTACGAATTATCTGATATGCTGTTCGTTGTGCAAAACGAAAGAAATAGCTAGTTTTGCAGTCTTGCTGAAGTGGCGGAACTGGTAGACGCGCACGTTTCAGGGGCGTGTGAGGTTACACTCGTGCGGGTTCGACTCCCGCCTTCAGCACTGTTCCCCCTCCTTAATGTCACTCGTACTGTAGTGCTTTTGCCGGGTTAGTAAGCGCAGCTCTAATAGTCTGTATGCTCACAGTCATCAAAGCAATAAAAACAACCAACACTATCGGAACTAGAAATAGCCACCACGATAATGAAATACGAACTATATAACTTTTTAGCCAGTGCTGTAAACTAAAGTGAGCAATGGGTAGGGCTATAATGCCAGCTAGAACAATGAGTTTGATATAATCGCGGGATAATAACAACAGTATGCTTTGCACTGGCGCACCTAATACTTTTCGGATACTAATCTCTTTGGTACGTTGCCGAACCGTAAAGGCCGATAGACCAAATAGACCCAGACAAGCAATAAAGATGGCCAGACTGCTGGCTGCTGTAAACACTTTTGCAAATTGCTCCTCGGAACGGTACTGGGCGTTAAAGTATTCATCCAGAAAGAAATAGGTAAAAGGGTTTCCAGGAAAGTGACTTTTGTATAGCTCGTCTATTCGGGATATAGTTTCTGGCAAGTTGGATAGATGATTCAGGTCAACCGTAAAGTAATTAGATTGATAACGACCCGCGTAATTCTGATGTTCCTCATCTTGTAGTAAGAAGAGTACTCCGGTACGTTCTTCCTGTAAAGAACGGAGGTTGATGTTTTTGGCAATACCAATAATCGTTACTTCCCGCTTAAGAACACCAGGAGAAACGATAATCTTTTGCTGTAAAGCGGACTCTACTGGATCGAAACCGAAGTGTAGGGCTACGTCTTCAGTAATGACGGTAGCTTCTGCATCTGCTGGAAATTCCCGGGAGAAGCCTCTACCGTGCAATAACTGCACTTCGTAGGTGTTAAGGTAATCATGATCCACTACGTTCATTGAAAATAGATGCGACTCTTCCGGCTGCTGTATGGTCGCAATAAACTGGTCCCCTTTGCCTCCGCTATCACCCGGCGAGAGAAAAGAAGAAGTTACCTCCCCTACTTCCGAAATTTCTTTGACCGAATTTTTGAAGCTCTGGTAATGCGCTCCGTATTGATCCCGGGTGATTTGGGAGGCACGCACGATAAGCTTTTGGGATTGGTTATATCCTTTCTCATAGTTTTTCATAAACCCGAGTTGCTGATAAATACTAAACATCCCGATAATCAATCCTATCGAAATAACAAACTGAAATACAATCAATCCTTTGCGTAGCAATATGCCCTGAGTAGAAGTATGAAACTTCCCCTTTAATGTGCTGGCTGCTTTAAATGAGGAAAGCACAAAAGCCGAATACCCACCCGACAGCAGTGTACCAAGAAATATAGCCAGACTAATCCCTGTCAACACACTAGATTCTTTGAGGAGAGTAGTAATGGGAACCTCTTTCTGAACCAAGCCAGTAAAATAAGGGAGAAGAAGCTGGCATAAAGTAAGTGCTACTACTAAGCTTAGCAGGTTAATCAGGAGTGCTTCCAACAAGAACTGCATGATAAGTTGCCCTCGTCTGGCGCCTGCCACTTTGCGGATTCCCACTTCTTTCGCACGTTTTAGGGCACGAGCGGTAGATAGGTTCATATAGTTAATCCAGGCTAAAATTAACGTAAAACAGCCGGCGATGAGCAGAAACTGCACGGTAGTAGCATCTCCTCGTACTTCGGATTCCCGCTTAAACCCGAATGAATGTAAGTGCGTATCCCGAAGCGGTTGCAGCGATATAATATTTTCCTCTACCCCCCATCCCTTCATCGTTTCGCCATAATACTGCTCTGATAATCGCATGATCTTTTCGGTAAGCTGCTGGGTATCGGCCTGAGGGTCTACCTGCAAGTATGTTGGGAAAGGGTGCCTCATTTCGGTATCGTACTGCAATTCATTCGCAAGGGTAGTAAGCGACAGTAAGGCCTCAAATTTGATATGCGAATTTTCTGGAATATCAGCAAATACTCCCCGTATCATAAAGTTACTTTCTCCATTGATAGTCAGGATCTTACCAATGGGTTTCGCTGACTTCCAATCATTGCCGAATAGCTTTTGGACTAGTCGTTCCGACAGCAGTATCGAGTTAGGTTCTCCTAAACTCGCTGAGTCGCCCAGTATCAAAGGAAAGGAGAACATTCGCATAAAGGAAGCATCAGCGTAAAAGACACTCTCCTCTAAAAAATCTTGGGGCGAAGTGCCATCCTCGGCACTATAAGAAATAGTAAAGTCGTTAGTTTTATGCTTATATATCCTGGCATAATCCGCTACCTCCGGGCACTCTTTCTTGATAATCGGGGCAAAGCTGGAGAGTGCCCATTGCTGGGGCGGCTCCTGGTTGCCAGGCCGATTAATCTGCATAATGACCCGGTAGATATGATTGGCATTTTCATGAAAGCTATCGTAGCTGCGCTCAAACTGTACGTACTGAAAGATGAACAGCGCGGCGGTGAGGCCGATAGCCAAACCAAGAATGTTGATGAGGGCGTAGATTTTATTGTGCCACAGGTTGCGGAAAGCGATAAGTAGATAGTTGCGGAGCATAGCGTAAGAGGTTAGATGGTATTACCTCATACTATTAAAAAATAGTGCCATTGTGATAATAAACTATCTATCAGCATTTTACAAATTTAAGAAGTTTAAACCTGTTTCACTATGATACACTTGGTTGTGCCAAAATGAAACAGTGTGAGGGAAAATGTCAATGAATTACTCAATAGCCATAGCAGAGGATAGCTGTAGAGTACCTAGGGGCTGATGGTACTGCTGATCGATAAACAGCTTTGGCTCGGACAATGCGTTGGTAAAGCGTTATAAGAATTAGTTGGCAAAATCGTTAGGGTAGGCCAGATAAAGCTGCTGTTGCAATTCTTTTGCCACAGCTTCGTTCTGTGGTTGATCTACGATGTTGATATTTTCCAGCGAATCCTGCTGATGATCGTACAGCATGCGGGCGTAAACCTCACCATCGTCTTTACTCCATTCGGTGTAGCGATAACGATCGTTTTTTACCGTAAACCCATCAAAATACTTGCTAAAAATGTACTCTTTGCCCAAAGTTGCTGGCTGAGATAGTATCGGTACAAGGCTACGCCCGTCCAGGTAGCCAGGTTCGGGCAGTCCGGCCAAATCGCAGAGTGTGGGATAGATATCGATAAATTCCGTGAGGGCTTCTGTCTTCTGTCCCTGAGGCAGGCCGGGAGCCGCAATTATCAGCGGGGCGCGTAGGGATGTTTCAAAATTGCAGTGCTTGCACCACAAACCGTGTTCTTCCAGGTTCCAGCCGTGGTCGCCCCACAGCACTACTATGGTGTTGTCAGCTAAATCTAATTCGTCTAAGGTATCAAGTAGCTTGCCAATTTGGGCATCGGTGTAGCTGGTGCAGGCGTAGTAACCGTGTACCATCAGCTTCGCCATATTTTCGCTCAGTGCGGTTCCCTTCGGTGGAATCCCCGCGTAGTTTCTCAGCTCTCCAAAATCATGTAGGGCAGCATCCGGGGCATTTTTTGGCGGAAACGGATTGGAAGCTTCGGGTAACTCGGCGGGGTTGTACATATCCCAGTATTTTGCGGGAGCGTTAAACGGCAAGTGCGGCTTTAAAAAACCTACCGCCAGAAAAAACGGCTGATCTTGCTGCTTGAGCCGTTTGAGGTCGGCAATAGTTTTAGCCGCAATTTTTCCGTCGAAGTAAGCCGTATCGGGCACATCAGCCCGTTCAAAAGCCGGGCCCCGACCGTTGTCGTGGTTGGTAGCAATTTGCTGAGCCGCTTCCGTTACGTAGTCGCGCCAGTTACTATTGGGGTTTCTAGGTCGCCACGGTAGTTCGCTCCAGCTCTCTAGCTTATCATCCTGATGGTGAAAAATCTTGCCATTGGAAACGGTGTGGTACCCATTATTCTTAAAGTGCTGCGGTAGCGTAGTGGCATCGGGCACATCTTTATCTGCCCAAGTATCATAACCTAAAAAACGGCTTCGGGTGGGTCGTAGCCCCGTCAGTAAACTTGCCCGGGAAGCCCCACATACTGGAATCTGACAATAGGCTCGATTAAAAAGCGTACCCTGACTTGCCAAGCGGTCAATGTTGGGCGAAATGATCGTTGGCTTTCCGTAGCAGCCCAATTCGGGACGCAAATCATCTACGGCAATGAATAAAATATTGGGTTTATCTTTTTGGCTATCAGCCTGATATAAACTCGTCTGAACAACAAAGGAGAAGAGTAATAAAGCCGTTAAGAGCAAAAGAGTTATGAACCAAAACTGGAAAAAGCTAGAATAATTCATAGAGGATAAATTACAAATTGCAAACTACAATCGAAATGCTGGATAACTGAAAATTTACCTCTGGTATCAGCTTTACTCTTTATTCAGTCCATCGCTCAAATTATTAGGGACGTAGTAATCTAGTTCCACCCCATGTTTACTTCCCTCATTAGTTGTATTGATCTTACTCTTACGTAAAGGTATTTGGACGTTCAATTCGGCATTAGGAAGTTTGAAAGAAAGTAGTTGATGCCCACAAACGTATTCAGTGTTCCCACCGGGTGTTTCGCCAATAAATACACCTAAATCATGATAGTCCGCCAAAGCCAAAAATAGAGAAGTTGCGGATGCACATTTTGCGTTGACCAAAAAATAGATGTTTCCAGTAAATAGGTATTTTCTCGGTATATGTTTTTTATACGGTCCCATGTGTCTTACAATTAGCCGTCCATTTTCACATTTTAATGACATGTCAGCTATTTTGTAGTTTTTCGGATCCCTTACTTTAACTACTGATATCAAATCTTGAGTTTCCAATTCTGAGTACTCGATGGGTCTGAACGGAGTCGGAATTAAGTACCGTAGTAGTTCAGTGGCCTTTCTTGGGCTTCCACCAAAATTGTCCCGAAGATCAATTATTAGACTGTTCACTTCCTGACTAGCAATACTCGCAAAGAAAGTTCTGAAAAATTTCATAATGTCCCTATTCGAAATTTTCAATGGCTCATATTTCATCCAACCTCTCACTTTCAAGTAGGCGATTGAGTCAGAAAAGAATTTTAATTGGAAAGGGTTAACAATCTCTCCCCAGTGAGGAAAGGTTTTTTCCGGGACAGGGTTCAGTATTCCGTTGACTTGATCTGCCTGAACCTTATTGGACGAGGGGAGCTTGTAAGTAATGCTGAAAGTCTGAGCATCTTCAACAAAATAAGAGTATCCCATAGCGAAATTAAAGCTGTTGTTTAAAGTGCTCTGGACAAAGTGATCATCCACTCCGGTGTTAGGGTTTGCTTTTGAGCGAATATCTAGAATAATGTCTTTTATACTCCTTCCATTGATTGATAAAATTTCTGTTCCTTGTGGTAAGAACGTGTCGCCCACATACATACGGCTTTCTATGACCAAAAGTTCAAGAGGCAGTATCGGTCTTTGTAACTGATGAGCGATTGCTAATTCACGTGAAGGCTCGATGTACGTATGCACTTCATGAATACTAGCAATAATAGGCGCCACTTTTCTGTAAAATTCGAATTGAGTTAGACTGTCTTCAATAGACTCTTTAGTTTCATCAACAAGATCATACCAGTCATCTTGCGAATTAAAGTAATGCAAAAGCGGATGAGCCTCCTCCAGTACGCTAACTAAAGCATTAATATCTGATTGCATCTCAGCCGGACTTAATCGCTGCTGTAATAAGCTTTGACCCTCTTTAATGACGGATTGTCCGTAGATATTGTCAGCGAAAGAAAGTAGAAGTAATAAGATAAGTGTCGGTATTGATCTCATACTAGATTAATTAATATCGCCTAATTGATAAAACAGGGAAAACGCCAGACTACGATTACGAAAAAAATCCACTGAACTAGCGCTGAATAGCCCATTAATAATGCTTACCGAAAATGCTGCATTATCAAACGGTTGATACATTACGCCCGCCGTGTAGCAAACCTCAAAATCGCGGAACTGATCGCGGATAGATACAAACCCTCCACCTCCGTCCACTTTAGCCTGAATAAGGTAATTAGCGGTAAATCCGGCAGAAAGTGATACTTGCTCCAATAACGCATACTGAGCTACTAACGGCAATTCCAGATAGTTAACCCGCAGAATCTGAAAGATCGGATCACGCTCACCGTGCCGACTACCTTTGCCGCTGTAAACCATACCTCCTCGAACCAGCCAGCCACTATCCAGCGGATAAGCGATGTGTGCTCCTAGTCTCAATCCGGGCTGATTATAGCCAAACAGGTCGTCCCCGTCGATCTGCGAAGCATTAATGCCTAACTCGGCATACGCCTGAAAACTCTGGGCACGGGCGACCGAAAGTAAAAGAAAGCAGTAGAGAAATAATCCGACGTGTCGCATAACTGAAAGAAACCCGTAATTTTGCGGAAAGAAAAGCGAAATGCCTACAAATTATAAAAACACAACTCTGGGAATCGTCGGCGGTGGGCAACTAGGGCGAATGCTAATTCAGGCGGCCATCGATCTGAATATTGATGTGCACGTGCTCGATCCCGATGCTAACGCCCCCTGCCGGGATATTGCCACCAAGTTTACCCAAGGTTCCTTGACCGATGTTGACACCGTTTATGAATTTGGCCGGGACTGCGATGTGGTGACGATTGAAATTGAGAATGTGAGTACTGAAGCCCTGCAAAAACTGCGGGGCAACGGCGTAACTGTTTATCCCGAACCGGAGGTGATTTCGCTGATTCAGGATAAGCGAGAGCAAAAGCAGTTTTATCAGAAACATGATATTCCCACCGCCCCGTTTGTACTGACCGAAAACCGGGCTGATCTGGAGAAATATCAGGATATGCTACCAGCAGTACAAAAGTTGGGAAAGGCTGGTTACGACGGTCGGGGAGTACAAAAGATTGAGTCGGTAGCCGATTTTACCAAAGGGTTTGATCAGCCGGGCTTACTAGAGAAGCTCATTGATTTTGAGAAAGAACTGGCGGTAATCGTAGCGCGAAATCCGTTGGGAGAGGTGAAAACATTTCCAGTAACTGAAATGGTATTTCATCCCGAACACAATCTGGTAGAATACCTCTTCGCCCCGGCCAATATTAGCTCCGAAACTGCTCAAAAAGCCACCGATTTGGCGAAGAAAGTTATTGAAAAACTAAACATGACGGGATTACTAACGGTAGAAATGTTTCTGACCCGAGATGAAGAAATTCTGGTGAATGAAGTGGCTCCTCGTCCGCACAACAGCGGTCACCATACCATTGAAGGTAATGCTACCTCTCAGTACGCTCAGCATCTACGAGCTATTCTGGATTTACCCCTGGGATCAACCGATACACTTATTCCGGCAGCAATGGTCAACCTGCTCGGTGAAGCTGGTTACACCGGGGAAGCCCAGTATCAGGGACTGAACAAGGTGTTAGCAGTAGAGGGAGTAAAGGTCCATCTGTACGGGAAAAAACTTACCAAGCCCTTCCGCAAGATGGGCCATGTAACCATTTTAGATCAAAACCTTGATCGTTTAAAAGAAAAAGCCCAGTTTGTTAAAACTCACCTAAAAGTAGTTGCATGAGCAAACCTCAAGTAGGCATCATTATGGGAAGCAAATCTGACTTGCCCGTGATGCAGGAAGCTATTATGTTTCTAGAAGAACAGGAAATCCCTCACGAAGTGAGCATCGTATCAGCACACCGCACGCCTCACCGAATGGTGAAGTACGCTGAAGGGGCTCGTAAACGTGGATTAAAAGTCATTGTAGCCGGAGCGGGTGGAGCTGCCCACTTGCCCGGTATGGTAGCATCGCTCACTTCATTGCCCGTTGTCGGAGTACCCATAAAATCCAGCAACTCTATTGATGGTTGGGATTCGGTACTATCTATTTTGCAGATGCCAGGTGGGGTACCCGTCGCTACGGTGGCACTGAACGGTGCCAAAAACGCCGGAATTTTGGCGGCTCAGATTTTGGGGGCAACTGATAAGGCGATTGCCAAAAAACTGGATGCCTACAAAAAAGAATTGAAGGAAAAAGTAGAAGAAAGTGCCGAACAGCTAGAGCGATACGGCTACCGGGGGAACAAAATCGGTTTCGGCGCGTAATTTTTCCATAAAGCAATCGTTCACCAGCTATACCTAATCTACGATTGAACAACATCCATCCATCGGGCAATTCTATCAAGAAGTATAAATCAGGCAATCTTTCGCAATTGTGGCGAGCACTTAGTCTTTATACAAAAGCCTTTCTTCGGATTCTTAGAAGCACTGTTGGGGAAATTCCCCCTACCCCGTTCCACGGTGGCCCCTTTCATAAAGGGGGAATGAGTCTATCGTATGAAGTCAATCCCCCTTTTCCAAAGGGGGTTAGGGGGATTGACAGAAACTCCCCAAGTAAATTTAAGCCCAATCCAGCCTACTATTTCGCATTAATCTTTTTAATAAGCACTACCGCTTGCTCCTACGACCGTGAACGACAGGGCAGTAATCGCCCCCCCGAAAAAGAAACAACCCCGATAGAAGTAACCTCGGGCGAAAAAAAACCAGCTGCATCTTACACGACGAAAGTGTATCTCGAGAACTCGGGGAGTATGGATGGCTACGTACAGGGAAATACCCAGTTTGAGGATGCTATCTACCGGATGCTGGTCGACCTGGACTATTGGGCAGATACGTTGGCCCTCCATTACATCAATTCCCGAACAATTCCCTATCGCCAGGATGTAGCTCAGTTCATCAGCGATTTGGAACCGCAGGAGTTTCAGCAGCGGGGTGGTAACCGGGGTAATAGCGACCTCAATGAGGTGTTGCAGCAGGTAGCCAACCAAGCCACTCTGGGACAGATCAGCGTACTCATTTCTGATTTCATTTTTTCGGTGAAGGGAAATAATACTGAGGAATTGCTCAATAACCAGAAAATTAGTTTGTACAATACTTTTCGACAGCATCTGAGCCAGTCACCCTTTAGTACTTTGATTATCAAGCTCAGTTCAGCGTTTACCGGCAGTTATTACGATAAAAACGATCGCCCACTTACATTGAACCGGATAGCTCGTCCGTACTACATCTGGCTGATGGGGCCAAGTGAAGCAGTTCAATCCCTTCGGCAGCAGATAGACTTTGCCCGGCTAGAAGGGTATCAGACCAGCTATCTGCTGTCGGGCGGAGAGGGTTCTCCCTCACCCTTTTATACTGTTCTTAGTAACACCTTGAATACTGGTTCTTTTCGCGCCGACCGTGAGTATTCTGGCTCAGACTACGTGCGGGGTATTGAGAATGTAGAGGCAGGACGCCAGGATGGAAAGCAGCAATTTAGTCTGGCAGTTGCTGTAGATTTAACTTCGGTGGTAGCAGAAGAACGTTACGCTGCCAATCCTAAAAATTATTCAGTAGTGGGGTATCAGCTTGATTCAATAATCGGAATAAAGCAGCTAGGGCGGTTGCACCCTCGGGATGAGGCTTTGGTAGATGGCAAGGTCAGTCACGTGATGGTACTTACCAGCGAGCAATCGAACCCACCTGACCTCTCTATTTCCCTGCTGAAGCAAACGCCCGCCTGGGTAGTTAATACTAGTGCTACTGACGATGCTCAGATTCGGCTCAGTGAAACCCAGCAGTCGCAGACATTCGGGTTACAATATCTGATTGAAGGAGTAGAAGAGGCTTACGCCCAAGTGTTTGATAATCAAGATGATTACTTTACACTAACGGTCTCGGTAAAAAAATAGGACCTGGATTTTAGAAATTGAGGATTAGTTTCAGATAATGTGTTGCTAAATCCTAAAACCCAAGTCCCAAAACCATAAAACACAGGTGTATGAATAACTTTTTCGCGCCCCTCTATGAAGGGTGGGGGGCATTCTATCTGGAAAATTTTTCCGATGACCTTTACAACGAGCAGTTGTACATTCCTATCGGGTGGACGCTACTGTTGACAACTCTGGGGATGGTAGCGGTTTACTACTATGTCATCAATCACCCCCGTTTCAATCGCTGGTTTCATTGGCTAGTATACGTGCTAGTGATTGGGATAATCAATTTTACGGTGGCCTACTTTATTAGCTATAACGAAATTAGTGTACTCTACGAAGAGGATCCTTATAATTCGGAGTACTACACCTTCAGCTTGGTAAATTTTCTGTGGGCACTAGTGTTTTGCCTGCTGTTTTCGTTCGGCCTACGCTGGTGGAGTATCAACAGTTCAACTACCCCAATTCCTCAGTAAACAATACTAATTGACAGGTGACAATGGATAATTGATAATGATCCAACCTAAAAATATCCACTTTCCATTGACTATTATCAACTAACATACTATGGCACGACTATTTATTTTTGGCATCGGCGGTACGGGAGTGCGCGTTATCAAATCACTGACTATGCTGCAAGCAGCCGGAGTGAAAATAAACGCTACTGAAGTCGTCCCCATTGTGGTTGACCCTCATCAAAGCAACCAGGATTTAAAGCGAACCCTCAACCTGTTGGAAGACTATCAGGCCGTGCGCGATAAACGTGATCCGGGTCGCGAAGGCTTCTTTCAGACGAACATCAGTACACTGCAACGGCTTACGGGCAGCCAGGCTATCGGTAGCACATTTTCTTTTAAGCTAAAGGATGTGCAGAATGAACAGTTCCAGGATTACATCAACTTCGGTAGTCTCGACGAGAAAAATAAAGCTCTGGTCAGTCTTCTGTTCTCAAAGAAAAACCTGGAAACGGAGATGGACATTGGCTTTGTAGGTAATCCCAACATTGGTAGCGTGGTGCTGAATCAGTTTAAAGACTCTGGCGAGTTTGTCAACTTTGCTTCCAACTTTTCGCAAAACGACCGTATCTTTATCATCAGCTCTATTTTTGGGGGAACCGGAGCAGCTGGTTTCCCGACTATCCTCAAAAATATTCGCAACGCCCAGCCTCCGTTGCCCAACCACGAGTGGATTCGCAATGCCAAGGTGGGAGCAGTTACGCTGCTACCCTACTTCGGCGTTGCCCCTGACCCGGCTAGTAAAATTGATAAGGCTACGTTCATTTCCAAATCTAAAGCGGCACTGGCCTACTACGAAACCAACGTTAGTGGTAATAATTCAGTAAACGCCCTCTACTATTTGGGAGACGACCGTACCAAAGATTATCCTAACGACCCCGGCGAGCACGGTCAGCGTAACGATGCCCATCTTTTGGAAGTAGCCGCCGCCCTCTCAGTCGTGGATTTTATGAATACCCCCGACGCTGCGTTAAGCTCAGAAAACGGGCGGGCGACACAACCGATTTATAAAGAATTTGGTATTAAAAAGGATGAGGAAGTAGTGAGTTTCACTCAACTGGGCGATGAAACTCAGGCGCAGATCAAAACCCCGCTCACTCAATATTGGTATTTTTACCTGTACCTACGCGATAAGTTGAACCAAACCCTGGGTAAGCAGCCCTGGAGCAATCGTAAAAAGCCTATCATTAACAAAGCCTTTACGCATGGATCATTTTACCAAAACCACCTTAGTCCATTTAATGAGCAGTTTGGTACTTGGCTGAAGGAATTACGGCAGAACAAACGGGCTTTCGCTCCATTCTCTTTATCAGAGAAGTCATCATCCGGCTTGTTTGACACGGTGCGAGGTATTGAGCCTCAGCGTCACTGGAGTCCCTTTGCCCGGGATAATTACGTACTATACGATGAAGAGCTGAACCGAGCCGAACGAAACGTAGGCAGCCTTCCGGCAGAACAGAAATTTATGCGTATCTTCTACCAAGCTACCCGCGCCCTAGTAAACCGTAAGTTTGATTTCTGAGAGTAGTGTTTTTGAGCCAAGTAGCAAGTACTTTCAGTAAAAAAATATGTAAAAATGAACGAAGAGTTAAAAAAGATCAGGAAAAGCATTAACGTATTACAAGCAAAAGTCGCTTTTCAGCGTGAAGCCAGTCAGGCAGTAGAAAAAGCGGTTGGGGACTTAGCCGAGGATGTAGACTCATTCATAGAGGCTTTTGATGCTATTCAGCAGCGTAACGAGGAACGCTTTCGTCGCGTAGAGCAGCGCTTGGATGCTTTAGAAGATCAATAAGAAATACGGAAAAAAATGCCCAAAGTACTAACCTATCATAACCTAACTAACGGTGAACACTGGTTTAAAGCGGATGCTTACGGTCGGCGGCAGATTGATGCGATCAGTGACCCGGAGGGCGGGAATACCGAGCAGCCACCAACGTCTATTCCCAGTCCCTTTGCCCAGATTGATCTGGTGCGGACGGCCTTCCGCAATATTGTGAAGGATGAAAACCTGCGGGGCACCACACTAGATCGTAAGCTGGTTGCAGATTGCCTAGACGTAGGGGAGCTACTCTTCAACGCCGACTATATCAAAGGGCAGTTGCAGATTGTAGCTTGGGACCCGGGCATTGATTTGAAACGCTTGAAGGATTCAGATAACGAAGCGCATCGTCGTTTGGGCGAAGTATTGCAGTTGTATCTGGAACAGGATGCTCGTACCTACAATTTTGATAAGCTTCAGCGTTTGTATATTCTCTACTACAACTATAAAGTGGTGGGCGGCACTTCGCCCGTTTCCCTGTTTTTTTCTTCCGCCAATGACCTGAGCTTTGTCGACGTTCCTCTGGATAAAAATCGGCTGTTTAGTAGTGCGTATCCACCTTTGTACGAGCGAGGCGAAGCCTTTCAGCAGTATCTGTACGGCTTGCAAACCTTCTTTAAATCAGAAGAAGGAAAAGGGTTTCCTGACTGTTTTCCCGAGGTGAGTGCCTATCTGGACAAAAACCTGGATGTATTGTCTCGCCAGAATCAGGATTTGTACCAGAAGATTAACGAGCAGAAGAAAAGGAGTAAAGACGCTTTCGAAGATCAGTTTGCCGAACTAGATACTGGTAGTGCCGGCGATACGATAGAACTGTTGGGATTTCCGCTACGGAAGAAGAAGGTAGAGCAAGGCTCAATCGCCCAGCAGAGCGACTTCGTTATTCAGTCTGAAAAATACGCGGAGGAAATTAAGCCCTTGGTGCTGCAAAATCAGTTCAACAAATCCTATACTTACGTTAGCGAACCCTGGAACAACGATCAACAAGTGCCATATCAGGTAACTGAGCCTTTGGAAAATCGCACTTTGCCGGGGCAAGTCATGCAGTACCCCTACCTGACGGTCAGCGATTTTCTGGAGCCCCACCTTATCAAACTAGTCTACCCAATCAATCGGCAGAAATACTTCGATGGCAACTGGCAAGGGCGGGAGCAGGATGCTGGCTATCTGCTACCCATCAAGCCGTTCTATTTTCAATTTTTTGATCTGGCTAATTTACAGGGAACCGTACCCAGTGGAAAAAATACGATTGATCTGGAACCGCTGGCCGCCGGAGGCGTGCGGGTAACACTGCGTATTCCGGTGAAGAAAGGCTACGTCACATTTGAGCGAATCTACACTCCCGGTGTAACCGAAGGCGAAGTGCCCGAACCCGACGAAAGTCGCAATAAAGGAGTCATTGTAGAGCATCAGTTTGGGTTAACGTTGTATCCGTTTATCAAGACGGGGCAGCAGGTGGAAAATACCCACTACCGGGTTCAGATGATTGATCGGGACGTAAGCCCGCACACTCGTTATCATCAGTACAAATTACAGTTTTACCAAAATCAATCGACGCAACCAGTTGATTATCAGGCTGAAAAGCAACGAAGTGATAAGCGGGCTGACGACCGGGCTAGTACGCACTACTACGTATTGCAGCAGGAGTTTGACTATATGCAGTTGCAGACGGGAGTGGCGCAGGGTATCGTCGCCCCTAAGTTTCCAGCCTACCACGGCGGAAATGACACTTATACCTTCGCGATAGACTTTGGCACTACTAACACTCACATTGAATACAAAGTAGGCAATGGCAACCCTCGTCCGTTTGATGTCACTGAAGAAGATGTACAGATCGCGACTTTACACGATCCCGCTTTTGCCCAGGTCAATCCCGACTTTGGTGGTAGCGGGGCTACGCTTATTCGCGATCTGATTCCGCAGGAATTATTGCCTCGTCACATTGGACAGCAGTTTGAGTTCCGCTTTCCGCAGCGAACGGTCATCGGCGAGAACCACAATCTGAATCTGGGCACATCTACCTACGTATTGTCCGATTTTAACATCCCATTCGTCTACGAAAAGTATCCTATTCAGAACAATACCCGGGTGACGACCGACCTAAAGTGGTCGAACTACACCCGCAACCCCGAAGACAAACGACGGGTAGAAGCCTTTTTTGAGAACCTACTCTTTCTGATTCGGGCGAAGGTGCTGATGAACAACGGGGACTTGAAAAAAACCAGACTGATTTGGTTTTATCCGTCCAGTATGTTGCCCAATCGGCGCAATAGTCTAGAAGCTACTTGGCAGGATTTGTACCATCGCTACGTCACGGCTGAGCGCGATCCACAGAAGTTATCCGAAAGTATTGCCCCCTTTTATTTCTACAAAGAGCGGCTGGGTAAAAGTGCCGCGGACAAGCCCTCGGTAGGCATTGATATTGGTGGAGGGACAACCGACATCGTAATTTTCCAGAATAACCAGCCGACGGTACTCACATCTTTTCGCTTTGCGGCTAACGCTATTTTTGGCGATGGATTCCATGGTTCGGCAGCAATAAACGGCTTCATTCGCCGCTATGCCGATGAAATTGGGAGATTATTGCGTGAAAATCGGCAGAACGAGCTGCTACGGGTGTACAACTCTATTTTAGAAGAGCAGCGGTCGCAGGATATTGTCGCTTTCTTCTTCTCGCTCGAGGAGAATAAGCATATCCAAGAGCAGCAAATTCCAGTCTCTTTCCACGCTATGCTGAAAGAAGACGAGGACTTCAAAATGGTATTTGTGGTATTCTACGCTGCTATTATTTATCATCTGGCTAAACTAATGCGAACCAAAGGACTGGAGATGCCCCGTCATATTTTGTTTAGCGGACGAGGTTCTAAAGTGGTGAGTATTGTTGATCCCGGCCCTAAACTTGGCAGTTTGAGCAGCCTGACCCGCCTTATTTTCAAGTATATTTACGAGGCTGAAGCCGATACAATTGAACTGGAGCAGCACGCCCAACCCAAAGAAATTACCTGCAAAGGCGGTTTACTGAGCGATGTAGACATAGATATTGACCGAATAAAAACGGTACTGCTCGGCACGGGCGATGGAGTGCTGGTGCCTGAACAATCGGTGAAGTATCCCGAGATAAACGAAGAGGTACTGCAACAGGTGCTGGGTGAAGTAGATGAATTTATGCAAATGCTATTTACGATTCATCAGGAGTATAACTTTGCCCATAATTTTGGAGTGAACCCTTCGCACCTGAGTAACTACCAAACGATGCTCAAAGAAGATTTGATGGAGTACTTGAAATCAGGCCAGCAATTGAAGCTAAAAGAACTGGCGGGCAACCAGGATGTAAATGTAGAAGAAACACTATTTTTCTATCCACTCACCGGAGCCTTGAATCGCCTAGCATTTAAGATTGCTACCGAACTCACCGAAGAGTATAACTAACCTAAACTAGAATGATTCGCAAAGTCTTACTACTACTTGTATTATATTGTTTGTTTCAACCTGTACAAGCTACAGTTATCCGCGAACAATTCTCCCAGACGGTAGACTACATCGGTTGGCAGATTATGGATGCCTATATGCAGGATTATCTGAGCATTCGTCCTGACCAAACGGCAGAGCAGGCAGGCTATGAGGCCTTCAAACGAGAATTTAGTCAAGCCAATTATAGCATAGAGCAGCCACCCAACAGTCAGGCAGTAGCTACCTTGCTGGAGGCGAACGATTGGCGCAGTGCCAATATCAATCTGTACCAGCGCATTATTGACATCAAGGAAATGTACCGCAACGAGTGGACCGAAGCTGAGACTATTGATTTTTTACAGCAGCGCATCCGAAATATCAGCCTTCAAGCATTGAAAGTCGCCAATGAAGATGATTACGAGCAGTTAGCCCAGACCAAAGCCTTACTCGTTCAGGAAGTGCAGCAATACCTTACAACATCTTCCTCATCACCAACTTCTGATGAGCCTTCTCTTGAATCTCAGACGATAGCACAACCCAATACCACTTCAACCAATCCGTCCACAACGGTGCTAGATCAGATTCAAACTACTGGAGAAACTAGTGGGAATTTTGTGTTCTTAAATAACCAATACTATCAATTGGCTCTGTCAATATTTATGGTGTTGTTGTTGGGTTTGCTATGGTATACGCTAAGCCTGCTTCGCAAGCAAGATGCCCGCATTGACCGCCATACCAAACGGCTGGAAGAGTTGACCGCCCGTTCGCTTCAAAAGAGTACCCCCTATGTCACCCGCGAAGAGGTAGCCCAACTAAAAAACCGGGTGAAGGAAGCCGAAGCCCAGGTCGCATCACTGCGGAAGCAACTGCTTGAGAAAAAAGAAAAGACTCAACCTCGTTTTGGTCCTAACAAACCTCCCGCTCCAAATACAAAATCATATTATCTGTCTACGCCTAACAGCGATGGTACATTTCCGGTCGGTTCTATGTCGGCTCAGTTTCGCCCGTCGGCATCCATCTACCATTTTGAGGTGCTGGAGCAGAATGGAGAGAAAACGGCCCAGTTTTCGGTAGCCAACAATGCCGAAGCCATGAAAGATGCCCTTAGCTCGCCGGGGAGCTACCTGGAACCAGTCTGTGAGAGCGAAAATTCCTACTTTCCGGGAGCACAGCGGATTATCAACATACAGCCCGGCAAGGCAACCCGGCAAGGCGACCAATGGGTGGTAATACCTGAAGACAAAGCCCAGATCCGGTATGAGTGATTTGGCGACGTTTGAAATCATTCTTTTGTTCATTGCCCTCGGGCTAGAAGGCTGGATATTCTGGCAGACTTGGCAGCAAATACAGCAGTTTGCCTGCTGGATTCCGCCCGAAAAAACCATTAAAATCCTACCTAAACGAATTCCACTGACGGTACTAACCCAAAAGAATACTGATCAGTTGCTGGAGCGGTTCTATCAGGGAAAATTGAGCTATATCGAGGGAATGAAGCTGCCGATGTTGCACACCGAAAGCTATGAGCCAGCGTCCCGTTATCGACTCTTTTACGCCCTTAATCGTTATTTGCTTAAAAGCCGTGGTGTGGTGCTGGACTTCGCGCTCATTCAGAACCTGATTACCCGTCAGGAGATGCAAACCCAGCAAGGGCTCCAACAAAAAGCCTGGCTACCCGTACTCATCGGGTTAGGTGCAACCCTCCTCGGGCTGGGAATCGGTACCTTTTTTTTACCTGATCTTTCGGAAGAAATAATTACTGATGCCATTTATCTGAGTACAGCGGCGGTTTTTCTGAGTGGAGCAAAAATTAGTCTATTGGCAACGGTCGTAGGCGGATTACTGACCTTATTGTTGCTGGGTGGACCACTGCCTCGTGCCCAACGAAAAGCTCTTCAGCGGAAGAATGAATTTCTCACGCTGATTCAGACCGAATGGCTACCTCAGCTAGCGCAGGATACCACCCAGACCCTGCAAACCTTGCAAGGGCAACTCAGTGGGTTTCAGCAGCATTTCAT
Organism: Bacteroidota bacterium; assembly: GCA_039198955.1. Lineage (GTDB taxonomy): Bacteria > Bacteroidota > Bacteroidia > Cytophagales > Cyclobacteriaceae > Tunicatimonas. The sequence continues at coordinate 10,160 of JBCCTI010000027.1, read as the reverse complement.
GGATAACCTAACTACACTAGAAGGTTTGCTCAGCAAAAACTACGAAACGCTCAAGGCTCAGGAGAAAATCGCCCAAGCCTTGCAGGAGATCGATATCATGCAACTAGCGAAGGCTAATCTGGAAGTGTTTCAGTCCCTGAACGAGAGTGCACGGGAGCTGGCGCAGTTTAAAGACTACTTAACGCAAACCAACCAGATGGTCGATAGCACCGCCGGACTGACCGAAAAACTTAACCAATTTCTGTATAGGACCCAGCAGATAGAGAGTGTACTGGATGAAATCCGGAGTATTGCTCAAAAAAGTGAGAAGTTACAAAATTTCTTACGTTCGCATTTTGCTGAGTTAGAACAGCGTAGCCAAGTCATTAACGATGCCGTAATTAAGGTTGACCACGTGCTGGACAAGAGTTTGCAAGAACTATTGGAGCACACCCAAGCCCGGATTCGCACTATCCGCGACCTAACTATCCAGGAGGAAAGCCGTCTCCAAAAGGCTTTTGACGACAACCAGCATGCTGTAGGAAAACTAGCGATGATTGAGCCACTAAACCATAATATTGAAGCATTGAAAGAACAAAATCAGCAGCAGCAGGCGGCTATTCTCGAGCAACTCAAGATACTAAATCAACAATTTTTAAAGAATAAATCAGGAGCGGGAACAAGATTTTTCAAAAAACTCTGGAAAGGGGAATAATCTTCGGCATAGAAATCGTTATATTAGTAACGATGAGAAGTATTATTTGGTCCCTCGCTTTAGCCATCTTGCTTTCAGGTTGTAATAGTTGTTCCCGATCAGCCCGCAAACTGAAGGGTCAGCGGAATGCCTTGCAAAAGATGGCTACCCATGATGTATCCTCCGACACGGTAGCTACGTATAGCCCCCCTATTTCTTCAATTAAACGCAAGCGAAAATCCCTGACCGATATTGTTGAAATTGCTGAACCTAGTGTATTTGTGGTCTACACCTACAATCGCAGTGGCAAACGCATTGGTCAAGGCACCGGGTTCTTTATTGAGAATAATGGAATTGCGGTTAGCAACCATCACGTATTTGAGAAAGGCGAAAGCTGGAAGATCAAAACATTTGCTGGTAATGAGTTCGGTGTAAAGCGCATTATTAAACAAAGCGAAAAGTATGACTACGTAGTTTTCCAGGTAGTAACCAATGAAGAAATACAACCACTTCCTTTATCCGCATCGTTACCCCGTAAAGGCGAGGATATTGTGGTACTGGGCAACCCCAAAGGCCTAGAAAGCACTGTGTCTCGCGGAATTGTTTCATCCATTCGTAAGTACCAAGGGCAGCGCGATGCCCTTATTCAAATGGATGCTGCCATATCACCGGGTAGCAGTGGCAGCCCCGTGATGAACAGCAAAGGAGAGGTAGTCGCTATTGCCACCATGCAGGTAAAAGAGTGCGAAAACTGTAATTTCGCCTTTAATATCGCCTTACTTCAAGATGATACCTCACTTTAGAGAGGGTTCAAGTGTTGGTGTGTTTTAGTATTATAGTATTATAGTATCTATGCTTATACTCTGCTAATCCATAACTATAACTTTGAATACTTGAGCAATTCAGTGTAACGCACTATACTATAGCACTCTAACACTATTTTTTCTTTGCCACAATTTGAGCGTGGCCGGGGATAGTTCTCATCCAGACACTTCGGTAGGGTTGTAACCCCGCCCGCTGTTGCCAATCCCTGATTTCCAGTTCAGAATAGACACCGGCCTGACTGGTGGCAGCAAAAAATAAGTTAAACAATCCCCCCAGATGATCTCCTGACTTAGGCGTATCTACTCGGATAAAGTCCTGAACAATGTAATACCCGCTTGGTTTCAGCGCTTGAGCTATCCGCTTGGCTAAAGAAATGTTAGTTGGGTTGTCAAAGTGATGAGTTAAGCTAGAGATAAATATAATATCCCATTGGTTTTCTCCCAGATCATCCGTAAGCGCATTTCCCGCGCGGTGTACTACGCGGTCACCCATTTCTTCTTGCGCTAAAATACCCTGAGCATACTCTATCGCTTCCGGAAGTTCCAGAATAGTAGAATTAAGTTGAGCGTGTCTTCGGCATAATGCTACGGAATAGTACCCGTGTGCGCCCCCAATGTCGAGCAGTTGCGTAGCTTTTTTGGGAATAGGGGTACGAAGTGCCACCTCGTCGGCAGAAATTCCGGCCACCGATCGCATTCCGCGCTGGTAGGTCTGCCATTGATCAGAATTCATATAAGTGTGGTAATCAATGGGCTTTCCATCGCGCAAGTAGCTCTCGTAGTGTTCTACAAACTCCCACTCGAGAAACTGGAGCAGCATCTTATCCCGCAAAGAAGCTGGACTGTCTTTCAGCATCCACTTACGGGCTAAAGGCGAAAGGCTGTATCGTTTCTGTTTGAGCCGGACGTATCCTAAGTGTACTAAGGTGTTGAGTAAAGTTTGGGTAGCTGCGTGGTGAGTAGAACAATAAGTGGCAACCTCTTCGGCAGTTTGGGCTTGTTCGGCGAGGGCTTCAAAAATGCCTAACTTCACTCCAACCATGATAGTGCGGGCCATCATAAACGATAGGTGAGTATCGCTAATGGGGGTAGGAGCTATCTTTAGCCATACGGCTAGGCGCTCCAGCCAATTTTCCGGGACAGCAGCAAGTTTCATTGAGTGCGTGTGATAACTGTTAAGTGTTAACAGTCTATCTTGATAAGTTTACTGAGCCGTAATATGTTTATAATCGCGCACAATAGTATATAAAAATTGTAACGGACGCATATCGTGGGTTGCGCCGAGTAGCTTCTCTATTTTCTCGGCGGTGACTTGTACGGGAGCCGTTTGCCCCGTTTCGCGGTAGGTGGTAATCACTCGTAAGATCGTTTCAATATCAGGGTCAGATAGTTGAGTAACCTGCGGAAACTGGGGCTGATAATCTTCATCTACCGTAAACATGGCCAGTGATGGATTATCTTTGGTTTTCACAACAGTGGTACCGGCTGCCAAATCGCCCAGTCGCTGATCGTTTTGCGAAACGGCAATACTAAGGATAGCTACTCCGCCCGCAAAGAAGGAGAGATCAATAGGACGTAACAACCACCGTAGTAAATAAGCACTAAATCCTGGCGGGGAACCATCTAACCGAACCACCCGAATATTCATTTGCCTTTTGCCAACGGACTGCCCGTTCAGAAAAGTTTCACACAATAAGTGATATAAAAAAGAAGGCAGGAATAGTATGATTAGAACAACTACTGAGGGCTCAGAATCAATGGTAGACACATAACCCCAAAATACTGCAATCAGGTACACGCCCAATATCAGTGAATCAATCAGATACGCGAGTATTCGGCTACCTAATCCGGCTAGAACAAACTCGATAGCCACGTTCTGAGTGGTCTGGATTTTAATCTTTTGCATAGATAGGGCTCGTGATATTTAATGACAATACACTAAATTAGCTATTTGGATAGCAAATTGCTTAGAAAGTTTCGTCGGAACCTTACTGTAGTATGCGAGAGGCTGCTTTTGTGAAACAACGTCTGGAAAAATGGGAAGCCTTCGATGAGATGTTGTCCCAGAAAAATGCGGTTGATCCCGATCAACTTTCGGCACACTTTGTAGAAGTAACCGATGATTTAGCGTATGCTAACACCTACTATCCCAACAGCAACACTACTCGCTATCTGAATAATCTGGCCTCGCGGGTTCATCAGAAAATATACCAGAATAAGCGGGAAGACCGCAACCGACTGATTGCGTTTTGGCGCGAAGAACTGCCTCTGCTGTTTTACCAAGCGCGAAAACCCCTGTTGTACTCCTTCATTATTTTCAGTTTATCAATACTAGTAGGAGCCACTTCTGCCGCGCATGACGAAACCTTTGTTCGCTTAATTTTAGGCGATGCTTACGTAAATATGACATTGGATAACATTGCCCAGGGCGATCCGATGCGGGTGTACAAAGATAGTAAGCAGGCTGATATGTTTTTTGCGATCACGTTTAACAACATTCGAGTATCGTTTTTTGCTTTTGCAGCCGGAGTGCTATTATCGATAGGCAGTGGGTTTATTTTATTACAAAACGGAATCATGCTCGGGGCATTTCAGTACTTTTTCCATGAGCAGGGTCTGCTGCTCGAGTCCGCCCTAACCATCTGGATTCACGGCACTATCGAGATTGCGTCTATCATTATTGCCGGAGGGGCAGGGCTGGTGATGGGCAACAGCATTTTATTTCCGGGTACTTACCCCCGAATGCTTTCTTTTCAGCGAGGGGCTCGCCGGGGGGCTAAGATGGTGACTGGGCTGGTGCCGCTGTTTATCGTAGCAGGTTTTTTGGAATCGTTCGTGACCCGACTTACCGGGTTGCCCACTGTAGTGAAATTAGCGATTATCAGTTCTTCAGCCTTTTTAGTAGTATATTACTTTGTAATTTATCCTCAGAAAATAGCCAAACATGCAAAACTCTACCAAGATTGATCTTTACGAAAAACGGGATTTTGGCGAAAAAGTGAACGCTACCTTTGCTTTCGTTCGTCAGAATCTAGTGCCACTGGGCAAGTGTCTGCTATTTATTGCTGGGCCACTGCTGGTGATTGTCGGTATTATCAGTGGTATGCTACCCGCGCTAATTCAAAACGGGACGATTACCGGGCTCATGGGTGGAACTACTTTGAACACGATTTTCTCACTATTTGGCGGGGCACTGGTGATTGCCGTGGTTCATGTCTATTTAGAAAGATATATGCAGCAAGATGGCGCACCGCAGGAGGTAGCCGAGGTTTGGGAGGGAGTGAAGCCCATCTTATCCAAGACAATACTGGCCATAATAGTGACAAGTTTTATAGTAGTGCTGGGATTTATGTTTCTAATCATTCCTGGATTCATCTTTTTGGCCGCTCTGTCCCTAATTTTTGCGGTGATGACCCAGGAAAACCTCTCTTTTGGTGACGCTTTCAGCCGCTGCTTTCGCCTAGTTTCGGGTAATTACTTGAGTACGCTACTGCTGATTATCGTGATGATTATTCTACAGACCATGCTCGGAACAATTATTGGTTTACCTGCCTTATTGATGATAGGTACCGATGCCTTCTTTACCGCTTCGGGTGAGATGATGATGGGAGATAAGTCGCTGCTGTACCAAATCGGCTACATTCTTGCCCAGATAGTTAACACATTAGGAAATCAACTGCTAACGGCAATAACGTTGGTGGCTATCGCATTTCAGTACGGTAACCTGGTGGAAAAGAAGGAGTCTGCCGGACTGATGCAGGATATTGACGCTATCGGCAGTACCAAGCAGACCACGGCTGATCCCGACGAAACATTTTGATACACTTGCGTTACCAAAAAGCAATTTACCTGATAGGGTTACAATGGCTGGCTCTGTTGCTGTTACTGAATATCTCCGTAACGGCTCAAACCTTGTCGGTTGACTCCATTCGGCGCGAACCACCCCGTCCTTTTTCTGTTGAAAAGATAGAAGCGTATCTGGCTGATAATGAATTTGATTATCCCGAGCGAGGGCAAGTCAAGGTTGACCTGTGGTCGAGGTTCTGGCAATGGCTGTCGCAATACTTTCCTAAGATAGAAGTAAATGAAGAATGGGCAAAGATTATAAAAATTGGGTTCTATGTGCTTTGTGCTCTGGCTATTATCTACGCGGTGCTTCGTTTGTTGGGTATAGATGCCAGTCAACTGTTAGGGCGAACTCCTAAGTCGCAAGTGCAGTACATTGGAGCGACCGAAGACATTCATCAGATTGATTTTGAACAAGAAGTTAACCAGGCGGTGCAGCAGCAAAATTATCGGCAGGCCATTCGCTGGTGCTACTTATGGGCACTCAAGAAATTGAGCGATCAGCAACAGATTGACTGGCATCCGGGTAAAACCAATCACGATTATTTAACTGAGTTAAGGGCGGATTCACTACGTAAGAAGCTATCGTATCTAGGCTACTTGCATGAATATACCTGGTATGGTGACTTTCCAGCCGATGAAAACCTGTACCGTGATGCCCAGCAATGGGTCGATGAATTATCACCAACCCAAGCTGTGTAAGCGATGAAGATGCGGAAATACTACTTCTTTCTGATTATAACGATAGTTCTGCTAGTGGTTGTAGAATTACTCACTCCCCCGCCTACTGATTGGAGTATGACCCTGCACCATCGGGATAAAATTCCCTACGGAACCTACGTACTGCGCGATCTGATCCAAGATTTATTTCCCAATCAGCAAATTCAAACCTCTTACGAAACACTGTACGAGCTTGATCAAAACAATGCCCTATTGCCCAATACCCTGGTGTTAAGTCGGGATTTTGGCCCGGATAGTTTAGATACAGATGTATTATTCACTGCCGTAGCTAACGGAAACGGGGCTTTTATTTCATCTAACTACTTTTATGGCTATTTCGCTGATACGCTGAATCTCGATACGGAGAAAGAGCCATTGTTTGGTAATATTGATTCGTTGATGACGGATGGGATGATGATTGACCGCAGTGTATTTACATCTTACGACAGTACTCGAACTACGGTGCTCAAGCGTAACGGAGCGGGTTCTCCCGTACTACTTCAGGTAGACTGGGGTAAGGGAGAGCTTTACTTACATAGCGACCCCCGGTTATTTACCAATTACGAACTGCTGCACGAGCAGCGGTACGATGAAGTGGCTGATGCCCTCTCGTTATTACCTGTTCAAGATGTTCTCTGGACGGAATACTATCAAGTAGGTCGACTAGAATCAAGTTCGCCCCTGCGATTTTTACTGAGTGAACCGCCGCTTCGTTGGGGGCTTTACGCCGGACTTGGGGGCTTATTATTGTTCATAGTATTTGAGACTAAGCGAAAGCAGCGGGCCATTCCGTTGTATCAACCACCAGCTAATACCACATTGGAGTTTGTCTCTACGGTAGCCAATTTGTATTATCGCACCCGAAACCATAAAAAACTAGCGAATAAAAAGATTGCCCACTTCCTACGGTTTGTACGAGATCAGTACCGTTTGTCACCTGACCTTTCCAATCCAGAATTTAGAGAAAAGCTGGCTCATAAATCGGGTAAAGAGCGGGATAGTATAGACAGTGTGTTAGACCATGTGATTCATATTCAGCCGGCTGCTCAGGTAAAAGATGAAGAATTGCTAAAGCTGAATCAACTAATCGATGACTTTTATCAGGGCAAACCGCAGTTTGACTGACTATGGTCTCGTCAAGGAGCAGAAAAACACGAGTCTGTCCCCGGATGAGCAAAGCGAATTCCGGGGTCTCCCCGATAATAATTAGGAGATGCCGGAATTCGCTTTGCTCATCCGGCAAGAATACTTGCATGTTGTCGTACACCCGTTGACTATAATTGAATTTTTGATTACGACTAGTTTATAAATATATGGAAGCATCAGAAGGCGCAGCCTTTAAATCCCGAATCGATTTATCACCCTTGAAAGAAAGCGTAGATACCGTGCGGAAGAGCATTGGTCAGTGGGTAGTTGGTCAGGAGTCTATGGTTGACTTGTTGCTGGTAGCACTACTGGCGGACGGGCACGTACTTTTAGAAGGAGTGCCGGGGGTAGCCAAAACCCTAACGGCTAAGCTTATTTCCCGTATTGTGTCGGTGCAGTTTTCCCGTATTCAGTTCACCCCTGACCTCATGCCTTCGGATGTGATTGGTACATCGGTATTCAATACTAAGACTACTGATTTTGAATTTCGGGCGGGCCCAATATTTTCTAACATTGTGCTGGTAGATGAGATCAACCGGGCACCTGCTAAAACCCAAGCTTCTTTGTTTGAGGCGATGGAAGAACGGCAGGTAACCGTAGATGGAAAAACCTATCCGCTGAAACCACCTTTCTTGGTAGTAGCTACGCAAAATCCCATTGAGCAGGAAGGCACCTATCGGCTTCCCGAAGCCCAACTCGATCGATTTCTCTTCAAAATAGAAGTGACCTATCCATCACTGGAAGAAGAAACTATGATGTTAGCTCGTTTTCATAAGCGGAATACTTCACTAGATATGGAAGCAGTATCGCCCATCATCTCGGTGGAGCAATTGAAGCAACATCGGGCGACCATAGGAAGCATTCGAGTAGAAGAACACCTGGTCAGCTACATCGCTCATTTGGTACACGAAACGCGCCAGCACCCCTCGCTCTATCTAGGAGCATCACCCCGGGCATCCTTAGCGATACTTTCTGGCTCCAAGGCACTGGCAGCTATTCGGGGGCGCGATTTTGTCACCCCCGAAGACATCCAGTACGTAGCTTTGCCCGTATTAGTTCATCGAGTGATGATTACCCCTGAGGTGGAAATGGAAGGTCGCTCGGCAACGGATGTACTCAAGCTGATTCTAGATCAAGTAGAAGTGCCTCGTTAGCTGTAGGTATATGATTTTTCGCCAGCTCTACCTTACTCCGTGGTTTTTCTGGTCAATAGGGCTTGTCACCTTGTTGTTACTGCTCGGATTTGGATTGCCTATTCTATTCCCGCTAGGTCAAGTGGCTTTGGGAGTACTGGCAGCCCTGTTTTTTACAGATATTGCGCTACTATTTCGGGTGAGGCAGGGGGTAACGGGAGACCGAACTTGTCCTGAGCGATTATCTAATGGTGATGAGAATATCCTAACGATTGACCTCCAGAATCGCTATTCATTTCCTATTCACGGTCAGATTATTGACGAATTGCCTTATCAGTTGCAAGAGCGGAATTTTAGCATTTCATTTGAGCTACGCCCTCGGGAAAGGAAAAATTATAGCTATACGGTTCGCCCAGTGAAGCGGGGAGTATATCAGTTTGGCATGGTTAATACGTTTGTTAGCTCGCCCCTACGCCTAGTGCAGCGTCGCTATCAGCTAGCATTGGATACCGAGGTGCCCGTATACCCATCGTTTATTCAGATGCGTAAGTACGAGCTGCTGGCGTTTTCTAACCACCTGACTGAGATTGGGATTAAGAAAATTCGGCGGTTGGGGCATAATCAAGAGTTTGAGCAGATTAAGGAATATATAGCGGGCGACGATTACCGCACCATTAACTGGAAAGCAACCGCTCGGCGGGGCAGCCTGATGGTCAATAATTACCAAGACGAACGAGCCCAGTCAGTGTACGCGATGGTAGACAAAAGCCGCAGTATGAAAATGCCCTTTGAAGGAATGACATTGCTAGATTACGCCATCAACGCCAGTTTGGTCATTTCCAATATCATTCTCAAAAAGGAGGATAAAGCGGGACTTATCACCTTTCAGCACAAAGTACAAGGGTTTGTCCCTGCCCACCGTCGAAGTCGGCAACTCTATTTGTTGATGGAAGCTTTGTATAACCAGAAGACGGCTTATAAGGAAGTGAATTACGCCGCTCTTTACGCTACCACTAAGCGACGACTGGCTCAGCGAAGCTTATTGTTGATATTTTCAAATTTTGAGTCAGTATCCGCGCTGCACCGTCAGTTACCCTATTTACGAAAAATTGCCCGACAGCATTTGCCTATCGTCATCTTTTTTAAAAACACTGAGTTGTACGAATTTGCCGGGCAGGAAGCGACGAACCTCCGGACGGTCTACCGTAATACCATTGCTGAACAGTTTATTGATGAAAAGCAGCAAATTGCTGACGAATTGAGCCGCTACGGTATTCAGGCGTTGCTCACCACTCCTCAACAATTGTCGGTGGACACTATTAACAAGTATCTGGAAATTAAAGCCAGGGGGCTACTTTGACTTAATAATTATGTAATTCAAATCTGGAAGCAGCACTCTCGATTCTAGAAAATATAATTTACAGTAATATTCTTACAGTGTGAGAAATAGGGATAGATTACGTCTAACGAAGTATCTGATAAATATTCTCAGGGAAAATCTCAGAAAAATGCTCTATCTATCTTTATTCAAGAACCTACGTAACCGTTGCCAGTACTTGGCAAGAAAATCTACAAAAATATCGCTATTTCTCTAGTATCAAAGTATTGTTCCGTGCGGAAAATATGTAAAATCAGCACCTAGTCTTACATACCACAAATAGAACAAAGTTGTATCGCTCCGCACTTCGCACGTATTATTGCGCTTTAATGAGTCCATCCGTTGAGTGCGAATATGAAATATCATAAGCTTGCGATCACGCTTTTTATCATTACTTGTACATTTTTCAGTACAATTATACTTGCCCAAACCATAGGGCC
>JBCCTI010000026.1:0-77663 GCA_039198955.1 Bacteroidota bacterium | reverse complement strand
TCCCAGGCCATCGTAGAGAATTCCTGCCTCAACAGTTACATCGCTAAATGTCTGGTCACCATTATTTTGGTACAGCCGATCGTTGGATAGTCCGGTTCCGTCGCTTACGAGAGGACGAACTTGGTTGGGATTACGGATGTCATTGGTGTGATTGAGGAGGTACATATCCAAATCACCATCCCGGTCATAATCGAAGAAAACGGATTGGGTAGAGTAGCTAGTATCGGCAATTCCGTAGGCTTCTGCTGATTCAGTAAAGGTTGGTTTACCCGTTTCAGGATTTACTCCATTATTGATTAAAAGTTTATTCTTTCGCTTTTCGGCTGGATAATTTCCCGAACGACAAACGTAAATATCGAGTAACCCGTCCGCATTAATATCTACGGTGGTTACTCCGGTCGACCAACCCGAAGATTGAATGCCCGACGACTGGCTAATATCGGTAAATTGTAAATCGCCATTATTAAGATAAAAGCGGTCATTCACCATATTCCCGGTGAAGAAAATGTCAGGTAAAGAATCATTATTGAGGTCACCGATGGCTACTCCGCCTCCGTTATAGACGTAGAAGAAATCGACCATGTTGAAGGTGTCATTCTCAGCGATGGTATTGGCAAACTCTACCCCGGTTCTCGATGGAGGTAGTAGCTCAAATAGAGAACGATCTGGTTGAGACTCATTCGCTCGTTCTGGTGCACACCCCGCTATAACCAACAGAACTACGCTGTAAACCAAGAAGCTAAAACCAAAAGTAGTACTGTACTTTATCATACTCACTAGCCTACAAACAGTAAAACCCGCCTAAAAAGCAGGTCTTACCGTTAAAATATTTTTGAATAGATCGTTAGTATACTGAATTCTGAGTCACGTTAGGGTTGCCCAGCGTTTCGTTGAGCGGAATAGGAAGTACATAATCTTGGGGACCTAGCACTCTATCGACATCATACATATCGATAAATTCCTGGATGTAATCACCCAAGTAGTCCTGCTCACCCCCGAAGGTACTTTTGCGCTTGAGCTCAGGGTAAGTTTCTTGCTCAAAAGCAAACTCCAGCATCCGTTCGTTTACAATCTCATCCCGTAGTTGCGCTTGACTTAAACCCGATAGCGGCTCTAAACCAGCTCGTCGACGTACCTCGTTAATGCCGAAGTACGGGTCACCCGTGCCGCTTTCGTTAGCAGCCTCAGAGTGACCAAGCAGTATGTCAGCATACCGCAGATACACTATATTCCTCTCGGTAAAGTCAGCACTAGTAATACCGACTTCTACCCACTTGGCAACCCATCCGCTAGAAAAAACTAGTTCATCAGGATTATTAGGGTCAGCGTCCGCCGATACCATTCCCCCGAAGCGGCTCAGATTGTAGGGCGCATCGGCACTCCAGCGAACCATCGGATGGTTTCCATCAGCATCTGCGGCGAGCCGGGTGCTGGGGTACTCGTTAATGAATGTACCGGGGATTCGCTTGTCATTTTCATCATACTTCATACGGAAAGCTTGAGTACCGTTGAGCCAGTGCCAACCCACTCCGCCAATCTCATTGGGCATATCTCCTGGCACGAAGTGGGCGTGGTGATTATTTCGCTCATCGGCATTGGCTGCTGCTGAAACCTGAGCTTCAAAAATTCGCTCGCCCGAGTTCTCGTGCTCAACCGCAAAGTTGTCAGCGAAGTCTTCAAACAGAGCAAAATTTCCACTATTTACAATAGCTTCCGCGGTAGTTCGGGCTTCGTTCCACTTTTCGTCCAGTAGATATACCTTCATCAACAAAGCTTGCGCCGCCCAGGTAGTGGCCCGCCCTACGTCATTCCCGGTGTAAGCATCGGGCAAAATGTCAGCTACTGCGGCTAAGTCTCCTTCCATAAGGTCAAGGGCAACCCGCTTACCGTTTTCGTTAGAAGGTAAATCCTGGTCGCTCTCGGTTTTCTGAGTGGTGACGGGCACATCATCAAAGTAGCGTACCAAGTTGTAGTAGTAGAACGCTCGCAAAAACATCGCTTCGGCCTTTACCCGGTCTAGCAAGGGCGTATTGGGCACCCCTTCCTCCTTCAGTTCATCGGCTCTTTCAATTACTGCATTGGCCCGATTGATATTCTCGTAGGAGATTCGCCAGTATGCCTCAATGTAGGCATCGCCCGGATCTACATTACCGTTCTGAAAATCGAGCGGTCCTTTCTCCCAGCCCACTTGGTAGCCTACTAAACACTCGAAAACGTAACGGTTATAGTAGTGGTTGAACCAATCTTGTCCAAAGCCAATTCCATCGTAGATGGCATTGACTCCCAGTTCTAACTGCTCGGCAGTAGCGAAGAAGTTATCCTGCGTAATAAAGTCCGGATTCTCCTCCAATTCTTCACAGGCTAAAGGAAACAGCATGAAGACCGTTAGCCCTAATTTCCAGAATTTTGTCATTATAGATTTCATATAGGTAGATAGTTGATTAAAGTCCTAAATTAACACCCACAGTAAAGGTTCGAGCCCGGGGATAAGCATCGTAGTCATCGCCCCGGTTCAAGTTATTTTGCCCCTGATTATTCACTTCCGGATCAAACCCACTGTAGTTGGTAAAGAGCAGCGGATTCTGAGCACTCACGTACACCCGGGCTTTACGAATGAATTTAGAAACCGGAATGGTGTAACCTAACGCTATATTCTGTACCCGAACAAAGCTACCGTCTTCAATAAAGTAATCTGAATCTCGGAATGAGTTAGCAAAATCCCGGTTGGCATCAATAACCGGACGAGAGGCATTAGTGTTTTGAGGAGTCCATGAATCAGTTAAGATACTAGCCAATTGATTAATTTTCTGCACTCCGTCCCCAATTTCTGATTGTTGCAGATTTCGGATGTCGGCTCCTTGTACTCCGCGGAGAAATAAGCTAAAATCGAAATTTTTGAAATTCAAGGTCGTAGTAAGCCCCCAGGTGAAATCCGGGTTGGGATCACCCATAATGATAAAATCGTCGGGGGTGATGTCGCCATCCTCGTTTACATCCCGGTACTGAGGATAACCGGGCTTGTCGCCGGAGCGAGAGGGGCTGTTATCAATTTCTTCTTGACTTTGGAAGATACCGATGTAATCATATCCTCGCCATACCCCGATGGGGTTGCCTGCCTCTACCCAGCTCCCTTCAATGCCCAAGTGACCACTGGTGGAATTAGCGAAGAACGGGGTGCTGGTACCTAGATCGGTAATTTCGTTTCGTAAGAAGGAAATATTACCGGAAATATCCCACCGCAGTCCCGGACGGTCAATAGCGACGTAATTGAGAGCCATCTCAAAGCCTCGGTTCTCTAACGATCCTGAGTTCTTTAGGATAGATTCAAATCCTAGACTAGCGGGTATGGTTACAAATAGTAGTAAGTCTTCGGTATTATTAGCAAAGTAATCTGCTGTAAAATTGAGTCGGTTTTCCAAAAATGAAACATCCAAGCCTACGTTAAACATCTGGGTAGATTCCCAACGTAGATCGGGGTTACCAAGCCTTTCATCAGCTAGTCCTAGCACTAGATTGTTACCAAACACGTAGTTGTACTCCGTCAGGTTCGCCTGAGAGTTGTACACTGGTATCTCGGAGTTACCCGTGATTCCCCAACTACTTCTTACTTTCATATCGCTGATAACGTTAGATAGAGGAGAGTTTTGAAAGAAGTCTTCTTCAACCACTCGCCAACCCAACGCTACTGAAGGAAAATTAGCCCACCTGTTTTCTGGGCCGAACCGGGAAGAACCATCGCGCCGGAACGAGAACGTTAGGAGATACCGTTCCATCAAGTTGTAGTTAATCCGACCCAAAAAGGACTTAAGTAACCACTCGCGACGCCCAGAAAAGGGAATTTGAATATCAGTACCTCCGCCTAGCGTAGCTTGATCAACGTTAGCCGCTGACAGCCCGCGATTAGTAGCTTCCGTCCGTTCATTGACCTCCTTTTGGAACGTATAACCAGCTACTACGTCTATACGGTGGTTTTCATTGAATTGCTTGTTGTAGGAAAGAATGTTCTCGTTGAGGATATTAATCACGTTCCGATTGCCTTTGGTTAGCTCACCCGCTCGGTCACGCCCCAGCCGAGAGTTATCCACTGGGAAGAAAGTTGTCCGACTGGCATTGAGAACATCCGCTCCAATACTGGTCTTGAAGCTCAGGCCTTCGGCAATCTCGAAGGTAAACCCAGTGTTACCCAGTACTCGATTGAAAACGTCAGAATCCGTTACGAAATCTAGCTCTTGAACAGGGTTTACAAAAAACCGACCATCGTAAGATGCTAACGCATAAGTCCCGTCTGGATTTCTCACGGGAATTGTCGGGTCTAACCCCAATGCGGTAATAAGAAGTCCACCCGGGCCACCCCGGTCAGTAGGGGCATTGTTAGAGTTGGTACGATTGAATGACCAACTGGAATTGATTGTCAGACGATCATTCAGTGCGTTGTTATCTAAATTAAGTCGAAGTCCGTAGCGAGTAAAATCAGTATTCTTGATAATTCCTTCATTATTGAAGTAATTTCCGATGATAGCGTAGCGCATTTTTTCATTTCCGCCCGTAAAACTCAGTTGGTGATTATCAATACGTCCGTTTCGAGTTACTTCATTAAACCAGTTGGTTCCAGCACCAATCGCATCTATTTCGGCCTGAGTGTAAATAGGTGCCCCACCTTGACTAGTTTCTAGCGTGTTCAAGTAAGTGGCAAATCCTCGCCCGTCGAGCACATCAATTTCGTTGGCAATAGTTTGCACCGATACTGAACCATCGTATTCAACTTTGCTCTCGCCCGCTTTGCCCCGCTTAGTCGTAATCAATACTACGCCGTTCGCGCCCCTTGAACCGTAGATAGAAGTAGCCGAAGCATCTTTCAATACTTCAATAGACTCAATGTCATTGGGGTTAATGGTGGACATAACATTGGTAGGTTGCCGATTTCCACCTACTCCGTAGGCATCGTTATCGGGATAAATTGGAAACCCATCCACAACATACAGCGGCTCACTACCACTGTTGATGGAGTTAGAGCCCCGAATCCGTACCGAAACGCCACCCCCTGGAGCGGCTGAAGCCTGAGTAACTTGAACGCCGGGTGCCCGGGCTTGAATGGCCTGATCTACCGAGGCGACCGGAAACTCTTTGACTGATTCACCTTTGATAGAGGCAACCGACCCGGTTAAGTCGCTCTTCTTCACCGTTCCGTAGCCGACTACTACCACTTCGGCAAGCGATTGTAAGTCGGGAGCTAAATTGATGTCAATGGTACTTCTACCGTTGATTTCAATTTCGGTAGTCTGATAACCAACTGAAGAAAATACGAGCGTAGTGGCATTATCGGGTAAGTTCAGGCTATATTTTCCTTCAATATCAGTAACGGTACCGATAGTAGTGCCTTTGGCAAGCACGTTCACTCCCGGAAGCCCGGAATTACTTTCTTCATCGATAATAGTACCACTTACGGTACTTTGAGCGTGAGCGAGAGGAGAAAATCCTCCCATGAGAAGTAGCCACAGTCCAACAATGAGTTTGTCTAACCGGGCGTTGTGCGGTAGTAATTGTTTCATTTGTTTAGGTTATAGTTATAAATAGGAAGCAATAGAAAGGAACTTCGCAATGGTTTACATAGGCAAAAATTTAGGTCAGTAAATGTAAATAAACTATATACAAAAAGTGGATTCAGTATTTAGACATATTGCCGTACACTAAAAATATAAATATTCTACAAATAACTGATAAAACAGCTTAGAATTTATATTTTTTTCAATTTACCCTAACCTTTCTGACCTTCCTAACTGTATTTGAACAGTCTTAGTTCAGAAAAGAAAAAGCCCGACAAATATTACCTGCCGGGCTCAAAAATAGTGTTTAGCTATACTCAAATCATAATCCGAATAGGATCTTCTAGCAGGGTCTTTAGGGTTTTGAGGAAGGCAGCTCCCATCGCCCCATCTACCGTGCGGTGGTCGCAAGATAGAGTAACTTTCATGACGTTACCCGGTACTAGTTGACCGTCTTTTACTACGGCGGTTTGCTTAATAGCTCCCACGGCGAGGATACAGGAATTGGGCGGATTAATGATAGCGGTAAACTCTTCAATACCAAACATTCCTAGATTAGAGACTGCAAAAGTCCCCCCGGTTTGGTCATCAGGAGATAGCTTTTTGCTTTTTGCCTGGGCAGCTAGATCTTTTACTTCAGCGGCAATGTGCGATAGCGATTTGTTATCGGCAAAGCGCACCACCGGAACCAACAAGCCTTCGTCTACCGCTACCGCTACCCCAATATGAATATGGTGATTCTGGCGAATTTTATCGCCCATCCAGGCCACGTTCACTTCCGGATGCTGACGCAAACTGGCAGCTACCGCTTTGATGACAATATCGTTGAAGGAAATCTTTACTGGAGAAATTTCATTCATGCTCTTACGGGCCTCTACCGCCTTGTCCATGTTGATCTCCATGGTGAGGTAAAAATGCGGAGCCGCAAACTTACTTTCAGCTAACCGTTTGGCAATGGTCTTTCGCATTTGAGATACCCGTACTTCTTCGTAGCTTTCCTCACCCACAACTTTAGGTAATTCAATAGGAGGGGCGGGTGCTGAAGCTTCTCCTTTCTTGGGGGGTTGCTCGGCAGGGGCTGCCTGAGGTTCGTACTTTTCTACATCCCGCTTTATAATTCGTCCGTTTTCTCCACTACCCGATATCTGAGCAATATCGTAGCCCATTTCCTGAGCCATCTTCTTGGCTAAAGGAGAAGCTTTTATTCGGCCATTAGCAGTGGTAGAGGCTTCGCCACCCGATCGGCTGGAAACTATCTCTGGTGCATCCTTCTTTTCCGCCCCATTGCTACTAGACTTTATCTCCTCTTCCTTCTTTTCGGGTTTTTCCTCCTTCGTTTCACTTTTTCCGTTACTCTGCGATTTCTGGGCTTTCAGCAGTTTTTCGTAATCAGCCCCTTCTTCGCCTATTACGGCAATCACCCCATCAACCGGAACCGAGCCGCCTTCATCTACTCCTATATATAGCAATGTACCATCTTCGTAAGATTCTAGCTCCATGGTGGCCTTATCGGTCTCTACCTCAGCAATAATATCACCAGATTCTACCTCATCCCCTACCTTCTTAAGCCAATTGGCAATTACCCCCTCTTCCATAGTATCGCTCATTTTGGGCATGGTGATCACAGTAGCGTTTACATCCGAAGTGTCCACTTGGGCAGCATCTGCTTCTTCAGTTTCACTAGATGATTCTTCAGGCTCGGAAGAACCATCCGAACCATCACTTTCAATTTCTTTTAGCAAATCGTCAATATTCTCGTCCTCTTCGCCAATAATAGCAATTACCCCGTCGACCGGAACGGCTTCGTTTTCGCCAACCCCAATATGCAAAATGGTTCCGTCTTCGTAAGATTCTAGCTCCATGGTGGCCTTATCAGTTTCTACCTCGGCAATGATGTCGCCAGATTCAACTTGATCACCTACTTTTTTAAGCCAGTTAGCGATCACCCCTTCTTCCATGGTATCGCTCATTTTAGGCATTTTAATTACTTCGGCCATACGTGTGTAAAAAAGTTATTTTGATAATGTACTTTGAATCCAATCAGGTTGTAAGCGAGGCAAATTACTGATCAATCTAATTTATAACAATGTTGACTGTATAAAATGTTAGGACGTTCACTAAATATGCAATAATCTGTTAGGCCTCTATCAGACCTTACATCATTTCGCTGGTTTTCACAAGAACAATTCTGTATAACTATTGTACGAATATTCAGGATATTAGTCGATTTTAATTATTTTTGCAGCGATTTTAACCAGAAGTCATCTAACTAAGCGTTACTATCTCCAAATGCTAAAGCACATTAAATTAAAGCGCGGATTCGACATTAATCTAGCTGGAAAAGCCGAAAAAACCGTAAGCGATGCCACCCCTTCTGATACCTACGCTTTAAAACCTACCGACTTTCTCGGTATGATTCGCCCCAAAGTCATCGTAAATGAGGGCGATACCGTGAAAGCAGGTACTCCCTTACTATTCGATCGAAAAATGGATTCGGTCATGTTCTGCGCTCCGGTGAGTGGTGAAGTAGTAGAAATAAAACGTGGTGAGAAGCGGAAATTACTGGAAGTTAAAGTACTGGCCGATAAAGAAATAACCTACGAGGAGTATAAGCAACATTCAGTAACTGACCTGATTGCATTAAGTCGGGAAGATGCCCAGGAGCAGATGCTCAAGGGAGGAGTTTGGCCCCAGCTTATACAACGTCCCTACGGCGTGATGGCTAATCCGGCTGATAATCCCCGCGATATCTTTATCTCTACCTTTGATACCAGTCCCCTGGCTCCCGATTACGATGTACTACTGAAAGGACAAGGCAACTTCTTTTCAGCTGGTGTGGAAGTGCTAAAGAAATTTACCGACGGAAAAGTTTACATCGGTATTGACGCCAAAGCGGAAGTCTCTTCAGTATTTTCTGATGTGAAAGGGGCCGTTACCACCAAATTTTCGGGACCTCACCCAGCGGGCAATGTGGGAGTTCAAATTCATCATACTGCCCCAGTTAACAAAGGTGATATTGTATGGACGATTGACCCCTACGGAGTGGTACAGATCGGAAAGCTCTTCCTGAGGGGAGTGTACGATACTGCCAAAGTAATTTGCTTGGCGGGTTCAGAAGTTAGTAACCCCCAGTACTACAAAACTTATAGTGGAGCTTGTATTGACAAAATTGTGGACGAAAAAATTGAACACGGTAATGTCCGCTTTATTTCTGGAAACGTACTTACTGGGGAGAAAATTGAGCCGAATGGCTATCTGGGATATTATCATCACCTAATTAGCGTGATCCCCGAAGGAAATGAGTACGAATTTTTAGGCTGGATGAAACCAACTTCCGATAAGTTAAGTTTTCATAGGGCACTGGGATTACTTTCGTTTTTAAATTCTTCCAAGAAAGAATACGTACTAAATTCCAACATGAAAGGAGAAGAGCGGGCATTCGTGCAGACCGGAATCTACGAGAAGGTACTTCCAATGGATATTCTCCCCGAATATCTCTTTAAGGCTATCATGGCAGAGGATTACGACGAAATGGAAACGCTGGGATTGTACGAGATCATTGAAGAAGACATTGCTCTTTGCGAGTTCATTGACGTTTCTAAGCACGACCTTCAGGGAATTATTCGACAAGGAATCAATTTACTTCGAGAGACATAATATGGACGTTTTACGAAAACTGTTAGACAAACAAAAGCCTCTCTTTGAAAAGGGAGGCAAGTTAGAGAAATTTTATTACGCATTCGAGGCAGGAGATACATTCCTGTTTACCCCCAACACCACAGCAGGCAAGCACGGTACTCACGTTCATGATGCCATTGACCTGAAGCGGATGATGATTACGGTGGTTATTGCGATGGTTCCGGCTTTATTGTTCGGAATCTACAACGTAGGCCATACCCACTTTTTGGCGGTAGGTGAACAAGCCGATTTCCTTCAGAAGGTATTGATTGGTGCCCAGGTGGTATTACCCATCGTTATTGTTTCCTACACGGCAGGGGGATTGGTTGAAGTGGTCTTTTCTGTAATTCGTCGCCACCCCATTAACGAAGGGTTTTTGGTAACCGGAATGCTGATTGCAATTGTTATGCCCCCTACTCTCCCACTTTGGCAGGTGGCTTTATCAGCTGTTTTTGCGGTAGTCATCGCTAAGGAAGTGTTCGGTGGAACGGGAATGAACGTATTGAACGTAGCAATGACCGCCCGGGCTTTCTTATACTTTGCTTACCCGGGTGATATGTCCGGTGATGTTTGGTATTACTTGGGAGACAAGCAATACGCTGATGGTTTTTCGGGGGCTACCCCCTTGGGAATAGCGGCTGAGGCAGTTGCTATTGAAGGGTCTCAACCCGTGGCAGCGACTTTGGCTGAATTTCAGGATGGGTTATTCACGTTTTGGAACATGACGGTCGGTCTAATTCCTGGCTCAATCGGCTCTACTTCTTTCATCGCGGTGATGATTGGTGCAGTTATACTTATCGCAACTGGAGTAGGAAGTTGGAAGATTATTGCCAGCGGATTCGTTGGGGTATACGCGATGGGACTGATACTTGCTCTAGCAGGTTCTAACGAATACATGAGCATGCCTCCCCACTATCACTTTGTGATCGGCGGAGTGGCTTTCGGCATTGTGTTTATGGCCACTGACCCAGTGTCGGCGGCTCATACCGAATTAGGAAAGTGGATTTACGGATTCTTGATTGGAGTCATTACCGTGATTATTCGGGTACTAAATCCGGCTTATCCTGAGGGAATTATGCTGGCGGTGTTATTCATGAACGTGTTCGCCCCGCTTATTGATTTTTATGTAGTTGAAGCAAACAAGAAAAGGAGGTTACAACGTGCAGCAGTCTAATATATATGTTATCGCATTTTCCGCCATACTTACTGTTATTCTCGGCGGATTGTTAGCATTTTCAGCCATTGGTTTAAAGCCAATGCAAGATATGCAAGTAGCCCTCGATACTCAGAAAAATATTCTGGGGGCAGTGATGGAACTGAAAGAAACTGACGATGTCCCTGCAATTTATGAACAGCGGATAGAATCGCTGGTAGTAGATGCTCAAGGGGAGAAAGTTAGTGAAGTAGATGGAGTGCCAGTAGTAGCCGAAGATATAGACGTAGGAAAACAATTTAAGCTTCCTCCAGAAGAGCGATTGTATCCAGTCTTTAAATACCAAGAGGGGAGTTCTAACCAAACAGATGCTTACATTCTACCCGTTTATGGTAATGGGTTGTGGGATAATATCTGGGGATACTTAGCACTGGAAAACGATTTAAAAACCGTAAAGGGAGCTGTTTTCGCCCACAAAGGTGAAACTCCCGGACTAGGGGCTCGAATTACCAGTGTAGATGTACAGGAGCGTTTCAAGGGTAAGAAGATTTACGACGAAGTAGGCGAGCTAGTTGCTGTAAGAATGGTAAAGGGCGAGACAGGCGACCCGAGTATCTATGGTGATAACGAAGTGGATGGATTATCAGGGGCAACTATCACTGCTGTCGGTGTCAATAATATGCTGGAAAATTATCTCAACTACTACGAGCCTTATCTAGAAAAAGTAACTGGTAATACTGTGTCCCAAAATAATTCAGAGAGCAAAAGGCTGACATTTAACAACTAAAGTTACATTACCTGCATCTTTGATAGTATTACTTTCGTAGCAATAAATAATTATCAAATAATCTGTATTTATGAGTGCCGAGACCGAAGTATTAGATAAACCTGTTGTAAAAAGTGCGCCGTCGGAAGCACCGTTGTCCAAACGGCGAAAAAAGTTAATTACCGACCCGCTCAATGACGACAACCCTATCACGGTTCAAGTTTTGGGAATCTGTTCAGCGCTAGCGGTTACCACCCAATTGAGTCCGACCCTGATTATGGCGATCTCGGTAGTGTTCGTAATTGTGTTTGCTAACCTTACTATATCGCTGCTACGGAATTTAATTCCCAATCGGGTTCGGATTATTGTACAGTTGGCGGTAATTGCTACCTTGGTAACGCTGGTAGATCAGGTGCTCAAAGCTTATTTCTTTGATGCCTGGAAAGATCTTACTGTATTTATCGGACTGATTATTACTAACTGTATTGTGATGGGGCGTCTGGAAGCATTTGCTTTGGGAAATAAGCCTTACGATTCTATTCTAGATGGTTTGGGAAGTGGGTTGGGGTATGCCTGGATCATTCTAGCGGTAGCGTTTTTCCGGGAACTGTTTGGGTCAGCTTCGGTCTTCGGTTATAAGGTGTTTGAAGCCATTGGTATTAATTTCCCCACCAACGGACTGATGGTGAACCCTGTGGGTGCATTTATTATCCTCGGAATCATCATTTGGGTACAGCGATCCAAGACAGGCTACGTAGAGCGATAAACCACGATTACAATAAGAAATTACAATGGATTTAATCAATATTGCCATAAAGGCTATTTTTATTGAGAACATGGTACTCGCCTACTTCTTGGGAATGTGTTCTTTTCTGGCTGTTTCTAAGAAAGTATCTACGGCTACTGGTTTAGGAGCGGCAGTAATCTTTGTACTTACCATCACTGTTCCCATCAACTGGTTGCTTCAGGAGTATGTTCTGAAAGAAGGGGCATTGACCTGGGCCGGAGCCCAATTTGCCTCGATTGATTTGAGCTTTCTACGGTTCATCATGTTTATTGCAGTAATCGCTGCTATGGTGCAACTGGTGGAGATGATCATCGAGAAAGTTTCACCTTCTCTCTACGGTACACTTGGAATCTTCCTACCTCTGATTGCGGTAAACTGTGCCATCCTTGGCTCTTCCTTATTTATGGTACAGCGTGACCAGACTATTGCTGAAGCAACGGTATTTGGATTTGGTTCAGGAACTGGGTTTTTCCTAGCAATTGTCGCTCTAGCCGCTATCCGTGAGAAGATGAAATACTCTAACGTACCCGATGGGCTGAAAGGCTTGGGAATTGCTATGCTCATTACCGGACTGATGGGAATTGCGTTTCTTTCCTTCGTCGGAATTGCAATATAAAAACTAATTCTTTCGTAATTTGAGGCTTCGCCAGTGCTGGTGAAGCCTTTTTTATTTAAGGGCGCGTTGACATTTAATCTGAACAACGATTTTGGCACTATTTTCACCCACTTTGCGTTCCTTTCGGCAGCCGATGCTTTGGCATCGCCCTTCTCAAGCGCCTTAATTGGGCAAAAATAGCCCTCAAAATCCTTCATTATCTCAAATGTCAACGCGCCCTAGCTAATTCTAACTATGAAAAACCGAAGTTTACCCACTTACTTTTTCCGCGGATTACTCTTTGTAGTTCCAGTAGCTCTTACTATTTATATTCTATTAGTTTCCATTCAGTGGCTCGATAGCCTTATTCCAATTGCCATTCCGGGCTTAGGGTTACTAACTATTCTGGCTTCCATTACCCTGATTGGCTACCTGGCTTCTACCCTGCTAGCCGCCCCCATCTTCCGTTTGTTAGAAGAGCTACTGACCCGGCTTCCGTTGGTCAATATTATTTACTCATCGCTCAAAGACTTGATTTCGGCTTTTGTAGGCGATAAGAAAAAATTTGACCGTCCGGTGTTGGTTGCCCTAAGCGAAGACCTGACCATCCGAAAACCAGGATTTATCACTCAGGATAATCTGGAAAAGCTTGGACTTATTGATCAAGTAGCGGTCTACCTTCCGCATTCGTATAACTTCTCGGGAAACCTGTTCATCGTTCCCAGTCAGTACGTGACCCCAATTGAAGCTTCTAGTACCGAGATTATGAAATTTATCATTTCGGGTGGTGTATCGGGCCTAGAAGAACATTTTGGCGGAAAAGTAGCATGAAAAAGTACGATTGTGTGGTGATCGGGTCGGGTCCCAATGGCTTGGCAGCCGCTATCGAGTTGCAGCGGTCTGGTTTATCCGTGAAAATACTGGAAGCCAAAGGCAAAGTTGGCGGCGGTGCGCGTTCCGAGGAATTGACATTACCTAGTTTTATCCACGATGTTGGCTCAGCTATTCATCCACTAGGATATGCTTCCCCCTTTTTTCGTCAACTTCCTTTACAAGATTTTGGCTTAGAATGGATTCATCCCCCCGAAGCCGTTGCCCACCCGCTGGACGATGGAACTACAGTGACCCTTAGCCGATCCATAGAGATCACCGCCTCCTCACTAGGCAGCGATGCTGATGCTTACCGAGATTTAATGATGCCCATTGTGAAAAATTGGGAACATATCGCTCCTGATTTTCTTGGACCATTTCGGTTTCCCAAGCATCCGCTAAAAATGGCTCAGTTTGGGTTGAGTGCTTTGCAGTCGGCCACATTTCTAGCTAGCACTCAATTCAAGACTTCGGCAACCAAAGGGTTTTTCGCGGGATTAGCCGCGCACTCAATTTTACCCCTCGAAAAGGTTGCTACATCGGGAATTGGTTTAGTCCTGGGAGCGCTAGGTCACGTGGTCGGCTGGCCATTTCCCAAAGGGGGGGCACAATCTATTTCCAACGCTTTAGCAGGGTACTTCAAATCATTAGGTGGAGATATTGAAACTGGATGTGAAGTACAATCAGTCGCCGATATTCCTAACTGTCGAGCTACGGTATGGGATGTTACCCCTTGGCAATTGCTAGAAATTGAAGGATTAAAACTTTCTAATGCGTACCGAAACCAGCTAAAACAATTTCGCTACGGACCGGGTATTTTCAAAGTAGATTGGGCACTTAGTGACCCTATACCTTTCAAAAATCCGAAAGCAAATAAAGCAGCAACGATTCATTTAGGAGGCACGCTAGAAGAAATTGCCCAATCAGAACGGGATGCCTGGCAAGGAAAGCATAATTCCCAACCCTACGTGCTGCTGGTGCAACAAAGCCCGTTTGACCCCACCCGTGCCCCGGAAGGAAAGCATACCGCCTGGGCGTACTGCCACGTACCCCGCTATTCTACCCAAGACATGACTAAAATTATTGAGAATCAGGTAGAACGCTTTGCTCCCGGTTTTAAGGATACAATTTTGCAAAAGCATACCATGAATACTCGTCAGGTAAACCGATTTAACCCCAACTATATTGGAGGAGATGTCAACGGAGGTGCCCAGCTTATCACGCAATTATTCACTCGCCCCACATTCAGCTTGACTCCGTACCGTACCGCTGCTCAGGGTGTTTATATCTGCTCGTCTTCTACTCCTCCCGGCGGCGGTGTACACGGTATGTGCGGTTATCATGCTGCCCGCACTGTTGTACGAGATGAGTTTCCCGATGCAAAAAAGATAGGGACTTTCATACGATAAAGTCCCTCAGGAAAATGCATTCAAGGTCAAAAAAACCTAGTTTCCAGTATTATAGTAAAAGCGCTCATTGACAATATGGTCACCATCCCACTTTTGTACCGCTACCTGCTCGAGTTTTACGCGATTCCCATCCTGAAACGTTACATCCATCCACGATTCTACAGTCGTTGCTTTATCTTCCTCGTTAGCCGCAATAGATCCTACTCCCGCCCCATGAAACTCTTTTATACTTGATAAAAATTTCTCTTCATACTGGCGGTTAGCATCTTTCCCCTCCCTTTTGTCACCAGTGGCCTCTACCATTACACAGTCCTGATGGTAGTACTTCTCAAAAGCGTCCATTAACTGACCAGAATTAACCATGTTATACAAGTCTTTCGCTTTTTCTAAATAAGTCATAACAAAAAAATTAAAAGTTTTTACAATTATTGTATATACAAATATAACGAATACTAACTGCGAAGGTTTAAATTATTACTGGGAATTTCTTAGATTTTGCGTGAATTTAGCTAGTGTTCTAGAATAAACCCCGACAACCTTTACTCAAAAGTATAACGGAAGCCCAGTTTCAAACCAAAAGATTGCGGTTGACTACTGAAATCGACTGTAGAGTTAGTCATGTCAGTAAGAGCAAAGTAATAAGAAGGTGTAAACGATAGCGAGTAATGTTCTACTAATCGATAGAACACCCCACCGCTAATTAATCCACTGATGTACTGAGAATTGAAGGGTCCACTACTACCCCGGCTAATCTCATCCGAAGCATACTGATCAGAAAAAGTCCGGTGTTCTAAAAACAAATTAGCCGCTACTCCCGGACTCAAAGAGAAAATAAATCGGTTTACCTGTACATTGTAAGCAATTTGTAAGGGTACCGAGATAAACTGAAATTGATTGTTAAGCTGACGTGAGTTGCCAATAGGAGTACTGTACCTGACTTCGTTAGCAACTGCACTGAAGGCTGTTACTGGAAGACGCTTTCCAGAGGATGGGTCTGATGGGTCTGGTGTAACATAACGGTGACTCGTTTGAGTCTGGAAATTCTGAAAATCTACCCCACTTTCAATACTCCAGTGCTCACCTAAGGTGAAGCCTATATCTACCCCGTAACTAAACGAGAGATTAGCCTGATTTTCTAGCCCATCCTCTGATCCAGGGGGTGGATCCGAATCATTCTGTCTATCAGCAGCATTAAGTAGACTAGGGGGGGAAGCACTGAGGCTATAAACATCAAATGACTCATCCGTACCAAAATCAGAGGATGCTGGGTTCTGAGACTGAAAGTTCGGATCAAATAAACTAGGTGCCATTGCCAGACCAGCAAAAAATTGAGCACCTTTTTTCTCTTTACCCTGCTTAGTTTCTTCTCGATACTGAGGCACGAAATAAAGCTCTTCTACATCTTCAGCCCAAGTAGGTGGTACAAGCTCTAAAACATCAGGCGGAAGGGCAGTTACCCCACCAACCTGATGATTATGAACGGGAAGATCAGAGCTTCCCGGGCTTACTTCTTCATTAGGAAAAATAAGCGTCTTAGAAGGCGGTAGTCCAGTTACTACTGTGCCGGATACTTTTTCTTCACCCTCTTCATCTACTGCACCTATACCACTGCTAGCAAGTGCTTGCTCATTTACTTTTGGTGGATTGTTAACCCCTGATTGTGGTACAATTACTGATGGTTGATTTTCATCCGTAGCAACCTGACCTGGATTTGATTCGTTCTCCTGTACTTGTGTACCTTCTGTCTCGCTACGCTCATTCATTGCCTTCGCTTCCGGTTGCTGAGCAATTACGGATCCGTTTTCAGAATCTGCCGTAGGCCCCGGCTTACCCGGACGTGCGCCTTTATTAGTTACTGTCTTACCAGCCTGTTCAGTATCAGCACCTAGCCGATTTGCCAAAGAATCAGCACTACCTGATCGGGTAAGAGTATACCAGCCTAACCCGGCAATACATAGTAATAGTACGGCAGCTACGGCTCGATAGAAAAAGAAACCTCGCTTATATTTCCCGCTTTCTTGCGCGGTTAATTGTTGGTCAATATTTTTCCAGACGCTAGGCGAGGGTGGCATTTCGGCTTGCTCAAAGGTTTGCCGCCACCGCTCTTCGTATGATCGATTTTCAGACGCGTTAGCCATGTTTCACCTCCCCGGTTTCAGTAATTAAATCTTTAATCAGCGAGCGAGCCCGGGCGTACTGCGATTTGGACGTTCCTTCGCTGATACTTAGCATATTAGCAATTTCCTTATGCTTATAGCCTTCAATGGCGTAGAGGTTAAAAATAACCTGGCAGCCCTGAGGCAATGATTGTAAAATAGTAAGTAGGTCCCGGTAGTTGTAGTTAGAAATTTCCACATCCTCATCGCCAATGTGATGAACCTCATCAATGTCGAGGTGTGGATACAGATAGACTTTTTTCCGATGATGGTTGAGGGCAGTGTTGATAACAATGCGCTTAATCCAGTACTTAATGGATGATTCACCCCGAAATTTTTCCAGGCTATTAAATATCTTGACAAACGCTTCCTGCATCACATCTTCGGCATCTTCACGACCTTTACAATAACGCATACTCACCACCATCATTTGGTTGGCGTATTGTTCGTACAACTGCTGTTGAGCCGATCGCTCGCCTTTGATACAACGAGCGACCAGTGCTTGTTCATCCTGCATGCAATCGGTGAGTTACCGCGATAGTTTGAAATTAGGCCGTTTTCATTAGCTTAGACGCTGCCTATACGAAAAACGTTGGAAAGAGGGTGAAAAATTCTTTTGGAAGTGGGAAGTCCAAAGATCGGACAAGGGTACAGGGTGAAAGGGTAAAGGGTACAAATGCCCAATGACAATTTAATAATCAGCAATTTAGCAACCGATCAATGGGATCATTCAATACACTGCTTTGTAATCTACTTTCACTTCAATCTGGGTAATACTATCGGCGTATACGGTAAAGGGAGCGATGTTGCCTTGTCCGTCAAAATGGTTGGCAAATAATCTTGATTCTTCTTCTACAAATAAAGAATACTGACCAGTCGGCAAGGAAAGTTGAAATTTCCCCGAAGCATCAGTAACGACCTTAGCTACTTGCTTGGTCTTGATATCCTGAAAAAAATGGTTCACTTGTTTGGTTTCGTCCTGGTGGGTTAACTCATAAACACGCAGCGTGCGCTGTACGGGTTCACCTTTAGTATTGGATATCTCAGTAGTATCTTCAGAAATAGTTGGCATCAGGTTACCTTCGTACCAATGGACTTGTCCGGCCACTCCCTGTTTGATAGAATCTTCGGTAGGGAGGGGGGCTAACTCTAAATCACTGAGCTGATTTCGCAGTTGTTGCATAAATTCATCTCCCGGATCATTTTTTTCGGTGAGATAATTGGGATCTTTTTCTTTCCAGAGAGGGTGTCCAACAAACTGCTGGTACTCATGGTGACCGATTACGTAGCGAATGTTGTATTTTTTTACCAAGCTACGAATCAGCTTTTCGTTAGCCTGAAGCTGAGCTTCCGTAAGTGGATGGTTATTTCCATCACCCACATTTTCAATACCAATGGCGCAGTGGTTGAGGCCAATTACGTGGCGGGCGAATAAAGTATCAGGCATCAGTTGATACACTTTTCCATCCCGGTCAATAAGGTAAGGAACCGAAACATTCAACGGACTAGCATTCGCAATTTTCGCCCGGGAACCTGGCAAGCGCGTTTTGTAAAATGCCTCATAAGAAGCCTGAAGAGTTGGTATTGCCGTCCAATGCACGACTATCATCTGGGGGTTAATCGACGGATAGTCAGTAGTCATGCCGTAGTGCTCCCGCATGTAGTCTAGCGAAAGTTGTATCCGTTCTTCATTGAACTCGATGGGCCAGGATTGTACGGGTACACTAGTGGTAGGCACCGAGGTTTTACAGGCAAACAAGCTGCTCAAACTTATGATTACTATCCAGAGATTAGAGTTCTTCAAACTATCGGTAACATCGCATTAGCGTAATGTGCGGATAAAACGGAAATTTAGGCCTAAACTGTACAAGTTCCGTTCAGATTGGGATGCTATATCCGAGATAGGGGACAGCATGACTTTCGCTTGAGCCTCCAGCCCTAAGGAAGTCTTAGGATCGACACTAGTCTGAATGCCAAAGCCACCTAAGATACCGATATTGTGAATTTGCCGGGTTCGCAGGTAGGGGTCTTTAAGCTTCGCTTCTAGTTCTTTATCAATTTCCCCGCCGCGTACCGCCACCCGATTTTTCTCGGATAGCAATAAGCTATTGGTAATACCTACCATAGGGTACAACTGAAATTTATCATTCTCTAGTATCGTGCGAGTTACGAAAAATGGTATTTCCAAATAGTTCTGAATGAAATCAATGATATACGGCGGGGGAACGCGAATATCGGGATAGGCAATATCCACCAAGTTATTAGAAAATCCCTTTTGGGAATACAACAGCGCAGCTCCTACCTGCCAATGATCATTAATAGCTGTGCGAAAGTCAACACCAAAATCGAAGGTATACATGGGTTGTTCCCCACTGCGGATCGTCTCCACCTCAGTGGGCAGGGAACGGGTTTGCGGTAACCGATACGAAATACTGGGCGCGATATTCACGCTCCAGGTGGTCTGTTGAGCAATAACCGAACCCACTGTGCCCATCAGAAAAAAGAGAAGTAAAAGTTGTTTCATATTCCCACTGTAAAAATAAATGATAAGGTAGTAGGCGCAAGTATAGTAGTGTTGGCACGTTAAAAAGACTCGCTTCAAATCTCAATTGCCTGGCATATTCTATGATAATTTCTTACTTCCAAGCTTCTATATACCACTTGAATATACAATACCTACTACGAAAGAGAAACCTATTGTGGGTTTTTTTACCGTTTCTTACTGAATAGTGTCATTAGAAGACGGAAAAAAGAGCAGTTTAGTATACAGATACTTAGCCAGTTGTAGTACGAAATACTCACGCGACCCACTCTCTTTCCACCAGTTCTGCGGATCAGCATCCCTCGAGCGAGCCGCGATAATTCCGATATTTACTGACTTGCCGAACATTCGCTGATAGACTAACCAGCTACGCCGGGCGTGGGCACTTTTGGAAAATACAACAACGGAGTTGGTAGAGTCTGGTAAGTGCTTTTTTACCATCAGTGCTGAAGCATAGGTACGTTCGTAGGAAACTGCCGGAGCGGTGAGTGTCTGTACAATCGTACTATCTACTCCTTGCTGCACCAGAAACTCAGTTGCCTCGGCCGCAATACTTTCGTAATCGGTCCGAAACACATTATTCCCATCTAATTTACCCCGATCGTAGCGGACTGCTGGGTGCCGGGCGGGGATTTCCAGGGAACCGAGACGAATGGCATATACAAATAGATCGCGATCTTCCTTTCCTACTCGCCGATTATTGTCGTATGTAATGGTAATTGAATCAGCTTGAACTGGTTGAGATAAGCTAATCGTATACCAACGGAGTTTATCCGTTGCGGTAAATTCGCCTACTTGTAGGGAATCTAAAAAGACTTTAGCGTGGGCTTGAATTCCCCCGGCTGCCCGGCCAAATGCTCCAATCTGTATTTCACTAAATTGATGAGTACGGGCTGCTTCAACATCCGATAAGTAAAACCTTAGTCCACCCTGACTGTACATTCTAAACGTCGAGTCGTGGGCAATACTGGTTACCAGCACCTGCTGATAATTCGATTGCTCAATCTCCTCGGCTGCTTGCCGTAACGCTTCTTCCGAAAGCCAACCTTCAATGACCAGTACTGGAGCTGCTATTTTCTCGGTAGGAGCTAAAAAGTGAAATAGCTCTTCTTTCCCAAAAAGAGCTATTCCGATAATTAGGGCAATTAGCCCTAACGTACAACCCTTAACTATTTTTTTTAGCATAGCAACTGCGAATAACGGCTAAATTACCCCGACTCACAATGGCTAATCATATTTGGCTACTCATTCCCGCTTGAGTTCGTAGGTATCCGCTACCTGCCCCTCGTATTCGCGAGTCATGACTATTTTTTGATCCTGCTTCACAATCCGATATTCTCCCCCTAAGATCAAAGACCAGTCAAAATCAGCCGTCCAAGTACAACTATTTTCAAATGTAATCTGGCTTGTCCCAGTTAGTTGGTACGTCCCTTCGCAAATGGCTGGATATTTTTCCGTATCGCTACTGCCTAAGAAACGTCCGTTTTCAAAAGTTAAAATAACATTAGCTGTAGCCCACCGAGCATTGGGGCTACTGCGGTAAAAGACTCCGGCATAAGTACCTTCTTCCAGCAAAAGTAATGGGTTATTCTCGTCATCTTCCTGACAAGCGAGGGCAAAAAATATCAATATTACAATTATCGATACCTGTTTCATTGTGTTTAGTTTCTTTACATAAGACAATCAAAAAGCAGATTTGGTTGGTAAGCTCTAGTAGAATCAACTAGCAGATCAGAGAATATCGAGTGCCCCTCTGCGTTAGCAGAAAAATGGTATCTTTGCGCCCAAAGAAGTAAATTAATATGCTATCGTTGTTTGAGTTCATTGTCTGGACAGCTAACCCGGAAGTATTTTCCTGGGATAACTGGTCGCCCCGCTGGTACGGGCTGCTCTTTGCGGCTGGGTTTCTAATTTCCCAACAGATACTATTTTATATTTTCCGCAAGGAAGGCCATAAGGAAAGTGATGTAGAAACACTCACCGTATTCATGGTGATTGCTACCATTTTGGGAGCCCGGCTGGGTCACGTACTTTTTTACGAACCCGCTAAATACTTATCTAATCCAATTGATATTATTAAAATCTGGGAAGGAGGCCTGGCTAGTCACGGAGCGGCTATTGGTATTTTATTCGCCTTGTTCCTGTACAGCAACTACGATATCAAGTTTGATTTTATCAAATTTAAAGGACACATAAAACGACAAAAACGTCCCGGCCAAAGCTGGCTTTGGGTGGTAGACCGTATCGTGATTGTGGTTGCTCTCACTGGGGCACTGATTCGATTTGGTAACTTTATGAACTCCGAAATTATCGGTAAGCCCAGTAATAGCGAATACGGAGTAGTATTTGGCCACAGTCTGATAGAGGTTCTGGAAAATACTCAAGGTATTGAGTCCGTAGCTATCGGCGCCAGTGAACAGTTCGACCTACGTCCAGAAGGAACGGAGTTTAGCCCCGACGAGTCTCCCTACCGCCCGGTAGATGTTACCATTACATTTGAAGAAGCTAGCTACGAGGAAGCTGAAATCAGGAACTACCTGGAAACTCAGGTGAAAAGTACCATGACCCGCTACGCTTCCGTTCGGGAGCACATTTACGAACCTAGCACTACTCCGCTCAACTACGAATTATCCCAGCAGCGTGGAAAGTACGTTGCGGAAATACAAACGTTTGGAATCCCCCGGCATCCGGCTCAGCTCTACGAATCGGGGACTACCTTTTTAGTCTTTTTATTGCTGCTCTTTCTTTGGTCGCAAATGAAAGAGAAGACCCCAGAAGGACTATTTCTTGGGCTGTTCTTAATTTTTGTATTCGGATTGCGCTTCGTCCATGAGTTCTTTAAAGAAAACCAAGTAGACTGGGAAGGAGATATTCCGCTAAACATGGGGCAATGGCTCAGTATTCCGTTGGTGTTAATCGGTTTCTACTTACTGTTGGTGGTAGTGCCTAAAAATCGAAAAAAAGCTGCACCGACCGTAAAATCCTAGCGAAGCTAAGGTGAAGTTCGGGTTTTTGCCACGTACAAAACTAGCTCTTCCCCCACCCGGATAACGTAGTCTGATTTACCATTCCAGTCTTGAATATCCTTTACTGAGCATCCGTAGCGCCGGGCAATGCTACTGATAGTATTTCCTCGTCTCACGCGGTACGATAATTTAGTTAGATTAGGGGCATCGGGTACAACCGCCCGTTTTTGCTTAGTTATTCGGGCAGCCCGAGCTATTTGCGCTTGATAATCGTAAGGTTTGAGTAGGTAGCCTCGCCGTTGTTCAAATTGAGCTAACTTATTCAGAGGCAATACCAGCGAATAGCCGTTTACTTTAAACGGAATTTTGTTCCGAATAAGAGCGGGGTTCAGAAATTCCAATTCATCCAGAGTAACTACGGTGGAATTAGCAATTTTCTCTAGAGTAACCTCTTGATAAATACGCACCGTATCCACCGCCTGAAAAGATAAATCAGGATAGATTGGGCGCAGGTTGTGTTCCTGCTGAAAGTTGTTTAAATACACCACCGCCATAAATGCTGGCACATAATTTCGGGTTTCGCGGGGTAAAAATCGCTGAATCCGCCAAAAGTCCCCGCTACCCCCCGCCCGAACAATCGCTCTGTGCATATTGCCCATACCGCAGTTGTATGCCGCAATAGCAATCAGCCAGTTTTTGTATTTATCGTGCAGTTTCTTGAGGTAGGTAAGTGCCGCATCGGTAGCAGCGTAGGGATCTAAGCGCTGGTCAATTACTGAATTAATTTCTAAGCCCAAACTACGTCCCGTTATTGGCCTAATTTGCCACAACCCAGCTGCAGAACGACTCGATACTGCTTCGTTTTGCATAGCCGATTCTACCATTACCAGATATTTCAACTCGTCGGGCAATTCTTTTTCGGTAAGTACTTGCTCAATGTACGGATAGTATAATGTACTTTTTCCCAGCATTCGCTGGGTGAGATCCCGCTTCTGCTTGCCGTACACATCAATAAAGGTTTTCACCTGATTATTGTATACCAGAGGCACATCTGTACTGATTTTCCGAAAGCGTTGCCGATAGACTGATTCGGGGTATTCTACTATATCGTTCTCAGAAAAGCCGTAGACGTTAATGTCACCTTCAGTAGGATAAGCGAATAACTGGTTTACTTCACTATCCAGAATTTCCGCAGTAAATGCTGGCTCACTAAGGGTACTAATGTTGGAAAGTGGGGAAGCGAATAGCATGGTGAGTTGGTCAGACTGAAAAGCTAACTGACTCCGCCAATCATTTTTGGCATTTGCCAACTGTGATGATGAAATTCTCTCATCTCCGACAGGCAGTAAAAATGGTCCGCCTAGGCGAATTCCCTCCGGAAATAGGATAACTGAACGCTGGCAACTCGCTAAAAAAATAGTAGATAATGTCAGAAAAAAAGTAAAAGTATACTGCACTCTCATAAATGAACAACGGATGGTTCCAGGGTGGAAATTAAAAATTGAAAGCGAACTTCCAACTATTCATTACCGATTATCACCTTTCAATTCTCGACTTCACCATTGGCTGCGTAGGTTTCTAACTGGCGTTGCATTTTCAAAATACGATCTTCCAAGGTTTCTGAGCTGATTTTCTCCCGCAGACGATCAACCATGAGTGGAAAGGCGAACGGAGTTGGATAAGGTGGATTCTTTATTAGCAATTGTTGATGATTGATTTGCCGAAGGGTTTCGGTAAGTTGGGAATGCTCAATTTGCTGGTACAGAGCTTCGTCTAACGCCTGAGCTAGTAATCGATTGTCGGCATCGTACTGCTGAAATACGTCGTAGATGATCTGAGACGAGGCTTGCAGATGGCGGCTGCCAATGTGCTTGCCCGGATAGCCCTGAAAAACCAATCCAGCGATAGCCGCAATTTCCCGGAACCGTCGCTTTGCCATTTCGGTACTGTTCACACTGGCTAGTATATCTTCTACTAAATGATCGGTTCCAAACAAATCGACCTCCAGGGCTTCTTCCAGTGGGATTTCCTGGTCAGATAGTAGTTCAAAGCCATAATCATTCATAGCAATGGAAAACGAGATGGGCTGCACCTGACTGATGCGCCACGCGACCAATGCCGATAAAATTTCGTGTACCGCCCTTCCGGCAAAGGGATAAAAAATTACGTGGTACCCTTCGCGAGTCGTTAACCGCTCCATTAAAAACTGCTCATAGGTTGGCAAGGCTGACCAGCTCTGTTGTAACTCCAGCAGAGGCTCTAGCATCACTAGCTCCGGGTCCGTGTAGTCACCTTGTAAATAATGATCGAGTTTTCGGCGAATTAATCGCGATAGCTGAGATGATAGCGGCATTCGCCCCCCACCCCAGCGGGGAATCACTCCATCTTTTCCCCGGGCTTTGCGAACCAGCACGGTCATCTCCTTGATGCGCTCTAGTTTGAGATTGCGCCCGGCAAACCAGAAATTATCGCCTTTGTTGAGACGGGAAATAAAACTTTCTTCAATAGTGCCGATATAACCTCCACCGACATACTTCACTTTGAGCACGGGATCGCTCACAATGGTGCCAACGGATAAGCGATGCCGAAGTGCAGTACGCCGACTAATAACTTTATAAACCATATCTTCAATATCTACTCTAGAAAATTCGTCGTACTGACCCAGACTTTCCCCACCAGAAGTAATGAATCGCAGTGCCCACTCCCACTCTTCCTCACTTAAGTTGCGATAAGAATACGTAGATTTGATTTCAGGATATACGTCCTCGGCTCGGAAACCTTCGCCTACCGCGAGTGTCACCAGATACTGGACTAGTACATCGTAAGAACGCTCCAGTGGCTTACGCGCTTCTACTGCCCCCTCATTCATTCCTTGCTGGATTGCTGCGGCTTCAATGAGTTCCAGGGCATGGGTGGGTAAAAAGTAAATTCGGCTGGTAGCTCCCGGTTGGTGACCACTGCGCCCGGCTCGCTGCAAGAAGCGGGAAATCCCCTTGGGGCTACCTACCTGAATCACCGTTTCTACCGGACGAAAATCGACTCCTAAGTCAAGGCTGGAAGTACATACCACCAGTTTCAGTATTCCCTGATGTAAAGCTTCTTCTACCCAGGTTCGTACCTGTGGATCGAGTGAACCGTGGTGCATCGCCATTTGCCCAGCTAAATCAGGTACTTTATCTAGTAAAGTCTGATACCAAATTTCGGTCTGAGCCCGGGTATTGGTGAAAAGTAAGGTGGTTTGGCTGGCTTCAACAATCGGTAGAATTTTAGCAAGCATCCGGATACCCAAGTGACCCGCCCAAGGAAATTTCTCTATCTGATCGGGTAAAATAGATTCTACCTCAATTTCTTTTTTAATATCCGCTTTTACGATTCGCCCCGGGTTTTCCGTCTGCAACCCTAATAATACATCACAGGCTTGCTCTAGATTGCCAATGGTCGCCGATACACCCCAGATTTTAAGATCAGGACGAATAGTTCTAAGCCGAGAAAGGGCTAGTTCCATCTGCACTCCCCGCTTGGTTCCCAGCAACTCGTGCCACTCGTCTACGATCACACACTTTAGCTTTTTAAAATGACGGCTGGATTGCTTCTGAGCCAAAAGTAAATGTAAGCTTTCGGGAGTAGTAATCAAGCACTCAGGCATTCGTTTGACTTGCTTCTGTCGTTCTCCCGAAGAAGTATCGCCGCTGCGAACCGCAATCTTCCAGGCAAGCCCCAGACCTTCGGTAGCCCGTTCCATAGCTAAATGAATGTCTTTCGCTAAAGCCTTGAGCGGGGTGATCCAAATAATTTGCAGTCCATTCGCTGAGCGTTCGGCGAAGTCTTCAGGATGCTGGCGGATGAATTCCAGTAAACAGGGAATCCAGAGGGCGTAGGTTTTTCCGCTTCCGGTGGGGGCATTAAGCAAACCACTTTCCCCGCTGAGGTAGGCTTCCCAAACTTCTTTTTGAAAGGGAAAGGGCGACCAACCTTGTCGCTGGAACCAATCAATTCCGGGAGAAAGTGCCGAGTTTAAGACTTCTGCCATCGCTCTTGTTCAACCTACCTTGGCTAACTTTGTTCCATCCGTTCGGCTAACTCTAACCAGCGATCTGATTTTTCGTCTAACTGCTGGGTGACCTTTTCTAACTGCTGGGACACTTCGGTGAGTGCTTGATGGTCGGGCTGAGCAGAGGCTGAGATCTCGTTTAACTGAGCCATTAAACCTTCTTTTTCTTCTTCTAATTGAGCAATTTCCTGCTCAACCTGCTCATACTCCCGCTTTTCTTTGTAGGTAGGATGATTATCTTTTCGTTCGTTAGGAGCCGTACTTGCATCAGTAGTTTTCGCATTTTTTGAAGTAGGCCTAGTTTTCTCCGCCGAACTTACAGTTTGTGATCGGGAACTGCGAAAATCAGTATAATTGCCGGGAAAGTCTTGAACGTGACCGCTATTGGGAGTAAATACAAAGAGATGGTCAACCAAACGGTCCATAAAATACCGATCGTGGGTAACCAATAGTAAACAGCCATCAAACTGAATTAGAAAATCCTCCAGAATATTTAGCGTAATTAAGTCCAGATCATTCGTTGGCTCGTCTAATATTAAAAAGTTGGGATTCTTCATCAGTACTCTTAGTAGTTGCAGCCGCCGTTTCTCACCACCGCTTAAATCCTGCACTCGCTGGTAGTGCATATCCGTTGGAAACTGAAAGCGTTGTAATAGTTGAGAGGCCGTAATCACCTGCCCTTTTCCTAAATCAATCACCTCAGCTACCTCTTTCACCACATCAATCATGCGCTGATCTTCCGAGAAGCTAATTTCCTGTTGAGTATAATAGCCAAAAACTGTGGTCGTCCCTACCGCCAACTCTCCGGTATCTGGCTCGAGCTGTCCAGTGATTATATTTAAAAAAGTAGTTTTTCCTGAGCCATTGGGCCCAATGATTCCTACTCGGTCTTGACGACGAAATACGTAGGAAAAATCTTCGATCAGTTGTTTCTCGTCGTACGACTTACTGATGTCCTCCATCTCCAGAATTTTCTTACCCTGTCGCCGTCCCTGGATACTCAGCTCGGTGTTAGCCTGACCAATTTGCTGGCTGGCTTTATCCTGTAAGTCATAAAAGGCATCTACCCGGTATTTAGCTTTTGTTCCCCGGGCTTTAGGCTGACGGCGCATCCACTCCAGTTCTTTGCGAAGCAGATTCTGGGCTTTGTCCACCGAAGCCTGCTGCTGGGCGACGCGTTCTGCTTTCTTTTCTAAAAAATAGGCATAGTTTCCTTGGTACCGAAATATTTGTCCCTGGTCTAGCTCGATAATTTCGTTAGTAACCCGCTCGAGAAAGTAGCGGTCATGGGTAACGAGTAGCAAAGCCATACTTTGAGCCGACAGGTAGTTTTCCAACCACTCAATAGTAGCCAAATCCAGATGGTTGGTGGGTTCGTCCAACAGTAGCAGATCGGGCTTTTCTATTAGTGCTTTAGCCAGGGCGACCCGCTTCCGCTGGCCACCGGAAAGGTCGGCTACCCGACGATCGAGTTCGTAAATACCCAGTTGTCCTAAAATTTGCTCAATTTGACTTTCATAGTCCCAGGCATGTCGGCTATCGATCTGTTGAATTAGGTCGGACAATTGTTCATCGGCCGGATTCTGATTCAACAGTTTGCGGTATTTTTGGAGTAATGCTAAGGTAGGATCATCACTATTGTACACGAAGGAAATAACAGTGTCGTCGGGGGCAAACTGGGGTTGCTGCTCAGCGTAGGCCATTCGAACTCCCTGTGATAGTACTACCTCGCCCTGGTCGGGCACTTCCCGCCCCGCGATGATTTTCATCAGAGTCGATTTACCTGAACCATTGATTCCGACTAAGGCTACCTTCTGACCTGATTCGATTCCAAAAGAGATGTTATGAAATAAAAATTTCTCTCGCCCTTCGGTGGTAAGGTATTGCTTACTTAGGGCTTCTGCTGACAGATAGATCATAGGTTAAAGGTACAAGAAAGGGCAAAAAAAAAGTGAACCTAGAAGACTCACTTTTTTCACTACTAATACAACAACCTAAAACTACTCAATCAAAATTCTTATATGTAACGGGGTTTTACCCCATGAATTGTCCTAATTTTTACTAATAACACGAATCCCCCTAGTAAATGTTTCAAAAAAAATGTTAACAAAAGTATCACAATCATTAAACACCGAAGAAAACCCAGTACTAATCATGGATAGTCGCTTGTGCGGTTATACGAGAGGGCTTGAAAAACTGCATAATACTGTAAGATGCCAAGCATCCTGAAGCTACCCCTTCAATAATAATCGTAAAACCTACCAAAAATGGATTCAGAAAGTTGCCGAATGGCTCTTGATTTTTTATGACATCCATAAATGCTGGATCAATAACCGTCACATAGAGCACAACCATGATAGCGAAACTGATAGTACCTACCAATGTAGTGAGAATTCCCAGTCCTAATCCTTTGAGATAAGAGAGATTACTACCCTTTCTTTGCTTGTAATGCCTGACGGCCATCAATACAAAACTCACCAGAATGAATAGGTTGAAGGCTCTGAGCTCGAGGTTATGTTCTAACCCAAGTGCCTTCATGAAGAAGAAAAAACCAGCTAATGCCAGTGCCATCAGTATACCGTAACGTATACTTAATCGTTCAATCGTACCGGAAATCATTTGCTCTTTCATTTTTCAAGTATTATTAGTTTCTGTTGTAACTCAAGAATAGTAAATTTGTTTATTATTTTTTCATAAACATTATACAAAATAACCAAGATCATTATCATGTACATTTTTGCCTGGTTTTTGTTGTAAATATTTTCAACAGTTTCGATGTAATATTCTACTTTATGTGGTATCGACTACTCACTGTTTAGTATTTTTGCACTCAATTTCTAAGTGATGAGAAAGAGGGTTTATCAAAGTATCATTACGGTTGTGATAGCATGTTCTATCCTGCTTGCGTCATGTCAAAGCAGTAAACCCCGCCAGCAACCCAAACGAGGCCCAATGCCCTGTCCGATAAGAGACTGCTAAAGAGTTGTTATGCCTAACGATATTATTGTAGCAATAGATGGATACTCGGGTTGTGGTAAAAGTTCTACCGCCAAAGCAGTAGCTCAAACTCTGAATTATACTTATATTGATTCCGGAGCCATGTACCGGGCAGTCACATTGTACCTTCTTCGTAATCAAATTACAATTTCCAACACTAAGGCAGTAGTAGCATCTTTACCTAGCATTCATATTCATTTTGAGGCAAAGAAGGGTATCACATTTCCGGTCTACGAAACCTATTTGAACGGCGAAAATGTAGAACAGGAAATTCGGGGTATGGAAGTCTCCGGTCGAGTGAGTGAAGTAAGTGCTATTCCCGAAGTTCGGAAGGCTATGGTTCGCTTACAGCGGAACATGGGGCAGGGTAAACGTGTTGTAATGGATGGAAGGGATATTGGAACCAATGTGTTTCCTCAGGCGGAATTAAAAGTATTCATGACTGCCGATTTAATGGCGCGTGCCCATCGTAGAAAAAGAGAGTTGGAAGCCAAAGGAAACTCAACCACTTTAGGAGAAATTGCTGATAACTTGGCCGAGCGCGACCGGATCGATACGGGCCGAAGTGAAAACCCGCTGGTAAAAGCTGATGATGCAATCGTTATAGATACTACACAATTGCAATTTGATGAACAGGTAGCCCAGGTATTAGCCTTAGCACAAAAAGCGATGAATGTTAATTAAGTTAAACTACGAACTTATGAAAGTTACGATAGATCAGAATTCTGGATATTGTTTTGGGGTAGAGTTTGCCATTCAGATGGCCGAAGATGAGATGGCCGAGTCGAGCAACCTATATTGTTTAGGTGATATTGTCCACAATGATATGGAGGTAAGGCGACTGCACGAGAAAGGGCTGCGGATTATTTCTCGTGATGATCTTGAGAACCTTCACGACTGTAAAGTACTCATACGTGCCCACGGTGAACCACCGGAAACATATCAATTAGCCTTAAAAAATAACATTGAACTTATCGATGCTTCCTGCCCGGTAGTGTTAAAGTTACAAAACCGGGTAAAAAACTCCTTTGACAGAATGGAAAAAGTAGAAGGACAAATTGTAATCTACGGCAAACCTGGGCATGCGGAGGTCATTGGTTTGACCGGACAGACCCAAGGCCAGGCAATTATTGTTATGCAAGACGAAGACCTGGATAAAATTGACTACACCAAACCTGTAACCTTATTTAGTCAGACTACCAAAAGCACCCAAGGGTTTTACCGCATTAAGGGGATGATTGAGGAACGCCTGAAGACTGCTAACGGTGAACTGGAAACCGTAGACTTCAATGCTAACGACAGTATCTGCCGCCAGGTATCAAACCGCGGACCTAAGCTCCGTAAATTTTCAGAAGAACAAGATATTATCATATTTGTGAGTAGTAAGAAAAGCTCTAATGGCAAGGCACTATTTAGTATATGCCAAGAGATGAATGAGCAGAGCTATTTCATTGCTAATGAAGAAGAGCTACAACCTGAGTGGTTTGAAGGTGCTGAAACTGTAGGTATTTGCGGGGCTACCTCTACCCCTATGTGGCTAATGGAGCAGGTAGCTCATGGTATTCGTAATCTAGAAAGCGAATTAGCTGAAATCTAGCATTTGCCTGTCAAGATTATATTGTTCTTACTGTAATTATCAAGCCTCTTGTTCAACTTTAGTGGCGATCTTCTATCTTTCTTTATTCATGTATCGGTATTCAGCAATCATTAATCCTTTTCCGAGTAAAAATATTTGACCATTATCCTTATAGCCCCAGCTATACTAAGATCATTCCATTAATCTGACAAAACACTGAATTGTTAGACTATTGGCATTAGCAGATTCTTTTTTGTTAACTTTAGAGCTTACTTATTCGTAAGCAACGTATGACCTTCGAGGAGACACACGTCCGCATCCGAGCTTATCAGAGAGAAGGGAGAAAGCTGTTTACCAGTTCTTCCTTCCAGTCGCATAGCTTGGTCTTACTACATATGCTTTCTCGGATTGACCGTAGTATTCCGATTTACTTCCTTAATACAGGCTACCATTTTCCCGAGACGGTAGCGTTTGTGGATAGGGTTACCGAAGAGTTTGGTATAAACACGATCCGGCTCAACCCCGTAGTCCCTAAACATCAGCAGCGTAATGCTGAGGGCAATCTGCTGTTTACTTCCGATCCTGATTACTGCTGTTTTCTGAATAAAACCCAGCCAATGGAGGAATTGCTTCGCAACTATGATGTCTGGATTAACGGAGTTCGAGCTGACCAAAGCTTGGTACGTAAAGCGATGAAGGCAGAGCAACCTGCCCCGCATAATGTTTTACGGTTTCACCCGATGCTAGATTGGTCAATTCAAAAAGTGTTCGCCTATTTACGGGAATATGACCTTCCCCGCCATCCTCTGGACGCTAAGGGTTATACTAGCATTGGCTGTGAACCCTGTACTAAAAAGCTCGATCCGGATATGGAAGAACGAGAGGCCCGCTGGTACGGCCTAAACAAAGTAGAATGTGGCCTTAATACCGATTTGGTAAAACCCTAAGCCCATGACCGTATTAATTACCGGCGGAGCGGGCTACGTAGGTACGCAGCTAGTTTCTGAATTAGTACAGAACCAGTCGGTTTCCCACCTCATTATTTACGATAATTTATCACGGGGTAATTACAACACCTTCTTGGGACACTCGCTCTACGGTCGCTCCGATAACCACGAGTTAAAAATTGAGTTCATACCCGGTGAACTGTTAAACACCCGAAAACTGCGAGAGGTAGTACAAGAAGCCGATGTGATATACCACTTAGCGGCTAAAGTAGTTACGCCCTTCGCTACTACCGATGGCCATGCTTACGAACAAACCAACCACTGGGGAACTGCCGAGCTGGTGTACGCTATTGAGGAATCTCCTCGAGTAAAAAAAATGGTTTACGTAAGTAGCACTTCGGTCTATGGTTCGGCTCACGCCGGAGAAAATACTGAGCCTAATCCGCAAACGATCTACGGTATTTCTAAATTGCGGGGCGAGGAGCACGTACAGCGGCTATTTTCAAAATTGCCCACCTATATTATCCGCTGCGGAAACGTTTACGGGTACAACAAAAGCCTGCGCTTCGATGCAGTGATCAACCGATTTATGTTTGAGGCGAACTTTAGGCGTAGGGTTTCTATTCACGGTGATGGTAAGCAACGCCGGGCTTTTGTGAGTGTACAACGAGTAGGCGACACTTTGGTAAAATTACTGAATGCTGATATGCCCTCTGATACGTATAACCTAGTTGATAAGAACTTTCAGGTTCTCGATATCATTGATGTGGTTAAAGCTATTTACTTTGATCTGGAATTTATTTTTGTCAACCGTCACTTGGGTCTACGGGAGCTATCGGTCGATACTGACCTCAAGCTCTTTAACTATCTCCCTCGCTGGGAAGACCGTTCTTTGCTAGATGAAATGGAGGAGTTTAAAACAAAGTTTTCATTCTGAGAAACTTCCCGGGTGAGTAAACTAAACACTACTTTTGTTTCAAATCCAGATGCTTCTCAATTCGCTTTAGACGATTCTCATGATCAGACACATGCTTAGCCATGAATTTCATAAATTCGGTTATCTCAGCATCAAAATTGTCAAATGACCTCTTTAAGGTTCTATGGCGTGTTGACATCTAGCCCAATCGGCGATTTTAGGCCACTTCTCACCCGAATTTCGTTGCGGCGGCTTTCAGCGGCCAATACTCCGGCTACCGTGGCGCGGCATTGCCCTTCTCAAGTGCCTCATTCAGACAAAAGTTGACCTTAAAATCTCTCGATATTCTAAATGTCAACACGCCCTAGTTGTTTGATGCAACGCACTGATTTGTGTTTTCATCTCCGCCAAAGAGCCATCTACCCGTTGCTCAAATTCTTTAAAGCGATCATCCATACATTTTCTAGTTATGGGCTAGAACATCAAGTGTTCTTGTGTTCATGAATAACTTGCACAAGAATACTGGGTACTGTGCGCACAAACACGTGAATACATTTTTAGCAATACTCATCGAATACATCGAGGAGGTGCTCAGCAATCATTTGAGCTGATCGGCCTTCAATATGATGACGTTCTACAAAGTGAATAAGCTCTCCGTCTTTAAATAGTGCGATAGAAGGTGAAGAAGGTGGGTAAGGTAGCGTATACTCACGGGCTTTAGCTACC
Organism: Bacteroidota bacterium; assembly: GCA_039198955.1. Classification (GTDB taxonomy): domain Bacteria; phylum Bacteroidota; class Bacteroidia; order Cytophagales; family Cyclobacteriaceae; genus Tunicatimonas. The sequence continues at coordinate 43,985 of JBCCTI010000026.1, read as the reverse complement.
GCATCCTGATCTACTCCGGCAAATACCGTAGCTAGGTTATCAGGCTTCTTCTCAGTATGGCTAAGTGCCAGTTTCACACCTGGACGCGCTGCACCCGCAGCACAGCCGCAAACAGAGTTGATTACCATAAGTGTGGTACCTTCATGGTCTTCTAGGTGATTAACCACCTCTTCGGATGTAGTAAATTCGGTAAACCCAGCGGATGTTAAATCAGTACGCATGGGTGCTACTAAGTCAGCAGGATACATATTTGTTTGATTTTATTTGTGATAAAACAGTTTGAAAGTTACAAGTTGCAGGTTCAAAAGTTTTGTTTATTAGTGCTTAACCTGCAACTTTTAACTTGTAACTTATAAAAACCCTAGTTCTAGCTTGGCTGCTTCCGACATCATGTCTTGGGTGTAGGGTGGATCAAATGTAAGTTCAATGTTCACATCGTTCACCCCTTCTACCGATTTTATTTTTGTTTCCACCTCACTCGGAATAGCTTCCGCTGATGGGCAAGCCGGTGAGGTTAAAGTCATTAAAACGTATACATTGTTTACGGGGTAGATATTGATTTCGTAGATCAAACCCAGCTCATACACATCTACTGGTATTTCCGGGTCGTAAACGGTCTTAATGGCCGCTACAATTTTTCCCTTCAATAAGCGGGTATTACTAGCTTCGCTATCACTCATAGTGCTTTATTTGTGATTGGGTTTACTCATTGCCTCTCGCTCTTTGTTTACCAAGGCGGCCAACTTAATCTGCTTGATCATAGCAGAAAAACCGTTTGATCGTTGCGTTCCAATAAAACGGTTCATTCCAATTTTATCAATAAAGAATAGCTCCGCATCTACGATTTCGTTAGGAGCTTGGTCTTGAAAAACCCGCACTAGTAAACTGACTAACCCTTTGGTAATAGCCGAATTACTATCGGCTTCAAACTTCATTTTGCCATCGGCTAGTGATGGGACCAACCATACTTTAGATTGACAACCCTTCACAATATTGTCTTCTATTTTCTGCGACTCGTCTAACGGCACTAATCTTTGCCCCAATTCAATAATGTAGAAATTGGTCATCTCGGGGTCGCCGTCCAGTAAGGCAAACTCCTCAATAATTTCATTCTGCTTTTCCGTAATTGACTGAATCATAATTTATTTTCTCATCATCGTTACTATACGATGTAGCCCCTCTGTAAGTTCATCAATTTCTTCTTTTGTATTGTAGACAGCTAATGATGCACGAACCGTTCCCTCTACCCCAAATCGGTTCATCAGTGGTTCAGTACAGTGATGACCCGTACGAACCGCAATACCCCGAGCATCTAACATCTGACCAATATCGAAGTGGAAAATATCATCAAAAATAAATGAGATCACGTTCATTTTATTTTTGGCAGTACCGATCATCCGTATACCCGCTACTTCACTCAATCGCTGATGAGCGTACGCCAGCAATTCCTCTTCATAAGCGCGCATATTGACCTTCCCAACTTCACTGATATAGTTAAGAGCGAATTTCAACGCTACCACGTCAGCAATGTTAGGAGTGCCTGCCTCAAACTTGTAAGGAATATCATTGTACGTAGTTTTTTCAAAGCTCACACTGCGAATCATTTCTCCCCCACCTTGGTACGGTGGCATTTTTTCTAAGTGACGACGTTTTCCGTACAAAACGCCTACTCCGGTCGGGCCAAATACTTTATGTCCCGAAAAAACGTAAAAATCACAATTGAGGGCTTGAACATCAATATCGAGATAAGCCGTAGACTGTGCTCCATCCAAAAGAACAGCCGCTTTCTGCTCATGAGCCAGATCGATGATTTCCTTTACCGGATTGATGGTACCCAGTGAATTAGAAACATAGACCACACTCACCAACTTCGTTCGTTCGGAAAGAAGCTTTTTGTAAGCTTCTAACTCAACCTCCCCTCGATCATTCACGGGGATTACTTTCAGATGTGCCCCTTTTTCTTCGCAAAGCATCTGCCAAGGAACGATGTTGGAATGGTGCTCCATCGCCGAAATGATAATCTCATCTCCCTCCTGTACATTGGCTCGCCCGAAAGTGGACGCTACTAGGTTAATTCCGTCAGTGGTTCCTTTGGTAAAGACAATTTCTTCTGGCTCGTTAGAATTGATGAATTGATGGACGGTCTTTCTGGTTTCTTCAAAGGCGGCCGTAGCCCGTTCGGCCAGTGTATGAATTCCTCGGTGAATATTGGCGTTGTCTTGCTGGTAATAATGAGCGAGTGCGTCAATCACCACTTGAGGTTTCTGAGTAGTAGCCGCATTGTCGAGGTATACCAACGGTCGCCCGTTCACTTTTTGGTGAAGGATCGGAAAATCCTGACGGATTTTTTCAATGTCAAGTGCAATATTTGATACTACTGTATTTTCTGTACTCATAACAAATCAGTTAAAAGTTGCTATTCAACCGCTGGTCAATCACACTTTCTATCTGTTGGCGGATAAAGTCTAGTTCTATATTCTCCAGCACATCTCCGGCAAAAGCCCTCAGCAAAATAGCGGTTGCCTGCTCCTTACTCATTCCACGAGTACGCAGGTAGAAGAGTTGCTCTTTGTCAATCTGCCCAGTGGTGGCTCCGTGTGAGCATTTTACGTCGTCCGCCCAGATTTCTAGCTGAGGTTTGGTATCGATGGAAGCTTCATTGGTCAGTAAGATATTGGCATTCGACTGAAAGGCATTGGTTTTTTGGGCATCCTGACGTACGTAAATTTTTCCGTTGAATACTCCCCTTGACTGATCATCCATAATACCTTTGTACAACTCGTTGCTGAATGAATTAGGCTTACGATGATCTACGGCAGTATGATTATCTACGTGCGACTTGCCATCTAGCATGTACAAACCGTACATATGCGCCTCGCAATTTTCGTCATCCAGTGTGATATTGAGATTGTTCCGCAGCATAGCTCCTTGCAGGGAAATAGTGACGCCGGTAAACCGACTATCGCGGGCTTGGTACACTTCAGTAGTTCCGGTGTGATAAGCCTGTGTACTTTCCATTTGTAATTTAGTGTAATGCACCGAGGCATTGGGCTTAACCCATATTTCGCCCATTGCATTCTGGTAACTAGCTGCTTCTCCCAGCGTGTAAAATGACTCCACTACCGAAAATTTACTACTCTTCTCAGCAATGTAAAGATTCCGGGGAGAGGCTACACTTACTCCATCGGAGGTGTCCGTAATAAAGTAGGTAAGAGTCGGCACCTCTACTACGGTATTTTTGGGGACATAAATAAATAACCCTTGTTGGGCAATGGCCGTATTTAGCGTAGCAAAGGAATCAACCTGAAACGGAGGTTGCTGGGCAAAGTACTGGTCAATTAACTCACTATGGTGCTGGTACGCCTCCGATAGTGGAACAATTATTACCTCTTCCGGCGGACTAATGATTTCTGAAAGCGTTGGTTGGAAGTACCCATTGATAAATACTAAACGATTCGCCGTAGTATCAGAAGGTATTACTGAAGCAAGTAGTTCTTGCACCAGTTCAGTATTAACTGAGGGCTTGTCCAAGATTGCTTCCGAAAATTCCCGTTCTAGTGCCCGGCTGATTGGGGTATACTTATATTCCTCACTTTTTCGGGATGGAAACCCAGACTTTTTAAAATCGCTTAGAGCTGACTGGCGGCGCTGATGCCAGAATATTTTTCCCTGCCCGTTGGTAGTCGCCTCCCGCTCTTTGATATAGTCTATGAATGTTTGTTCTAAACTCATGAAGTTGTGAATTTTAATCCTCTCGATCTTCTCCTTGTCTACCGGGGATAAGGTAGCTTACTTGGAAAAAACGGAGTGAAAAAGCTGTAGTTTAGATTGCTGCGTCGGCGGTTGCCTTAATCCAATCGTATCCTTTATCTTCTAGCTCTAGTGCTAGTTCTTTACTTCCTGACTTCACTATGCGTCCGTTGTACAATACATGTACGAAGTCGGGAACGATGTAATCTAACAATCGCTGGTAGTGCGTCACTACAATGGTAGCGTTGTCCTGATTTCTCAGGGCATTCACTCCGTTGGCAACAATCCGCAGTGCGTCAATATCCAGGCCCGAGTCAGTTTCATCCAGAATCGCCAGGGTAGGTTCTAGCATAGCCATCTGGAATATCTCGTTGCGCTTTTTCTCTCCACCTGAAAAACCCTCGTTTAATGATCGGCTTAACAGCGATTGGTCGATCTCCACTAATTTCATTTTTTCTTTCATCCTTTTAAGGAAAGCAACTGCATCGAGCGGATCTTTGCCTTTATGCTGGCGTACCTGATTGAGCGCAGTCTTGAGGAAGTTTGTAGTACTCACTCCTGGAATTTCTACCGGATACTGGAATGCCAAGAATACTCCTTCCCGGGCTCGCTCTTCGGGTTCCATCTCCAGTAAATCTTGCCCCATATACTCGACTGAGCCACTGGTTACTTCAAAATCTTCGCGCCCAGCTAATACTGAAGCTAATGTGCTTTTTCCTGAGCCATTAGGCCCCATAATAGCGTGCACTTCACCTGGCTTTATGTCTAGGTCAATGCCTTTTAATATTTCTTTTTCTTCTACCCTAGCGTGTAGTTCCTTAATTTTTAACATAGTAGCAATTGGGTTAAGCAACAAAATCAGAAAAGCAATCCGTTTCGGATAACCTTTCTGATTTCGCAATTGTTCAATCAAATGGTTATAGAATTAGCCTACGCTTCCCTCCAAGGTAAGTGCCAATAGCTTTTGAGCCTCAACTGCAAACTCCATCGGAAGTTGATTCAGAACTTCCTTACAGTAGCCATTTACGATCAAAGCAACGGCATCTTCTTCATCAATACCTCGTTGCAAGCAGTAAAAAATCTGATCCTCGCCAATCTTAGAAGTGGTAGCTTCATGCTCAATTTGGGCAGAGCTATTATTAGACTCTATATATGGAAAGGTATGCGCTCCGCAACGGTCACCCATCAGTAGAGAGTCGCACTGGGAAAAGTTTCGGGCATTCTCAGCTCGCTTCAATACCTTCACTAGCCCTCGGTAACTATTCTGGCTTACTCCCGCCGACACTCCCTTAGAAACGATCCGGCTTCGAGTATTTTTACCGATATGGATCATCTTGGTACCCGTATCAGCCTGCTGATGGTTATTAGTTACTGCTACCGAGTAGAACTCTCCAATAGAATTATCGCCTTTCAAGATACAGCTAGGGTACTTCCAAGTAACCGCTGAACCAGTTTCCACCTGAGTCCAAGAAATTTTGGAATTGTCACCCGCACAAATCCCTCGCTTAGTTACGAAGTTATAGATTCCACCCTTGCCATCTTTATCGCCAGGGTACCAGTTCTGTACAGTAGAATACTTGATTTCAGCATCCTTAGCCGCGTATAACTCTACAACTGCGGCATGTAGCTGGTTCTCATCCCGCATGGGTGCGGTGCAACCTTCTAAGTAGCTCACGTAAGAGCCTTCCTCGGCAATAATCAAAGTACGCTCAAACTGCCCAGAGTTGGCCGCGTTGATACGGAAGTAAGTAGAAAGCTCCATTGGACAGCGAACCCCTTTAGGGATGTAGCAGAACGACCCATCGCTAAATACGGCTGAATTGAGGGCAGAAAAGTAATTATCACCCTGAGGCACTACTGAGCCAATATACTTTCTCACGAGCTCAGGGTGCTCTTGTACTGCTTCACTAAATGAGCAAAATATGATTCCTAACTTGGCCAGCTTATCTTTGAAGGTGGTGGCAACTGATACGCTATCAAAGACCGCATCTACTGCTACTCCGGTTAATCGCTTTTGCTCTTCCAGAGAAATACCCAGTCGCTTAAAAGTATCTAATAGCTCAGGATCTACTTCATCTAAGCTCTTAGGAGTAACTTTCTGCTTAGGAGCTGCATAGTAAATAATATCCTGATAATCAATTTCAGGAAAAGATACATTATGCCAAGTAGGCTCTTTGAGCGTAAGCCAATGGTAGTAGGCCTTCAAACGCCACTCCAGAAGCCATTCCGGCTCTTCTTTCTTAGCCGAAATAAAACGAATTGTATCTTCATTCAGTCCTTTAGGCGCCGATTCTTGCTCAATGTTAGATTCGAATCCATACTTGTAATCAGACTGAGTGAATTCTTCTAAAATTTGGTCGTCTTTGCTCATTAGAAAGAAGTTTGTTTAAGTCTCAATTATCTAACGCTCCACACTAAGAAACGTTCGCAAAAAAAATTAGTAATTTTGAGGAGTATTTCTTCCATATTACTATTCAGTTTAAGAACGAATTTAAGCTGGAGCAGTTACAAAACCTATCCAAAAATCAGAAAAAAGAATCAATCTCCTAATTGAATATGTCGGTTCAGACTTTCTTCTAAGGAAATCAGGGTCTCGGTACGAACAATTCCTTCAACTCGCTGAATTTTGTCGTGCAACACTTCGCGCAGATGCTTGGTATCCCGACAATGTATCTTAATAAAGATACTGTAATTACCAGTAGTGTAGTGAATCTTAACTACCTCAGGGACTTTCTTCAACTCCTCCACCACACTATTATACAGCGAGCTCTTTTCCAGATAAATTCCCAAAAATGCAGTAATGTCATAGCCTAGTTTTGAGTAATCCATATTGAGGGTCGTACCCTGGACAATCCCCATTTCCTCCATCTTTCGCATCCGAACATGTACTGTACCGCCCGATACATAAACTTTTTTAGCAATTTCGGTGTAGGGGATCTTAGCATCTTCTGACAGTAAAGCGAGTATTTTGAGGTCAACGTTATCAATTTCTAAATTTTTGCTCATTTTGGTGCTGCAAATTGGGTTTGATCTAATAATTTTGATGTTAAATTACGACATATATAATTTTATACCAAATTTATTAAATATTTTTTAAGTTATTGAAGAACTTGTTAACTTTACATCAGTCAATAAGGGTTAGCACTGTCTAACCGCACACTGTAGGGTGATGAAATTGGCAGCCATGCCCTCCCGTCTCGAGGGTGGAGACAACGGAACAAAGTAGCTCCGGCTATCTAACCGCTCCGTGGAGGTTCGAATCCTTCCCCTACAGCTGGTCACCGCCGAGATTTTATTTTTGGGTTAATGTTGTTTCTGGAAAAGGTTATGAATACTCATGACCTTTTTTTATTTCCTCCTATCCTACTTCCCTTTCCATTTTCCTTAAAGATTTGTTAATTTACATCAGTATATTTTGCTAAAATTAATAAATAAACGCTAAATAGCCGTCTGAGTATGGAAGTTCAAATCTCTCCCTGGTTTCAACACTACCCTGAAGGAATACCCCAGCAAATAAATCCCAAGCAGTATGAGTCGTTGGTAGACCTGGTAGAAAGCTGCATTGTGGAGTATAGTTCCCGCACTGCTTTTGAGTGTATGGGGGCATCGATCTCTTTCGATGAGCTCGACCAGCTTTCTAAGGATTTTGCTGCATTCCTTCAAAAAGACTTGAAACTGAAGATGGGCGACCGAATTGCCATTCAGATGCCCAACCTACTACAATACCCTATTGCCATGCTGGGAGCACTCCGGGCAGGGCTGGTGGTGGCTAATACTAATCCGTTGTACACTGCCCGGGAAATGAAGCACCAGTTTAATGACGCTGGTGTAGAAGCAGTAGTAATACTCGCTAATTTCGCTCACAATCTAGAGAAGATCCTTCCTGAAACTTCTATTAAGCATATTATTGTCACCGAAATAGGCGACCAACTAGGTAGTTTAAAGAAGGTGCTGGTAAATGCAGTGGTGAAGTATGTAAAAAAGATGGTTCCTAAGTATAGCCTACCTAATACCATTGCCTTTAACGATGCCTTGAAGAGCGGAGCTAGAAGCTCATTCACCCGAATGGGACTTGCCGGAAAAGACACCGCCTTCTTACAATATACAGGTGGAACTACTGGCGTTTCTAAGGGAGCAGTACTATCCCATGCCAACCTGGTAGCCAACATGGAGCAGATTTCGGCCTGGATGTCAGTTGGACTAAATAAAGCTGAAGAAACTATGATTACAGCACTGCCGCTGTATCACATCTACGCTCTAACGGTTAACTGCTTTTCTATGATGAGGATTGGGGCGAAAAATGTGTTGATTACTAACCCTCGGGATATGAAAGGGTTTATCAAAGAACTAAAGAAGCACCCGTTTTCGGTAATTACTGGGGTAAATACATTGTACAATGGGATGCTGAACCACCCTGACTTTCCGACAGTAGATTTTTCTCATCTGAAGGTAACCAGTGCTGGTGGTATGGCGGTGCAGATGGCGGTAGCCCAGCGTTGGAAAGATAAAACCGGAGTGCCCATTGCCGAAGGCTATGGTCTTACCGAGACCTCGCCGGTGCTAACCTCTAATATTCCCATTGCTGGTCAGGAGCGGATCGGGACAATCGGTATTCCGCTACCCAGTACTCATTTAATTATTGTAAATGATGAGGGCGAAGAAGTAGCCATTGGCGAACCCGGTGAAATTTACGCCAAAGGCCCGCAAGTAATGAGCGGCTACTGGAACCGACCTGATGAAACCGAAAAAGTTTTCACTTCGGACGGCTGGTTCAAAACGGGAGATGTTGGAATTATGGACGAAGACGGTTTTATTAAAATTGTAGACCGGAAAAAGGAGATGATTAATGTTTCCGGCTTCAATGTGTACCCTAATGAGATTGAGGAAATCGTTTCCGGTCACGAGAAAGTATTAGAAGTAGGAGCGATTGGTGTACCCGATGCCCGATCAAGTGAAGTAGTGAAGGTGTGTGTGGTTAAGAAAGACCAATCCTTAACTGAGGAAGAATTAAAAGCGTATTGTAAAGAAAATATGACGGCGTATAAAGTGCCCCGTTACATTGAGTTCCGAAACGAGCTTCCCAAATCCAATGTCGGGAAAATCCTGCGGAGACTACTCAAGGAAGGTGAAACCTAGCCTTCGGATTCTTAACCCCTTCCCAATCAGCAGGTTGAAAGTTAGTAGACAGGTATTTACTCTGCCTATTAGTATTTATTACTTGCCAAATCCTATTACAACCCGCCGATTGCGTCTTCGTCCATCGGGGTTGTCATTACCGGTAATTGGCTGAGTAGAACCTTTGCCATAGGTGATAATTCGGCTTTCGGCAACTCCCTGGCTCATCAAGAATTTCTTTACTGATTGCGCCCGTTCAATTGACAATTTCAAATTGTAGTCTTTACCCCCCGAATCATCGGCGTGACCAACAATTTCAGCATACAGACTGGGATTTTCCTGTAGTAAGTCTACTGATTCTTTGAGATCGGAATAAGCGGTTGGCAGAAGTTCGCTAGAATTAAGATTGAAATACACTGTGTTTTCCTCAAAGGTCACCTCTGGTTCGGCACTGTCGGTTCCACTTTCACCCCCAGTCTCACCGCTGTTTATCTTTTTAAACTCATCTAACAAAGCCTGGGTTTCTTCTAGTAATGCCTGAGTTTCCTCATCCAATTCTAAGTCTGAGTTCTGTTGTCTGGGTATCACTCCAGTGCCAGGCCCACCTCCCACAACCCGACTAGCTAACTGTTCTTCCCGTTCTTCGCGGGTTATGATCCGGGACTGGTAAATATCGGTAGAACGACCGTATCGATTACTCACAAAAAATACTTGACTATTATCCGCCACAGAAAAATAAGCGTCGAAGCTAGAGGAGTTAATTCCGTCCCCTAAATTCTCAGGTTTACTCCAGTTTACCCAAGAAGTATCCTGCCGATAACTCACAAAAATATCAGTATTTCCGTAGCCCGGATGACCGTTACTGGCAAAGAAGAGGGTTTTCTTATCCTTTGATAAGAACGGGGATATTTCGTAACCCTCGGTGTTCACAATATTTCCTAAATGAACCAATTGACCCCACTCTCCAGTCTGAAGATTTTTTTCAGTGACATATAAATCTTCCATACCTTTTGATGATTCTTTCTGTATGGAAACTATTGCTACATCCTCAGATGGCACAACGTAAACACCGTAAAAATCACCAATTTTCTCTTCCAAACCGGGAATATTTATATCGTTGGGTATCCGCCAGTTTTGGTCAATTCCGAAGCTAAATGCCATGCCTGGCTGTTCTTCGGTATCGGACTGATACGAATTTAGTAAGTACAAGGTGTTTCCAGTTTGACTGACTCCTACCACGGCGTTATTATTACGATTGTTTAGGTTTTCTAGATTGTTACGAGGCTTGCTCCATTCACCAGTAGGTTGTTGTTTGGTATACCAAATATCTTGACCCGACCGCACCCCACCGATATTCTGCGCGTACAATGATCGAACAAAGTACAGAGTACTATCTGAAGGGGAATATATGGGATAACTTTCTTCGGCTTTACTGTTAATTGTATCGTTGAGCACGACTGGGTTAGAAAAAAATACAGTCTGTCCCCAAACCACCTGAGTAGTTATCAATAACATAAACCCAACATATACCGTAACTTGCTTCATAAATTGCTTACTTATATTTTCTACCAGAGATAAGGGGCTACCTGACGAGTGTTAAATAATACCAGCCCCAAAGTAACCTCGTGCATTCCTGGCTGCAAATTATTGATTCCGCTAAATCCGTAGTCGAAAGAATAGCTTACATTAAAGGTATTATTTATGTAAATGCCCGCCATTCCCGCCAAAGTATTGGTATTTCGGTAAGATACTCCCGCCCAGAACACATCACGTAACTTTACCCGGGCACCTACATCGTAGGTAACGGGGTTCGCACCGTCATAACTAATTAAAACTCCTGGGATAAGTAGCAGGGCTCTCGACAGATTTAACTGAAAGCCTAACATACCAAAATGAGTAAGCTGTTGCTGAGCCAAAATATCGCTATCACTGTAGAGGTTATTCTGAAAGATGCGGGCAGCCGAATATCCTAGGTGAAATACATCACTGTATAAAAATACGCCAGCGTTAAGATCGAAGTTCGTGATCTGACCTTGTTGATTCTGGTAAGCTAAGTAGGTTGGGTCATTAGGGTCAATCACCGAAATATCTGAAACGTCAATCTGAAGATTGGTAACACCAGCCGACACCCCTAAAGCCAATCGTAAACGGTTACCAAGGGGTAAATGTGATGCATAAGACGCAAAGCCGGAAGTTTGAGAAAATATTCCTTGCCTATCACTGGTAATATATCCCCCTAAACCATGCTTTACTGAGTTTCCTGCATACTGGGAACCATCCTCGAGCTGGTCGTACAGTGAGGGATTACTAATTCGTAAGGCATTGTTACGAAAACTGGTAGACTGAGAATTGAGCCGTAGGGGGGCGTGAGCACTCACGTAGTACGTCTCGGGTGCCCCGTCCAGGCCTGACCATTGCTGGCGATAACCAACTTTCACGTCCATGAACCCCTCGATACCAGTAGTAGCCGGATTGATTACCATCGGATTTTGAAAGTATTGCGTGAGCCGAAAAAGCTGCTGAGCTGAAGCCGAACTAGTGCATAGCACTAGCGTTGTAATAATGGCAATTGAAAAAGTAATATGGTAAATGTTCTTTATCATCGTAACAGAGTTACAGTTCCAGTATATTCTTGTAATTCACGGGGTACCACAATGCTGTAATAGTAACTTCCCGCAGGCAATTCCTTTCCCCGATAGGTTCCATCCCAATCGTTTTGGTAGTTAGAGCTCTCAAAAATGCTTTTTCCAAAACGATCGTATATGGCTACTTGTACTGACGAGAATATTCCAGCATTAGGCAGCTCCCAGTAATCGTTGAAACCATCACCATTTGGGGTAAATGCCGAAGGAATCTCTAATGGCACATCTGAGCAATCGATTGCCTGTACGAAAACGGTATCCTGAATGCTATCCAGTCCCTGACTACTCGTTATCTGTACTATATATTGGGTTGTTTCTACTGGGCTTACCGCCACTACCGCCTCATTTTGCCCCGACTGAATCTGACAACCTTCTCGGTCACAGAACCAACTGAAAGTGTAGGGTGCCTCCCCAGATAGTACTTCCACGGTTAACTCTAGGGTTTCACCCGGGCAAATTACTGTATCAGACAGACTGCTGCTTAACGCGGGTACTACGGTAAAGGAGACTAAAGCACTGTCTTCAGCCAGCTCCGCGCCATCAAAGGCATTCCAAGTCCATTGATCTTCGCCTAAGTAGTCAACATTGGGGCGGTACAATAACTGCTCAATATTCTCTGTACTTAAAAAGAACCCATCCGGCGACGCATCAATATCACTTTGAGTGATAGTGTCGTTAGCCAGGGTAAGCACACCCTGAGTTGGTAGGGAAATAATTCGTAAGCTACCAAACTGGTTGGGAGTAGGGGAATTATCAGAATCGGTGTAATTCGATAAAAATTCGCTAGAAGTAAACCCACTTGCCCCGTTTTGAGCTACTTTCTTATTAAAGCTGGTGATAATGGGCGGGGCATTTTCTATAAGTTGGATAGTTCTGAGTAATTGGTTGCTAGGTGTTCCCGCACTAAAAACCTGAATAACTACCTGTCGATTAGTTTGAGCATTTTCTGCGGTAGATTGGTAGCGTAGTGAACGGGCTATCGTTTGATAAGCCTGTAGGGAATTTTTCCCACTGATTTCTAGTTGCCCAACCGCTTCGTCCCAAGCCAACTCCATATTTTCGGGCAAAGTAACTAAGATACTATCTAGAGCGGGGTCATATCCAGTCGCGAAAGAGACTATCATCTGAGCAAGACTATCGCTGTCAACATCTGAAACCATTAGAGAGGCATACATTGGTACGGCTTCATTTCCTAAGACATAACTAAGTAATTCTGGCTCAGCACTGGTTAGCAACGTGCTATCATCAACAGGCACTACTCGCAAAGCACGATAAACCACGTTACTCATACTATCATTCTCATCAATAACCTGATATTCAAATGTCAGTAAGTCGGTCTGAGGGTCATCGCTCAGATTCTGATAGGTTAGCGATCGTAATACCGATTGATATTGTCCCAGGCTACCCTCACCCTCAAAATCTAGTTGATTTTCATTGAGTGTGGCCGTAATGCCACCAGTAAGTTCGTACATAAGTTGGTCTTCACCTTCATTCAAACCCTGTGGTATACTTACACTCGCTGACTTCAGGGATACAGCACCATCGGGGTCAATCAGGATTAGCTGACTTGTCATTGCAACGGGTAAGCTATTTTCAACATACAGAAGAGTATCTAACTCAATACCTGAAAGCACCACCGGATCGTCAATTGGAATAATAGTGATGGTTAGCACACCACTTTCTTGCTCTGTAGTCGAGACAACTGATACACTTAATAAATCGCTCCCCGTCACATTGGCGGCCGGACGGTACTGCACCCCACTGAGGGCGTAACGTAAAGCTTGGGCTGAACCTGAGAATATTAATACGTCAGTATTCTCACCACTTATTTCAACAAACGGAAGAATAATCGGATCTATACCGAGTGTGCCACTCTCTACCGTCAGGGTTGCGTTTACTGTAGTAGAAGGGGCAGACTGAAGTGTAAGGGCAGGCAAGGTTGTTACTCCATCTTCATCTACTTCAGCACCACTCGGCATCTCCAGTAATAGAGGAACATTCTCTTCATTTACTGAAACAATGACATAAGCCGGGTTGGCGGCAAAATCATCACCATCGGTTGCATTCCACTTAAACTGATCCAGGCCAATGTATCCCGGGTCTGGGATGTACCTTAGCTTATCGAGATCGCTATTATCTACTATTCCATTATCTCTCACTAAGTAGTCAGCGTCAATTTCAACCCCGTCTAACGTCAACGTTCCGTGAATAGGTAACGAAATAATACGGATAAAATTAATAGGGGATTGCTCCGCGTCGTTATATGCTTCTTGGAATTGCTGAGGCTGAAATAAAATCGGCTGATTGAGTTCGGAACTACTGCTGACATCTGCTATGCTAGGAGGAATATTTTCCGAGTTATCTTGGGCAGCAACGTGAATGTATTGACCAAATTGGTCACTTGCCTCCCCGTCACTGTCAGTTACTTGCATAATGATTAGGCGGTTACCCTTGAAGCCCCGAGCGGTAAACAGGTTTTGTATACCAATTGACCGAAGAGCCTCCTGATAATTTACTTTGGTATCCCGACCTGACAGCACCAATCTGCTATTGCTTCCTTCTACCCGCTGAATCCGAATATTATCATCGCCACGATCGCTGAATACTAACTGGTCGCTAAAACGGGCGCGGGTTATATCAACCCTTGCTCCAACAATGACTTCATTATCAACATCTAACACTTGCAAATCTGAGGCAATTGGTACAGTGTTTACTAAGCTATTAACTACCACTGGGGTATTTGCTGGGCTACGTATCACTGGGGCATCGTTTCTTCCCCGAGTAGTAATATTGCGCGAGACCGGGTTACCCGCCATATTATTAGATTGATATGCGGTAAAAGTAAGCGTTCGTTGGCTGGTCGAGGGATTATCTTCATTGGTATTTAGATAGAATACCGAACGTAACGCTGCTTGCATCTCAGCTCCACCGACTGCAGTTCCCGCCGGATAACTCAACAAGAGCAGTTCTCCTTTCTCATCATCAAATATCGGATAAACCGGAGCATCCCCGTCGTATATTAAAGTATCTTCACTAGCTAGGTATCCTTCTGATAAAAATACTGTCGCGTAGCTAATAGGTTCATTATCACTCACCGAGATTCGATTAGTTATTTTAACCAGCCCATCGCCTTCGGTATAGTTTAGCCGATTAGCTTCTAATCCACCCAAGTTTTGCCCGTAAGCACTTTGAGCAAGTGTAGCAGCGGTGACTAATATCAGCCCCAAAAATATATTTAAGAGAATGTGCTTCAACATTACTGTAGAATCGTTACCTTTCCCTGATACGACTGGCTTCCTTCCTCCAGTTCTATCCGGTAGTAATACGTGCCCGTCGGTAATAAATCTCCCCTGTACGAACCATCCCAAGCCTGATTATAGTTATCCGAGAAAAAGACCCGGTGACCGTAGCGATCGTAGACTTCTACCAATTTTTGCTCAAAGGTATTAATATTTTGTAACTCCCACGTATCATTAACATTATCCCCATTGGGAGTAAAGCCCGAGGGGATCACCAACTGGCAATTGATTACGTTTACTAAGATTGCCGTACTGGCCTGTATTCCATTAGCATCGGTAACTACCAATTGATAGTTAGTAATTATCTCTGGATTGACCGTAACCGTTTCAGTGTTGCCACTAATATTGCAAGTAGCCTGATCGCAACTCCAACCGTAGTTGAACGGGGCAGTTCCACCGGCAACAGTAGCGGTCAAGGTGGCGGGTTCACCCTGACATACTTCCCCAATATCAGTTTCTAAGCTGATAGATAGTAACTGGATAGTAATCTGCACCAACGCACCTTCATCGGCAAATTTCCCACCATCAGTAGCATTCCATCCAAACTGGTCGCTGGTCGCCTCATTGGATGTCATGCGATAACTCAATCCAGCAATATCGGCTGGAGAAAGGAGTATCCCTTCCTCACCTAGTCGCTCTACGGTTAGTACTTCGCCATTCAATAATAACTCCCCATTTTCTGGCAACGAGGTAATGAGAATACCGCTAAAGCCATCGGCTGTGGGAAAATTATCTGGGTCAGTATACGCTTCCAAAAAGGTACTTTCAGCGAAAGCAAATACCTGTCCGCTACTAATGTCTATAGAAACGTCAGAAAGCTGTGGTGCTTCATTGGTACCTATACGGATGTTCACAGTAGCCTCAGCCGAGATTGACCCAGTAGAATTGGAGGGCGCATCAGTCAAAGTAATTGCCAAAGCATCCTGATCGGAAGTTTCGGGTGAGGGAACAAAAGTAATTTCAAGGAGAATCGTATTTATATTTTCTGCCGAACCTTGTATTTGAATACGCTTACCCCCGGTTTCTCCCGCTTCCAGTATTGATACCTGATCTGCCACTAAAGCGCTGGGTACTAGCGCACCATTGGTAACTAATAGGGTAAGTAACAGTTCATCACCATCAACATCGGAGGCTGTTATATCTGATAGAGTGGGGCGGGCATCTTCCTGCACTACGAGTAATTCGGGAGCTGAAATTTCCGGCGCATCATTCACCGGAAGAACTTCAATTTGAACTTGCGAGGCGTTGCCAGCATTGTCGGCATCGTACACATTCCACCGAAAATCGTCACTGCCATTAAAGTTCTCAACAGGGGTATAGACCATACCTTGTCCCGCCGCAAAATCTACTAAGAACCCTCTTGATCCACTCGCTAAAATAACCTCACTCGTAATCTCTTGCCCGTCCACCGTCAGCGCACCCTCAGAAGGCCCCGACTCTAAATAAATCTGATTCGGGAAGTCATCATCAGGATCTTCGTGATTAGCCTCGAAGTCAGCTGCAGTAAAGCTGTATTCGCTATTCTCGGAAACTTCTACCGAAAAGTTAGTAAGTACCGGTGGCTCGTTAGGGTTATCTACCAAGACAAATATCTGCTCGGCATTACTATTTAAAGCCCCGTCGTTTACCACCACCCGAATTTGCCGAGCGGTCGAAGTTGGGTTAATCTCTTGCTTATTTTGGTAGCGAACGCTGCGAAGAGCCGCTTGCATATCGGCAATAGACAGAGGTCCATTTAGTGTAAGCCGACCTGATTGGTTATTCCACTGATGATCGGCATCGGTCAGCAACTCATCTTCTCCTTGTATATAGCTGTCCACAATGGTGAGGGTGGCACTGCTCAGGCTAGGGCTATCGTCGTCAGCCACTGTAATATCTGCTAGAATTTCTACTGGATCATCGCCTTCCGCAAAAATAATACGATCTTCAGTAACAGTGATTTGAGGAGCGTCATTGACGTTATCAATAGTTATGGCAAGACGTTCAGTGAGACTTCCTTCCCCGACGGCTTTTACTTCAACGGTGTAGGAATCTTGTTCCTCCCGGTCAAATACGGCATTAGTCAATAGTTGGTCCCCATCAATTCTAAATAAGCCATTATCGTTATTACTTCCCACCAATCGGAAAGAAGGTTCTTCTATTGAACCACCAGTGGCGGAAAGTGTACCGACCACGGTATTGCGAGGCTCATTTTCATTTACTGAGTTAGAGGAAAGAAAAATGTCAGTAGGAGGCTCATCGAGATCATTTACGCTAATGGTAAACTCTCTGGTTACATTACCATCAGCCGAGTTAACCGTAATTTCTACTGTCAGTGAGGCACTTGCCTCGAAGTTAAGACCGTCATTAGTCTTCAGTTGGTTGCCATCAATTGCAAATAAACTATTATCATTACCACTTCCAGTGAGGGTAAATGTGAAAGGGGCGACGCCACCCTCCGCTGCTAGGTTTCCCACAGTAGCATCGGCTTGGTTTTCGTCGATATTAGTCTTGTCTAGGGTAATGTCAGTTGGTGGCTCTTCTACATTGGTCACAGTAATCGTAAATTGTTTGGTAAAACTACCATCATTACTGGCCTGAATATTCACTGTTCGGTTTGCTCCGGCTTCAAAATCTAGTCCATCTTTAGTTTTCAGTTGATTACCTTCAATGGAAAACTCATCGTTGTCATTGTTCGCCCCTACCAAAGTGAACGTATAAGGCCCTATTCCACCGACTCCAGCTAAATTGCCTACTAATGCGCCGGCTTGATTCTCTTGTACTGCAGCATTATTCAGCGTGATGTCAGTCGGTGGCTCTTCAACATTTGTGACGGTTATAGCAAAATTATCGGCGAAGCTACCTGTAGTATTAGAGGCCTGTACTCGAATCGCTAGTCCGTTAGCGGTGGTGGGCTCTTCAAAATCAATCGCGACCGTAGTTCTTAAAGTAGTACCATCTACAATCTCGAATTTACCATTATCTGTATCACCAGCACCTGCCACTAGACTGAACGTCACTGGTGCAGTACCATTGGATGACAAAGTGCCTACGGTAATGCCGGCATCGCCTTCGGCTATTTCTACATTAGTTAAAAGAACTTCGGTAGGAGCAACACTTTCGTCTACATCAGTCAGCGTAATCGTAAAATCTTGAGGGGCAGAATTACCTTCGCCCTCGGCTACTACCGTGATAATATACGTTTCAGGGTCGGTTTCGAAGTCAAACTCTCTAGCGGTTTGTAGCTTATTGCCTACGATAGTGAAGTTGTCCCCGCCTGAGGTCAAGCTAAACGTAATGTCCGCTGGAGCTACTGATCCTCCCGAAGCAGACAGTGTTCCTACCTCTGTACCTACTGCTTGATTTTCGGCAATCGTCTGCGACCCATCTAGTTCGATAGAAGTGGGAGGTTCCTCTACATTGAGAACGGTAATGGTAAATGTATTACTAACTGTTCCTCCCGGGAAGACGCTGGTAGCTTCTACTGTAATCTGATATTCTGACGGAGAACGTTCTTCAAAATCTAGAACCTGATTTGTAAGCAGCCTGTCACCGCTAATTTGGAAGCTGGCATTATCAAGCTGTCCTGTCGGGAGTGAGTAACTGGGTAGTACTCCTTGAGCAGAAAGAGTACCCACTTCTGTTCCTATACTCTGATTTTCCTGCACCGTATTACCAACTAGCTCAAGATCAGATGCTTGGGGGGCTTCTATTTCTAAAGTAAAGTTTTGCGGTCCACTAGTATTATTTCCACCGCCATTGTCCTCTAAGACTACCGATACCTCTGCTTCCCCAGCCTGATTTTCTGCTACCTGATAGGTAAGCGTACCGTCAGAACTGATACTAGGTTCAATAGCAAACAAGTCCGAATTAGTAGTACTTACACTAAAACTAACCTCCTGGCTTACTTCATCAATGGCTTCGGCTGGACCAGGCATAATGTTCGTCACGAAGTTGGAAATAGACTGGGGAGGGCTATTGGCAGCAACTAATAACTGACTATTTGGGAGCGTAAACGAAGGTGCATCATTCACCGCGAGTACTTCAATACTCAGAGGCTGTTCAAAAGTTTGGTTATTCGTGGTGTTAGTAGCCCGTATTGTTAAGTCTGCTTTGCCGTTACGGTGTGGTTTTGCATCGAATAGATAAATACCGTTGGAGTTGTCAGCCGTGAGCGTAGCAAAATCAAGGGTTGGAGGTTCAATGGTAAAACTAACACTTTGGGTAGCGTCTACAAGTTGAGTCTCTACCTGTTGAGATTCGCTAAAATCTTCGGACACAAGAACGCTGTTGGTTGATAGGGTAAACTCTGGTAGCGGTGTTGCAGCCACAGTAATGATCACCGTAGCGGAATTAGTGCTACTTACCCCCAGATCATCCGTTACAACCAATGTAGCAGTGTAATCACCTTCAGTAGCATAAATATGAGAAGGTGATGCTTCGGTGCTTGTATTGCCGTCGCCAAAATTCCAATTGTAAGCTACTATTACACCATCATCCGTAGAACCACTTCCATCAAAACTTACAGTCAGTGGGGCATTTCCACTGGTAGGAGTTGCAACAGTTATTGCCGTTGGGGCTTGGTTGGCCGGAGCATTTACTTGAACACTGGTAGCATCACTATGAGAGATACCGTCATTATCGGTTACTTCTAAAGTAACTTCGGTCGTACCAATTGGAAAACTTGCTGTAACTTTTGCGCCGGAGGCAGTTCCATTGATCCAGCTCCAGGTATAGTTATCAATAGTTCCATCATCATCGGAAGAAGCCGAACCATCTAATTCTACATCCTCTTCACCGTCTCCGTCTTCATCGGTTACAGTTATATCTTCTCCAGCATCAGCCAACGGAGGGGCATCTACGTATATCATTACAGCATCACTAGCCGTAGCTCCGCTATTGTCTTCTACCACCAATGCGATCAGATTATCGCCGACAGGAGCAGGAATAGTAGGCTGAACACCTTCAGCCAATAATGTCCCCTGAGCGTCATTTTCTCGCCAGCTATATTTCTCGATATTTCCGTCTGGGTCGATTGAGCCTGAGCCATTCAACGTGACAGGTTCTGAACCGTCACGATCATTGTCAATGAGTCGCTGATCTTGCCCAGCATTGGCTACAGGGGGTTGGTTGACGGGGGCACTTACAGTAATAATCACTTCATCACTATCACTGCCGCCCAGTTCATCTGTTACTGTAAGCGTAATAGTAGTTGCACCTAACGGTAAATCCACATCGGGATTAGCTCCAGTGGCAGATTTTGCTTCCTCGCTTTCTGTCCAAGCCCAATCGTAGGTAAGCGTTTGATTGTCGGGATCAAAGGAACCTGAACCATCTAATTGTACCACTTCTCGTTCATTCCGATCATCATCTACCACTTCCTGATCGGGCCCCGCATTGGCAGTAGGCAGTTGATTGGGAGTAGGGTTTATCTTGATAATGACTACATCAGTACTACTTTCCCCTTCCTGATCAAAGACAATTAGGGTAATCTCAAAAGTTCCTACTGGAATCTGCACCTCAACACTAGACTGGTCGGTATCAGCCAACACTGAATCATTGGGCATTGTCCACAAGTAGCGGACAATACCTTTATCATCGGTAGATGCTGAGCCGTCTAGGATTACTCTTTTCTGACCATCATTATTTCCATCAGTTACTTCTTGGTCTTCCCCAGCATTCGCTAGGGGTGCGGTGTTAGCCGGAGCATTTACCGTAATTATTACCTCATCCTTTGCGGTTTCAGCTTGGTCATCGGTAACTGTCAGAGTAACTGTAGTAATTCCTACCGGAAAATCAGCAGTGGCTATCTCTCCCGTAGTATTGCCTCCACCTATCCATGTCCACTCGTAAGAAACAATACTTCCATCATTATCAGTAGAGGCGGAACCATCTAACGTTATTTGCTCATCGCCACTATTATCATTATCTACAATTGTCTGATCTATTCCAGCATTTGCTACCGGCAGTTCGTTTACTTTCTCAGCTACTGTAATAACTACATTATCGGTAGCAGTAGCCCCTTGATCATCGGTCACCGTTAGCGTGATCGTCGTACTGCCCACCAACAAGGTCACTGTCGGATTTGCCCCCGTCGCACTACCCCCTCCTGTCCAACTCCAGGCATAACTCACAATCGACCCATCACTGTCCACTGAAGCCGAACCATCTAAGACCACCTCTTCACTACCGTTCCCATCGCTGTCTTCTAACACTTGATCGGGACCAGCATTCGCGTCGGGGGGGGCTTCGTCGCCATAATATCCTTCTTCGTCAATACTAACATATTCACTAGTCCCGTATGAAGCTAGGGCTACACCAAAAGACTCGAGATTAGACTGCTGAACCCTACTAGCTTCAACACTGCTACCATGAAGCATAAGCAAACCAACTATCATTGGCACTATCAGCTTACATATGTATTTGGTTAAAGTGACTCGCACAATCTGGATTTATTTATAAAATTATAAAAAAAATAAATTTATTTATATTTCAAATATACGTAAAGTATTGATAAAATAACAAAATTTTTGCCGGAATCTCTATAAAATTTACCCTAGTTTAGGGTGCCTATTTAGCTATATTCCAGCAAATTTTATGCAATTCTGGCAAAAAATAGTGCTAATCATGTCTTGATTAAGACAGTATTGGGGTATAGTTTTCTACGTAATATTTACCCGGTCAAACCACTTTTTGGGTGAGGATATCAGTTTTTGCGATACTTTAAGAGCCATATAGTTTCGCTGCAATCACTCTCCTATCTATTAAATAGGTTTATTACTGCTGATCGTAATCTTTGTTCCGCTCCCTGCTGATTCTATTATAAAAGTCCTACCTTTGTGCCCCGTAAGCTACAATTCTTATGGGATCAGTTAAATACGTATTTGTTACTGGTGGGGTAACCTCATCATTGGGTAAAGGAATTATATCAGCCTCACTCGGAAAATTGCTTCAAGCCCGAGGGTTTCGGGTTACTATCCAGAAGTTCGACCCCTACATTAACATTGATCCGGGCACGATGAACCCCTACGAACACGGGGAATGCTACGTTACCGAAGATGGGGCTGAAACTGATTTGGACTTAGGTCACTATGAGCGTTTTCTTAATATCCGTACCTCTCAGAACAATAACGTCACCACCGGACGAATTTACCATAACGTAATCTCTAAAGAACGTAAGGGCGAATATTTAGGAAAAACAGTGCAGGTGATTCCCCACATTACCGACGAGATTAAAGACCATTTCTTCAAATTAGGTCAAACGGGCGAATACGATATTGTGATTACCGAGATTGGAGGATGTGTGGGAGATATTGAGTCATTACCCTTTGTAGAAGCCGTTCGCCAAGCCCGTTGGGAATTGGGATCTAGCAATTTTGTGGTTATTCACTTGACCTTAGTGCCTTACCTGGAAAAGGCAAAAGAACTAAAAACAAAGCCCACCCAGCACTCGGTGCAACGATTGTCGGAAGCTGGGGTACAGCCCGATATACTGGTTTGCCGGGCTTCTCAGCACCTTCCTACTGATATTCGTCGTAAAATCGCTCAGTTCTGCAACGTAGATCTTAGTTCGGTAATTGAAGCGATTGATGCCGACTCTATCTACGATGTGCCGATTTACATGTTAAAAGAGAAGTTGGATGAGCAGGTACTCAGTAAGCTGCGCCTGCCGGATCGTAAAGAGCCTGACATTTTGCGTTGGAAGAAATTTCTGGGCCGATTGAAAAACCCCATTAATGAGGTAACTATCGGGGTAGTTGGAAAATACGTTGAACTACCTGACGCTTACAAATCTATTGCCGAAGCTTTTGTACACGCGGGTGCCGAAAATGAGTGTAAAGTACGTATTCAGTGGATTCCTTCCGAAAGCATTACCGCTGAAAATGTAGCCGCTGTGTTGGATAATCTACACGGCATTTTAGTAGCCCCCGGATTCGGGGAGCGGGGTATTCCTGGAAAATTGCTAACTGCCCGTTTTGCCCGAGAAGAGCAAATTCCCTTCTTTGGTATTTGTTTGGGAATGCAGTGCGCGGTAGTTGAGTTTGCCCAAAATGTGCTGGGGCTGTCCCAAGCCAATTCTACCGAGTTCGATGCTAGTACTTCCGATCCGGTGATTGACTTAATGGAAGAGCAAAAACATGTCGAGGATATGGGCGGTACCATGCGGTTGGGAGCCTATTCTTGTGAGCTAAAGAAGGGCTCGTTGGCCTACGATGCTTACGGGAAAACCAAGCTTATTCAGGAACGACACCGCCACCGTTACGAATTTAATAATAATTATTTAGAGCAATTTACCAAACAAGGTATGGTGGCTACCGGAATTAACCCCGATAGCAAGCTGGTGGAAATCATGGAAATAAAAGATCATCCTTGGTTCTTGGGCACCCAATTCCACCCTGAATTGAGAAGCACAGTACAGGAACCTCATCCGCTGTTTGTACAATTTGTAAAAGCAGCTATCCTGACAAAAAACCGGGTAAAAGAACCCGTTGAGAAGTAAACTCAGTTAAATTTATCAATTACCCTCATATTTCGAACTTTGGTTCGTCATTTAAGTGTATCAAACGTATTAGCATTCATTTACGCTAACATATATGGATAAGAATCAAGCGATTGGATTTATCTTATTATTCCTGCTACTCTTTGTATATTTTCGATTTTTTGCCCCGGAGTCTATTCCCGTTACTGAACCAACTGCAACGCAGGAAGAAACCACTTCAGGCACTCAGCCGGATAGTAGCCAGCCGGTTACCCCCCTAGAGTCACTACCCGACTCAGTGCAAGATTTAGCTAATCAGCAGCGATACGGAGCCTTTGCTGCCGCTGCTACGGGGGAAGAAAGAACCATTACGCTGGAAAATGAAGATATGCTCGTCCGTCTTTCTACCCAGGGAGGGCGCCCGGTTTTTGTACAGATGAAGAACTACGAAGCCTACGGCGGTGGTGCCGTAGAGTTATTAACTTCCGAATCTAGTGAAATTCAGCTGGTGGCTAACGCTGCCCAGGGGGAAGTTGACCTCTACGAGCTATTTTATTCACCCTCTACTGGCAATCAGCAGGTTAGTGCCGAAGATACGGCTACGGTAGAATTTACCGCCAATTTGGAAGGAGGGCGACAAATACGACAAGCCTATCGTCTGGGCGGACAGGGGTACGAGTTGTTTTACGATATATCCATTGAAAATGCTAGTGGGATCATTCGGGACGAATCACTCACTTTCGTTTGGAACGATGAACTAAAAGTAGTAGAAAAAGACGGGAAAGAAAGCCGTACCCGGGGACGGGTAAACTATTACACCAGCGAGAAAGATTACATTTCACTACTGCAAAGCCCCGGTGAAACTGAAACTGAGTTGATTGAAGAACCCGTGAAGTGGCTGGGGATGAAGCAGCGCTTTTTCACCTCGGGAATTATTGCGGAAGGTATGTTTCCCAAAGCTCTAATTTCATTAGAAGCCCCACCCGAAAATTCTGATATCGTTCAAACTATTGGGTTACAAGTACCCGTTTCGCTCGATGACGGAAGCTCTGCGTTCAAATATTTCTTCGGACCCAACGACCAGCGGGTAATGTCGCCCGTAGCAATAGACTTTGAGAATAATATCGACTGGGGTTACGATATTGTAAAGCCCATCAGTAAATACGTAATTTCTCCCTTATTTCACTTTCTGGAGCGGTTCTTTGACAACTATGGACTAATTATCGTAGTCGTTGTCCTAATTGTGAAGACTGGTTTATTCCCGCTGACCTACCAGTCTTACGTCTCAATGGCGAAGATGAAGGTGTTGAAGCCGGAGTTGGATGAATTGAAAGAAAAGCACGGCGACGATATGGCCGCTATGCAGAAGGATCAAATGCAGCTTTATCAAAAAGTAGGCGTAAGTCCACTAAGCGGTTGTATTCCAATGGTGCTGCAAATGCCCATTCTGTTCTCTATGTTCTTCTTCTTTCCCAACTCTATCGAGTTACGGCAAGAACCTTTCCTCTGGGCTGACGATCTCTCAACGTACGATGCCATTGTTACCTGGACGGCTAATATTCCACTGCTTAGTGATTTTTACGGTAACCACATTAGCTTATTTGTATTACTAATGACCCTTTCGCAGATTCTGTACGCTTGGTCGAACAGTCAAGCTACGGCGGTACAAGGTCCTATGAAATCCATTCAGTACTTTATGCCCGTAGTACTGATGTTCGTTTTAAACTCCTTTCCGGCGGCACTGAGCTTTTACTATCTGGTTTCTAACTTAGTTACATTCGGGCAACAAGCTATCATTCGACGGTTTGTGGACGATGATAAGATCCGGCAGAAACTAGAAGAGAACAAAAAGAAAAACCGAAACAAGAAAAAGTCGAAATTTCAGTTAAAATTAGAAGAAGCGATGAAAGCCAACGAAGAAAGTAAGCGTAACAAGTCAAGCAACCGCGGAGCGGCCCCTCGCAAGCGATGAAGAAGCCATGGAGGTAACCGAGGTAAAAATCCGTAAGAAGAAAAAGCTGGGGAGCTACCCTTACCTAAGTGTAGTGTTTAGCATTACACTCGCCCTCTTTGTTATCGGCTTATTCGGGTTACTGCTGATCTACGCCAACCGGCTCACGCAGGTTATTCAGGAAAACGTTGAAATTCAGGTATTTTTGAACCAGACTATCTCCCCCAGCGACCGACTGAAAATTCAGAAAACACTCGCCAGCAAAGAATATATTGAACAGCAGGAGGGACAAGAGGCCGTCGTTTTTATCTCTAAAGAAGAAGCCGCCCAAGACTTTATCGCGGAAACCGGGGAAGACTTTCGGCAGTTTTTAGGGGAAAACCCCCTGCGCGATGCCTTCGTCATCCACGTAAAACCCGAGTACTACGAATCCGCTCAGTTAAGTAAAATCAAGCTGGATATTGAACGCCAGCGCGGGGTTTTTGAGGTAGCTTACGTAGAAAGTTTGATTGATGCTATCAATCGTAATGTGACCAAAATTAGCATTATTCTGGTGAGTTTCGCCGTCTTGCTTATCATCATCGTAGCGATTTTGATTAATAATACGATTCGGTTGGCGCTGTTTTCTCAGCGTTTTCTCATTCGCAGTATGCAGTTAGTCGGGGCAACCGCTTCTTTCATTCAGCGTCCGTTTCTGAGTCGTTCGTTGCTTCACGGTATCTTGGGTGGTATATTTGCGGGCGGATTATTGTTTGCCCTAACGCAGTACGCTCAGCAGCAGGTAACCGATCTCGCCCAACTACAAAGTACCGAAGAGCTCATTATCCTGATTGCCGCACTGCTGGTCATTGGCGGATTTATGGGATTCATTAGCACCTATCGGGCTGTAAAAAAATATTTACGTATGTCGCTGGATCAGTTGTATTAAAAAATGTTAAACATTCAGTTTACAGTGTTAATGTGTTATGGTGTTGTAGTATTTTAGTAGCAAGTTTTGTGTTCTAAGTTCGGAAACCACCCTTTTCTGATTAAGTATGAAAATTGTAAACCTGTAATTTTAATATCACACGACAGTCAGTTCACACCATAATACCATAACACTTTAACACCAAATGGTTATGTCAAATAAAAATCCTCTTCCGTTTGGAAAGAAAAACTATCGGCTGATGCTAGCCGGGGTTGTCGTTGTAGTTCTAGGTTTTGTTTTGATGTCATTAGACACTGAGCCCTACGGTTTTGGATTTCTTGGACTCACGCTGGGCCCGCTAGTCGTTTTGGTGGGCTTTGTCATTGAGTTCTTCGCTATTCTTTCCAAACCTGAGTAAAGCTACCCTGCCCGCCTGACCTGCCTAATTAACCTTACCAACTATGACTATTATCGAAGCGATTATCCTGGGTATCGTTCAGGGGCTCACTGAGTTTTTGCCTGTCAGCAGCAGCGGCCATATTGAACTGGGAACGGTGCTTTTAGGCGTTCAAAGTAAAGACAATTTGCTGTTTTCGGTTGTGGTCCACTGCGCCACGGCACTTAGCACTATCGTTATTTTCCGGAAAGATATTGCCCAAATTATACAAGGTGTTTTTCGTTTTCAGTGGAATGAAGAAACGGCTTACGTAGCTAAAATCGTTGTCTCTATGATTCCGGTTGGGCTGGTGGGTGCTTTATTTAAAGACGAGATTGAAGCCTTTTTTGGCGGTAAAGTCCTACTAGTCGGAGTTATGCTCCTGATTACCGGAACCCTTCTCGCCTTGACGTACTACGCTAAAAAACAGGCCGGTCAGGTCACCTTTCCCAAAGCTTTGATTATTGGAATTGCCCAAGCATGCGCTATCATGCCCGGTATTTCCCGTTCAGGAGCAACCATTGCTACCGCCCTACTGGTGGGGGTCCAAAAAGAACAGGCCGCCCGCTTCTCCTTTCTGATGGTACTAGCTCCTATCTTGGGAGCATCCTTGCTGGAAGTATTGGATTATCTGGAAGAACCCGCCTCTGCCGAAGCCATTTCCAGTCTGGCTTTGATTTTAGGCTTTCTAGCTGCTTTTATCTCAGGCTTGCTGGCCTGCCAGTGGATGATTGCGATTGTCAAACGAGGCAAGCTCATTTATTTTGCTATATATTGCTTTATCGTGGGAACCATCGCCATTGCCAGT
The DNA here is from genome assembly GCA_039198955.1 of Bacteroidota bacterium. Taxonomy (GTDB): domain Bacteria; phylum Bacteroidota; class Bacteroidia; order Cytophagales; family Cyclobacteriaceae; genus Tunicatimonas. The sequence continues at coordinate 16,619 of JBCCTI010000026.1, read as the reverse complement.
ACGTGGTTTATCTGATATGACTAATATTTCATCATCATACACTCGGCCGACACCTCACACCTCGGTAAAGAACTACGACTTTGCTAGCGGGGAAGTGCTACTGGTAGATAAACCGCTGGAATGGACTTCTTTCGACGTGGTGAAAAAAATGCAGGGGCTCACGAAGGTGAAGAAAATCGGCCATGCCGGAACCCTAGACCCACTAGCTACCGGACTATTGATTCTCTGCACCGGAAAAATGACCAAGCAGATTGAGAAGTTCCAGGGAATGGAAAAAGCTTACGAGGGTACATTAGTGTTAGGAAAAACCACACCTTCTATTGATCTGGAAACGGAATTTGATAGCGAGCAATCTACCGAGCACGTTACGCCAGAACAGATTGAAGCAGTTCGTCAGCAATTTCTCGGTACAATTCAACAAGTTCCTCCTCAGCACTCCGCCATAAAAGTAGACGGGAGACGGGTGTACAAATCGGCTCGCAAGGGAAAAAAAGTAGAAATCAACCCTCGGGAGGTGCAAATAAAAACATTTAGCTTTACCGAAGTCAACCTTCCTACCGTCCGGTTTGAGGTAGTTTGTTCTAAAGGCACTTACATTCGCAGTATGGTACGGGATTTGGGTCAAGTATTGGGTGTAGGTGCTTACTTAAAAGAACTACGACGAACCCGAATCGGACAATTTGAAGTAAGTGATGCCCACAATATTGCTGAGTGGACCAGCCTGTTGAAACTAGATAAGGAATGAAGATTCACCACCAGGGTAAAATTGATGCCCCCCCTCACCGGCCCGTTGTTACCAGCGGCACCTTCGATGGAGTGCATGTGGGTCATCAGAAAATCCTAGCTCGCTTGAAAGAAATGGCTCGGGAGGTAAATGGTGAAACGGTAGTGCTTACCTTCTGGCCTCACCCTCGCCTAGTTCTGCAAGGAGTAGAAGGTTCACTCAAATTGCTCAATACTTTTGAAGAAAAAGCCCAGCTGTTAGAACAAGCTGGAGTCGACCATCTGGTGCAAATACCCTTTACTGAGGAATTTTCCCAGATCTCTCCCTACGATTATGTGCAAAGAATTTTGATTGAGCAAATTGGGACAAAGTACCTTGTTATTGGGTACGATCATCGGTTTGGTTGCGACCGCCAAGGTGATTTTGCGTACCTACAGCAGCACGCCTCTGATTTTGGCTTTCAAGTAGAAGAAATCCCCCGTCAGGATGTTGATGATATCGGGGTAAGTTCCACCAAAATTCGGCAAGCACTTACCAGCGGGGATGTCACCACCGCCCGCACTTATCTGGGACGGCCTTACGAAATAAGCGGAATAGTGGTAGATGGGGATAAAATAGGTCGGGACTTGGGTTTTCCGACCGCTAATATTCAGGTTAAAGAATTATACAAACTGATTCCAGCCGATGGTATTTATGCGGTGTATGTACTCGTTGGCAAAAAATACTACGGGGGAATGCTGTATATTGGCAATCGCCCCACGTTAGCCGGGAGAAATAAGACGATTGAAGTTAACATCTTTGATTTCAACCGAAATATTTACGGGCAGCAAATAACGGTCACATTTTTAGAACATATCCGGGGCGATATGACGTTAAATAGCCTGGAAGCCCTGACCGCCCAACTAGAAAAAGACCGTACTGCCGCATTAGCCATCTTACAGAATAATAGCTGATTAAGCTCTCACTTATTATGAACTTCATTGTTTCGGTTCTTACCTCACTACTCTTTACCACCCACCCCTTCCACATCAGTGTGACTAGTATCTATCATGCTGAAGAAGAAAATACTCTTCAAATTACTGTCAAAATCTTTGCCGATGACCTGGAAGAAGCTCTCAACCAAAATAAAGATCAGGCCGATTCTTACATTGACGTGCTAAATCCACCGAACCGCGCTGAGCTAGATTCTATTGTTCAGGATTATCTGTATCAGCACATTACATTCACTGTAAATGAGCAGCCCGTTACATCGCAATTTCTGGGTTTCGAGCGGGAAGACTTAACTATGTGGTGTTATTTAGAAAGCACATCAATTTCCTCACTAGAGCAGGTAAAAGTTCAAAACACCTTGCTACTTAACACCTTTGACGATCAGGTAAATATTGTCCACGTGCGAGCCAATGGGGCGGTAAAAAGTATGAAGTTGGCTCACAACCAGACGGCAGATACTATCACTTTTTAAACTGAACCATTCCTTGATGTTACGATCTACACTTTTTCTAACTGGAGTTGTGTTATTTTTTACCCTTACTTCCTGCGACGAAAACGATAATCTCCAGGTATTTTCTCTCGACCAAGAAATTCAACTGGGGCAGCAGCTAGACTCCTCCATCCTGAGTAACCCCCAAGAATGTCCAGTGCTAGATAGCGTTCAGTGCAACGATGCTTATAATTATCTGGAAAATATTTTTTTCGGTATTCTAAACTCAGATGAAGTTGCCTACCGGGAGCAGTTTCCTTGGCAGATTAGGATTATTCAGAACGATAGCACCCTCAACGCTTTTGCCGCTCCCGGCGGATACGTTTATGTGTACACCGGACTGATAAAATATCTGGATAGTGAAGACAATTTGGTGGGAGTGCTCGGTCATGAAATTGCCCACGCTGATCTGCGCCACTCCATGCGAAATATTCAGCGACAGTACGGTATCAATATTCTGCTCAGTTTACTGCTGGGCGATGATGCCAATCAGCTTACTCAGATTGCCGCCCAACTGGCTGCTGGGGCAGCGGGGCTGTCCTTCAGTCGCGAATTTGAAAGAGAAGCCGATGCAGCCTCAGTTGAGAACCTTTCGCAGACACCTTACAATTGCGCCGGAGCCCGCTCGTTCTTCCAGAAACTGACCGAAGACGGAAAAACCAGTGGAATTCCCATTTTCTTGAGTACGCACCCCAATCCGAGCAATCGCTTTGAAAACATCACCCAGAAAGCAAATGCGATTGGTTGCAGTACCCAACCGTTTAACCCACCTTCTTACCAAGACTTTCAGCAAATGCTTCCTTCGGGTACTATTCAGTAGGTAAGCCGCAGGGAAGTTTGTAGTATTGTAGCCTGAAAATAGCCAGCTATGAAAAATTCGGATATCAACATTACAGTAGCATTAGACGAAGCCAATATTCCCGAGAAAATTACCTGGAAGGCAATTGATGCCGATGGTAATTCCCCAGTAGGCGCACAGTCACTGGACAGTAAAGCCATGAGCCTTTCGTTTTGGGATGATGAGCAAAAAAATACCCTCCGTATTGACCTGTGGACGAAAGGGATGCCCGTCAACGAAATGAAACGCTTCTGCATTGATGCCATCGGCGGGCTGGCCCAAACCACGCTCAATGCCACTGGCGATGCTTTTATGGCCCAGGAAATTAATGAGCTTTGTGACCGACTGGTGAAGCACGTGGAGGAGGAGGTTAAGAATGGACAAGCTTAGCGATCGATACTTTATGCAGCAAGCTATTGAGCAAGCACAATCGGGAAAAACCCCGTTTGGCTGCGTAATTGTGAAAGAAGGTGAGTTCGTCGCTCAGGCGTTTAACACAGTGTCTTCTTCTCACGACGCTTCGGCACACGAGGAAATCAACGCTATTCGAGCGGCTAGTAAGCAATTGCAGAGCCATTTACTTTCTGGTTGCACGCTGTATACTAGCGGAGAACCCTGCCCTATGTGCATGTCAGCCATTATTTACGCCAAGGTTTCCCGAGTAGTATTTGGGGCGAGCATTGCTACCATTACCCGATTTATGCCCCAAATTAGCATTACTAGTGCAGAAGTGATAAGTCGATCTGGCCAGAAAGTATCGCTCGTTGGGCCATTTATGGAAGAAGACTGCCTAAAACTGCTTCAAGCGTTTAGCTAAGTCAGCTATTTGTTTTCTTTCTGACAAATGGAGTAATGTTTGCTATTGATTCTAAGAATCTTTTCCGAGAAGGTCGCGTTATAAAAATAAATAGTACGAAAGACTATGAAATATCTGAAAATAAAGGAGTTTTCAACCTATTCGCTTGGATTATTTCTTTTCTTGCTACTTACTTCTTTCAATCATTCTGATTCAGAGAAAGCCGAACCGCAAAAAATTAACTGGCTGACGATTGAAGAGGCTCAGGAACTAGCTGAAGAAAATCCTAAGAAGGTGATTATGGATGTTTACACCGACTGGTGTGGTTGGTGCAAAAAAATGGATAAAACCACTTTCGCCGACGAAGAAGTAGCTGCTTACGTCAACGAAAACTTCTACGCTGTGAAGCTAAAAGCCGACAGCAACGATAAAGTAACCTTCAAAGGCCAGGAGTTTACTAAAGGCGAATTGGCTCGTGCCCTGCGCGTAACTGGATATCCTACCGTAGTGTTCTTCGACGAGTCTTTGGGACGATTCCAGCCTGTAAGTGGATTCCGCCCGGCGGACGACTTCCTAAAATTACTGGAAGCCTTCCATGAGGCTGAAATGAACCAGTAATTTATTGTTCTAGCAACGATTTTCGTACAGTTATCTGTTTCTTTGCAGTAAGAATCCGATAACTGTTTTTTTATGCCTACCTACTACGCTCAGGACACCATTATTGCTTTATCTACCCCCCCGGGGGAAGGAGCAATTGGAGTTGTTCGTCTATCGGGGTCAACTGCAATCTCTCTCGTAAATCAGGTTTTCCATGGCAAAGACTTGGAAAAACAGCCTTCACACACGCTACATTTTGGTACTATCCGCCAGCAGGAACAAGTTTTGGATGAAGTGGTGGTTTCCTTGTTCGTAGCCCCCCACTCTTTTACTAAAGAAAATGTGGTTGAGATTTCCTGCCATGGTTCTTCTTACATTATTCAGCAGTTAATCCAGCTATTTATCAGTCTGGGGGCTCGTTTAGCCCAGCCCGGTGAGTTTAGCCAACGGGCGTATCTCAATGGTCAGTACGACCTTGCTCAGGCCGAAGCCATCGCTGAACTGATTGCGGCCGACTCGGAGGCCGCCCACCGGGCCGCGATGTACCAAATGCGGGGTGGTTTTTCCGAGGAGATCCAGCAACTCCGTGAGAGATTGATCCACTTTGCGTCACTGATTGAACTAGAACTGGATTTTTCGGAAGAAGATGTACAGTTTGCTGACCGCACTGAGTTACGGCAACTAGTAGAAAGCATTGTCCATAAAATTGAGCATCTTATTAACAGTTTTTCATTAGGCAATGTCATTAAGAACGGCGTACCAACCGTGATTGCCGGAAAACCCAACGTTGGCAAATCTACTTTGCTGAACTCCCTGCTCAATGAAGAAAAAGCCATTGTAAGCGATATTCCGGGTACAACCCGCGATGTGATTGAAGATGAAATCACGCTGGAGGGCATCCGTTTTCGCTTCATCGATACCGCCGGAATTAGGGAAACCAAGGACGCAGTAGAAGCCATTGGGGTACAGCGTACCCACGAAAAAATCAAGCAAGCCGCCCTAGTTCTATATCTTCTTGATCTGAAAGACAGTCAGTTAGAGGAAATATTGTCTGAAACCGAGTTTTTGGAAGAACTTAATATTCCAATTATTAAAGTAGGCAACAAGCTCGATCAGGCCCGTCCTGATTTGGTGAAAGCACTCCAAGCTAAGGGAGATATTATACTAATTTCTGCATCTACCCAGCAGCATCTCGATAATTTGAAGCAAAGAATAATCGGTCAGTTTTCGCTAAGCGATGTACAAAGCCAGTCGGCTATCGTCACCAATGTTCGCCATTACGATAGTCTGAAGAAAGCCCAGAGCAGTTTGGAACAAGTACTATCAGGAATCGATCTGGGGATCACGCACGACTTCCTAGCTCAGGACATTCGTCACGCCCTCTACGCCCTAAGTGAAATTACTGGTGATATTACAACCGATGATTTATTAGGCACTATTTTCAGTAAATTCTGTATTGGAAAGTAACTTTAAAAAAAGTATCCCTTTTTATTGAAAAAATGAAAAAAAATCGGTCTATTTATGTAAGTATTGGTAAGTCACCTTAATATTATGCATATTAATTTAACGTTATATTTTTTAAATTTTAGAATATTTCTTTATTTTTTTTAGCATTTATGCGATAAATATTTCATCGTCTCGTTTTTTTTGTTACCTTTGATTGATTCAATTTTTTATTGATATGTTTCAGATACCCAAATATACCCAATACTCCAAAACGTTTTTCCTAGCAGTTATGCTTTTGGACGCGTTCTGCCTGTACTTTGCCTTTGATTTATCATCCCGCAAAGCATTATCTCATGGAGCAGAAATCGGTTCCCAAGCCTCTTTCTACGTAGTATGGGCCCTCCTTTGGACGATCATATCCTTGTTTTCCAACCAGTATAGTACTACGACCCTGAAAAAGGTTTTCCGCATCATCAAAAGTACGGTCAAGGTGATCCTCATTCACGCTCTTTTCATTTTCGTTTACTTACTAACTACGCCTCAGTATTTTGAAATAAACTACCTCATTGATGTTTATCTCTTCTCTATGCTCATCACTATAGGTTCTAAGTTTTTAATGTTGTTCAGTTATCGTCTGCTAAGCAACCAACGGAGGAATAAAGTGAATTTTATTATAGTAGGTAATACTCCTACCACTCAAGAGCTATTACGTTCACTAGACTTAAACCAGAAGTTTGGTCATCACTTTTATGGTTTCCTCGATAACAAAAATGCTAATCTTGATATTAGTGCAGCCGAAATCACTAAGTATTGTGAGGATAACAAGGTTAACTATATCTACTTTGACTCTTCAGTTGATATCAAGTTGGTTGAAAAGCTTACCAAATACGCCAACAACCATTATATCCGGTTTTCAATCGTTCATGACCCAATAACTATACCTTTTAAAGAGGTAGAGACCTCGGTGTTTAATAATATTCCAGTTGTATACGGTCGGAACTTTGAGAATCCTCCTAAAGTTTCCTTTCCTGGTGTAAGGAAGCTTTTTAACTCATTCAAGATTCAGTAGCAATCGCTGATCCAAGACATAGTAGTTAAAGCAGCCCCTCAACAGGCTGCTTTTTTATTTACTGGTTCACTCGTACCGGAGCGAATGAATTGGATTTATCCATGCCGCCTTTATTGTCTGAGTACTGATAACTAATATTCCTATTGAAAAAATCAGTGTACTAGGAACTACAAATAAACTGATTGAATAGTCAATACTGAAGGCATAGTTTGTTAACCACCTTTGCATTATCCAGAAAGTAATGGGAACCGCAATTACTATTGCTAGTAGCATTAGCTGGGCAAAGGTTTTCGTGAGCAAACGTAGTACACTAATTACGGAAGCCCCCAATACTTTTCGTATACCAATTTCCTTTGTCCTTTGGGTTACCGAAAAAGAAGTCAGGCCAAACAACCCTAACCCGGCAATAAAGACAGCTAACCCAGAAAAAATTGCAAAGACCTGCCCTATCCTTTGATCTTCCTGATACAGGGAGTTGTATTGCTCGTCTAGAAAATAGTACTCAAAGGGATTAGCGGGAAATACGGTTAGATACTTTTCCTGCAGCGCACTAATTACTTCAGGAATAGGAGTAGAAGAAGAGCTGGTATTGATTTTTACCGAAAGCATTCCACTCTTCGGCCTGAAATTGAAAATGAGGGGTTCGTAATCGTTTTGCAGCGATTTATGATGGTAGTTAGCTACTACTCCAACTATCTCCTGTACTTCTTTAGCATTCCCAATCTTGATTAGCTGTCCGACTGCCTCCTGTGGTATATCAAAGCCTAAATATTGGGAAGCGGTTTCGTTAATAATGAGCTTATTTGATTCTTGGCTCAACGTATCGTTATAGTTTCGTCCCGCAACCAAAGGGATCTGATATTCTGTTAGATAATGATCATCAATTTCTAAGATCGCGTAGCTCCGAGCCTCACTTAGATCTTCTTGGGGTAAGGCTGCCTGAACAGAGTAATTATAGCTTTTGCCCGGTACGTTTCCTGAAAGTACGACGCTCTCTACAAAAGGTAGTCGGCTGATTTCAGTTTTCAGTGTAGCCATTCGTCCCGAGAAATTGTCATCGACGATGGCGGGGCTTCCAATAACCAAAGTTTCCTTAATATTCAGCCCAAGGCTTTGGTTTCGCATAAAATTTAACTGCTGAAATACTACGTAAGTGCCCCCCACTAATGCTACGGATGCAGCAAATTGTAATACCATCAGTGTTTTTCGCAAGAAAGTACCCTGACGGGAATTTGAGAAATTTCCTTTAAGCACTACAATAGGTCGATAGGACGAAAGCACTAACGCTGGGTATAAGCCAGAAACCAAACTCCCCAACACAATGGCAATAACATACGCTAACCAGAATAGCGGTTCGGCAAATAAATGTACCGACTGTATCTCTTTACTTAACAGATTACTAATACCGGGGAGGCTCAGTTGAAAAATAGTGAGTGCTAGCAACGAACTCACTAGATTAAAGAGCAATGCTTCTAGTAAGAACTGCCTAACTAGTTGAAACCGCTGACCACCTACAACTTTGCGAACCCCCACTTCTTTGGCCCGCCCAGCAGCCTGAGCCGTAACTAGGTTTAAATAATTCACCCAAGCAATGACAATAAGAAATAGCGCAATGATACCAAAGATGTAAATGAGTTGAGCATTACCTGTGCTACCCAAACTATTACCTAAATCAGAATAAAGATAGGTCTGGGATATTGGCTCGAGCATCAGTTCTCCTGAATCTTCAGGGTTTGAACGTTTCAAAATTTCGTTCAGCACAGGCGTGACCTGATTTGAAGATGCCCCCTGATGCAAAAGAACATACGTAGGGAACGAGCCCCAACGACTCAGGTTTAGGTACGCAGGACTATTTTCTATTGCTTCAAAGGAAAAGAAGATTTCCTGATTAATATGTGAATTTGCCGGAAAATCTTCAGCAATGCCGGTCACCTGATATTGCTGGGGGCCAAACATGTGGTATAGTGTGATTGCCTTCCCTAAAAGGCTTTGACTTACCTCGCCAAAAAACTTCTGGGCAATAGATTCAGTAATCACTACTGAGTGAGGATTGGCGAGAACACTAGTTCGTTCACCGAAGCGTAGCGGAAAATCGAACATAGTAAAGAAATTAGCATCAGTGTAAACAAATGTTTGCTTAAACGATGTTTGTTGGTTGCTCTTTTGTACAACCAAGGTGCCATTTTGCTCCCACAGGCGGGTAGCCTGTTTTACTTGAGAAATTTCATTCTCTATTTTTGGTGCCACCGTATGGTATAGGAGCGATAACTTGACATTACGAGTTTCATTGATGTATCCTACTCTATGCAGACGATTCTTTTTCGTATGAAACCGATCAAAGCTACGCTCAAAGTATATGTATTGAAAAATTAGTAGACCAGCAGCAAGCCCAACAGCTAAGCCGATAATATTAATTAGGCTGAATACTTTGTTCTTGCGTAACGTGCGTAAAATTGTAATAAAAGTGTGCCGTATCATCAGTGCGCTTTTTCTTTACGGAATACCTAAAAATGATACCACAATTGTAAATTACTGACTATCATAACTATACAAAAAAGTAACAATATAAAGTGTATCAAAATGTAACAGTTAACTGTTCAGTTTTGATACAATCTATATCTCACTCTTGATTTAAAAGCTGTCGGACTCTCTCAATTACTTTCTCGTGTTCTTCAGCCGAGGATACTGAGAAGTTAGCTAAGCTTACATAAAAAGTGTTGCCTAAGTGGTTCATTAAAGGAACTGCTCCCCTTTGACGACCAAAACCAAACACGACCATACCATCGGGTGAAAATAGCCCGTCTGATGTATTGCCTAAAAATCCTAGCAAATCAGAGTGACTATCCGGCTCCTGCATTCCGAGTAGCAAAGTATGTGGACAGGTTTTACTTCCAAAATACGCCCACTGCCAATCGCCGATAGCCCGCTCTTCTTTAAAATAATCCGGTAATTGAATCTGATAACCTAGCTTATCAGTTCCCCAATAATAATCTTCGGGAGAATAGTTACCGCCGGGAATTCCTTCGTATAAGAACCAATAGGCATGCTCAGTATCTACTTTCTCCATCCTTACAGTAGCGTAAGTATCGTAAAAAGTCCACGTCCACTGCCACTTACCACTATTACTGTAAGTGCGAATCTGGTTATCGTCAACAACCTCACTCGTACACTGGTCGAAGCCAGGATGCCCGGCTCCACCATCATTTGAACGGAACACAAAGTTGGGCATCCCCCGGAATCCCGCTGCGGCTGAGGCGGGATATTCACTTAGCGGATCCTTTTTAAAAGTAATCCAATCATTTCCTTCCGGGTCAACCAAGCGGGAAAGACCGCCTCCGGCCCGGTCATACCAGTAGGTAGCTGAAGCCGTTTGTACTACAAAATGCGGACGGTCTTCGTACATTGCTTCATTAATCTGAATTGAAGAACAACTGCCAAGGAAAAAGCTCGAGAAAAAAGCTATTAAGACTAAGAAGAATAATTTATTCATCGTTGATTGGAATGACTGAAAATGAACCGAACGTAACATCAGTATTGTGAGCTAAAAGTAATGCACTTCCGGATTGAATATTATTAGGGGTAAACTCTTCTGCTACCAAGTCCCAATCATCAGGTTCGGAGCTTCCATCTTCCCATAGCTTTACTTGGTAGCGGGTAAGTGAACCGTGGATAGTGAGTACCCGGTGCTTCATCTGGTACTTCACCCCTAATTCAATACTTCTTATTTTATTGGTGTCTTCTACGTACAAATGCTCACCATCAAAAACGCGCCATCGGCAACTATCCAGGTTATCAGTCAGGCGAAACTCGGCAGTAGCCCCCAGCGGGAACCACTTAGTATGAGGTTGATTCTTATCAAAATCGTGCCCTGGCCAGCGGGTAGCAATCGCAGCATGACTCACATTAAAGGTAGGTGGCCCAGGATGAGGTAGGGTAAAATCGTGAAAAGTCACCGAGGTTGACACCTCATAATCACGCCAGGAAGTATCGCCAAAGGCTAGTACCCTATCGTAGTAAGGCTCAGTAGTTCTTACCCCTCCTTCTACCAGTTCCCACTTTCCGTCGACAACCTGCACTACATCTGTAATCTGCTGAACGGTATCCCAGTCTACCGCATAGGGAAGCGGCCACTGGTTTATTCGTGTAAACTGAATATCTACTGTTTCATCTACCTGATTTCCTAGAGAATCTACCGCCGTAATAATTACTTCATTTTCCCCCTCTTGAAGTGAATCTACGTGTAGATCAATGTTAAAGTCGCCGTTACGAGCAAGTCGCCGCCCATCTTCTCCAATAGAAAGAACGCGAGGAGCACCACCATTAAGCGAATAACTAAGTTTTTGCAGGGCAGTATCTGATTGAATATTTCCTAGCACATTGACCCACTGTTGCGCTAGTCCTGGTTGACCAAACTGCTGATTGGTACCGTACCATACATCAATTTTTAGAGTAGGTTCTACCAGCGAAGCTTGCTGTATTAGCGATGGAGCCGTTAAGCCGAGACTAAGCCCGACTAAAGCCCCTACAAAAAATTTATTTTTCATAGCAGCTCTCATTTTTGGGACGTATCATAGCGCACTTTTACCATAATACCTGGCCACTGTACTTCCATACCGTGCACCATTTGCCCCTGGAATAGCGGGGTTTTCAAGGTAGTAATTGTATTCTTTCCAGCTTGTAGTACATGGGTATCTTTCTGAGTGATTACATGAAGCATAGCATCGTAGCAGGGATCTTCGCGAGAATACACTAAATGGTCGTTGAATAAAATTCCGTTGGAATAACAAGGACTCCAGCTAATCCAGATAAGCTGATAATCCACTGCTTGTTGAATGTCCTCTGAAATACTGATAGTCTCAGAAAATTCCCCCGAGCGGGTGACCCACTGGGCAGGTACATCTTGGGGTTTATACAGTTTTACCGAAAAAGTACGCGAGAGTAGCTCCAACGATTCTAGGGCAGAAGTGGCGTAAATGATGCTATCTTTTGTAGTCACCTGAGCGTACACTTGCATAGTTTCGGGTTGATCGGGAAGCCAATCAGTAGCCCAGTTTACGGTAAATGGCGCGGATGCACTGCTCCCAATGTGGCAGATTAACTGCCCTCGGTGTAAGTGGGCGTGCCACTGACGATACTGACCATTACCTTCCCAATCAGCATCTTCGTAGTAACCTACGTAATCGACTTGCTTAATTTCTTCTTGGTTTTCAACATTCAATGACAAACGGAAGCCGTTCTCGCTGGGGGCAGCCTGCACGGGCGAGGTGTTATAAGCAAATGATGATGACCGATCGTAGTAAATACGGAAGGTAACGCCGTAGAGTAAGTTCTGGGGCCAACCCCAGTTCTGGATGCTGTCTACCTTAAACCGAAAAGCGTTTTCTTTCCCTTCTTTCAAAATGCTCAACGGCACTTCTACGGTCGGATTGAAGTGATGCATATAGTCGTAGGCGGGAGTTGGTATACTGTCCGCTTCGGGTAGTAGCATCCAATCGCTTTTATTTACCTGAATAGCCAGTCCCCGCGTACCTTCGTGACTGAGCACTTTCTCTACTACTACTTCGGCTTTCACGGCATCTTTCAAATCAATTGACTGCGCTAGCGGAATAAATCCATCTCGATGGGCCCCGGCGGGGAAGTGATCGGTATTGGTTACGTAGTCTAATTTTCCTCCTACTCGCAGGAACTTGCTACTTTCTTTTACTTGCAAAGGTAACCAATGGTACTCACGGAAGACATCACCCGGTTGAGGTTGAGCAATTACTTCTCCACTAAAAAGGAAGAAAAAAGACAGGAAAAGGATTAAAAAAACGTCATTACGAGCGATAGCGAGGTAATCTCCTTTACCTGCAATAGGAGACTGCTTCGTTTGTTCCTCACTTGCAGTGACGGACACTTTGTAGCCTTTTTTTTCTTTAGTGAGAAAAGTTTGAGGAATTGATGCCCAGGTGGTAACCATTAACAAGAACATCTCAGAAATACTACACTTGAAATACCTACTTCCGTACAAGTAGATCCACGAGTAAATCCCTCTAGCTCCCTTTCTTAAAAGAAGAGTGAAAACAAAGAATTTTACAGCTTTCTTTCTCATGGATTGGGAGTGCCTTCGTTGATCCATATATCCAGACGAGGGGTTTTCCAACTGTAGGGTTTGCCAAGTACGTCATAATCGCCGTCACCATCCAGATCAACTAAGCGGCCTTCGTGTACGCCGTAGCCAGTAGCTACCACTTGTTCATTGAAGTTTCCCTGTCCGTCTCCGAGTAGTATTCGTATCTTAGAGTCGGGGTTACCTTCACCAAAACGCATCTCGGCTGAGAACAAATCCAGGTGTCCATCCTGATTAAAATCTAGTAGGTCAATGGTATGGCCGTTGTCCAAGCTGGCTATAATCTCTTTTTTGTGCCAGGTTCCGTCCCGGTACTCGTAGAGAATCATGGGAGCTACCCCATCCCCCACTACTAAAACAATCTCGGGTCGACCACCTTCTATAATCTGTCCGGCAACGGCGCGGGTAAAAACGTAGGCGGCATCCACGATATTCTCCGAAAATTCTCCGTCGCCGATATGCTTAAACCAACGTCCTCCGCCAACAATGTCTATCGTTCCATCTCCGTCAATATCAGCTTTGGCTAAACCTTCGTGCTCGTTATCATCTTTCCAACCGGGGTACCCTTCTTGGCCTACCTGTTCCATCTGGCCATCGGTGCTGTATCTATAGATGGGGTGGAAGTCCCATTCTTCAACTTCTTTAGGAGTATCAGGTATTTCGGCTAGGAACAAGGCTTTTCCTTGCTGATTCCAGAAGGCTAATTCCTGCTGACCATCGCCATCAAAGTCGCCGAAGAGTTGATCGTGGTGCTTATTGCTTCCTGATTTTTTTATGGTGTAGCGTTCCCAGGGTTGGCTATAATCCGGATAAGGGTTTGCCCACCACCACACTTCATTACTACGGCTTTCCCCGGCAAACACCAGGTCGTCGTCCCCGTCGCCATCAATATCGTAGTGGGTTGACCCGGCTTCTATTCGTAAAGCTTCGTCTTCTACTACCATTCTATCCCAGCTTTCCCCATTTTTCTTGTACCAAACCACGGAAGGGGCCGCAGTACGCTCAGTAATTACAAAGTCCGTGACCCCATCTTTATCCAGATCAGTAGCTAAGGATGCAGTCTGCTGTTCACCACGATTGGGAGCGGGTAAGTCATTACTTTCGGAAGAATAGTGTCTCCACTGTATTTCGGAAGCATCATTATCATTGCGCCAAAGGTGAAGGTATTGGGGTTGATCCCAACCCACGCTGACAATATCTAGGTCACCGTCATTATCTAGGTCAGCTAGTTGAGTACCCAAGTGACTTTCCTTACCAGTATCTAGCTCGTTTTTAGCAAAGTTTCCCTGGCCATCGTTGCTCCAGGCTTGTAACGCCAAGTCAGTACCTTTATGTTCACTGGTTAGAATATCCGTATCACCGTCATCATCCAGATCGGCTACGGCTAGGTTGTTCATAGAGTACTGAGTAACAACTAAATGCCTCTCCCATTCAGTGTTTTCCGAAGATGCAGGGTTTTCGTACCAAAACAGGTTACCATCCGCTTCTAATCCGGGATAACGCTCTTCACTAATGATAATATCGGCTTGCTCGTCCCCATTCAAATCGGCTACCGCTACTCGGTCGACGGCGTGATTGCTACGTCCTACCACCGTTGTTTTCCAGTTTTCGCTACCATCGCCGGATGGCCGGCCCCCGGGGTTGGCGAACCATACTACTTCCGTAGGTTCTTCTTGATTTTTCTCAGTATATCGTCCAGCGGCAATGTCAATATCGCCATCCTCGTCCAGGTCTCCGGTGCCAATACCTTCATCTGAGGTATTTTTTCCTACCAACGTCCGGGGCCATTCCCCTGCCGATGGATTATTAGGTATGGTTAAGGCATAAATATTTCCGGCTCCAGCAATCAATAATTCAGGCTTGCCCTGTCCATCTAGCTGGGCGGTAGTAAAGCCCTGACTGTTAACGTGGCTAGTAGCAGGCACTTCAGCTACCTTAGTTGCTTGCCAGGAGGTTCCGGCTATGTCCTTAGCTTCTAGCCAGTAGACGTTAGGCAGTGCCATACCGATCACATCGCCGTAAGCATCTCCATCTACGTCTACCACAAAAATGCCGTCTATATTTATGCCAACGTCTTGTTTTTTCCAGTCACCACTCAGGTCACCGCCGGGATTTACATACACGTGCCGTCCGGCGAGTATGTCAGGGTAGTTATCATTGGTTAGATCGCCCATGGCCAAACCAAAGTAGCGTAGCCAGCTGGGCTCGGCATAATCCCCCCACTTATCGCGGGTAGAGTCGATCTCCAGATACGTCCAATGGGAGAGGGATTGGGCAGTGGCTAAGAAGGTAGTTAGGAGAAGAATAAAACAGTAAAGTAGGTATTTCATCAATGGTAAATTAGGTTGTGGATTGAAATTAAGGATTTTAGAAGAAAGTCTATTGTCAATGCGAACGAAACATAGTGTATTACAGTAATCTTTTACCTTAGCTAACAGTAATGGGGAAGTTGACTTCCGACAGTTAGCTAAAGAGATTGCGGAGATCACTTCCGTCAGTTCGCCCAATGCCGTGGCCGCGCTAGAATCCCTAGTAATGATTATTCCCCACTACATTGAAAAGGGTGAGATTGTCCGATTAGGGGAATTAGGCTCACTGCGAATCACCATTAACAGTGAGGGTAGTAATACCAGAGTAATTTGTTAGTTGCCCCGGGTAAACTATCGCTGCGCTCTAGGTAGCGTACCCCTCGACGCTTGTTTCCTTTTAGGCGGCCACCGCGCGGTCATGATACTGAAAATATTCTTCCACAATGGGAGCGAGATGATACAACAAAATCATAAACTCTTGACAGTGCGATTACCACCTCAAAGCAGCCTTTTTTATTCCTTATAGAAGCAACCGTAATATTCTTTAATCATTATTCATTAAATTGAGCGTTACATACAATCTAATCACTTCTCTATGGATTTTCGCACCCGCGCCCAGCTTTCGGGCATGATGTTTCTGGAATATTTCGTTTGGGGTGCCTGGTACGTCACCCTCGGTACTTATTTAGGAACTACTCTTCAGTTTGAAGGCACTCAAATTGGCTTGGCCTATAGTGCTTTTGCTATTGCGGCCATGATCTCCCCATTCTTCGTTGGGATGGTAGCGGATCGCTTTTTCCCTACCGAACGGGTATTGGGTGTACTGCATTTGCTAGGAGGGGGAATACTCTACTATCTCACCACTATCGAAGATTTCGCTCTGTTTTATCCGGTGATCATTGCCTACACGCTCTGCTTTATGCCGACCATTGCCCTGACCAATTCGCTATCGTTCCACCATATGGAAAATCCTGGCAAAGAATTTCCTGGAGTACGGGTACTAGGAACAATCAGCTGGATTATTGCGGGATTAATTATTGGCTACCTGAATATTGAAAGCCAATCTACTCCGATTCTTATTGCTGCTGGTATGTCGGTGGTAATGGGATTGTACAGTTTCACACTGCCGCATACTCCACCCAAAAGCAAGGGCGAAAAAGCCAGTTGGCAAGATATTATCGGTTTAGATGCTCTAAAATTAATGAAAGAACGCTCGTTTGCCGTATTATTCATTGCATCCCTGCTCATCTG
>JBCCTI010000025.1:0-82605 GCA_039198955.1 Bacteroidota bacterium | reverse complement strand
TATCATCTAAAATCACATATATTGCAATGGTGTTATCGTTGAGCATAAGAATAAGTGTTTTGAAGTGTGAGAACCTCAAAAATACAATCTTATCCCATACGATAACACTTCTTTTCATAGGTAGCAACTTGAATTAATTAGAAGCTAAAGGAAACATCTTGCTCAATAGCAGGGTTAATACTGAGCGCTACCGGGCAAGTTAATGCGGCCTCTTTCAACATATTGATCTGCTCGGGAGTAGCATTAGTGTTTTGAAGAGTGAAGTTGATTCGTATTTTGGAGATTTGACGGGGCGGAGAAGCCGACATAACCTTGGTGATCTCAGCATCTAGGCCTTCTAACGTGATCTGATGCTTACGGGCACGGATGCCCATAATAGTCATCATACAACTACCAAGGGCAGCACATACCAAGTCAGTGGGTGAAAAGGCTTCCCCTTTGCCGTGGTTATCGGTGGGGGCATCGGTGATGATACGGTTGGAAGATTTCAGGTGAATGTCTTCAGTGCGAAGTTCACCCAAATAAGAAGATTTTATATGAGACATACTAAATTGATTATTTTTACTTTGTACATTTATAGATAAGACAACTCTACGATTTGGCCGATGAGCAGGAAAATTACCAAAAATACCGTTAGCTTCATACTTCTGATTATCCTTATTGGGGTTAGTCAGTTGAGCATTGCCCAAGAGCGGGGTGCCTACAATTACTCCCGGGAATATATCTGGGGAATCAGTAAAAACACCAACTCTGGACTTATCGCCGGGCTGGCGGGAAAATTTAGCCGGGTCATTGGCGACAACAAGTTCCAATCGTTTGGATTGGAGATTGTGAATGTAAAGCATCCGAAAGAGCTACGCCGGGTTTCCCGTATTAGCGGCAACACCTTTTTATTGGGAAAAACTAATTATCTATTTTCCATACGTCCGCAGTACGGTCGCGAGTGGGTAGTGTTTAAAAAAGCCCCTCAACAGGGAGTGCAGGTCAATGCTATTCTGGCCGGAGGTCCTACTATCGGATTGCTAATGCCCTACTACATCCAATTTGCAGAAAATACCAACCGCGTATCAACCGTTCCCTATGATCCTGATCTTCATAGGAATAGTAGTAGCATTGTGGGGTCTGGGCCGTTTTTGCGAGGAATAGGTGAATCTAAAATTAGACCCGGATTCAATGTCAAAGCTTCGTTGGCTTTTGAATTTGGAACCTTCAAAAATGATGTCACCGGATTTGAAGCTGGATTCCAGCTAGAAGGCTTTACCCAGCAAATCGAACTGGTAGGTGGTGCCGGAGCTAATAATCGTCAGATCTTTCCTTCGGCATTCATCATGCTCTTCTACGGCGGACGTAAGTAGCTTTCTTTCCTATACCGAAATCTCAGGGAATCAATCACCGAGTCTCGATGTTGTGCTAATGAAGATTTGACTCTTAGTAGTACTATTTGTTTACCTTCCTATGATTGAATTGCCCGTAATATCTGAAGAAAAAACCCGACGTGTCCGTAAACCTAACTGGCTCCGAGTAAAGCTTCCCGTGGGGAAAGAGTACGCCCGGGTACGCCAATTGGTTGATCAATATAAGCTTCACACCATTTGTGAAAGTGGGAACTGCCCTAATATGGGCGAATGTTGGGGGGCTGGTACTGCTACCTTTATGATTCTAGGTAACGTATGCACCCGAGGTTGTACCTTCTGCGCCGTAGCTACCGGGCGCCCTCCGGAGTACGATACCGATGAGCCCCGCCGAGTAGCCGAAGCTATCAAACTGATGGAAGTAAAACACGCGGTAATTACTTCGGTAAACCGGGATGAACTGAAAGACCGGGGGGCGGAAATCTGGTATCAAACCGTACGAGCAGTAAAAGAATTCTCGCCCACTACCACTATTGAAACACTCATCCCCGATGTAAAAGGCAATTGGGAAGCTTTATACCGCATGATTGAAGCGGGACAAGAGGTAGTCTCCCACAATATGGAAACCGTAGAACGTCTCTACCGACGAGTGCGCCCTCAGGCAAGGTATAACCGTAGCCTGGAGCAAATTAAACTCACTAAAGAAGTTGGCAAGCGCACTAAGTCGGGAGTAATGCTGGGACTTGGCGAAACGGATGATGAAGTTTACAAGGTAATGGACGACTTGGCAGACCACGGATTGGATATTCTCACGTTGGGCCAGTATCTACAGCCTACCAAGATGCACATTGAGGTAGCTGAGTTTGTCCACCCTGATAAATTTGAACATTTCCGGGAAGAAGGCTTAGCCCGAGGTTTAAAGTACGTAGAATCAGGACCACTAGTGCGCTCGTCTTACCACGCCGAACGTCACGTTCACGTATAACTACTCTAGTTCTCATTACTACTTAATCAGTTTGAATCAATCGATTTTTGCTCAAACAAGGCATTCTACCAAGACCTTACATTTTGTAGCTGGCTTTTTATTGGTGGTTCATATCGCGGGGGTAGTAGGACTTGCGTGGTCTCTAACCCGCCCCTACTTCCAATGGGCTACCCCTATTAATCTCGTGATATCCGCCCTGCTACTGCTGCTCTTTCACCGTGAGTGGAACTGGGCATTCGTATTTTTCCTGGTATTCACCTACACCCTCGGGTTCGGCATCGAAGTAATTGGGGTTTATTCGGAAGTAATTTTCGGGTCTTATCAATACGGTAATACGCTAGGAGTACGAGTAATGGAAGTGCCTCCGGTGATTGGAGTTAACTGGCTCGTTCTCTCCTACTGTGTCGGTAGCCTCTGCACCCAAATCCCTGTCCATCCTTTGATAAGAAGCCTATTGGCCGCTATCCTCATGGTTTTACTGGATTTTTTCATTGAACCAGTCGCTATTCATTTCGATTTCTGGCACTGGGAGAACGAAGTCATACCCCTTCGGAACTTTCTTGGTTGGTTTGCTGTGGCTTGGGTGATTCAGATTATGTGGGTGTATTTACCTTTCACTAAGCAAAACCGTTTGGCGATCTATTTGCTTATAGCACAAACTACATTTTTTTTAATTTTATATAGTATTGTTTAATCTTGTGAACTTTTTTTTGAATAAAAAGTTAACAAAAAAAACAATATGGCTGGCCTTTTCTTACTGATTATCGGCTTCCTGGGTATGGAGTTTTTTTCTTGGGCGATTCATAAGTACCTAATGCACGGTGCACTTTGGTCTATCCATAAAACCCATCATCGGAAACAGTCGGGCTATTTTGAGCTTAATGACTTGTTTTCGTTGTTTTTCGGCAGCGTTGCTGCACTTCTGATTATTCTAGGTTTAAAAAACTTTGACTATCGCTTCTGGATAGGGTGTGGTATTACACTATACGGCTTTGTTTACTTTGTCTTACACGACGTACTAATACATCGCCGGGTAAAAAAATGGAAACGTCCGGCAGGATACTACCTAGATAGTATTACCCAGGCTCATCGCGCCCATCACAAATCAGATCAGCGAGATGATTCTGTTTCCTTTGGTTTATTGGTAGTACCTCGTCGCTACTTTAGGTTCAACCGCAATACAAAATAATTTGATAAACTTTTAATGTCTTAGCTTGTGAGTCATTATTCAATCAAAGACATCGAGCAACTTTCTGGTATCAAAGCCCATACTTTACGTATATGGGAACAGCGTTACCAGTTTATTCTTCCCAAGCGAACTGACACCAACATTCGTTATTACGATGATGATGATTTAAAACTAATCCTGAATATTGCCTTGCTTAAGGACAATGGGCACAAAATATCTAAGATTGCCCGAATGAGCCACCAAAAAATGCGGGACGAGGTGCTAACTATTACTGAGAAGAACCTGCGTTATCCCGATCAGATTAATGCTCTTATTCTAGCAATGGTTGATTTGGACGAAGACCGATTTGAGAAGATTATGGCAACTAATATTCTCAAGCTTGGCTTCGAGAGCACAATGATTAATGTAGTGTACCCTTTTCTTTCTAAGATTGGTATTCTCTGGCAAACAGGAGCCATCAATCCGGCTCAAGAGCATTTTATCACTAACCTAATTCGACAAAAGCTCATTGTTGCTATTGATGGACAGTACGTAAACATGAGCAATAATACCTATAAGTACTTGCTCTACTTGCCCGAAGGTGAACTACACGAAATCACCCTGCTCTTTATCTGCTACTTAATCAAAGCCCGCCAACAAAAGGTAGTATACTTCGGCCAAAACCTTCCCTTCGATGATCTAAAGGCGATTTACGACATTCATCAGCCCGATTATATCTTGACCATGATTACAACCAGCCCTCCGGCATCTGAGGTACAGCAGTATGTTGATGATCTGTCGAGTACCTTCCCTGAAGCACAGATACTGCTAAGTGGCTACCAAGTAATCGGACAAGACATTACTACGGTGGAAAACACTCATATTTTTACCCGCATTGAACACTTTGTCTCCTTTGTCGAGGAAAAAACCTTAGAAAGGTCAGCCTGAGTCTACCATTCCCTTCCCGAATCACCTTCTTTCTATCAATTTGTTAGAGGTTCTACCCGGTAAGTTTAAACAGTTTTGCCTATCCTTCGTATAAGGATAAATCTGCCTAATGTTATTTGCGGTTTACCTACTAAGGTCATTTTTACGCTTTCAGAATAGATTTTTACATTCATATTACGAACCTTTTTCAATTTTCATATATTTTGTGTAGCTTACAGCCTACGGAGCATAAACAAATGATTTTTTCGCGCCAGTAGTTCTCGATTACAATTTTTTCTCATTATCATTATATAAACCCAACTATTTTGCTTTTTTTACAGATTTTTTATTTTTTTGTTTAACGGTTATATAGAAAAATTAAACATTTATTTGTATACTTGTTTAACTATTTGTCCACATTTTTTTAACAAACTAAACGGTTATCCTTATGACTGCATTAGAATTCAGCTATTCGCTAGACAAAATGTCCAAGTCTCTTAAGCCTTTCGCATTGAAACTGACCAAAGACATGGAAGAGGCTAATGATTTGCTTCAAGAGACCATTTTGAAGGCGTTTACTAACCGCGATAAGTTTACGGATGGTACAAACTTAAAGGCTTGGCTTTACACCATTATGAAGAATACCTTTATAACCAACTATCAACGCATGGTGCGTCGCAACACTTTTATTGACACGACTGACAATCTCCACTACATCAATAGTACTAGCAATATTACTGAGAACTTAGCTTATGCTAGTTTTACAATGAAGGATATTACTCAGGCAATTGCTAAGCTCGATGATGCCTACAAAACACCCTTTATGATGCACTACCGTGGATTCAAATATCACGAAATTGCTGATCGGCTAAACATTCCTATTGGTACTGTAAAAAATCGCATTCATATTGCCCGAAAGGAGCTGAAGGCTGTACTCAAGAACTATTCAGTTAAAGATTAATGCCGAGAAGCGTTGTCGTAGTAGGCGCAGGCTTTTCAGGGCTTTCTGCAGCATCACATTTGGCGCAGGCTGGTTTTGAGGTAACGGTGGTTGAAAAGCATAAAATTGCCGGCGGCAGAGCCCGATTTTTTCACGAACAGGGTTTCACTTTCGATATGGGTCCTAGTTGGTACTGGATGCCCGATGTTTTTGATCGCTACTTTGCCTCTTTCGGTAAGCAAGTTTCCGACTACTATAAGCTAGTGCGCCTTGATCCTTCTTACAGCGTGGTATTTGGTGAAGAGCAGTTTCTTAACTTGCCCGCTTCCCTCGACCAACTAAAGCAGCTCTTTGAAACATTGGAAGAAGGTAGTAGTCAGATGCTCGATAAGTTTCTAGAACAGGCTGCTTACAAGTACCAGGTTGGTATGAACCAGTTGGTTTACAAACCTAGCCGCTCCCTTACTGAGTTTGTCAGTGTCCGCTTGCTCTACGATATTCTGCGAATGGATGTCTTCAAATCCTTCCACAAACACATCCGTTCATTTTTCAGTCACGATCAGATTATCCGTATTATGGAGTTCCCCATTCTGCTGTTGGGAGCACTACCGCAGAATACCCCAGCACTTTACAGCCTAATGAATTACGCTGATATTCAGCTAGGGACTTGGTACCCTATGGGGGGAATGCATAAGATTGTGGCGGGAATGCAGCAGTTGGCGGAGGAGTTGGGGGTAAAATTTGAATTTGGGCAAAATGTAACTTCTTTCGGTTTTCAAGGCAAGAGAGTTACCGAGGTCATTACCGAAGATACTTCATTTCCAGCTGATATTGTGGTAGGTAGTGCCGATTACCATTTTATTGAAACTCAGTTGTTACCTCCTGCTTACCGAAATTACAGTGATACTTACTGGAACCAGCGAGCCATGGCTCCGTCTTCTTTACTCTACTATCTGGGAGTAAATAAGAAGTTGAACAACCTTCACCACCATAATCTATTTTTCGACGAAGACTTTACCCCTCACGCCGAGGCAATTTACAGTGACCCCAAGTGGCCAGATAATCCTTTGTTTTACGCTTCAGTCACTTCTAAAACTGACCCATCGGTTGCTCCGGCCGATCACGAAAATGTATTTATCCTAATTCCCGTTGCCCCTGATCTGGAAGATAATTCTGACATCAGAGAACATTACTACCATCTGGTAATGAACCGCCTTGAGTCGCTCACGGGTCAATCCATCCGCGATTCGGTGGTGATAAAGCGAAGTTACGCCCACCACGACTTTGTGCAAGATTATAACGCTTTTAGAGGCAATGCGTATGGTTTAGCCAATACATTGATGCAAACAGCAATTTTAAAACCGAGTCTTAAGAGTAGTAAGCTAAAAAATTTGTATTATACAGGACAATTAACTGTACCTGGCCCCGGGGTTCCTCCCTCGCTCATCTCAGGAAAAGTAGTCGCAACTGAGATAGCCAAAGAACACCGAAGTGCCATTTATACCTAACATCGGCCTCATTTTACGTTTATGGAACTTTTTGATGTAACTACCTTTAAGTGTAGTAAGCTTATTACCCAGCATTACAGCACTTCATTTACTCTGGGAATCCGAACCCTTCACCAACGATTCCACTACCCTATCTACGCTATTTATGGCTTTGTACGCTATGCCGATGAGATTGTGGATACTTTTCACAACCACGATAAAACTACCCTTCTTGATCGCTTTGAACAAGATACTTACCAAGCTATTGAAGAAAAGATCAGTTTGAATCCGGTACTGCATTCCTTTCAGAGAGTGGTTCACGAATATCATATACAGCAAGACCTAATTATTGCTTTTTTGCGAAGCATGCGAATGGACTTGGATCAACAGACTTACAATGATCCACTATACCACGAGTACATCTATGGCTCGGCTGAGGTAGTTGGACTTATGTGCTTACGGGTGTTTTGCGAGGGTGATGATGCGCTTTATCAATCCCTGGAAGAACCTGCTCGTAAATTGGGATCAGCCTTCCAGAAAGTAAATTTTCTACGGGACATTAAGAGCGATTACGACGAACGGGGACGGGTTTACTTTCCCGACGTTAACTTTAATGATTTTACCCAAACGGCTAAGCAGAAGATTGAGAAAGATATTCAACAAGATTTTGATGAAGCGTATCAAGGCATCTTACGTTTACCAAGCGGTTCTAAGCTAGGGGTTTACCTAGCATACGTTTACTACTTAAACCTCTTTAAAAAAATTAAACAATGCTCGGCCGCCCGCATTGCCCAAGAGCGCATTCGTATACCCGATAATCGCAAAATTGCACTACTGGTCGGCACGTATTTTCGGCATCGTTTCAATTACTTATAGTCGCATTTTTTTTCACCTAACTATCACCACAATGTTACAGTTAGATGTTGCTATCGATCATAATTCGGGATTCTGTTTTGGCGTGGTGTATGCGATCGAGATGGCTGAAGATATTCTGGATGAATATGGTTACCTCTACTGCTTAGGCGACATCGTTCACAACGATGAAGAGGTTAACCGTCTGGAGAAGAAAGGATTACGCATTATAAATCACGATAATTTACAGCAGTTACACGGCGAGCGAGTACTTATTCGAGCCCACGGTGAACCCCCTAGTACCTACCGTACAGCGGCTGAAAATGATCTACAACTCATCGATGCTTCCTGTCCGGTAGTGCTAAAGCTTCAGCACCGCATCAAGAAATCCTACGACAAGCAGGAGAAGATTTATATTTACGGCAAACACGGTCACGCGGAAGTAGAAGGTCTACTAGGTCAGACTAATCAGGAAGCAGTGGTTTTCCAGAGCCTGGAAGAGTTGAATTTAGCTGAGTTACCAGGCAATATGACACTATATAGTCAAACTACTAAAAGTACCAACAAATTTTACGAAATAACTGATACGCTACGGCAATCAGGCATTGAGGTAAATGCCAACGATACTATCTGCCGACAAGTATCCAACCGCGATAAAGAGCTGCGGGATTTTGCCGGACGGTTCAATAAAATTTTATTTGTCTCGGGCACCAAATCTTCTAACGGAAAGGTATTATACCAAGTCTGCAAGAAACAAAATGAAAATACGTACTTTGTTTCCCGCAAAGAAGAAGTGCAACCAACTTGGTTTGACCCTAACGATACAGTAGGTATTTGCGGGGCCACCTCTACTCCTATGTGGCTGATGGAAGAAGTTCGGGATACCTTGCTGGAACTTTAATTTACTACCTTACCTTTTTCAAGTATGAGACCTTGGTATCGAGAAAAGGGCATTTGGATTGCATTCACCATCATCAGTTTGTGGTTTCTATCTTTAGGATGGTTGCTAAGTAGCTATACCGTTGATTTTACTAACCCACTTACTTACGGACTCATGCTGCTGCAAGCTCATCTGTACACTGGATTATTCATTACTGCCCATGATGCAATGCACGGCAGCGTAGCCAAGAGTAGAAAGTGGAACAATGGGCTAGGAACCATCGCCTCTACCCTATTTGCTTACAACTCTTATAAAAAGCTATTTCCCAAGCATCACCAGCATCATCGGTTTGCGGCTACTGACCAAGATCCCGACTATCACGATGGTGGCTTTATTCCCTGGTACATCAAATTTGCCCGGGAGTACGTCAATATTTGGCAGGTTTTACTGATGGCCATTACTTACGAAGCGTTGATCCGCTTCTTTCCTAAGCCCAATGTCATTCTATTCTACATCATCCCATCGCTACTATCCACACTACAGCTTTTTTATTTCGGAACATATTTACCCCATCGGGGCGAGCACGACAACAAACACCGGTCTAGAAGTCAGCGTAAGAACCACGTGTGGGCGTTTATAAGCTGCTACTTCTTTGGTTACCACTACGAGCATCACCACGCTCCTGGCGTACCCTGGTGGCAGCTATACAAGGAGAAAGAAATCTCCAAAGCAAATCAATAGATTCCTACAGCTTCAGGAACTGACTGCCTGTTCTTAACGGGAACCGCGTTTTTTATCTTCCTTGCCAAAGGCAACGATCAGGGCAACTCCGGAAAAGAACCAGAACAAAGCCATAATGACCATCCAACTATTATCAAACATAGGGGGATAGCGACCCATGCTAGCTTCATTGAGCATTGAAAGAACCGATAGAACTAATGCTACTGAACCAGCGATTGCCATGACGATACCAGCCATTCTCATAAGCAGACGTATTTTTGTGAGATTACAAAGTAACGCAACTTTATAACTACCTACAATAGAAAATGGTCAGAATGTAGCACAAGTGTTATGGCGTTATCGTACGATGGTGTTAAAGTTGCTGGACTCTAACACCATCGTACGATAACACTTTAACATTATTTCACCGTAGCACTACGATGTTTTTACTCAAAAATATCATTGACAAACTGAGTATCGAATAGTTCGTCTAGGTACTGCGACCGGGTAAATTGATTGTAGTTATCACGGCAAGAGCCAGTGCCACTCCGCATAATACTAGAACAAACACCCCGGCGGTCAGTGGCTTCGCGATGCGCCCGGTTTAAAAAGCAGTGGCCTAGTTCGTGAAAGACCACAAACTCTCTCCCTCGATCACCACTACGGTCCCAGAAGGTTTCATCGATAGTTATTCGGTTAGAGTCAAAGCGACGAAAGGCGAAGTTACACCGCCCCAACACTCGGTTTTCATCAATTTCATCAATCTGGCCAGTAATGTTGGCGGTGCGTAAGTTTATATTGATTCCCCTATTGAAAGCTTCCTCTTCAAACCGTTCAAAGTAGACCCAAAGAGCTTCTTCTACTCCTGGATATCCTACTTCTCTCGGTTCCATTTCTTCAACGACTTCCTCATCTTCTTGACAAGCGGCAAATATTGTCAAACAGATGACAGTGAATGCGATAGAAAATACCACATTTGGTATTCTGTAAGCTGACTTTTTCATACTCCTGTTGTTTATTTCTTCTTAATATTTGTCTTTTAATAACTACCAAGAAGCAAAAACATTGTGAAATCTACCCCAGAATGGTTTAATTGTCTGCCAACTAACCTTTATCTCAGGAGGTTAGTTGACTGGGCTTTATCATCCGTGATATTCTGTATCTCTTCACGAGCTGTATCTACTATATAGTGCTGCATATCTTCTTCTAGTAGATGTCTCGATGGCTTCTTAGGTTTTCCCTTAGAGTCAATCAGCACCGAATATTTAGCTTTTGTATTTCTATCTGTAACGATGTCCACTACCACCTGAGCGTACTCTTCTGGGGATGTAATTAGTGGCTTTAAAAGCAGATTTAATACAGGCTCAATCCACATAAACCATTTTGGAAATGAACCATTGCGGCGAATATCTGTGTCTACCATACCCGGATTTAAAATATTAACCTGGATCTCTTTGTCTGATAATATTTCTCTAGCGTAAAACCCGTAGAAGTCATTAGCAATTTGCCCAATCCCGTGTCCAGTGAAGCTGCTCGCGGTAGTAGCTACCGGAAACTTATCCCGAAAATTTTTACCAGGTGGAAAACCTGCTGCGGCTACGTGAATAAGTTTTTGGGGCTTGTTCATATTTTTCAACACTAATTGGTCATTCATCATCAGACGAGCGTAAAAGTTGGTAGCAATGCATACTTCTAGCCCTTCGGAAGTTTCTTCGCGAGCCACTTTCAAAACATCCGCAGTGTGCAAAATCACATCATAGCTTGTGCCCAATTGGTGAATGTGATCAACTGCTTTTACTACGTTTTTCATCACACTTAAATCTGAGGCAATAAAGAAGTGTTGGCCTTTCGGGTTACGCTGCTGAAGCAATGTCAGCACTAAATTACCTTTAGTATGATTTCTACCGAGAACAGTAACAGAGTAATGAAGCTCGGCCATTTTAAGGGCTACTGCTTTACCAATACCATCAGTACCGCCTACAATCAGAATATTTTTTTCTTGCATAATTTTAGTATTTAGTGAGTTGAACCGGGAAAAACAGTTTCTTCCATAAGAAATAAGAAGCTAAAGTGAACGCAACCATCATAAACGCGGGAATGCTAGCAGCAATAGGATCGCCGATAGCTATGTGTGCGTAGAATGCTCCTAATCCATAAAATAACATACCAGCGTAGGCTCCTATTTTCAGATGAATATTGCTGATGAATAGAATTACTACGGCTCCTAATAACTTCATTGCTCCGTTGAAGGGGATTAATGATGTTGGAAAGCCAACGTGCAAAGTATTTTCCACGACCTGATCGGCTAACATTAAATCTCCTATTCCCGTACTTGCCATTTGTAAACAGAGTAGACCAGTGGTTATCCAATAAATAGTTTTCATGCGATTATTAGCTTTTTGTACCATGACTCTTGTTTTGTAAGTTATTAATTATTTATAACACTGTTATATATTCGATAAAAAATTTTTAGGAGACTATTGACTTGATAAAATTTTGGGTAATGTCCGATAACATATCAACTGCTTCCGCACGAGGGATTAGCGGATCCTGCCCAACCACTACCACAAACCCGTGAGCGATTACCCACCAGTTAAAAAACAGGGTTTTATCTACTCGGCCACCAATCTGGAATATTAGATCACGAATAGGCTGACTGGTACGAAACATAATATCTCGGTCACTAACTTGGCAGTTTGTTCCGCCCATCTGAAACATTAATTCGTAGTACTCTTTTTGATCAATTGCAAAGGCATAATGAGCCAAGGTAAGGGCCACTAGCTTTTTTTCAGCGGTTTCCTCAATCTGAATAGCTTTCTCGTACTCCTCCCTAATTAATAAAAAACCTTGATGTTGCACTTCTTGCAGTAATGCTTCTTTACTCCCAAAATCAGAATAAATTTTGATAGTACTATACTGTATCTTCTTGGCAATAGCCCGAACTGAAGTTTGGTTCCACCCCTTTCCTTTCGCTACTTCAATAGCTGCTTGTATAACTTCTTGCTTTTCCAAAATATAAATATAACAATGTTATAAACGATAACAAAGATATTATGTTTCATTGACTATCAATTTTTATTAGTACGCTTAATTAATCGGTAACTGAACTTGCTTGCATTTCGTCACCGTGCAGAGTAGCGAGGAAGCTCACAATATTGCGGATCTCTTTCTTGGTAAGGTAGCTGGTCATATTTGGCATACTGGAAGGAGCCGTAGTCTGCTCTTCAATCTCTGCCTTGGCAATAGCTTTATTAGGCTGACTCCCAACTTTTATAACCACTTCCTCACCGTTTTCTTCTTGTAGAATACCACTTATCGTTTCGCCATCTTTCAGCTTTAAGGTGACTACACCATAACCCGGGGCAATCCGGGCACTGGGGTTCACAATAGCTTCCAGGATTTGCTCCCGGGTAAGACGGTCGGCAATTCCGTTGAGACGCGGACCAGCGTTTCCTCCGTAATCATCGTAAGCATGGCACTTCATACACTGGGCGGTAGAGTGAAGGAACACCAGTCGTTGTCCCTGCTCGGGATCTCCCCCGTATAGGCAGTCCTGATACGAAGCCACGAACGAATCAGGGGCATTTGCTTCTACTTGTTCTAAGCGGGCAATTAGCTCGTCTGACGCTGTTTCTTTAACTGCCTCAGTCAATTCAATCAATATTTCGGGCGGAAAAGTACCTCTTTCTAGTTGAGTGAGTAGCTTTTCAAACGTTGCTTTGGTTTCCTTAACCGAGAGGGTTCCCAGCGTTGCCATGGCTACTTGTTGCTCCTCCGCCGTTCGGGATCGGGACTCGATAACATTAGATAGCAATTTTACCATCAAGTCTTCAGAAATATCCATCTTTGTCATCAAGTCTAAGCCAACCACTCTCACACTTTTCTCCGCATCAGTCAACGACACTTCAATAGCTTTGCCGATTTGATTGTATTCCAGGGCAGCTAGTGCCTTCAATGCTTCCGCCCGAACTAGGGCATCCCGGTCATTATTCAACCGGGCCATGAGAGTTGAAGCCCCATCAATAAAACCTAAACGACCAACGGCCTGTACGGCCTCCAATCGTATCTCGGACGAGCCCTGACTAGTTAGACGAATAAGGGGTTGCATCGATTTATCTTGAATAGTTGCCGGGTCGCGTTTTACTTCACCCCGGTAACGTCCGTCTACCCGATCTAATACCGAGGGCTCTGCCCAAGTTCCCAGGGCAGCTACCGCTTCGGCTCGTAAGACTTCAGGATTACTTGGATTCATTGCATAGTCAAGCAGATTTTGCAAGGCTTTATCGTTACCTACCCGAAGGTTAGCATTAATCGCCCGACGTACCAAAGCTTCATTGTTGAATCGGTTCTGTTGTAATACGTCACCTAGCATAGGTAAAGCTGCCTCAATAGAGAAGTCATCGTTGATCGCCCGGGCTGCCTCGGTTACAATGTACTCATCCTCATCGTTTAAAAACTTAGCCACCCCTGGCTCCTCCATTCGACGCAGAGCGACCACTGCTCCAATCCGTACGGCTCGCGAAGGGTGATTAGCCAAAGTCACAATCGGTTCACTGTTTCCGATTCGGGCTAACGCTAAACTAGCAGCGTGGCGGATATAAGCATCTTCGTCGTCATTAGCCTCAAGTAAGTCAATTAAAGGCTCGACGGCTGGTTCGTGAGCGATTCGTCCTAAGGCTTCGGCAGCGAAGAAGCGGGTGCGGTCGTACTCATCGGTGAGCATCGGGATCAAAGCTTCGGCTGCGGGGGCGTACCGGATATCACCTAGCCACTTAGCGGCCTGCGCCCGGATTTCAGGATCACTATCTTTTAGCAAGGATAACAAATTTTCGGCGTAAGCAGAATCTTGGCGGGCTAACTGGCTAATGCCCCAAATGCTATGCACCCGAGCCAGTTGGTAGTCAGTTTGACTGAGCATTTTCTGGAATACTTCAGCGCCATCCTCACCCCGTTTGGCTAATTCAAACTGGGCTTTCTGGCGCACCCGCATATCGGGGTTTTTCAATAAGTCGCCCAAAGCTTCATTATCTTTTTCAGTGAAGTCGGCAGCGAGCAGTTTCTGAGTTTGTTTTCTTGCCGACCATTCGCTACCACTCGGAGCATCTAATTTCCAGATACGTCCTTCTTCCTTGGGTGTCCAACCGTCAATCCAGTCAGCAAAATACATAGCCCCATCGGGGCCGAAGTCCATACCAGTAGCTAGTACTCCACCCATCACCTGTTCGGTTTCACCTAACTCAAAAGAAGCACCTTTAGGATTCAACTTGAAGGCATGAATTCCCGACTTAGTAGGATTACCCACAAAGCTAGCCACAAAGAAATTGTCCTTCCACTTTGGGCCGAGGGCGGTGCCTGGATTGTACAGAAAACCCGTTGGCCCATTTACGTAGTTAATAATACAAGGGGTGATGTAAGCGGCTTGCCCCTCAAATCGGGGCTTGTACATTCCCTCGTCCATCCAGACTTTATACTCGTTATTCTTCTCGTCTTTGTACTTTCCGAATTGCCAGTTGATGCGCCAGCCGGTGTCTGAACCATTCACGATGTACACTAGTCGCTCGCTTTCCCCTTTGTGGTCACCATCATTATCCTGACCGATGATATTGCCGTATTTGTCAAAAGTAAATTCGTGGGTATTGCGCAGCCCCATCGCAAAAACTTCAAAGTCGCTACCATCGGGATTAGCCCGAACGAGTACGCCCCGATTGGGATATTTCCATTCTTTTCCATCAGGACCAACTCCATTGAATCCGATATCGCCGATACCCCAGTAGATTTTTCCATCAGGTCCCATTTCTAAGCCGGACATGCCGTGCCCGCCGAAGCCAATGTGTACTCCGTAGCCATGGGAAATAGACGTTTGCTCATCGGCAATGCCATCGCCATTTTTATCTTTGATCCGCCACAGGTTCGGGGCTACGCCAGCAAACAGATCGTCACCGTCTACCAAAACCGCTCCCATCACATCATCTATTTCTTCGTTGAAGCCTTCTACGACCAACTGCGTTTTATCAGCCAGTCCATCGCCGGAGGCATCCTCTACCCGATAGATCTTTTCCTGCTCAATGGTCAAATCCCGCCAGTCGCGCGAGCCATCTTCATTTAGGTCAGTCAGCCAATCATTTTTGTCACTATTACTAGGAGATAGGGTTTCTCGCAAAAAGCTTCGCCGATCTTCTACGTGCTGGAGTTGAATAGATTGAATTTCCCAATCCTGATGGCGACGAATGTCAAACTCAGAATATAGCCCGCGCTGGGTGCGGGTATAATAGACCCGACCCTGATTGTCAATATCAACCGCGATGGGATCATCCACCAGCGAATCTACTGCCCAGAGGCTGAGCGTAAGCCCTTCAGCTAGTTCGGGGGAAACCGTTGCTTCAATGGATTTCGCTAACTCAGCCACTCGTTCGGGTGGCATCTCTTTAATCCGTAAATCTACGGGTTCTCCATTTTTACATCCATTCAGTCCGAGGGTAAATAGTACAATAGGTAGTAAGAAAATAAGTCTACTTTGCTTGAAAATCGTCATAGGTGATCTCACAGTGCTTGTTGGTTAAACATCAAAGCTGAAAATACGACTTTTCTGCTATACTGTCATCGTTGAGAATATAATAATCTGATAATTCAAGCCGTATTTAAGACTTAATTTTTTGAAATATAAAAAAGTCAAGCTGATTCGCGACGTCTTGACTAACAAATACTTCAACAGAGTATTGCACAGCAAAAAGCATTTGACTTTTGGCATGAAATGAACTCTTATAAACTATAAAGATTTGGTTACGTGAAGATATGGTCTGCCCGTTTCTGCCATGACCGCCGCATGAAAACACAAATACTTCTCATAACGTTTTTGCAGCTCACTGCACCATAGCTACGGTTGGCTGCAAAAAATCGGTATTCTTAATCGTTTTGCGTATTTATGATCACTAGTAGCCAAAATACTACATCATGATTAGGAATCTTCTTCGCACCGCACTCCGCAACTTCTGGAAACATAAGCAATTTACGCTTATTAACCTGCTTGGGCTAACTCTGGGAATTGGTAGCAGCTTACTGTTTGTCTTATGGGTTCAAGACGAACTGAATATGGATAGCTTTCACCAGCATAACGAGCGGATATTTCAAGTGATGAACTATACTCAAATGGGTGATGGGAAGTCAGAAACAGGTGGTCAAGTACCCGCCGCTATGGCTCAGGCAGTGCGCAACGATTATCCCGAAGTAGAACTAGCGGTTCCTATGACCGTGAGTACATCACAGTTGTTTATCCGGGACCAAGCGAGCTTATCAGAAAGCGGCATGTATGCGGGCTCCGACTTCTTTCGTCTATTTACTTTTCCGTTGTTGGCTGGTGAAAAAGAGAATGTACTAGCCTCTCCTTCGGGCGTAGCAATCTCAGCTTCGTTGGCTAAAAAAATTTTTGGAAACGATTCATCACCTACCGCTGTGTTAGGTAAATCTATTACCATAGAGGGTCAAGAACCCTTAATTGTTTCGGGAGTCTTTGCTGATGTACCCGCTAACTCTAGTTTGCAATTTGAGTATGTCTTACCCATAGCAAGTAATTCATCTTGGAAACCCGATGAATGGGGCGGCTTTATGTATCACTTATTCATCCGATTAGCCCCCGAAGTTGATATGCCCGCGTTCCGCCAGAAGTTCGGTACTACGGTGGCTCGCTACAATGAAACCGTCTTGAGAGAGTACCCAGGAATGACTTTGACCCAATTGTTACACCCGATGACTGATCGGTATCTTTATTCTAAATTTGAAAACGGAGTAGCTACGGGCGGGCCTATTGAATACGTTCGCATATTTTGCGTGGTAGCCTTCATTGTATTAGTCTTAGCCTGTATCAATTTCATTAATCTCACCACCGCCAAGTCCGAGACCCGCGCCAAAGAGATTGGGGTCCGTAAAGTAAATGGTGCCCAACATATCACCTTAGCCCTACAGTTTTTTGGCGAGGCATTACTACTGACTGTTCTGGCGACTGCACTGGCTCTAGTATTAAGTTGGGCCTTGCTACCATTTTTTAATACGCTGACCGGAAAAGAGATTAGCCTGCTAAACATTTTTCCTTCTTTTTGGGGAATACTATTTATCATTGTTTTGCTCACCTCTTTACTAGCAGGGCTTTACCCATCGTTGTTTTTAGCTTCGCTAGATGTAGTAAGTGTATTTAAAGGCAGCAAATCCTTCGGAAAGCGAGGTTCGGTCACCCGCCAAGCACTAACCGTATTTCAGTTTACCCTGTCGGTTCTTATTGTTACGGCTACGCTAGTTATTCGAGTGCAGACCAATTACCTCCAGTCCAGAAATTTAGGACAGGCTAAAGAGCAACTAATCAGCTTTTCACTTCGGGGAATATCCAGTAAGCAATACAAAACGCTGCGAAATGAGCTAACCGGAAAAGCGGGTATCTCGGACGTAACTCTAATGAACCAGCGCCCCTACCATGTGACTAACAATACGGTAAATGTCTCTTGGAACGGGGATAAATCTTCCGTCAGATTTCATACTCATTCGACTGATGAGCAGTACTTGGGGACTATGGGTATTTCTCTACTGGAGGGACGCAATTTTTCGACGGACATCCAAGAAGACAAGAATAACTTTCTGATTAATGAAGCGGCAGCTCGGGTCATAGGATTAGAAAATCCGATAGGAACTCAGCTGGAGCTAAATAACCAAGAGGGACAAATCATCGGTGTGGTTCAGGACTATCATTACCGTTCGCTTCATCACGCCATTGATCCGCTCATTATCCGCAATCAACCTACTTGGGCTCAGTTAGCAATAGTGAAATTCAGCACCGGACAAACCCAAGAAGTACTGGAAAGTCTACAGCAAACACTTAAGCGGTTTAAACCTAATTATCCCTTCGACTACACGTTTCTGGATGAGGCCTACGCACAGCTGTACCAAACCGAAAAAAGAACCGGGCAACTGGCTGACTTATTCGCTGTACTCGGTATTATCATTGCTGTGCTAGGATTAATTGGTCTAGCTTCCTTTAATGCGACTCAACGTACCAAAGAGGTTGGTATCCGTAAGGTGCTAGGTGCCTCCGTTCGCAGCATCTTGATTCTGCTCAGTAAAAATTACCTGCGACTAATTCTGATTGCTTTGTTGATTGCCATTCCGCTAGCTAACTATTTCATTCAAGAATGGTTGGCCGGATATGCCTTTCAAATAACTATTCAGTGGTGGATGTTTGCTGTACCCGCAGGGATAATAACACTGATTGCTTTATTCACCATTAGTGGGCAAACTATTAAAGCGGCTACTAGAAACCCCGTAGACAGCTTACGCGATGAATAGATTCTCTCTGGGTGTAAATTGAAAATCAGGCAGCAGTATTCCGATTAGTAACCAACATAATACATTCCTCGTATCGCTCGCTGACAAAACTATTTTTAAGGTAAGCCGGAAGCTCAAACAACCACTGCTCGTAATTCTCTATGCCCACCGCTTGGGCAACGTAGGCTTCGTGAATGAAGTTCATATAGCTGATTACTGACAGTAGAGACCGATGAAATAACGCTACGTCAATATCAGCTACTACAAAGCGCTCTATTTCTCGACGGGAGGTCGAGACCACTAGTCGTTGCAGAAGGTGAAATACCGTAGTATAGCCCGTTCGCCAAGCCAACTGCTGCCAGTGTTGGCGATTGAACCTTCGCAAGATTTCTCCGCTTTGCTCAGAGCGCAAAGCAGTTTTCGGGTTACTTTGCACCCAGGCACGCACTAGCTGAGACCGCTGCCGATGGGTTGTTCGCAGAAATTGCCGGAGCTGACTTTGAGCTTCCCGGGTATTTTGCGCTAGACTTAGAAAGGGCTTTGTCCAGCGTCCGTCGGGTAAACCGTAAACTGTGGGCTGATGGGCTTGACCAAAGGCATAGAAGGAGATTGGTTTTGGGTAGACTTTTCGCTTCACTGATCGCCCTGCTTCAGTGAGAATACGAGAGGGGGTTCGATCAGTTTTTTGCAGAACCCGGAGCATGGCTCGCAGACTTTCTTCTACACAGTAATAAGCTTGAGGGAATGTCCAGTGCAGCGTATTTTTTTGGTAACTTGTATCACCTAGTGTGGCGGTATGGCGAACCGAATATTCGGTATTCCAGCTATTAAGTAAGTGCCGCCGAACGGCTTCCAGGTCATCGTCAGTTAAATTAGGCGGTTGATTTAGGAAGTGAGGAATTTTGGATAAATTATAGGCTTCATCGTGCTGTTCAATGTGGGTACTCAGCGCGTAAAAATAATTTAGGAATACCTGAGCCGGAAGTGAACGCTGCCATCGTTCGTATTCTTGCTCATCAGTTGGGACTGGGGGATTTTCCGCATTTTTCATAGGTAAATATTCTTTTTATAAGAACATTTAATACTTAAAATACGTTCTTTTTACCGTAAATAATCACGGGAAAATGAATAACTTTTTACAGTTCTCTTATCCAATCATTCACCTTCTCAAGAATCCACTTCTTCCAACGTCTGCTCTGATTTTTTGGCAAAGATTTGTTTCAGAAAATGAAAGGTAATCAAATAGGTAGGTTTTACCCCCTCTACGCCCAAACTGCCCGACGCCAACGTACTTCCCGTCTCCAGCGGATTATCCGAAGCGTAGTAAGCGTAGCGCAATTTCACTTCAGGATTGATGCTACTTCGAATACAGGAAGCTGACTGAATGGCTTTTTGGTAGTGGGCACCCTCCATTTCTAATCCAATGGCTTGCCAGGAGGAGCGCAGGAAGTAGCGTAGCACATCTTTATTCTGCAATGAGGTGCCTAACACCGTAATCATTGGTCCTTCAAAGACCTCCAGTCCGTGACCTGATAGGGCTTTGGTATCTACATCATTTTCAAATGGATAATTGTCGGCCGTACCTTCAAACACATGGGCGGTCGGAATCATAATATCCCCCTTTTTACCTTCCAAAATCCCCGCTTTACCCATAATAGATACGGATTCAATCCGCAGTGGGTAACTGCCCTTCTCTTCATCGTAGGGCTTAAGTAGTTCGTCCATGCATTCGTATGCTTGCTCGCCAAACGCGTAGTCCATCACCAATAAGATTGGAAATTGATCGTCTTTAGTTTCTGGAAAAGGCACTTCGGGAACAATGTACCCGTTGGGAAGCTGAGCAGTATCTATCACCTGTACCGAGATATTCGTTCCCGACTGATCGATTACTTCAGTAAGACCATGCTGAAAAGCGTACTCTCTAATTTTCTTTACTAACTGCGTTTTCTTCTGCTGACTAATCTCAATCGCTAGTTGTTCCAACGCTGAATAATCGGATCGCCCCAGCGCGTGGTAACCGTAAATAGTGTTTACTACGCTATGCAGATTAGCACTGATTACGTGGATAGGGCGGGTAATTAGATTTTTTTCAACCAGGATTGATTTAATGTTATTCGCCCACAGCTCACCGTAGATGTGATGACCAATTCGTTCCCGTAGCGTATTGGAAAACATCACTTCTCGATCATCTTTCTCTTGCGCCTCTTCGATTGAGAGCTTACCGAGATAATACACGACGTGGAACAGACTGTGGCGGTTAGGGTCGGTAGCAAAACGTTGGTAGGCTTGCTGGGTTTCCTCATAAGTGCGGCTCAGCACGTTAGATAAATACGAATAGGCTGCTTCCAGATCGCACTCTTCGTTCCGCTCCTCTTTCTCTACTAACTCCCGCAACTTAAACCAGTCAGGGGTTTCTCGTCCCTTATGATCTAAAGCATTCTTTCGGATTTTCTCCGCTTCATTGTATAAGAAAGTCAGATGGATAAGAATATCGTAGATATCACTGCGTCCTCGGGTCATCTCTACGTACATCTGCATATCGTCGACCCGGTAGCAGTTACGGCGGCGTTTAGCGGGAATGATCCTCTCAAAGTTGGAGTTTTCGTAGCCTTCACGGGAAATGAGTTTAATATACCGGCATTCTTCAATTCCTCGAGGCAGACGATCCAGTACGTACAGTAAGCCATTGAGTTCTACCCGTTCGGGATCATTGATCAATCCATAGATCTCCGGCTGAAGTACGTGTAGGGCTTGGATTAACGATTCACCGGATACACCCAAAGGTTTGTAACTCCCCCGAATGAAAAGGTGTCGCATGGTGATATATAATTTTTCAATGGCCGCCCGGGACTCCTGGGCACGCGATCGGATCATAGGTATACTAATTGAAACCGCGTCAGCGGCCGATTGATACTGGACAATTGATAATTAATAATCTACTGATAATCAAATATTTAAGTTATTTACAACATGCAATTGCAAAATCAAATCGATAGTATTTGATTGCTGGCAAAGGTAATAGGTTTGTTGATTATTCTATGCGAAAATGCATCATATCAGCCTACTTACTCAGCCGACAGAATTATCCGCCGATAGGCTGATAAATTCGGAACGCCTGTATCTTTTACTTCCAGGATAATATGAATCTTCTCCTTACCCAGATCGGTAGGAATTGAAACTGATTGGATCGGGGAGTTTGGTTGTGGTAGGGAAAAGTCTTGAGAATAACTACTGGCTTCGGGATAGTAGAACCAAGAGAAAGTAATACCTTCTTCATCAGGATCATAAGAAGCTGAGGCGTCTAACTCTACAGTTTCGCCTGGTTTCGCTGAAATCGTCATAATCTGTTGGCTGCTATCTTGGTTCACTACCGCAATCGGATTATGATTAACTTCATCAGTTTCACTGATTGAATAATCCAAACGGTTCATAAAGTCATTCTGCACCGCATCTTTCCAACGCATTAGCTGCCCTACCTCCACTCCGCAGGTGTGGTAATATCCCTCCGGGAAACCATCACCCATCGATTGAAATAATCCGCCCCAACTTCCTTGGTCAGGTTGTAGTGGATCATTTAACCCTAGAGCTGCACTAATCAAATACAGAAAGGATGGCGTGTCCCCCTCCCCGCCGTTGTCATAAATATTGGACATTACTCCGTGACCGTTTACATCCTCAGGCAGAGTGGGTTTTACATTAGGCTGACCAGGACAACAGTACTGCCAAAAATGACCACCGTCGTGCAGCAGCCAACGAGGTGCAAACCGCTCGCCATCGTAGGTCGACTGGGTGGTTCCAAATCTGGTACAGTCTAGGGCTTTTACCTGGTCAAGGTCAATCAAATAATCGAAAGTGATGTCTTGCAGCAGAATGCCAAAAACATGCAGTTTGCTAAGTAACTTCTGAAACTTATCATCGCCTTGCCGCTGGCGATAGCGATACAGTGCCTGCACAAAAGTAATGGAACCTCCCCACATTTGTACAAAAATGGGTCGGTCGTCATCTTTATCAAATACTGTTTGCAAGAACTCGCTACCTTCTGAGTCTTTGGGTTCACCGTTTGGATTATTACCCTCCCCAACCCAATCAGCGAAGCGGATGTCCCCCCACTCACTTTCCATGTGGCGGTCGCCAATTGGCCCGCTGAATTTCTTTTCATTCGTCAGCCAAATGATAGGTAATGCCCCTCTACCTGGCTTAGTTACATCAGCTAACTGCTGGTAGGTTGGGTAGTCGGTATGATGCTTGGCAAGCTGGGCGTATTCTTGTTGGTAAGCTTCTAATATCTGCTGCCCTTTGTTCCAGGGAGTGGGATCATCGTGATAATAATCGGGTAACTGATTAGTAATGATGATAGCCTCAGTATCAAATAAGTGAGAGTAATACAAATAGCGGATTAATGAGTTACCATCGTCGTGGGTCATATCGGTCATGATAATAACCCGGTATTTTTCTTGGGCCCGAGCTGGGTGAAGCACTGTCAAGCAACCAATGATATAGATTAATACCTGGAAGATGCGTCTTACTCTTGGCATGGCAGATAAATTAGATTGTTTCTAGTAGATCAACAAGATAGCTATTTTTACTGCTAGTAAAGCTAGTAGGTTTACATGCTGTATCAACTTTAGAAGTCAGAAGAAAATGCACCTTCTGCTCAAGCTATAGCTATGGATTTAAAAAATGTGTAGCTAAAAACCCCATCACTTTCCGCAGTTCTTAACAACCCCCGAATGCCTTCTTGTAAATCAGACTTAGTAAGTACTTCTTCGGAGAGAATATCCTCCGACATGCCTTGGATCATCGCCGTGAATGTATTTTTAATGAATCCTTCTACTAATTTTGGCTTAGAGCCATCTACGTATATCTGCCTAGGGCTTACCGCTATATTATTGTAGCCAGCTTCGCTCAGTAATGGGTATAACTCCCGACCAATATTAGCATTCCCACCTCGCTTTCGCTGCAATGCAACTTGGGCATTAATCGCCTTTTGGGCAAACGCATTATCCGGATGAAAAAAGGTCGAGCCATGATCACCCTCGATGACAGTAATTGTTCCCTCAGGTTTAACCAAGTGTCTTAAAGTTTTTAAGAGCTCAACCGGATTACTCAGATGCTCTAAAAGAAAGCAGACGAATACATGATCGAAAAGACCATCATTTTCTTTCCTCATTTTCCGGGCATCCTGCAAGCGGAATTCAACATTCTTGATCTGCTGCTTTTCAATTTTTGCTCGGGCAATCTCTAGAGAATTTGTTGATATATCAATCGAGACAAACTGGGATGTAGGATTGGCTTGAGCGATAATCTCGGTCTGAGCCCCCACTCCACACCCTACTTCTAGTATTCTTGACCCATCTTCCCAGATTGAATCATAGTGTAGATACTCAGCCACGGTGCTGGCCTGATTAGCGAGCCGCTGTGCTTCTTGCTGACTATACCCGTGCACATATCGCGTAAGCTGACTTGCCTTAATCTCTTGTATTCTCGACTCCAGAGCTTCAAACTCAGCCATCATAGGTTTGGCTTTGTCGCGCAATTCTTTACCCGCCTCAGTAAACAGCAGTTGATTACCTACCCGGTGAAAAACGCTCACGCCCAGATAATCTTCCAAGTTTTTTAGTTGATGGCTCAAAGCCGATTGCGTCAGATTTAATTCCTGTGACGCTCGGCTGAGCGACCCTAGTCGATCAATCTCAACGATCAGTTTTAAATGCTTTGCATCAAGCATAGTCCCTTGTTTTGGACAAAGCTAGGTCTTTCAACCATTTTTCTACCGATAAAAAGCGTGATATCTTTTACTACTTGGTATTAGAAAAATTAATCGTGACGGGCTGAATCTAGTAAGCTAAGATAGTTGGCAGAATATAAAAACTACTAAAGCTATTAGCAAAGGAAAATAGGTGGGATCTCAAATGTGCTTTAAAAGAAACTCTTTGGTCGATGCTAAATTTTGAGACAAGGCTTTTTCAAAAATGCCCTTAACTCTTTTCTCATATTTATCGATAATAGCCTTGTCTTTCTGAAAGTTACTGTGATGTTTAGATTCAACCTCAGATCTAATTCTCTGATTCCTTTTGTTCCAATATCTGTACTCTCAGCTTTTGATCAATTAGATTAACTTTTTGCTATTCTTAGAAAAGTAGTATCTTAAACGGATAACAACATTGATAAACCATTACCCCGAATTAATGAATGCCTGCAGTGTACAATCAACCAAGGTTATAAGGATAAGCGAGGGCGCAAGTACAGTAGAAGAGGCCGACCTGGTAGCCGTAGAAGAACCACTAGCTATCCGACTGGAGTGCGGGTTACCTAACCATCGCCAACTACTTGACTTAGCGGTAACTATGCGGACGCCGGGAAACGATTTTGAACTAGCAACCGGGTTTCTGCTCACCGAAGGAATCATTTGTAGTATCAACGATATTATCAGCATTCGTTACTGCCAGCAAGCCCAGGCTGCTACCGAAGCAGAAAATGTTGTGCGGGTTGCCCTTGCCCCCGACGTGTCCGTCGACTGGCAAAAGCTACAGCGACATTTTTACACTAGCTCCAGTTGCGGGGTATGTGGCAAAACATCGATTGAGGCAATTCATACCATTTGTTCAGTATCTCAGCCTACCGATTTTGCTGTGCCTGCCGAAGCTATTCACCGAGCACCCGACCAACTGCGGAAAGCCCAGCTTATTTTTTCGTATACCGGAGGGCTGCACGCTGCTGGCTTGTTTTCCTCGAGTGGCGAACTGCTACTTTGGCGGGAAGACGTAGGTCGTCATAATGCCCTCGACAAATTAATTGG
Organism: Bacteroidota bacterium; assembly: GCA_039198955.1. Taxonomy (GTDB): domain Bacteria; phylum Bacteroidota; class Bacteroidia; order Cytophagales; family Cyclobacteriaceae; genus Tunicatimonas. The sequence continues at coordinate 57,189 of JBCCTI010000025.1, read as the reverse complement.
GGCTGCTTTTAATCAGCCCGAAATATCACGCTCTTCCACCTTTGTTTTACTGAGCGGACGCATCAGTTTTGAGCTAGTCCAGAAAACACTGATAGCGGGTATTCCCCTACTGGCGGCCGTGGGTGCTCCCTCAGGACTGGCTATTCAACTAGCCCAGCGGTTTGGTTTGGGGCTGGTAGGCTTTGTGCGCGACCAGCGATTTAATATTTACCACGGCAACCATCGTGTGCTGCTCAACCATCCATCCATCGAAACCGCCTAACTGATGAGCCACAAATCAGAAAATACCAACCGCCTGAAGATTTCTGAACGAAAAAAAGTAGCCGCAGGTATTCCTGCTGTAGTCAGCTCGACCAAACATGTGTATAACGAGGTAGGAGTGGTAGAAGGCACTAAACTCATGACCCAGATTAACCAATTTAATGGGTTTGACTGCCCTGGTTGCGCCTGGCCCGACCCAGACGATCATCGGTCGGTCGTTGAGTTTTGCGAGAACGGTGCTAAAGCTGTTGCTGAGGAAGCTACCACCGCGCGCGTAGATGCTGAGTTTTTCCAGAAGCACTCGGTAGCGGAGCTGACCCAATGGACCGACTATGAATTAGGCAAAAGCGGGCGCTTGGTTGAGCCTATGGTGTTACGACCTGGCAATACCCACTACGAGCCAGCTTCCTGGTCGGAAGCCTTTCAGCTGATCGGCGAGCAACTCCAAAGCCTGTCTGACCCAAACGAGGCAATCTTCTATACTTCGGGGCGAACCAGCAATGAAGCTGCCTTTCTGTACCAACTTTTCGTCCGTCAGTACGGTACCAATAACCTGCCCGACTGCTCCAATATGTGCCACGAGTCGAGTGGGGTGGGTTTGTCGGAAACAGTAGGAATTGGCAAAGGGTCGGTGACCCTAGATGATTTCTACGAGGCAAAGGTAATTCTGATTATCGGGCAAAATCCCGGCACCAACCACCCTCGTATGCTGACGGCTTTGCAGAAGGCTAAGAGAAACGGTGCCAAGATCATCTCCATCAACCCCCTACCCGAAGCAGGGCTGCTGGCGTTCAAAAACCCTCAGAAACCACTGGAGATGTTGGGTACTGGCACTTCGCTTACCGATCTTTTTCTGCCCGTCCGAATTAATGCGGACATTTATCTGCTAAAAGCGATAATGACATTGCTGCTGCAAAAAGAAGAAGATTCGCCCGGCACAGTACTCGATCAGGAGTTTATCCACAGCAAAACCAAGAGCTTTGAACAGTTTAAGCAAGACCTAGAAGGCTACGAACTCAATGAGCTTATTCAACAAAGTGGAGTAGAACGATCACTTATTGAATCCGTTGCCGACCTGCTGGCAAAGGAAAGCAAAATAATTGCTTGTTGGGCGATGGGTCTGACCCAGCACCAAAACGGGGTGGATAATGTGCGGGAAGTCGTCAACTTGCTTTTAATGAAGGGAAGCATTGGGAAGCCTGGCGCGGGCACTTGCCCGGTGCGGGGTCATAGCAATGTGCAGGGCGACCGCACTATGGGCATCTGGGAAAAACTTAAACCGGAGTTTGCCCAGAAACTAAAAGAGCACTTTCACTTCAAGCCACCTACTGAGGAAGGGTACAATACGATGGCAGCGATCAAAGCAATGGCGGAGGGACAAGCCAAATTCTTTATGGGGATGGGTGGAAACTTTGTTTCGGCTACGCCGGACACTGATTATACCGCCCGAGGCTTACAGCAATGCGAAATGACCGTGCAGGTTTCTACTAAACTTAATCGTAGCCATGTAACCCCCGGAAAAACTGCATTGATTTTGCCGTGCCTCGGTCGTACTGAGTTAGACGTGCAGGCGAGTGGAACGCAATTTCTCACTGTAGAGAACTCTACCGGGGTAGTACACCAGACCCAAGGGGGTAAACCTCCCGTATCTAATTGCCTGTTGAGCGAGCCCAAGATCGTAGCAGAAATTGCCCAGGCTACGCTTAGTACTAAATCTACGGTTGACTGGAGCGCAATGGTCGCTAATTACGATAACATTCGGGATGCGATTGAGAAAACCATTGCTGGGTTTGAGAATTACAACCAGCGAGTACGGAGGCCGGGCGGATTCTATCTGCCCAATGGAGCCCGGGAGCAGCAGTTTACCACCCCAAGCGGCAAAGCTCATTTCACCATCAATCAGCCCGCCAACCACCCTTTGATAGAAGACGAGTTTCTGATGATGACCATCCGTAGTCACGACCAGTACAATACCACCATCTACGGCTTACACGACCGCTACCGGGGCATTCACTACGAGCGGCGGGTAGTATTGATGAACAATCAGGACATTGCCCGGCTCGGCTTATCGCCCGGATCTGCGGTAGACTTACGGAGCGAGTACGATGGGCAAGTTCGCGAAGCAAGCGGGTTTCGAGTAGTTTTGTATCCTATTCCGATGCAGTGCGTGGCAACGTACTTTCCGGAGGCAAACGGGCTGATACCGCACACCCGCTCGGCGCATAGCAGTCATCAACCAATTTCCAAATCAGTGGTAGTCAAGATTAACCCAGCTAAATGAAAGGCAAAAGCTGTACTTTTGACAAAGTAAAGACATTCACTGTCGGCTAAATTTTCTACCTTTTCCCTCATTACCATACCTCATATCTATGCTAAACTTCACCTCTGCCGCCTCAAAGGTTATCGTTCTGGCTGGATGCTGGTTACTAGGTAGTTGTCATTCAGATGATACTGCTGAACCTACCCTTGAGCAGCAATTAGCTAGAACCTGGCAACTGAATACCCTCAATACATCGGTTGAGTTAGATGGATTAGATTACAAGGTATTTCTGGCTCAGTTCGCCGACTTACTGGAACTGGAGCTGGCTCCCGAAGAAGTTGCCATTGGCTTACTACTCCTGGAAGCGCGAATCACCCAAGAACTGCTAGACCGAGAGCCAGCCCTAAACCTTCAGCCAGATCAGTTCTTTGAGTTTTGGCAAATCAATGACGCGCCTTTAGTGGGTAGTTGGCATCTTAGCGAAGATGAACAGCAGCTAACCTTAACCTCGGAAGCCAACGAGGTGCTATCACTGTTGATAAAGTCAGTGGATGAGGGTGAGATGACGCTGCTAATAGAAGACGGGGCGACTGCTCTATTCAACTTACCCCAGTTTCCTCAACAATTAAGTATTCAAATGGAAATGAGCTGGCTTGCTCAAGAATCATCTATCGACGAATAGCTATGGCTCCTAAGGTAGTAGTGTTAGGGAGTTCTGGGTTTACAGTCTCGACTAAATCAGGCTGAACTCAAAATTCTAAACCCAAAACTTCGTATTACAACTATAACACCCTAACACTACGCACTATAACACCAAAACACTATCCTACTGTCTTGTGCTTTGCAATATAATCGGGATCAATAGTTACTCCTAAGCCGGGGGCGGTAGGTACAGTTACTACTCCGTCTTCGCTGCTAAGGCTAGAGGTGGTTGATTCTAATGGTAATTCCTTGTTAAAGCCCTTGAACTCGTGATACGGCCCAGCATTGGGAACAGCCGAGACAAAGTGCATCATGTACAAATAGCCCAAACCCGAACCCGAGATGTGGGGAATGCAGGGTTTGTTCCTAGCGCCCGCCATGCGGGTCACTTTCATAGCGCGAATCATGCCGCCAAAGTAGAAAATATCGGGTTGAACAATATCCAATGCATTTTCTTTAATGAGCCAGCGGAAGTTCCGCATACTGGGTTCCTGCTCACCTCCCGCCACCGGAATGTTCACGGCACTGGTTACTTGCTTGGTTTCTTCGTACCAATCGAAGGGGACGGGCTCTTCGTAGAAGTCGTAGGCGTATTCTTCCATTAGCTTACCAATGCGGATGGCTTCGGCTGCATCGTAAGAACCATTGGAGTCGGCGTAGATGGTCATATCATCCCCAAAGGTCTTTCGTACCAAAGGAATCAGCTTTTCGGTACGGTCAGCGGGGAAGTCAGCGTTTTTGCTCATCCTTCCCCCTATCTTAAACTTTAGGGCTTTCGCCTCCGACTCTTCTACCTGCTGTTTAATCAACTCAATAGATTCTTCGGCGGATTTACCCCGGAAGTTATTGGCCTGGTACACCGCAATTCTAGGATGATGAATATCCCCAATCAGTTCACCCATTGGTTTCTGAGCGATCTTACCTAACATATCCAACACCGCAAACTCAATAGTAGCTAGTGGAACCCACAGGGCGAGGTTTTGTAACTTGTAGTTACTCTGATAGACATACACTTCTTCTAGTAACTGCTCCCAGTCACGCGCATCTTTTCCAATGAAAAATGGCTGAAGGCGCACTGAGAAGATCGGGTACAGTGATACTAACTGCATATTATTTCCTACCGAAATACCTTTGGCACCATCGGTAGAAGTTACCCGACAAATAAAGTTATCCTGATAGCGCAGTAACTCCAGTCGGTCAATAATTACCGGATCGGGAAATAGTTCTTTCTTCAGCACGGGCTCACTCAATATTTTATCCAATGGGTCAGCGTCCTGACTGGATTGGTACTGAAGCAGATTTCCCGGTGAAACAAATGGGATACTCGATAAAGCAGTTGCAGTTGATTTTAAAAAGTTACGTCGCGTAGGTTGCATCATTTAAATAGGTTGAGTTCTATTTTCTACTAACGAAATTCGCTAGAAAAGGGCATTACAATCAGCCCATTACTATCGAATTTGGGTCAACTTATTACTGGTAAGCGATTATTAACCCCTATTTTCCAGATGATAGTCATGTAGGAAGAGAATACCCATAGGTAAAATATTAAGTACTATTTACTAAGCTGTAGTTGGTTAATACTAACAAAATGTAAGATTGAAGTAGGATATCACTACCCGGTCTACCGCTCAGATAAAAAAAGGTAATAAGTATCTATGAGTCGCTCAATGCCTTTGTTAGGCTTTTTGGTATGGTATAGTTGTTTTGCCCTCTCTACTTTCGCGGGAGATGAGTATCAGTAGTGAAAGGTGAAAAATTAGGCTTAACTATCCATATGCTTTATGAAGGCAGCCCACCTGAAGCCATGCTACAACCAGTCGTAGCATCATTTATCAATATCAGATATAAATTTTTAACAAACCACAGGACCCATTAAAATGAAAAAGTTAATTAATGCCCTCAGTGTGGCGGTCTTGGTAGGCAGTTCCTACTTAACACAAGCCCAAACTCAAGAAGAGGATGATCTTTTTGCCCTCTCATTAGAAGAACTGATGGATATTTCCATTGTCTCGGCTTCTAAAACATCGGAGAGCATATTCGATGCCCCCCTCTCTTCTTCAGTAGTCACGAAAGAAGAAATTAGCCAGTCGGGGGTCACTAGTATTCCCGAAGCACTTAGACTAGTACCCGGAGTAATTGTACGGCAGCAGAGCAATGGCAATTACGATGTTCACCTGCGCGGTTTTGACAATATTCCCCCCGGAGGCCTTTTTCCAGCATCAGCTAATTCCGTCACATTGGTTATGATCGATGGGCGGGTGGTCTATAACTACTTTGGAGGTGGTACTTTTTGGGAAACCCTACCTATTGATCTTAATGACGTAGAGCGTATTGAAGTAGTTCGTGGTGCTTCTTCGGCCATGTACGGTCCTAATGCTGCGGCGGGGGTAATTCATATTATCACCAAAAATTTTGAAGAAGCTGGGGTGGTTGCTGAAGCCAATGCCCAAGGTGGCTCGTACCAGACCCTAATTGCTAACACTAATCTGGGGTATACTTTCAACAGCGGCTTAAGCACGGTAGTAACCGCTAATTTTCAGCAACGGGATCGTCAGACTACCGATTACTATGACTTTTTCAGCCAGCAATATGTAGAAAGCCCTGCTGATATTACTAGTGCTGCCTTGGGAACTCCCCTTCGTAATCCTGATGTACAGTATCCAAACCCATCATTGGCAACCGATAAGTACGGGGTAAATGCTTACGTTAAGTATCATACGGATGACTTGGAGGTAGATGTCACCGCTGGGTATCAGGACTCGGAAGTACAAAAAGTATACGTCGATACAGAGGCTACTCCATTTACTACTAATGGTACAACCTCTACTTACGGCGATGCTAGGCTCAAATACAAAGGTTGGTCGGGGCAGTTATCGTACCTGAACGGTGAACAAAGCACGTTTGGGGTGCCGAGCTTTAGTTTTGATTTTAACACCTTAGATGCTGCTGTCGAGTATGAATTCACTCCTTTTCAGCGTTTTACTGTACGTCCGGGACTAAACTATCGCTCAGCTACTTACGACGGGATATTCATCGGAGGGGAACAAAGTATTACCACTATATCTGGCTCTTTGTATTCTAATTATCAAGTTACTCCCAAGTGGCGTATTGTAGCTGCCGGACGAGTAGACAAGTATGACACCCCCGATAAAGCTGTGCTCTCTTATGAAATTGCCTCTACTTACCGGATTAGCGAAAATTTTATGGTAAGAGGAGTAACCTCGCGGGCTAACCGAGCTCCGTATATGCTGGATAATTTTTTACTCCTTATAGCTCCTGTTTCACCTACTTTTCGGGTTGAGTTTTTAGGTAATCAAAATATGGATTTGTTGACCATGACCATGTATGAATTTGGCTTCCGTTATAAGCCGGTTCAGCAGCTTATGCTTGACGTAGAACTATTTCAAGTCACTTCTGAGAACTATTCTGGTATTGTTAGACTAGGTACTACGCTAGAAGAAGGTGTAAATGTTCAACGATCACAGTTCCAAAATATACCGATTGCCGCTCAGCAGACCGGGGCTTCTTTTAGTCTCAACTGGGTGGCATCAGAAAAAGTACAACTAAAGTGGTTTGGGACGCTACAGGCTACTCAACTTTCAGATCATATTGATAGCTTAGACGCTGAAGGCAATCCAGTGTTAGTGGACTTAGACCATCAAGCCACTCCTACTTTTTACGGTGGATTACAATTCAACTATCAGCCCATTAGCAAGCTGAATATCAATCTTACCTCCTTCTATTATGGCGACCAAGCGTTTAGTAATGTCCGAGGAGACACTGATATTGACGGTAAAATTTTATTCAATGCTAAGGTGGGTTACCAGGTCACTGATTTTCTGAATGTATTTGTCAATACCCGAAACCTGTTGGGCGACGATGCCCGGGAGTTTGCCTTCGCCGACCCGGTAGGACGGTCAATATTTGGTGGGCTTTCCATAAAGTTCTAAGTTGAGTAATTGCAACAGGCATTGGGCAGCAACCCTGCCTAGTACCCGTTGCTGTTATTTATGCTTCACCATCGTCATCATATCCATAAAGTTGCCCGACAAGAAATCCAGATAACCACTGTAACCTATGATCGGTAGCTACCCAACCATAAGTCTAGCGGAGGTTACCGAAGCGGTACACCATTCCTAGCTGGGCTGGAATAAAGAATATATTATCTTCAATCAACTCTCCTACTAGCGGTAGGGCATCACCTTGGGTAAAGATCGCTTGAAAACGAACATTTGCTTGTACCCCCCATCGGTCAGTAATATGCCACTCGGCCCCTACTGCCGATGCTACCCCCCAGTAACGACGAGCCAGGCTGAGCCCTAAGCCTTCCGCACTAATTTGGTTGGTACTAGCGGTAATCTCAAAGTACGGAGCCACGCGGAGGTTAGGTACCTGATAACGAATACCCCCGTTCCAACTGTTTACTTGCAGATCGAATAATAGGGTTTCGGGCAGATTCAGAAACTCTATAATATCTTCGTTAATGTTGAGGTCATCTATTCTAGCCGTCAAGTCCAGATGATATTCATTGTAAGCGGCGGTCACCGCCCATGAATCCCATACATTATAACCAACTTGTAAGCCGTAGCCTAAGCTGGGTGTCGTATACTCATCAATAGACCCGACGGGTATACTGCTGTTCACTTGGGGGGAAACCATAAACTGGGCTGAAGCGGACTGAGCTAGTCCCGTCATTAAACAGATACCTAGCAGGCGCTTTAAGGTTGATTGCATAACTTTCAAATAACGTGGCTAGTGCCCAAGTGTTATCAGCGTCGGTACATTTTTCTGGAGTAGCCTGTATATTCCTCCGCTAACTTTTCCCTGTCCAAGTATCTCCGTATTCCATTTTGGGGTCCTTTACAATTTGATTTGTATAGTTTTCCAATATAATCAGGACTTTCCTCGTTAAAGGGAAAACTGTCTATCATGAGAAGTATCTTGATGGGGATGGTGCTGCTTTTTTTCTGCACTCAGTGCCGGGAAATAGAAACCGAGTCGCCCACTTCGTTACTACTTGGTTCTTGGAAACACGCTAATAACGAGACAATCATTCGTTTCGACCAAAACCAGACCTACACCGTGCAATTCGAGCCGGGTCCGGTCTTTCACCTTTCTTATCGACTAGATGATCTGAACCAGCTTGTTATTTACGACTCGAGCTTTGCCCGCACCTATTCGTTAGAGTTTCTCAATACTAAGCAACTACGTCTCACCGACCTGGACTTCCCACGATACCTAGATGTTGTGCAGCGTAGCAGTATTTTTTATCGGGCGGAGTAATTTATTTGGTTCGGGTTGGGGTATCCCCTAAATTTATTGGCTTAGCTCTCATCACTACCATGCGACTACTATTATTCAGCCTAGTCTTGTGCCTTTGCCAATCAGTTACCCTAGCCCAGATGACCGACACCACGCTACTTCCCTACCAGCGCATTCCGGAGTACCCAATAGATTACTCTCCAGGTAACATTCTAGCCCGCATGATTGACGGATTGGGCTTCCGTTACCACTGGGCTACCGAAGGGCTCACCGAAACGGATTTGGCCTTTACCCCTAGCGAAGGAAGCCGAAGCACCCTAGAAACCCTCACCCACATCTATGAATTGAGCGAAACGATTGTAAACGCTCCCCAAAACGAGCCTAATATCCGCCCCGTAGATTGGTCAGGGCTTTCGTTTGATACCTTACGCCAGCGTACTTTAGCTAATCTTCAGAAGGCTAGCGCCTTCTGTCAGGGCAAAACTGCCAAAGAAGTTGCTGAGTTTACGATTATTTTCCGACGGGGTGAACGAAGCAGCGAGTTTCCCTACTGGAATATGATTAATGGACCCATTGCCGATGCGATCTACCACACTGGGCAGATTGTTGTATTTCGCCGGGCAGCGGGTAACCCCATCAACCCCAAAGTGAATGTATTCTTGGGGCAAGTTGACTTTTGAGAAAAGGTGTTTCATGCTACTCAGCCCGCTGAGGCGCCTTGGTGGTATAGAATTCTTGCACGAAGAACACATGGGGCAGCGTTAGAACGGAGATGAGAATAAAAAATAGCAGGTACGGCGACTGTAGCAAGCTCCACCGCTGATTAATCGAGAAAACAAAGAAGAAAATGACTAAGGTAGACAGACTCAAAGGAAGTGCGGTTTGGGCGAATTTGCGTACCGAAAAACGCTTGCCTTGGGCTTGCACCTTCTTTATTTCAATGCGAACCGATACAAGTGAATGCCACAACCCGAAGTAAATAGCAAACCCTACTAGCAATGGGGTGTAATACCCTAGTGCGACGATAAGAATTAAATTCAGTAGTTCACCCATAAACTCTCGCCGATGCATATATCGCCGTAAAAAAAAGAGGGTGAATAAACCAACATTTGCCAATAGCAAGAGAGCTAGTAAATAGGGAGTAGCACTCACGTACGACAAAAGTGGGCTAAACAAACCGGGAAAGATTTCGTCCAAAATTTTCCAACTCTCTTGCCAATTCAGTAAGATGATACAGCAGAGCGTGTAGCTACCCCACAGCAAATAGCTAAGTGCCCTCAGCCAATGACGGGGAGGCATCCGCAGATACAGTAATTGTGATTGCCCAAAATGGTAGGTGGAAATGATAATAAAGAGTAGCAGGCTAAGCAGCGGAAAGAAGTACCACAGGGCAGCGTAGAGGACAATTAGCCCAATATACGTAGTAAAAAAAGATTGATAAGAGAACTTTTTTCCTTTACTATAGCGGTCAAGTAAGTGATCAGTAGCCCCGTGTGGAATACCTATTACAAAAATAATTAGCACAAAGAGTATTACTTCTGTTTCCCGTAAAAACTCAGGAAAAATTAGCCCTGATAACACCATCGCTAGCGTAATCACAGCCACAAAACCGTAGTAATAATCGCCGAGGGTATTAGCGGGAACACGTACAGATAATTGTTTCATGATATTAGGCTCTAACTATACAAGTATTTTTAACAGAAAAGTGTTATCAGTACAGTGAATTTTATGACATTGCCGCCTAAGAAAAGATAATTAATGAGTCCTCAACACGTACTTATCCTAGGCTGTGGTCGGAGCGGCACCTCTATTTTTGGGGAGCTATTTCAGCACCTACCCCAATATCACTATTATAGCGAACCCCCGTTTACTAAAGTGCTCCAGCTAGACCATCTCCAGCCTGCTGCCGTAAAAGTACCCCGTGAGAGCGAGGGCTTCCCTTCAGATTCTGGTCTCTCTTTTCCGATGTCAACACTCATCGAAAAATTATCCCCTCTGCAAATATTCTGGCAGGTTCGTCATCCGTTGGATACTATTTGTTCACTAAAGATAGGTATTTCGCGCAACTGGGGACATCACCCTCGCCCCCCTGACTGGCAACGCTGGTTAGACCGCCCACTGATCGAGCAGTGCGCCCATCACTGGAACTATATTAATTCGGTAGGATTTACTCAGGTGAAGGAATTAGCCGTCATGACCCGCTTTGAAAATATGATTGCTGACTCCCTAGCATTTGCCCGATCGGTAGGTGAAATAATTGACCTGGACGTAAGCTCTAACGAGCCATTTCTAAAGCAGTGGGCGGAACGAGTGCAAAACCAGAACAATGAAAAATTTGTGGAAGCCGAAACTTCCCGGGCGTATTCCACCCGAGACCACTCGGTAAAAGTAGGCCGATGGCGGGAGAACCTAAGTAATGAAGAGTTACGACTCGCCCTCCCTATTATTCAGGAAACGGCGAACAGGTTTGATTATGAAGTGAAATGAGAGATGCAGAGCAAAAGCAATGGACAATGAGATATGAAGAAGGGAAAAACTGTCGGCCGTGGCCTATCAGCGATTCAACAAATGACCAAATACTAATTAACAAATGGCAAGGGTAAGCTGGGGCTACTTCTCATCTCTTCTAAAAAGCGGGGTTTAATCCTCCGTAGGAACCTTGGTTCGCTAAAGCGGACTCCCACGAAGAACCGCACTTGACTCGTGCGGCCAATGAATCGCCAATCCTCTACATCGGTCACTGTATAATCAGAAGAAGCGTACATGCCTATATACCAATCCCCCTGATCGCGCCCCAGGCCAGCTCGTACATCATAAGCGGGCTCGATGGCAAAGAGCCGATTCTTGCGATCAGTCTGATAGTTAATTCGTTGAAAGCCTAGTCCGGTCAACCCGAAGAGGTACAGGTAATAGTTTCGGTGTACTAATGTGGCTCCATAGCCTGCCATAGAGGTAAAAGAAAAAGACTCTACCCGCCGCAGTTGCTTTAGTGGGTCTTGATTAGAAACTGCCCCGGGTGGCAAAATACCATCGTCGGAGGTAATATTTTTGTAGGAGAAATCAGCCGACATCAGCAAGCTGCCACTGCTTCGCCGCTGCTGGTGACCCTGATTGTAAGGAAACCCCAACGAGAATTTCTCGCCAGAAGGGGCGTAGGTGATGGTGGCCTGGATTTTTTTCAAGCCCGTGTTTTCTAATTCCTGATCTGAGTTAGCCGGCGCATTAAACCGCCGACTGCTCTGCACAAAACCATGATAGCTTTGGTAGATACCATCGGCCATCCAATTTCTACCAAAAACCGAACTTTGAAAATCGAACCGCCTTAAGTCATCATTTCCAAGTGAGGGGGATACAGGCAGAAGAGCACTAAACCCTATGTTCCACAGAAAGCCTCCCACCCCTACATAGTTACGGTGCCAGGGAGTAAAGAAGTAGCGTTGACTGCCAAGCTGGTTCTGAATTTTCATTTGTAAACCCTTCTGCACGAAGAGCACCCGAAGGTTCAGGGTATCTGAAAAGTCGTGTACGTATTCAGGAGAAAAGGTTTGGGCGTAGGCGGTACGGTTACTTACTATGGCTAAAAGTGCCCCTCCAATGAATAGCGTAACCAACCTTCTGAACATAAGTGAAGATACAATAAAGTCTTTCTACATAAGCTTACTACTCAAGTTTTGTTCCGGTCTTCGGTTGAAATACCCGACAATATGGCTTTAATAGCGTTGGCATCCCTCATCCACTGGTACATCTCAGCTTCATCCTGTTGCTCTAGCCAAGCTTTGAACTCCTGAAGCTGGTCGATGTAGGCCGACAGTGCCTGATGGATATTTTGGGAGTTCTGCATAAAAATGGGAGCCCACATGGCAGGGTTACTTTTCGCCAGACGTACCGTAGAAGAGAAGCCGCTTCCCGCCATCTCGAAGATACTCTGCTCATCCTTTTCCCGAGCCAGAACCGCATTGCTCAACGCAAATGAACTGATGTGGCTCAGGTGGGAAACATAGGCAATGTGCCGATCGTGAGCCGCCGACTCCATGTAGCTTATCCGCATTCGCAGATTATTCCGAAAGAGATAGTTAGCAGTTTCTAGAGCATCGATGTCGGAGTGGTCCCGGTCGCAGAAAATCATTTGTTTACCGGGCAGCAGTTCACTAAACGCAGCTACTGGCCCCGACCGTTCGGTACCGGCAATCGGATGAGCCGCCACAAACCTTCCCCGCTGGGGATGATCCTGAACCACTTGACAAATACGTTCCTTGGTAGAACCCAAATCTATTACTACAGCATCGGCGGAGATTGTACTGAGAATATTGGGAAGTAGTTGTACAATGGTGTTAACGGGTACCGCGACAATCACCACATCAGCTTGCTTCAGGGCAGGTTGGAGCGGTAAAACTTTATCGGCAATACCCAAGGTAAGTGCTTGGGCAGCGTGCTTATCTGATGAGTCTACTCCGATTACCCGATTTTCGGAAAGCTGCTCCTTCAAGGCTAGGGCAGTTGATCCGCCTAGCAATCCTAATCCAATAACCGTAATATTCATTCCAATGATGCAATTCTACGTACTGCCTCCCGCAAGCGTTCCTGGGGGACACATAAAGAAAAACGAAGATACCGATTTCCCTGATTACCAAAAATATGCCCGGGAGTGATAAAAACGTAGTGTTGCTGCAAGATACGTTCACTAAGCTTTTCTGCGCTCTTTTCTTCACCAGGAATTTCTGCCCACACGAACATGCCTTGCTGTTGAGGAGCAAATTTACATTTTAATAGGTCAGCCAACTCAAAAATAATTTTTTGCCGCTCCCTATATTCCTGGTTACGCTGCTGATGCCACTCTTCCGAATTACGCAAAGCCGCTACGGCAGCTTGCTGAATGGCTTTAAACATGCCAGAGTCTACGTTACTCTTAATCTTAATAATCTCATTCAGATAATCAGCCTGCCCGGCAATCCAACCCAGACGCCACCCCGCCATATTGTGCGATTTGCTTAGCGAATGTAACTCGATAGCCACTTCTCGGGCTCCTGTCACAGAAAGTATGCTAATGGGTTTGTTCTGATTCAGGACTAACGCGTAGGGATTATCGTGACAGATCAGAATATTTCTTCGCCGGGCGAAGTCGATGAGCTTTTCAAAAGTCTGAGGTCCGGCCGAAACTCCGGTAGGCATATGCGGGTAGTTGCACCACAGCAGCTTTACCCGATCAGTATTCATATTTTCCATTGCCTCAAAATCGGGCTGCCACGTTCCGTCTAGCAGTGGATACGTCTGTACCTGTGCCTCTACCATGCGAGTTACCGCCGTGTAAGCCGGATAGCCCAGCGAAGGTACTAATACCTCATCGCCCGAATTTAGAAATGCTAGCGATATGTGGGTAATTCCTTCCTTAGAACCCATGAGGGGCAACACTTCGTTTTCCGCACTCAATGCTGAACCGAAGGTTTGCTTACTCCAGGTAGCTATTGCTTCACGCAAGGCTGCTATCCCCCGGTAGGGTTGGTAACCGTGAGCGTTAGGTTGGTAAGCTACTTCACTTAGCACAGAGACCGTTTCAGACGAAGGAGCTAAGTCTGGACTACCAATGCCCAGATTGATTACATCCTTTCCCGCCCGGTTCATGTGCCGAATTTGCTGAAGCTTGCGCGAAAAATAGTACTCTTCAACCTGCTGAAGGCGACGGGCGGGAGAAATAATCATTTTTTAGGCAAAGGTCAACGGCTGATAGTCCGCAGTTTTTTCTGGATATTTTAAATTAATTGTTAAGAGCTTTCACACCCGGAAGTTCTTTACCTTCCATGTATTCTAGTAGTGCTCCGCCTCCGGTAGATACGTAGGATACATCGTCGCCATAGCCGAGGGTGTTGACCGCTGCGGCTGAATCACCACCGCCGATGAGGGAAAATGCCCCGTTCTTGGTAGCTTGTACTACTGCTTCGGCAATTTGCTTGGTACCTTCGGCGAAGTTTTCCATCTCGAATACTCCCATTGGGCCATTCCAGAGAATTGTTTTACTGCGAGTGATCACGTCGGCAAATACCTGACGGGCCTCGGGGCCAATATCTAGCCCCATCCAACCATCTTCAATCGCATGATTGTTAGCCACTTTAATGTTAGCTTCATTGTCAAATTTATCGGCAATCACTGAGTCAATGGGTAAGTGAAGATGTACGTTTTTAGCTTTCGCTTTTTGAATCAGTTCGTTAGCTAAATCAAGCTTATCTTCTTCTACCAAGGAGCTTCCAATCTTTCCCCCCATGGCTTTAAAGAAAGTATAGCTCATGCCTCCGCCAATAATCAGATCGTCTACTTTATCCAGCAGGTTCTCAATCACCCCAATCTTGTCCGAGATTTTGGCCCCGCCCATAATGGCTACGTAGGGCTGCTCAGCACTTTCTAGTAGTCTCTGAGCGTTGTCTAATTCGGCTTGCATTACGTAACCGCTGGCTTTTTCGTCAAAATGCTGAGCAACTACAGTGGTAGAAGAGTGCGCCCGGTGCGCTGAACCAAAGGCATCGTTTACGTAAACATCGCCTAAATTAGCCATTTGCTTGGCTAGTTCTTCATCGCCCTTGGTTTCTCCTTTATGGAAGCGGGTATTTTCTAATAGCAGTACTTCGCCCTTAGGTAAGTTATTCGCTTTGGATTGAGCTTCTTCGCCTACGCAATCACTGGCAAAATGTACAGAAGTTCCGTCTAGTAGCTCAGAGAGATGATTGACTAGATGCTTGAGAGAAAATTTTTCTTCCGGCCCTTCTTTTGGGCGGCCTAGGTGCGACATCAGGATAGCTGCCCCCCCATCATTCAGAATCTTTTTGAGGGTAGGAACTGCCGCTCGCATGCGGGTATCGTCAGTAATATTGTACTCTTTATCTAAGGGTACATTAAAATCAATCCGAACTAGTGCTTTTTTACCAGAAAAATTAATATTGTCTACGGTTTTCATAGGTTAAATAATTGATTGTTAACTGATAAATGAATGAGTGAATAGCTTGATGGTTCTATTGTTTAATGGCTCAATTGTTTACTGCACATTGTACATTAAGTTCTCTCTTTTTTCAAAATAAACCTTTACAACTACACCTCGCAACCTAAAACCCAAAAGTATTTTTAGAACCAAAAGATTTCCCAGCAGTATGTTTCGTATGATGCCAGATTTTACCAATCTTTGAATGATGAACCGGATTATCTGCTCCGCGTACCTACTACTTAATCTGTTTTCCCAGTTTGCCTGGGCGCAGACTATTGTATCCGCTGATCTGCTAGAACAAGTCCAACAATACTCTGAAGCAAAACAATATGATAGTGTGATATTAGCTGCTGAAGTAGCCTTAAGTGAATATTCAGAGTTGGGAAGAAGAGCGCAGGTGTATTACTTATCGGGACGAGCGTACCGCCTCCTTGACCAGTTAGGTGAAGCTACCAATTATTTAACCAATGCTATTCGGAACGCTCAAGACAGTAGCTTGAAGGCAAAAGCCTACTACGAATTAGGTAAAACTTACAGTGAACGAGTACAACCCGAATCAGCAATCTACCACTACGAACAAGCTCTATTATATAGTCCCGACACATTGGTTTTGGTACTAATCTACGAGGGGATTGCGGACGAGTATAACTATTATTTCGCTAACTATAAGGAAGCTGAGGATTTTTACGAGAAAGCATTACGGTACCAGCAAATGTTCTCAGAAAACAACCAGAAGACCTTACTACGACTCTTATATAACCTAGCGGCAGTTCATCAGCAGCGAGGAGACTTCTACGTTGCCCTTGACTACGCTCAGCAAGCTATCCAGATTGCCCGGGAAACCCAGAGCATTAACCTAGAACTATGCTTTGCTCTATTGGGAACGATTTATCACGAATTAGTCCAGTATTCTGCTGCCATTACTGCTTACGAAAATGCTATTGGGCAAGGGATAAAATCAGGTGGGAACACTAATCCTGATCTTATCCGGTATTATAATAATCTAGGACTGTTCTACTTTGATCAGCAGCAATACGAGCAAGCTATTTCCTACTATGAACGAGCTCAGTCAATTGCTTCTCAAAGTCTTAGTACGCAGGCAATTGCCGATCAGGCCGATAGCTACCAGCACCTAGGTAATGTGTATACTAGGCTCCATAATTTTACTGCTGCCCATCAGTATCTAACCCGAGCATTACAGCTAAAAAGCGACTTCTACGGAGATACCCACCCTGAAGTTGCCCGGGCAATAGAGGGATTTAGTCGGTACTACCAAGAGCAGAACCAGCTCGATTCAGCCCTTTTTTATCAGCAGCAAGCCCTGATTGCCGAGATACCAGATTTCTCAGCAGAGGAAGTATCGATTAACCCTACCTGGGAGCAGCTACAAGATTACTCCAGTAGCTATGAAACATTGAATAATAAAGCCGAATTACTCTACCAATGCTATCAGCAGTCGATGCAACCGAGCGATCTTACCTTAGCCATTGCCACCTTCGCCCGAGCTGACTCACTTATGCACTTGCACCGGGTTTCTTATGAGTACGAAAGCTCTCAGCTTCAATTGTTGGAAGACCAAAAATATTCGTACGAGATGGCTATTGCGAGTTGCTACTTGATGTACGAAGCCACTCAGGACGAAGCCTACGCCCGACAAGCACTGTATTTTATGGAACGAAGCAAAGCCGTAATTTTGTGGGATGTATTACGAAATGTTGCGGCTCGCAGCAGTTTGGGGGTTTCGGATAGCCTACAGCGGGAAGAACGGGCTATCAAAACCCAGCTTACCCGGGTTGTTAGCGAAATGACCGAAGAGCGACGAAGCCCTTCCCCCAACCGAACCAAGCTTGATTCACTACAAGAAAAGCGGTTTAGCCTTCATCGTCGGCAAACCCGCCTTCAGGAGACACTCGCTGCTGCTTATCCTAGCTATGTGCAGGTGAAATACGCATCTCCCGCCCTACCTTGGTCTAAGGTGGAGCAGCAACTAGCCAGTCAGAGGCAAATGATTGTGGAATTTTTCTGGGGTATGGATTACGCTTACGCGTTAAGCCTATCGCAAGACAACACCTCTTTCTACCGAATACCCATTACTGACCGATTAGTCAGCCGAATTGAGCACTTACAACACCTATTGCAAAAAGGGCCATCTTCTCAGCAGTATATCCAAGAAACTCAGGCGTATCTAACCCACGCATATCATATCTATCAGTCATTCTTAGCCCCAGCTTTTGCTAAACATCTGTCACTTCCTGCTCAAATCACATTGATTCCTGATGGCCCGCTGTCCTACCTTCCGGTGGAAGCCCTACTCACTGAAGAAGTTACTCTGACCGATGATCCCGACTTCCGGGTACTTCCCTATCTTCTCCGTAGCAGTACGGTGCAATACTCACCGTCGCTCCAAGTACTACTTAATCCCCTGCGTTCTGCTTCGGCCAGTAATGCTTATCTTCGGTTATTGGCTTTCGGCTTTACCGACCGATTGTCCTCAATTGCTTCCACCCAACCCGCTGAATTAGTCGCCCTGCCGGGTACGTTCAAGGAAATAAAGGCGATTGAGCGGCTCACATCAGCCCAGTTGCTAGCAGGACCTCAAGCCAGTGAGACTCATTTTAAACATCATGCCGAAGATTACCAAATACTGCACCTCGCCCTGCACGGTCTGGCTGATTCTACCAATTCCAGTAACAACGTTTTATTTTTCCCCGCTTCATCCGACTCAATTAACGATGGTGAGCTCCACTCATTCGAGCTATACGATCTTCAGCTAACCAATACCAAACTAGCGGTATTAAGTGCCTGTGAAACTGGTACCGGGCGCTGGGAAGCCGGCGAAGGGGTTTACAGCATGGGGAGAGGGTTTGCCTATGCGGGCTGCCCATCAGTTATTATGAGCCTCTGGAAAGTAAACGATGCATTCACCGCCCGGATCATGCCATCCCTATATCGATCACTGTTGAAGGGCAGCCGGGTAGATGAGGCCCTACAAAAAGCCAAAATACAGTTTATTGATGGTGCCAATAAATACCAGGCCCACCCGAGTTATTGGGCTGCCTTTGTACTTCAGGGCGAGTTTTCCCCAATTGTACACTATCGGAATACTTATTTGGCAGGATTACTTATTATTTTGATTAGCATAGCCTATCTTACGATAGGACTGGCACGAAAAAAAAGACCAGCAATTTAGCTGGCCTGATAGTTATTTTTAATCTTCTTCTTCTTTAGGCTTAGAGGGTTTAGGACGATCACCGCCACCCCCTGATTTTGATGTGGCTAATTTGGAATTTAGCATAGCGTTGGGTTTTTAAGGTTACAATTTATCGTTAGTTTTCTCTAATTTAGAAAATGTCACCCTTCATAAGAAGCTTTTTGTACATTTTTTCATTATGGACATAGAAGAGTATCGAGCCAGCTTAAAGGATGCCGTAGTCCCGTCTCATTTAGGCACACCGTTACAAGCATTGTGGTACGCAGCGAAAGATGATTGGCACCAAGCCCACTCGCTGGTTCAGGATGAAAGTGATACTGATAGTGCATGGGTTCATGCTTATCTCCACCGGGTAGAAGGAGATAACTTTAATGCCCGGTATTGGTACTCTCGGGCTGGGCGCCCTGTACCTGACGAATCTCTTGAGAAAGAGTGGGCAACGATTGTGCATGCTCTGTTAGCTTAACTATTCTTACCATATAGATGATATTACCTATACTACGGGGTGTAATTCACTACTCGCACTGCGCTAAAAGTTACTATTGTGAAATATTCGCCATTTTAATTTGGTAAAAGTTTGGCTAATTGATAACTATCCTTTACCTTCAGTAGCATAAAGTCAAGACCCTGTAATTTTTTATTGACAATTTATCCCTGAATCTAGGCATTCGCGCTAGGTTCGACCATTCCTCACTCACCTCTAATGCCTTTTATTTGTATTCTACCCACAAAATGTGGCATTTTCCCATTTTTATGTTTATTTTTGTCCAAATACCGATAACGTAAGAAATGTATCAAACTTCACTTTTAAAATACTATAAATGGAAAGTAAGAGTAATCGGACAACTAATCTAATTGAAGCTCTCAAGGAATATAATAAGTCTTTATCAGAGCAGATTACCCGGATTAAGTCGTTTATTAACGAAATCGATAAGCAGATAAGTAGTCATGAGGAAACTAAGTCTTCTGAACGCCAGAAGATCGACGTTCCCTTTTCTAAGGATTATTTAATCTACAAGTCTAAGAAGAATGTAAATTGAGGAGGTGCTCTAGCTGATACCGTTTACTTCTACGTCTCGGCTCACCTTTCTGACTAGTCCCTGGAGTACTCGGCCCGGTCCGCACTCAGTGAAATGGGTGGCCCCCTCGTTCAGCATATTGGTAACCGATTGCGTCCATCTTACGGGTGACGTAAGTTGGGTCACTAGATTATTCTTGATTATTTCTATCTCAACCGAAGGCTGCCCATTCACATTTTGATAAATAGGACAAGTAGCCTGGCTGAATTCCGTTTGTTGAATAGCCTGCCTCAGGTCATCTTGAGCTGGTTGCATAAGTGGGGAATGAAACGCACCCCCCACTGCCAACGGAATCACCCGTTTTGCCCCCGCTTCTTTTAGCGCTTCCGACGCCAACTCAACCCCTTGGTAGGTTCCTGAAATCACAACCTGACCCGGGGAGTTGAAGTTGGCCGGAAGTACTACTTCACTTTCTATTTTTTGACATATATCTTCTACAATAGCATCTTCTAAACCCAGCACTGCAGCCATTGTTGATGGGTTCAGTTCACAGGCTTTCTGCATAGCCTGAGCCCGTTGAGATACTAGTCGCAAGCCATCAGCAAAGCTCAATGCTTGGTTGGCGACTAAAGCTGAAAACTCACCTAATGAGTGACCTGCTACCATATCTGGAGTAAAATCCTCCTCTACTAGCGCTCGCACCACCGAGTGGACAAATATAGCGGGTTGGGTTACTTTGGTTTGCTTCAAGTCTTCGTCAGAGCCTTCAAACATTATTCTCGATATCGAGAAACCTAGTATTTCATCAGCTTGGTGAAAGTACTCCTGAGCCTGTTGGCTCTGCTCGAATAGTTCTTTACCCATCCCTGGGAATTGGGCACCTTGTCCGGGAAAAATGTAAGCGTGTTTCATGAGTAGACGATAGTTACGCTAAAAATCGTGTTTTTAATTCAGGGGTTGGAACCCGACATTGATCACTTTGCCCGAAAATCCGGTAACGGAAACGGGCTACAATATCGTAAAAAAAGTTACGAATAATAGGTGGCACTAGTATGAAGGCATAGCAGGCGGGCCAAATTCCCGATAGTTGTCGGGCAATCTGCAGAGCTGCTGTACTTTTTAGGTACACTCTCTCACCCCGAATGAGAACCAAACTATCTAGATACTGTGAGTCGAGTTGGTACGTCTCGAGTAGTTTATTCCCAATATCTGACTGAAGTGAGGCAAAGGTGAACCGCTGCGCTGGATCGCGGTCTATAATAAAATTAACGGCGTGATTGCAGAGGTTACACACGCCATCAAACAGAACAATATCCTTTTGAGGAACTTCTTTTCTATAAGTCTTCTGGCTCATACATAATATGAACCCATCCTTTAATCGTTTGTTGGCTTAACGCCGGATCTAACGTAATAAAATCTATTTCAGCGATGTAATAATAGACTCCCGCCGACACTAAATTTCCCGCTTCAGTGCGCCCATCCCAGTTAATGTTGATTGAGTTCTCAGTGCTTCCTGCCCCACCTGATTCAAAGGCGTACACTTCCTTACCCCACCGATTAAAGAAGCGAATACGGACATTTCTGACAAATCGAGGACACTCTTCAGTAGTTGTTGCGCCAGATTGGTTAGAAACACCCAGAGGACGGAAAGTATCGTTATCACCATCGCCGTTAGGCGTAAATACATTGGGCAGCAGATAGTTAGGACAGTTTTCTACGCATATTGGCGGACTCAGTGTACTCTCATTACCCGAGCGGTCTACGGCTGATATGCGGTAACAACCCGCCAGAGAGCGTAACCCGGTATGCTCGAAGAATGTCTCCGTACTGGTTCCTACTAAATTAAAAGTACTATCAGCCTCACCTACTGCTGAAAAGTAGATATTATAAAAGCGCACATCGTTATCACACCCTTCTTCAATATTGGCATCCCAGGTTACATTATTAAAGAAATCGGTAAACCCACAAGGTTGTCCAGCTACCTTGGACTGACACTCATCGGCTGAACCACCTGGTATTGATACGGCTAGCGGCTCACAAGGAGGGATCGTATCATTGGGTTGGGCACAGGCCACTTGAGACAGATTGACAAAGGCGGGTGGGTTTAACGCTTCGTTACCGTAACTTCCCTGAGTTACAATATAATAGCAGTATTCCAATTCATCGGATAGTGGCCCGCCCGTAGTACTACCGTCGTCAGTGTACTGCAAACCGTTTGCTACTACATCAGTACTATCGATTAAAACAAATCTTTCTGGATCATCGGGGTCAACCCGGTCTCGGTAAATATAATGGAAAGGAAAATCAGTGGAGGTAATAGACCAAGGAACATCTGCTTGCCAGTCGAGGACGATGCTGCCTACCTGGGGGGTTGGCTCCAGTCGTACCGAAGATGCTACCGCCGATGAGTCGATGAGGTCACCACTGGCATCATACAGGTAAATCTTGTAATAAAATGGCTCATCCAGGGTATTGAGTCCGGTATCAACGAAGGCTGTATCGGGAATTATTCCTGAAATAACTTCCTCTGAACCATTTTCACCAAAACCAGTTCCCCTTACTACTTGATAAGTATACGGAGGGGGGAATAGTGTCTGATCTATTTCAAAAGGTGAACGCCAAGCCACTTCAATAACGCCGTTGTTTTCATCAGTAGCTGTTACACTTACATTGGTGATAACGGGGGCGTCGACCTGCATTTCAGCACAAAATTCTTCAGAAGCGTAACTTTCGGCCCCATCGGGAAATACAGCTACCAGACGATAGCAGTAGTTTACTCCCGGCTCTAAGCCTTGATCTAGATAACTCACTACACTGCGATCAACCTCAGCTACTAACTCATAACCCAGACCATCGGGTATCCCAATCTGGCAGTTTTCCGGCACAAAGTCAGTGCTATCGGGCTTGCGCCAGATTTGAATGCGAACGTCGTCTACACTTCCGCAGGAGTAAGCTTCCCAATCTAAGTCAACCGAACGACCGGGAGCCGCTTGAGCGGAAAGCAACTGCGGAGCCGGGGCGACCACGGTCACATTCCAGATACCAAACTCGGCCAGTGGTGGCCCTGTTTCCGCATCAACATCGGTGACCTTAAAATTCACCTGATATACTCCCGCCCGAACGTGGTCGCAATTGGTTTCCCAGCGAAAGTTCCCCGAACCCGGTGAAGGCTGTGGCTCGGTAGGTGAAAATGTGGCGGGGCTATTCAGAATCTCGAAAACTTCCCCAAACCCAGAAAAAGCAATTTGATCCCCATCAGGGTCATCCCCGGTAATCACTGCTTCTAGTATTGTCCCAGCTTCAATACAGGTATCAGCGGGAACTTCTAAGGTTGGGGGCTCATTATCGGCGTTTTCTACCAGTATCTGCATATCGCGGGTCACGTAGCCTAACAGCACCCATTCTCCTTCAATTAGTCGCCACTCTTCGATGATAAAAGCCACATTGTATTCATTTACACTTCCTACATCACCCTGTAAGGCAGGAGCATCCCAAACCAATTCTCCCGTAACTGGGTCGAGGGTCAGCGTTGATGGTACATTTACATCGTTTTGCGTAGTAGCTGTTTCCGCGGCAGTTAGCTGATCATAAATATGAGGAAGTTGATATCCATCTACTGGAACCCCATCCGGAAAGTTATCGTTGGGAGCATCTTGTTTGGGTACTACCAATTTATAGGAAAGGCTATCACCGTCGGGATCTACTGCCCCCGGATTATGCACAAACCGCCGTCCTACTACTGCGCCTTCTACTGGAGGATTAGTAAGCACAGGCGAGCTATTACAAAGAATAGCATCAATAGTAATCTTGGTTTCAATGTAAAAGGGGGTATTTACTGAATTAGTCATATTCAGAATATCCGCATTCCGGTTAAATTCCCGGAAACTGATTGTGTACTCTCCATTGCCTGGAAAGGCAACATCAGTCAGTACAAACTCACTTACCCGAATTAGGTTCTGGTTGTCAATGACATCCCGCGTGAAAAAATCGTTTTCCGTACTAACATCAATTGGGTCGCCAAAGCCCAAGAATAGCTCACCATTTCCGAATTCTACATCGGATCCAGTATCCTCGTAACCAATAATGCGAATAGTGAATAAATCGTTTTGGCAGGACTGACGTTCCACGATAATCTCCCCCGCCCGAATGTGGGTAGCCCAGGCTCGACCCACTCCAACCAATAGCCCTAAAACGGTAATTCCCAGCGATAAGCAAAGTCTTTTCAAGATAATCCTGTTAAAATGAACAATTTATAAATGCATTTTCCTTAGAAAAATATTTATAAATAAAAATATAAAAAATTAAGTTTTTCTAATATAGTGCTATTTAATGTAATAACGAACAAAAAAACGAATAATTGCGATCAAATCACAGTAAGGAGGTAATTGTCGGGAAAACCACATACCTAGAACGTTCTGGCTTTTTGTTAAGTTTTTACAACAAATTTCTTAGACAAAAAGTACTTGATAGAAACCTCTTAGGCGACAGATTGGTTAGTATAGTGGTAGCAATTTTCTATTGTTTAGAAGTGTTCGAAATAATAATACCAGATGAGAATACTTTGGTTGCTAACGTTTCCTGGTATAATTTTATGTGATTTTAAGATTATTATTTACTGTCTGAATTATCGCCTTTTATGAGTTGGTTTTCCCAAGCCCTGAACAGTACAATTGGTAAGAAAGTAATCATGTCGCTTACCGGTCTGTTCTTGATTACCTTCTTGATTGTACACGTATCGGGGAACACTTTATTGTTTCGCGACGATGGTGGTGAAGCTTTTAATCTCTACGCTCAGTTTATGACCTCTAACCCCGTAATTAAGACGGCTTCTATCCTTCTCTACTCGGGAATTGTTCTACACATTATTTATGCACTGATACTTACCATCCGAAACAAAAGTGCTCGTCCGGTGGGATATGCGGTAGCTAACTCTAGCCAAAATAGTAGCTGGAAATCGCGGAACATGGGTGTCCTGGGCACAATTGTACTTATCTTTCTCATCATTCACATGCGCTCCTTCTGGTATGAGATGAAGTTTGGTGAGGTACCTACCGTTTCCATCGATGGTGCTGAAGTGAAAGACTTGTATTCTATAGTAACAGCTGCCTTTACCCAGTGGTGGTATGTATCGCTCTATGTTTTGGCTATGGTTGGGCTAGGTTATCATTTGGCCCACGGTTTTTGGAGTGCGTTTCAGACTTTAGGATTGCAACACAAAAAGTACTCTCCGGCGATCAGGAAGATAGGCCTGGCTTTCGCGATTGCTGTACCACTGCTCTTCGCTTCTATGCCGATATATTTATTCATTAAAAGTTTAGCATAAATTAGTTTGACGATATGGTTTTAGACGGAAAAACACCCACTGGCCCGCTGGCCGAACAATGGACACAACACAAGTTTGGACTCAAGCTGGTGAATCCGGCTAACAAACGGAAGTACGATATCATTGTGGTCGGAACCGGATTGGCGGGTGCCTCTGCTGCCGCTTCCTTGGCCGAATTAGGCTATAACGTGAAGGCCTTTTGCTTCCAAGACAGTGCCCGCCGAGCCCACAGTATTGCGGCTCAGGGTGGAATTAACGCAGCTAAAAACTATCAGAACGATGGCGACAGTGTCTTTCGCCTATTTTACGATACAGTAAAGGGTGGCGACTATCGCTCTCGGGAGGCTAACGTATACCGCTTGTCCCAGGTTAGTGTTAATATTATCGACCAAGCCGTAGCGCAGGGAGTTCCCTTCGCCCGGGAATACGGTGGTCTGCTAGACAACCGCTCATTTGGAGGTGCCCAAGTGTCACGCACTTTCTACGCCCGGGGGCAAACCGGACAGCAACTTCTGCTGGGAGCCTACAGTGCTATGAGCCGACAGGTGGCGAATGGTAAGATCAAGATGTACCCGCGTACTGAGATGCTGGATGTAGTAACCGTAGATGGTGAAGCCAAGGGAATTGTAGTACGAAACCTATTGACCGGAGAAATTGAATCACATTCGGCTCATGCGGTAGTACTAGCTACGGGTGGATACGGTAATGTATTTTTCTTGTCTACCAACGCTATGGGCTGTAATGCCACAGCCGCCTGGCGGGCGCATAAGAAAGGAGCGCTTTTTGCTAATCCGTGTTACACCCAAATTCACCCTACTTGTATTCCGGTATCGGGCGATTATCAGTCTAAGCTCACGCTGATGTCGGAGTCGCTGCGGAACGATGGAAGGGTATGGGTGCCTAAGACTCAGGAAGATGCCCAAGCTATTCGGGATAAGAAACTGAGCCCCAACGATATTGCCGAGGAAAACCGGGATTATTATCTAGAGCGCAAGTACCCGTCGTTCGGAAACTTAGTTCCCCGCGATGTAGCTTCCCGTAATGCCAAAGCCGTTTGCGATGAAGGCCGGGGTGTGGCTGAAACCGGATTGGCCGTTTACTTGGACTTCCGGGATGCTATTCAGCGCGATGGGCAGGATACGATCTCCGCCCGCTACGGTAACCTGTTTGAGATGTATGAGAAAATCACGGGAGAAGACCCATACCAGGTTCCTATGATGATTTATCCCGCGGTACATTACACCATGGGGGGACTGTGGGTGGACTATAACTTGATGACTACGGTACCGGGCTTATACTCTATCGGAGAATGTAACTTCTCCGACCACGGGGCTAACCGATTGGGTGCTAGTGCCCTGATGCAGGGATTGGCCGACGGATACTTCGTAATTCCTTACACTATTGGGGACTATCTGGCGAACCAACCTTACCAGAAAGTGCCAGCCAGTCATGAAGCATTTAAAGAAGCCGAAACTGGTGTAAAGGAGCGATTAAACAAGATCATCAGTATCAACGGCTCACAAACGGTTGACGAAATTCATAAGAAACTCGGTCGGGTAATGTGGGACAAATGCGGTATGTCCCGAACTGCCGAAGGCTTGAAAGAGGCTCGGGGGGAAATAAAGAAAATTAAAGACGAATTCTGGAACGATGTAAAGGTAATAGGCACGTCAGAAGAGCTAAACCAGACCCTAGAAAAAGCCAGCCGGGTAGCCGATTTTATTGAACTGGGTGCCCTAATGGTGGAAGATGCCCTGAATCGGGATGAATCCTGCGGTGGGCACTTCCGCGAAGAATACCAGACCCCCGAAGGCGAAGCCCTACGGGATGATGAGAATTTCTCCTACGTAGCTGCTTGGGAATACCAAGGAGCTGAAATGCCAGCGATATTGAACAAAGAGGATTTAGTATTTGAGAATGTAAAACTTACGCAAAGAAGCTATAAGTAATATGAAAGTTACCCTAAAAGTATGGCGTCAGAAGAACACGAGTGACCGAGGTCGTTTTGAGACTTACGAAGTGAAAGACGCCAACTCCCATATGTCTTTTTTGGAGCTGATGGATGTGCTTAATGAGCAACTGGAGAGAGAAGGGAAAGAGCCAGTTCATTTTGACCACGATTGCCGAGAAGGCATCTGCGGAAGCTGTGCCATGTATATTAACGGACAACCTCACGGTCCCCAGCGCGGAACAACCGCCTGTCAGTTGCACATGCGACACTTCAAAGATGGCGAAACCATTACGGTAGAACCCTGGCGGGCAAGGGCTTTTCCGGTGATTAAAGATTTAATGACTGACCGCTCGGCTTTTGATCGCATTATTCAGTCGGGGGGATTTATTTCGGTAAATACTGGAAGTGCCCCCGATGCTAATGAAATTCCAGTCCCTAAGGAGATCGCTGATGAGGCGTTTAATGCCGCAACCTGTATTGGTTGCGGGGCTTGCGTAGCCGCCTGTAAAAATGCCTCGGCTATGTTGTTTACTAGTGCTAAAATTTCTCAGTTAGCTATGTTACCTCAGGGGCAGGTCGAGCGTCAGAAACGCGCTGAGCGCATGATTGCCCAAATGGATGCCGAAGGCTTCGGAGCTTGTACTAATACGTTAGCTTGCTCGGCTGAATGTCCCAAGGAAATTGACATGGCCAATATTGCCCGTATGAACCGCGAATTCCTAACAGCTAAGGCTAGTTCAGATGCGATATAGGCACCTAAAGTGGACCTTCATTACTCGAGTTCGGCTTTCAGTTGACTTAACCCTCGCAAGTTTTCTCGCAGCACCTTTTCCACATCCCGTTCAGCCTGATGACCGATAATTCCAATAGGACCTCGATAGTTGCTATCTTGAATAGCCTGCAGCATCGCTAGTTCTTCCGTACCCTTTCCTAGTGCCAGTATCTTTTCGCCCTCTTTTATCATACCATTGAGATTGATACATAATAGGTGCTTCTCGATCTTTTCTAATAGCACCGGAAACTCATCAATTTCATGATGGGCGTGATGGAAATTGTACACCATTCCCAGATGATCATCACCCAGTGAATCAATGATATCCAACTGGTTCATTGGATTACCGAACCAATCGCCGTGATTGTACATACCTAGGGTGCAACCTTGCTGCTTGGCCCGATCACGGAAACTACCGATAAACTGAATTGATTGGCGGAGTTTCGCTTCATCCGGAAGCCCTTCAAAAAATTGGGGGGCAAAGGAAAACCAGCACTCGGTCTGTATATTGTTTGTCACTATTTTGTCCCACAGCCTTTCATTTGCTTCCCCCAAATACCCCACTGAATCCTGTTCAATCCAGAACCAAACTGCCTGAAGATTAATGTTATTTTCCTTTAGGACTTTTAGTTCAGTCTCAAAAGTAGGCAAATGCTGCTCCCGCCAATCGTAAGCTAAATGAGAAATACTGAGTTCTTGTAACATCTCTGCCCGTTCTTGGGGACTTCGCTCAACTGAATCAAAGGGAACTATGCACCAGGCAACCAGATTTGACTTATCAAACAAAGAAGAATTAATTTCGGCCTGACCATTTTCTGTAGGATTACATGCGAAGATGGTAATTAATCCTAATGCCACGAGCATAGTAATTTTAGTATTCATAACTTTTTGTTAGGGTTGAGAGTCCTCGTTATAAAACACACTTAAACCGTCTTTTCCCGCCACAGCAATATCATTCTGCCCATCATTATTCAAGTCGGTTACGGTCATGAAAAGTCCCGCCCCTTTCCCTACTCCTAGCGGACCGTAGCTGATAGTATGCTTGGTAAACGATTCACCATTCCACTGAAAGTAATATAGTCCAAGTGGGTCATCCGCCCCTGGATCACGACCATTATGCGCCCGAAACCGCTTGCCGGTAATCAGTTCGGGCTGACCATCACCGGTCATATCCTCCCAGGCCATCGTATGAAATTGAGCATTGTAAGGATCAATCGGGTGCACAATCCAGCTTCGTTGACCATTCTCATCCGAGCTTTGTTCGTACCAGCTTAACCCATAACCGTGCCCCTGCCCCACGATCAGATCATTTTCACCATCTCCATTTACATCTACTACTAGAATTGGCACACTGGCTGAACCCAGCGAAAGCTCGCGGTGTATTTTCCACTTCCCTGAAAAAGGGTCAGTCGGAGCTTCGTACCACTGCTCGCTGCTAATCAGGTCGCCCCGACCGTCGCCGTTAATATCGCCAAAACCTAAACCATGCCCTTGCTCCAGCCCTACTTTGTGGCGGACGAACATACCATTTTCCAACTGATAAAACTTTAGTTCCTTTCCGGGAGTATTCGGGACAATCTCCAGTTGACCATCACCGTCAATATCCCAGGCCTGTATACATTCCACCGGGCCGGTAGAGTCAATTAGGTATTCAACCCACATTCCCTTTTCCAACGGGTTCGCCCGCCAGAGTATGGTACGATCACCCCAGCTTCCAGTGATAAAATCCAGACTTCCATCGCCGTTCACATCCATCGGAATGCTGGCAAAGTCATTATAATACTCCCCACCACCCCAGCGATCTACATCGGCAATAAAATGACGGTACTTAAAATCTGGTCCCTGGTACCAAAAAGCCCCCGATACCAAATCCAGCGTATCGTCCCCGTTAACATCCCAAGCTCCCACTGCCTCGTAGCTTTCCATAGCAATATGTTCTTGGCGAAATTGTACTGCTCGCTCAACAGCTGCTTTGCCCTGAGCTAAACTCTCAGCTACACATGCTGAATAAAGTACAAAACCAAGTAATAAGCGAGACCAAAACAAGTAAGAGATATTCATTTTCTTTTGAAGAAGGAAGAAGTAATAGAGGATGTAAAATATACGAAACTTCCTGAAAATCTAAACCAACACAACCAGCTAACTCAGGTGAATGGGGATTTTTTTGTATCTATGTGTACACCTACGCGATCAAGAAGAACTAGATCTTATGAAACTTTCAATACTCATTTTCACAGCCACCGTATTAATACTAAGCAGTTGTACCCCCCCATCATCCTCAATTGAGACAACGAGCACTGCTTCAGACTCCCTGGTCAGTGTACCGTCATCGTGGATCGATACTCGAGTATCTCAAGCGAGGGAGCGGCTTAACGCTTCGGAAGCTGGACGAACTGTATGGCAAGCCATTGAAGCCCACGGCGGCCTAACCCGATGGTTTAGTAATGGCCCGTTGGCTTTTCAGTTCAATTACCAACCACTAGACGGTGGTACTCCCCGCAATACCTACGAAGTAGCTGATTATTGGTCGGCCCGCACCCGTCATGAGATGATGGATACATTGGTAGAGTACGGGTGGAATCAGCAGCACGCTTGGGTACATCCAGCCGATTTTGATATGCCCTACAATGCGCGTTTTTGGTCGCTTACCCCCTACTATTTTGTAGGTATTCCGTTTGTACTAGCTGACGAAGGTACCCAATTTGAGCTTTTGGGCGAGCAGACCCATGAGAACCGTGCCTACGATGCCATCAAAGTCACTTTTGGGGAGAACGTCGGTGATGCTCCCGATGATTATTACGTGATCTATGTCGATCAGGAAACCAAACGAGTGGGGGTAACCCGCTACATAGTCTCCTACCCTGGCTACTTCCCCGATGGGGGCCATCTACCCGAAAAGTTTATGGATTGGCGGGATTACCAAACTGTCAACGGTATTACCTTAGCTACTGGCTTCGATACTTACTGGTGGAAAGAAGAACAACCCGCCGAACATATTACTGAGATTGAAATCACACGAGCCGAATTTAAAACCGATATAGCCAGTTCACACTTTGAGACGCCGGAAGATGCCCGTATACTGACTGATCTCTAGCACCCTCGCTACTATGATGTCTTTCCCATATATCTCAATTACTTTTCTCTTACTTCTTTCTTTCACCGCCCTTGCCCAACCTCCGTGGCAAGAGATCAGTTCGGTAGAAGATGTATGCGATGCTTATCCCCAAGAGATGCAGGCGATGCTCGAGCAGTTTAATCTGAATCGTCCTGGGCTAGAAAAAGTAAAATTAGCCGAAGCGAAGGGCAACATTCCTGAAGCTTGTCACGCATTACTGAACTACTACCGTAACTGCGATAATGCCACTCACCTCCGAAAGAAACAACCTCAGCCAACGACAAATACTGTAGCCGAAGCGGATACTATTCTCAATAATGTATTCACTATCCAAAATGTGAAGGGGCAAGTACCCGTTGGAGAAGATGGTCACCGCGACTGGTACTACAAGGGACCAAATAATGACCGGGAATGGGCGTGGCTTTCTAATCGTCATAGCCAAGTTAATCAGGTACTTGACACCTATTTTGAAACGGGTAACCCTAAGTACGCTCAGTACATTAATCTTTTCCTGCGGGATTTTATCATCAAAAGTATGCCCTACCCAGCGGTTAAAAGTCGCACATCAGTATGGCGAGGGCTGGAAGTATCGTTTCGTAGTAAAGTCTGGTCAAAGGTATTTTATAGCCTCATTAACACTGACTACTTATCACCCGCTACGCAATTATTAATGCTGAGCAGCTTGCCCGATCACGCTCACTACAACCGAAATTTTCACGGAGGTAACAACTGGCTGACGATGGAGATTTCAGCCCTGGCTACGGTAGCTACGAACTTTCCCGAGTATCAGCAAGCTGATGAATGGTTGGAATATTCTATTCAGGCAATGGTAGAAAGTATGAAAGATCAGGTGTACGCCGACGGGGTGCAGACCGAGCTTACCTCCCACTACCATAATGTGTCTCTACGCAATTTTGAAGAATTTAAAGCAGTATGCGACCGCGCCGGGAAGGCTCTTCCTGCCTACTATAACGAGACCCTGGAAAGCATGTACCGCTACATTGCCCACGCAGTGCGCCCCGATGGCTACCGAATTTTAAACAACGACGGCGACCGGGGCAGTGACCGTGACATTATATTAAAAGGAGCCGATACTTTCGGCAAACCCGAATGGAAGTATATTGCCACCAATGGGAAGTTAGGTACGTTACCAACCGATGAACCATCCTACTTTCTTCCTTGGGCGGGACAACTTATTTCCCGCAGCGGTTACGATAGCCTAGCTCACTGGTCATTTTTCGATGTTGGTCCTTGGGGAAGTGGACATCAGCACAATGATAAATTACATCTTTCCGTAGCGGCTTACGGTCGTGATTTTTTGGTGGACGCCGGACGGTTTGCCTACACTGGGGCAGTAGCCGAGAAGTTTCGCCCCTACGCTCGCAGTAGTGCGGCTCATAATGTTTTGCTAATAGACGGACAAGGGCAAGATGACGGACCTACTCACGCCCCAGCTCCACTGGACAGCACTTACCATAAAATCACTAACGATTTTGATTACGCCACTGGCTCATTTGGTAAATTCATATCTACCGAAGGTGAAGTTGACCATCAACGGGCAGTCATGTACGTGCGGGGAGAGTTTTGGGTAGTAGTGGATCGGGTAAAAACTGATCGCCCCCGTCAGATAGAAGCTCTGTGGCATTGGCACCCTACTTGCGAAGTTGGGCAAGAATCTTCTATAGTGAAGACGAATCATGAACAAGGAAATTTGGCAATCATTCCACTTGGCAACCAGCCATTTTCTATCGAGTTCATCAAAGGACAAGTACAACCAGAACTGCAGGGCTGGTATAGTCCTGAGTACAACCTTTATGAACCCAACCTAACTACCAGCTATCGGGGTGAAATAGAAGAAGATGCTACCTTAGTCTGGTTGCTGCTACCTTCGCCTAATGAAATCATTGTTCCTCAGACTACTATTTTACAGGAGACTGAACAAGGTGTAACCCTAAAAATAGAGTCAGACCAAGCTATCTGGGAGCTAACCGTACCGTACTCCGACAGTAGATTGGCAGCATTCCAAAAAGCTCAATAAGATATACTCCGTCAAACACTTAACTTTCTCGCTATGCCATACTCAATTGGCTATCCTACGAAATCAAGCTGATTAAATTCAGATGATTCGATCAAATCAGTCGTCTTTTCCTTCCATTCCTGGAAGTGCTTCGTGGCAAAGTGTTCCTGAACTGCTGCCTCATTTTCGTAAACTTCAAGCATTAAGAAGGACTCACCCTGTTTGTACAGTTCAAAACGAAAGTTTCCATTTTCTCTTCTCGTGGCGTTGAGATTGGCAAGAGAGTATGAAGAGAATGTCTCCTCATGCCCCTCTTTGATGATAAATTTTACCAGGAATGCCTTTTTCATCCTTTCGTTTTCAAAATAGTAATAAGCTTATGACTCTGTCCGTCCGCATCAAAGCTAACTTCCAAAACCTGTTTGTTTTCTCCCTCGAAATTGTATGACCTTACAAAATTTCCTTTAGTACCATTCATCTCCATAGGACTGCTGAAAACGAGTGTGTTATCATCTTTCCATACACCCTCTTGTATTTGCTGATTACCGAAATTAAGTACTTGACCTAAATTAGTTGTAACTCTATTGATAATTTGCAAAGTTGACTTTTATCTGCTTTCCGGTAGCGGCTAGGGCGCGGTCTACCGCATAGAAGAGCGTATCGGCAGACTGATAGTCTTCTGGACGGATGCATCCTTCTTTGAGTTCTTTCCAGAAACGTTCAATGATGTTCAAGTGAGGGGAGTAAGGGGGCAAATAGAACAGGAACAGCCCCCGTTGTTGCCAATAATCTATGCACTGGGCTAGTTTTCGGGCCTTGTGCGCACTGGCGTTGTCCAGTACCACCACAGTAGGTCTGGTAATTTTCCAGGACAAGCTTTCTAACTGCTCAATCACAAAGTCTGCGTTGATGTTCTCAACGGTGGTGCGATAGATGAGTTGGTTACTTCTATTCAACAAACCAAACACGTTCAAAGCACCCCACCGCTTCACTTCAATGGTCAGCTTTTCATGGGCAAATTGCCAACCGTAGGGCACGTACCCTTCGGTGGAAACCCGGGTTTCATCAGCGTAGAATAAGTCAATATGTCCGGCACGGCTTTGGGCTTCTATCATCGCTAAAGCTTGAGCCTTTACTTCGTATAAAGCGGCATCTGGCTTTTCTTTCGGCCTTTTCCGGATACGTTTCCAGCAACCGCCAATTCTTTTAAAAAACGTTTGAGCGTTTTTTCACTAAACTGTTTGTCAAGTTCCTCTTCCAAAATTGCCTTAGCCCGCTTTAATCGCTGACGTTCCTGCGCTACCACCTGACGCACCTTTTCCTCATCGGCCGCTACATCTAAGATGGCTTTGCGCCCCCTACCGGGGCGGGTGCCCAAGCCATGAATACCTTCCCGTTCGTAGCGGGTCAGCCAGTTATTGACCGATACCAAGTTACTACCTAAGATAGCGGCTACATCTTGAGAAGTGCGCCCTTCACTTTTTAGCAAGATCATATGGCAGCGTTGACGAAAAGCCGATGACTTACCCTGGCGGTAGCCCGCTAACAAGACTGTCCGTTCTTGCTCACTTAATGCTATTTTGCGTATCTTTCCCATTCAGCAACTTTTGATAGCAAAGCTAACCATTTTAAACTAATTATGTCTTGGTACTTATCGAAAAATGATAGTGCATAGCTTTCTTTCGAGGCATCAAAGTAGATCATAGCGTAAGCAGCGTAACTCCCTATAGCACTCTCGCTACTATAGTCAGCCGTAATGTATTGGTTGTTGATACCGTATTCAATGAGGTCATGGGCAGATGTCGAAACCACCTCAGTTTCTGACCAGCCTCCCGCATGGTAAGTCTCCACACAACTCCAGTTTCCGATCATTCTATTGAGCTTTTCCATTGATTTTTCTTGTGCCATTGTTATACTATTTAGTGTTATGAATAAAATGCTGAGTGTTGTGATTTTCTGTTTCATATTTTTTTAGTTTCTTAAATGAACTAACATTGGTTTATAAATGAAACAGGTTACCAAGAGGTAACTGGCAAAAAAGTGGTAACTCAGAGGTAACTAATTATGGGAAACAGAAGATATTATGAAAATCCGTTGGATTGTCCGGTCACTCGTACGGTCAATATCTTGGGTGGCAGGTGGAAGTCGATAATCCTGTACTGTCTTTCAGGAGGTAAACTGCGTTTTGGTCAGTTGGCTGCTTACATTCCGACTATTTCACGAAAGGTACTGACCAACCAACTGAGAGAACTTGAAGCGGATAAATTGATTACCCGAAAAGAATTCAACGAGATACCACCCCGGGTGGAGTATGAAATTTCAGATTTGGGCAAGTCCGTATTCCCTATTCTGGAAGTGATGAAGAAATGGGGAGAAAATGAAGGTCTGCAAATAGAAGAATTTAATGAGCACGATCGGCATTGAGCTCCATCGATTTGATTGATTAATAAGGATTTCGCTCTGGTCTAATGACAAACTATGTGATGAGCATTGTACATCGCGAAAATCCTACCTAATTTTACCACTCATATTTTTGCATTAATATCTACGCATCCCAGCCACCGCAATTAATTTAACCACAGAGTAGATATGCAATTAATTTTTATTGACCAACCCCGGCGTTGGACTGCCCTTAAACCGTCTACGCTTACCCGACCCATTACCACCCTACGGGTAGGTATTTGGACGCTAGGCGAGAAGTGGCAAATGTGGCTAGGGAACGAGCTGGAATCAGATACTTTTTCGTACTTGACCATTTTCTATCTTCAGAAAAAATATCCGCTCACCATTGAGGCCGATAACTTACTAATTAATCCGGCAGTATGCCCTGATGCGGCGCTGGTACAGGCGGTCAATGCGCTAGAGGTACGTAGCATTTTGGTTCAAGGAGACAGTTTCATTGCCGCGCGAGTTCCCGGAGAAGATTTGCTGAGGTTAATACAGAGTGATAGCTCCCTCGATGATCTATCCAGTAGTTTATCCGATTACAAAAGTATAACGTACACTGAACCCATTACCCAGATTCGTCGCCCCTGGGATATTTTTCTGTGTAACGGTGAGCAAATTCAGCAGGACTACCGTCAGATTACCCGCAACCGAAGTTCAGCTAGTATCGACGATCCGTACACCCACACTTACGGTGACTCTCAGATTTTTGTAGAAGAGGGTGCAGACATCAAAGCTGCTATCATCAACGCCGAAGGTGGTCCGGTTTACATAGGCAGAAACGCCACTATTCACGAAAATGCCACCATTAAAGGTCCGTTTGCGATGCTGGAAGGAGCCCACGTAAACATAGGGGCGAAAATCCGGGAAGCCACAACCATCGGCCCTAACTCTAAAATTGGTGGTGAGGTAAAAAATATTGTGGTGCAAGCGAATAGTAACAAAGGACACGAAGGGTTTTTAGGTAATTCAGTGATTGGCGAATGGTGCAACTTTGGGGCAGACACCAACACCTCTAACCTCAAAAATAATTATCAGTCGGTGAAGCTATGGGATTATCACACCCGGCGGCTAGAAGATAGCGGACAAACCTTCTGCGGGCTAATGATGGGTGACCATAGCAAATGTGGAATTAACACCATGTTTAATACCGGAACCTCAGTAGGTGTATTTACTAACCTTTTTGGCGGAGGCTTTTTACCCAAATTCATTCCGTCCTTTTCCTGGGGAGGTAGCGAATCCCTGGTTGAGTATCGCTTTGATAAGGCATTTGAAACCCTAGAAAGAGTATTGGCTCGAAAAAAACAAACTCCCGCTACTGAGGACTTAGCAATCCTAGAACATATTTTCCAACATCGTACTGAGGAAATGGCGAGGTAGACATTTTTAAATCCACCACTTGATTACCAAATTTCTTCAGTTCACTCCTAAATACCAGATAGAATCTCATTTTTACTCTAACAAAGTAGTGGTATTTCTAGTAGATGAGATTAGTTGACTATCCTACCCCAGAATGAAACTAACTTTTTCCCTCCCAGCACTGCTATTTATATCTCTTTTCTACTACTTACCACTTCCGATGCTAGGACAAAGTACTGGCGAGATTAGCGGATTTGTGCGCGACGCTCGCACCGAAGAACCGCTGATTGGGGTAACCGTTCGGTTAGAAGATAGCACCTTGGGTAGTATTACTGATGTAAACGGTTTCTATACGATCAAGAATATACCGACCCAATCGTATAATATTACCGCGTCTTACGTAGGCTACCAGTCCAGTACCCGCTACAATGTGATTATCCGGTCGGGCGGAAATTCTAACATCAATTTCACTTTGCAGGAGGCAGTAGACGAACTGAGCGAGGTAGTGGTACAGGCCAGTCCGTTCGAGAAACGAATGGAAACGCCCAATTCTATTCAGCGACTCTCACAAGAAGAAATAGCGACTTACCCTGGGGGGAATAACGATATTGCCAAGGTAGTACAATCGCTGCCCGGCGTTTCGGGCTCAGTGGGCTTCCGCAACGATGTAATTATCCGGGGCGGTGCCCCCAACGAGAATGTATACTATCTGGACGGAGTAGAAATTCCCAACATCAACCATTTCGCTACTCAGGGAAGTGCCGGGGGACCGGTTGGTTTACTAAATGTTTCCTTTATTGAAGGAGTAACGCTAAGTACCAGTTCGTTTCCAGCCCAATACGATAATGTGCTATCGGGCGTGCTTCAGTTTGATCAGCGCAACGGCGATCCGCAAAGCCGGCGATTGAACTTCCGGTTGGGAGCCAGTGAAGCAGCGGTTACCCTAGAAGGGCCACTGTTTAAGAAGCCAGCCGAAGACTCGCTGGCAAATACTACGTTTATATTCTCCGTGCGCCGCTCCTATCTTCAGTTTCTGTTTCAACTAATTGACTTGCCCTTTCTACCCGATTACTGGGATTATCAGTACAAAATCAACCATAAAATTGACGACCGTAACGAAATCAATCTCATTGGTATTGGCTCACTAGATGATTTTCAGATTAACCCACCCGAAGACGCTACCCAAGACCAGCAGGCTATTCTAGATCAGGTTCCGGTAATTCGGCAGTGGACGAGCACCGTTGGATTAAGCTGGCGTAAGCGCTTTAAAGAAGGCAAGGGATTCTTCCGAGCTACCTTGAGCGGTAATATTCTGAATAATGATTTCCGCCAATTTGCCGATAATGTGAACGAAACCGATGAAATCTTTCGAAATGAGTCGGTAGAAGATGAAAACAAACTGCGCTTCGAGCTAACCAATTTTCTGAATGATTGGACGCTTAGCAGCGGTTTTCTGGCGCAGTACTCCCGCTACGAGAACACCACCACCGATGTAGTGAATAACGTATCTTTCCAAACCGATATAGATTTTTTTCGCTACGGTCTGTTTGCTCAAGCATCCCGCTCCTTCTTCAATGAGCGACTCACCCCGGCATTTGGCTTTCGCGTAGATGGAAATACCTTTACTGATGATGGAAATAATGTTCTGAATACGTTCTCTCCCCGGGTTTCCCTGGCTTACAATATATCGCCCCGCTGGACACTCAATGCCTCCTGGGGTCGCTACTACAAGATTTTACCCTACACCGTACTGGGCTTTCAAGACCAAAACGGGGATTTTGCTAACCAGGACGGTGATTACACCCGTAGTGACCACTACGTAGCTGGATTGGAGTTTTTACCGCGTCGCTCTACCCGCATTACACTAGAAGGGTTCTATAAAGATTACGCCAACTACCCCATATCAGTACGAGACGGAGTTTCGTTAGCAAATCTAGGAGGAGATTTCTCGGTACTCGGTAACGAAGAAATTACTACCGATGGACTAGGCCGGACGTACGGTGCTGAATTTTTGCTGCAACAAAAGCTCGCTCGCAATTTTTACGGTATTCTGGCTTACACCCTCTACTGGAGCGAATTTACCGGAAGCGACGGAGTTTTTCGCCCCTCATTGTGGGATAACCGTCACTTGCTGACCTTCACCGGAGGTTATAAATTACCTCGCAACTGGGAGATTGGGCTACGGGTGCGCTATTTAGGTCCTGCCCCATTTGCCCCGGTTGATATAGAAACGTCAACCGATACCTACCCTATCTTTTTCTTTGATTATGATCTTTTGGGTGATACCCGTCTGGGCGCATTTAATCAAACAGATATTCGAGTGGATAAGAAGTGGAACTTTAGTAGCTGGACACTGAATCTCTTCTTTGAAATACAAAATGTGCTAGGTAGTGATTTACCCCAACCACCGTCTTACGTACTTTCCCGCAATGATGCCGGGCAAATCGCCCAACCTCGTAACTTGGTTGAAGTAGACGAAGCCGATAACAGTTCAGCCTTACCCACTTTAGGTATCGTCATAGACTTTTCTTGGTAACCAAAACGAGGCATATATTCTCATAGTGTAGAATACTGCAGCTCGCAGGTGCTAAATTTACTCAGTAGTTACAGGTTTACAAGGTTACAGGTTTTTTAGTTTTACCCACTTGAAACCCTAAACTTGCTAACCTGCAACTGTTCCACAGCGATTCTTCTTCCGACTCCTGTCCCGGCGGGACACCGCTTCAGACTCTGATCTCCTGTTTCTCAACTGTCCACTATCAACTATCCCCTTTCAATTAGTATGAAATACTACATCTGTACTTTTTCGGTAGTAGCTCTCACTTTTTTTACGCTGAAGCCCAGTAGGTTCGTAAACTCGTGAGGGTATACGTCGCTCAGTATATTCTCATATTTTATTCATATAACTTATTGAATTAATCTAGCGTTACATTGAATTTATTGCACTGATTTTGGTGTATAGAACGCTGTAAGTCACTTAACTTTATTGCCTATGTGTGGAATTGTTGCCTATATCGGAAATCGCCAAGCCTATTCAGTGGTACTGAAAGGATTAAAGCGACTGGAGTACCGAGGCTACGATAGTGCCGGTCTGGCTTTGATGAACGGAGAGCTATCCGTGTATAAAAAGCAGGGGAAAGTTTCGGAATTAGAAAATTACTTACACGACGTAGGTCAGGACAAATTACACGCTCCGTTAGGAATTGGACACACCCGTTGGGCTACCCACGGCGAACCTAACGATGTGAACGCCCACCCCCATTACTCTGGAAGTGAAGAACTCGCAATTATCCATAATGGTATTATTGAGAATTACGATGCTCTACGAACTGAGCTAATCAAAAAAGG
The DNA here is from genome assembly GCA_039198955.1 of Bacteroidota bacterium. GTDB lineage: Bacteria > Bacteroidota > Bacteroidia > Cytophagales > Cyclobacteriaceae > Tunicatimonas. The sequence continues at coordinate 17,177 of JBCCTI010000025.1, read as the reverse complement.
CTATCGATTCGAGAGCGAAACCGATACCGAGGTACTGATTCACTTCATTGAAGATATTAAGGAACACGAAGATCTCTCGCTAGAGGAAGCAGTACGAGTGGCTCTTACCCGAGTGATAGGCGCTTACGCTATTTGTGTAGTCTCGGCTCAGGAACCCAACACCTTGATTGCTGCCCGTAAGGGAAGCCCACTTGTGTTAGGGTTAGGCAAAGACGAATTCTTTCTGGCTTCTGATGCTACGCCTATCGTGGAATATACTAGCGATGTGGTTTACCTGAATGATAATGAAGTTTGCGTTATTAAGAACGGAAAGTTTACTATCAAGGATATTCATACTGAGTTAGAAACAGCGCCCTACATACAGACTCTCGATATTGAACTGGAAGCGATCGAGAAGGGTGGCTTTGAGCACTTCATGCTAAAGGAGATTTACGAGCAGCCCAAATCCATTAGTGATTGTATGCGGGGAAGACTCAACGCCGAAACCGCCACGATGATGCTAGGCGGTATCCGCGAGTACATTGATAATATGGTGGAAGCCAACCGCATCATCATCATTGGTTGTGGAACCTCTTGGCACGCGGGGTTAGTGGCTGAGTACATCTTTGAAGATTTATGTCGTATTCCAGTAGAAGTAGAATACGCTTCCGAATTTCGTTATCGCAATCCAGTGATTACTCCTGGTGATGTAGTGATTGCTATCTCTCAATCAGGCGAAACTGCGGATACGCTAGCGGCGATTGAATTGGCAAAAGCTCAGGGAGCAATTGTACTGGGCGTTTGTAATGTGGTTGGTTCATCCATCGCCCGGGCATCGCACGCAGGTTCGTATACGCACGCAGGTCCCGAGATTGGAGTAGCTAGTACCAAAGCCTTCACTGCTCAATTAACCGTGCTGACAATGTTCGCTATGCTAGTCGGACATCGTAAGGGTACGTTAGATGAAAATGCTTATCAACAACTTATTAAGGAGATGAGCCTAATACCGGAAAAGGTGGAAAAAGCACTAAAACTTGATGCCCACATAAAGTATATATCCGATTTATATAGAGATGCTGCCAATGCCATTTATCTGGGGCGAGGGCACAACTTCCCAGTTGCTCTGGAAGGTGCGCTAAAACTTAAAGAGATTAGTTACATCCATGCCGAGGGGTACCCGGCAGCGGAGATGAAGCACGGTCCCATTGCCTTAATTGACGAAGAAATGCCCGTGGTAGTGGTGGCTACCCGGGACAGTTCCTACGAAAAAGTAGTTTCTAATATTCAGGAGGTTAAAGCCCGAAAAGGATTGGTCATTGCCGTAGTAACTGAGGGCGACAGCTTAATTGCCAGCATGGCCGATCATGTGCTGGAAATTCCCGCGGCCAATCAGTTGCTCACCCCACTGGTGTCGGTTATTCCCTTGCAACTACTTTCTTACCATATCGCCGTGCTACGCGGTTGTAACGTTGACCAGCCCCGCAATTTGGCCAAATCCGTAACGGTAGAATAAAGGTTAAAGGCCGCCGTGGAACGGTATATGGTGAAGGGTCATGTCATTGCCTAATATAGGTTGCCTTAAAGAAGTAACCTATTTATGAAAGAAGGAAAGAGAAAGACTAAGAAAAGTACTAAATGGCAGCCACGTTCTCGTCGGGTGTTCAGTGAAGCCTTTAAACGAGAGAAGGTCGCCCAGATCACCTCTGGACAGATCAGTGTCAAGCAACTCAGTGAACTATGGCAAGTGTCTACGAAGAGTATTTATCAGTGGATATACCGATATTCGCCCCAACATCAACGAGGAACCGTTATGGCGGCCGCCGCGCGGTGGTACAAAAAGAAAGTGAAGCTACCAAGGTAGCCGCTTTGCAAAAGCGTATTGCTGAGTTGGAACAAGCCTTAGGGCAAAAGCAAATGGTCATTGACTATCAGGCGAAGCTGTTGGAGACGGCTTCCCAAGAGTTGGGCGTTGATCTAAAAAAAAATACCAAAGCCAAGTGTTAGAGCATTTTAGAAGCCATAAACAAGCTCATCCTTACCCGATGAAGGCCCTCTATGCCCACTGTGGCATCACTAAACAAGCGCACTACCAGCAGTTGTCCCGAGCGGTAAGTTGGCAGCAAAAAGAAGCAGTAATGGTGGGATTGATGCTACAGATCAGAGAAATCCATCCGGGTATGGGCTTACGTACCATGTACGAAATCTACGCCCCGGAAGGCATTGGCCGGGATGCCTTCATCAGCATTGGACTGCATTACGGCTTTCGGGTGAAAGCGTTTGGAAACGAAACCCGGACTACTTTTAGCAGTCCTTACGCTCGTTATCCGAACCTGCTCTCTGATCGGATCATACAAGGCGTGAACCAGGTATGGACTAGTGATCTAACCTACTTTAGACTAGGCAACCGCTTTGCCTACATCGTCTTCATTATGGATGTCTACTCCCGCTTGATTGTCGGCTACTGGGTAGCAGAACACATGCGGGCTGAAAACAACCTACAAGCGTTGCAGAGGGCTTTTAGAAAACGGGGTACCCGTCAGTTTGCTCACCAGCTTATTCATCATCGCCCGGCGACCCGGTCCGACCGTGGGGGGCAGTACATCAGTGAGTTGTACACCCAAGCCTTAGCTAAAGCACAGGTACGCATTAGTATGTGTCAGTTGGTCTACGAAAACGCTCACGTGGAACGGGTCAACGGAACCATCAAGAACCAATACCTGGCACATTGGAATATTACTAGTTTCGCCCAATTGCAAAAAAGGCTTAAGCAAGCTGTGGAGGCTTATAATGAAAGCAAACCGCATACCGCGTTGGGTAAGAAAAGTCCACAAGCCTTTGAACGATATGTGAGTCAGCTACCGAGAAAAGAGCGGCCCAGAATGCGTATCTGGACAGAAAATAGTGCCCAAATAACCGATCCCAATCAATGTATTATACCATTTTAATTTATATTCCTATGTTTAACCTAAGGGCAACCTATATTAGGCAATGACATCAAAATACCTTAAACCTTGTACCTTTCACCGTTAACCTTCTTACCCCGCAAACTAGGCAGTCACACTGACCGAAATCGTTGCCTTGGTATCTTCCCAAATCATGATTATCTCTGTTCCAGCTTCATTGAACATAATTGTAAAGGGTTCGTAGGTTTCCTCGGCTTTAGAGGTTGGTGCTTCTACCCTTAGAACATCTTTTTCTTCATCGTAATTGAAATGTCCCCACTCACCTAAAGCACTGTTAAAGATAACAGTCCACTTATCCTTTTCCGGAATAGCGTACATAGAGTAGGTTCCGGCGGCCAGCTTTTTTCCTCCAACTGTTAAGTCCTCTGTTAGCGTAATTTCAGTAGCTTCGTTAGCCCCTAGTCGCCATACTTCGCCGTAGGGAACTAATCCTCCGAATACGGGACGGTCGCGTTTATGGGGTTGGCAATAGACAATTTTTACGTAGGTATCACCTTGCTTCATAGCCGCCACACTCATGGGACTGTTCTTAGGCTTTAGGGCTTTTTGAGCAAATACGGTTTGACTAGTGAAACAACAGAGGGCTAGAAAAAGAGAGAAGTAAATAATAGATAATTTCATTGGTAAAATACATTAAGTTCTGAATTAGAAATGGTGAAAGTGAGGTTCAGTTAAAAGTTGTGTCTTTGTGTTGTGATGTCTATTTTAAATTTATTTCAGGGTTTTGGGTTTCAATGCTTTAAAAGTCTTTTTGTCTAGCTAAACAATATTTACCTCCGGTTGGATGAGGATGCCGAACTTTCCTTGAACGGATTGCTGGATGTCGTAGGCCAGTTTTTTCACTTCTTCGCCCTGTGCCTCGCCCAGATTGACCAGTACTAGTGCCTGACGGTCGTGAACGCCTACATTACCAAATCGCTTGCCCTTCCACCCAGCTTGCTCAATTAACCAACCTGCCGGGACTTTCACTTCACTGTCAGACACCGGGTAGCCGGGCACTTTATCAAATTGCTGCCGCAACTCAGTAAACTTCGTTTGAAGAACTACCGGATTTTTGAAAAAACTTCCGGCGTTACCAATTTCTTGGGGATCAGGCAGCTTGCTTTGGCGAATATGAATTACCGCGTCACTTACGTCGCGAATGCTGGCAGATGCTACCGCAGCTTCGCCTAACCGTTCGGTGAGCACCTCTTCAATAGCTCCGTAAGAAGTATTGATAATCGGTTGCTTGCTCAAACGGAAGTTTACCGAAGCAATAATATATTGCCCCTTGTAGATAGTTTTGAAAACACTTTCGCGATACCCAAACTGACACTCTTCGCCGATGAAGGTTCGGGGCTGAGCGGTTTCAATAGCTACTGCTTCCAGCGACTGGAACACATCTTTAACTTCTACTCCGTAAGCTCCAATGTTTTGCATCGGTGCTGCCCCCACTGTCCCGGGAATCAACGATAGGTTTTCTATCCCACCCCATCCTTGATCGATACAGTATATCACAAAGTCATGCCAATTCTCTCCGGCACCAACTTTCACCTCAACGGTTTCATCGGTTTCTTCTACTACCTCAATGCCCTGAATATTCATTTTGATGACCAGCCCCTCAAAGGATGAGGTAAACAGCAGATTACTTCCCCCGCCCAGGATCAGTTTGGGCACATCCCGCCAGGTAGCCTGCCCTAGCAGTTCTTGTAGCTCAACCACTGAGTTAACCTCGGCAAAGTGATGGGCAGTTGCTTCTATTCCAAATGTATTGTAGGATTTCAGCGAGACATTGGGCACTACTTTCATGCAAACAGTTTTCTAAACTACTGCAAAAACTTTACCTTTTACTCTAACCCATAACCATAAAGCTAAAATTCAGCGTTCTGCGGGGTGCGGGGAAAGGGAATCACGTCGCGGATGTTCTGCATTCCGGTGACGAACATAATGAGCCGCTCAAGGCCCATGCCAAAGCCACTGTGCGGAGCCGTTCCGAACTTACGGGTTTCTAGATACCACCACATTTCCTGTTCGGGAATCTCCATTTCTGCCATACGCTGCTGTAACTTGTCCAAGCGCTCTTCCCGCTGCGAACCTCCGATGATTTCACCAATACCGGGGAATAATACATCCATCGCGGCAACTGTCTTATCATCTTCATTTTGGCGCATATAGAATGCTTTGATCTTCTTGGGGTAGTTGTACAGAATGACTGGCTTCTTAAAATACTTTTCTACCAAGAACCGTTCGTGTTCCGACTGTAGGTCGACACCCCACTCGTTAATCAAAAACTGAAATTTTTTCTTCTTATTGGGCTTGGAGTTTCTAAGTATGTCAATAGCCTCAGTGTAAGTAATTCGCTCAAAATCATTATCTACCACAAATTGCAAGCGTTCTAGCAACGACATATCGCTCCGTTCTTCTTTTTTCTTGTTCTTTTCCTCGTCTAACTGCCGCTGATTCAGAAATTCTAAATCATCGGCGTAATTTTCCAAAGCAAAGCGTACTAGGTACTGCACAAACTCCTGCGCTAGTTGCATATTATCATTTATATCATAGAAAGCCATCTCGGGCTCAATCATCCAGAATTCTGCCAGGTGACGGGAGGTATTGGAGTTTTCGGCCCGGAAAGTAGGCCCGAAGGTGTAGACATCTGACAAGGCCAATGCACCTAGCTCCGCTTCTAACTGCCCCGAAACCGTGAGGTTAGTTTCCTTGCCAAAGAAATCTTGCTTATAATCTACCTCACCTTCTTCATTGAGCAGCGGATTTTTAATATCCAGAGTCGTTACCCGAAACATTTCTCCAGCACCTTCGGCATCGGAGCCAGTAATAATTGGGGAATGTAGATTAAAAAAGCCTCGCTCGTGAAAAAACTGGTGAATAGCAAAAGTCATAGCATGACGCAAGCGAAAAACCGCCCCGAACGTAGCTGTTCGAGGGCGCAAGTGGGCGATATCCCGCAGAAATTCAAACGAGTGCTTTTTGGGCTGCAAAGGATACTTCTCGGGATCAGCTTCACCCAGAACTTCAATCGTATCAGCGGGTAACTCTACCATTTGTCCTTGTCCTTGGGAAGCAGCAAGTTTACCCGTTACCGCCAGACAAGCTCCGGTATTGATTCGGCGCAAAATATCTTCCCCAATCTGCTCGGGATCGGCTACCACTTGTAAGTTCCGAACAGTTGAGCCATCATTTAAAGCAATGAAATTCACATTTTTACTGCCCCGCTTGGTCCGTACCCAGCCTTTTACCACCACTGACTGACCCACCGCTGCTTCCCCCTCCGCGAGTACCCGCCTAATTTTCCACCGTAAATTTTGCATACTAAAACCCGCCGATAATATGTTATTATGAACGCTAAACTACCCCGCTGTAATGTTAGTTAATACCTTACGGATGTAGTAAAAGAAGTCGTAAAACAACGATATTTTGATCTTTTTAACAAAGATTTGTGATAATATCATAAATTTGCGCCTCACCGCGGGGCTTACTTTTTATCATGGAAAAATAGTATGCAAAAGCTTGGTTTAAACCAAACACTTAGTCAACGATTATCGCCACAGCAGATACAATTTATCAAGCTGTTGCAGATACCTACGGCTGAGTTAGAAGCCCGTATTGAACAAGAACTGGAGGTAAATCCGGCGTTGGAAGAAGGGCGCGATCAGGAAGAAGAAGTTCCGGCAACGGCAGAAGATGACTTTGGCGAAAATGAGCAAGAAGATTATTCTGAAGAGATTAGCGTAGAGGATTATCTGGCTGAAGATGAGTTCAGCGGTTACAAAATGCAAGGCGATGGCTCGTACAACGACGATGACGATAAAGAGCTCCCAATGCCCACCGCCGTTTCGCTGGTGGAGCAACTCATCACTCAACTTAATTTTCTGCGGCTAGACGAACGCCGCCAGCAAATTGGTTTACAACTGATCGGTAGCATTGAAAGCGACGGCTACATTCGGCGCGATCTGGATGCCATTGTGAACGACTTGGCCTTTTCCCTCAATATTGATACCAGCACCGAGGAATTAGAAGAAATCCTGAGTAAGATTCAGCGGTTTGATCCACCCGGTATTGGAGCCCGCAGTCTACAAGAATGCCTACTGTTACAACTAGAGCGTAAACCTGATGAAGATCGCTACACCCGGGTGGCAATTGATATTCTGGAAAATAATTTCAAGGAGTTCACCAAAAAACACTTTGATAAGATTTGCCGCAAACTAGGGGTAGACGAAAACACCTTGCGCGAGGCAATTAATATTATTATCAAGCTTAACCCTAAACCCGGTGGGATAGAAACTGGCTTAGCCGCCCGCACCCAGTACGTGATACCTGACTATATTTTAACTAACGACAACGGAAAGCTAGAACTAGCTTTGAACTCCAAGAATGCGCCCGAGCTACGGGTCAGTCGCTCGTACTCCAATATGTTGCAGGCTTACGATAAGAGCGATAAAAAAGATAAGAAATTGAAAGAAGAAGTTTCGTTTGTGAAGCAAAAGCTCGACTCGGCTAAGTGGTTTATTGATGCTATTAAGCAACGGCAGAACACCCTGCTTAATACCATGGAAACCATTGTAAAATATCAGTACGATTTTTTCCTAACCGGTGATGAGAGTAAGTTACGCCCGATGATTTTGAAGGATATCGCCAACGAAATTGGGATGGACATCTCTACCGTCTCGCGGGTAGCCAATAGCAAATCGGTGCAGACCGAGTACGGCACGTATTCGCTCAAATACTTCTTTTCCGAAGGCATTGCCACCGATTCGGGTGAGGATGTGAGTAGCCGGGAAGTAAAAAATTACTTGAAAGAGCTGGTCGACGACGAAGATAAGCGCAAGCCCCTTTCGGATGATAAACTAGAAAAGCTACTGAAGGATAAGGGATACAACATCGCCCGACGAACGGTAGCCAAGTACCGTGAGCAACTACAAATTCCGGTAGCCCGGCTAAGAAAAGAGCTTTAATGGTACGAAAACTGGCAGTTTTATGTTCGGTGCTGATGCACCCCTTACTAATGCCTACGTACCTCTTTGCCCTACTTTTTTACTACGCCCCGATCATTGTCCGTCCCGGTGTAGCCAATGCCGACTACCTAGTATTAGCTATTTTTCTGACTACCTTCTTAATTCCGCTGGTATACGTCACCGTATCCCGCTTTTTAGTTATTCGTAAGAACTATTTGGCAATTATTTCAATGCCCACCCGGCAAGAACGAGTACTCCCCTTCTTCTTTATCAGCGTATTTTACATGATTGTCACCTTCCTGTTCGTATATAAATTTAACGCTAGCCCGGTACTCGGAACGCTCCTGGCGGCATTCACTGCGATTATTGTGTCGGTCAGTATTGCCACGCTGTTCATTAAAGTAAGTGCGTATAGTGCCAGCAGTTGCGGGTTAATCGGGTTTATCATCGGGTTAGGAGCGGAGTATCCTCAAGCCTTTCTGGTTACTCCCCTAGTAGTTATACTGATTATCAGCGGACTGGTCATGTCAGCCCGCCTGTACATTGGTTCACATAAACCCATGGATGTGCTGGTCGGTGGTGCTATTGGCCTGACCATTAGCTTGGTTTCGGTGTGGTTGTTTATTCCCTAACATTATAGTCACTCTTCAAGGGCGATACTTTTCGTACACTTTCTTCCGGCCAATAAATTGCACCCACTGTATGAAGTTGAATTCTAGGTGATCAAACATCATTTTATCTCCTTCTATTTCTAGGTGTAAGTCGGGTATCCAACGTAAATTGGTTCTAAGAAGGCTTGTCCCAGTTTTGGTTACGCGAATATCCCAACCAAATATTAATCCTAGTGCGGGTTTGGTTTCTTGATACTCGGTACCGTTTACGTTGGCTCTCAGATTCTCCATTGAGCCAGTTACTCCGATAAAAGGTACGAACCCTAACCAATTAAACAGGTTCTTATAGGTTTCTAACATAAAAGAATAGCGCCTTAGTCTGATCTTCGTATCAAACCCAGTTAGGCGGTCTCCCAACGTCCGAAATGATACCCCCACGTTCATATCTGGTTTATTAAAAAATCGACCAAAGGTAACATCCGGCATAAAACCACTGGAGTATTGGTCATACAAATAAGGAAAGTTATTTTCTAAATATCCTGACCTCGATATCTGAAGCCCTGCCGATGGGCCTAGCCCCCAGTACCATGCATTCAGTCGGTTTTCCTTTTCGAGCACATGATACTGATTATTGAGATTCCGTACTACTTTAGGCTCTCTCATAAATCGATCCGTATCCCAGTATCGTAAAAAGCTAAGATTAAAGGAGACGGAGTTAAACGAAGTACGCCCCGTTTGGGTCGGGGAGATATGGTAGTCAATCTCATCCTGAAACTGATAGTACGCCGAAGCTGAGATTAAGTACTTATTGGTAGTGTACGTAGCTCCAAGTTGCAACGGGGCAATCATCTTACTGTAACGGGGACTTCCCTCGGTGTATTCATCTTCGTTTAGCAAATGTTGGTAAGAGAAACTGCGGAAACTAATACCGACAAATGGACTCAACCGCTTGGGTTGTACCTTTAGCGGATAAACCCGCATACCCGTTTCTATTCCGTGGGTGTAAGAAAGCTGATCAAAAAAGTCGGGCTTGCTTCGCAGTGATAGAAATGAGAGCGGGAAGGTAACGTAGAAATCAGCGTGCCCCCAAAAGTGTATCCCCCCTAGCGTGATTCGCGGGATAAATGTGTTTCCAAATGAGGTTTGTTGTATTGCTCCGTTCTGGAAAAACTCAGTATCGCCTCCCGGTAGCATTAAAATGTCTCCCCCCAATGTGAACCAGGCAAACTTTGTGCTCCGATTAATGTACTCTTGGGTATAAACAGTAGTATCAACCTGAGCTTGAGCGTACAATAGCGAGCACAGGCTAAAAAGTGAGAGGGCTAGTCTTTTCATTTCTAACGCGCAACGGTAAAAACAAAAGAACTAGCTTTGGGGAAATTAGTTTTTACCAAACAGCGAATCCACAAACTCCATTTTGTTGAAAACTTGTAAGTCTTCCATTTTCTCCCCCACCCCGATATACTTCACCGGAATCTTGAATTGATCAGAAATACCAATCACCACACCACCTTTGGCGGAGCCGTCCAGTTTGGTAATGGCTAAAGCAGTTACTTCGGTAGCTTTGGTGAACTCCCGGGCTTGAAGAAAGGCATTTTGTCCAGTACTGCCGTCTAGCACCAGCAGCACTTCATGGGGGGCTTCGGGCACAAACTTCTGAATCACCCGCTTGATTTTAGAAAGCTCGTTCATCAAATTGACTTTATTGTGCAAGCGTCCAGCAGTGTCTACAATGACCAAATCAGCTTTCTGCTCTACCCCTTGCTTCACCGCATCGTAGGCTACCGAAGCCGGATCAGTATTCATACCGTGCGACACCACAGGTACACCTACCCGTTCGCCCCAGAGTTTGAGTTGATCGACTGCTGCTGCCCGGAAAGTGTCAGCCGCTCCCAGCATTACATTTTTTCCCTGCTTTTTAAATTGGTGGGCTAGCTTTCCAATCGTAGTAGTCTTCCCAACTCCGTTCACGCCCACCACTAAAATTACGTGGGGCTGATGATTTTCAGGAATACTAAAATCGTTAGCTTGGGTAGTGGTGTAGGAATTATCTGCTTCCGTTAGTAGCTCCGCAATTTCCTCCCGCAAAATACGATCTAACTCCGAAGTGTTCAGGTATTTATCGCGAGCTACCCGAGCCTCAATGCGGTCTATAATTTTCACCATGGTATCAACTCCCACATCGCTGGTTACCAGTACCTGCTCTAGTTCATCCAATACTTCTTCGTCCACCGTAGCTTTACCCGCAATGGCTTTACCCATCTTCGTGAAAAAACTCTGTTTGGACTTCTCTAGTCCTTTGTCTAATGATTCTTTTTTATCCTTAGAAAATAAACCGAAAAGTGCCATATTAATTAAAAATTGATAATGGATAATTGAAAGTTACTCAACTGATGCGCGTTTGGAACGCGTAGTAATACCAAAAAATTAACTATTATTTGTTTGGACTGCGTAGCATTGATATCAAAGATAAACAAAAAAAGCCCTGAACGGGCTGATTTTATCTCCTAAGAAAGTAGTTATGAACTACTTTTTGAAGTGTTCTTTCACACTATCTACCGGAACCATCTCTTCCTTGAAGGTATACGCGCCGGTCTTTTCTGACTTTACTGCCTTAATCACTTTGGCAAAGTCTTTTCCAGTACTGGTTCTCAGAGTTGCAACGGTCTTCTTAGCCATGATTATTTAATTTCCTTGTGAACAGTATATTTTTTCAAGATAGGATTATACTTCTTACGCTCCATTCGATCCGGGGTATTCTTCCGGTTTTTGGTCGTAATATAGCGGGAGGTTCCCGGCTGACCACTATCTTTATGTTCGGTGCACTCCAGAATTACCTGAATGCGATTGCCTTTTCCTTTCTTAGCCATAATCAGTAATCTTAATATTGCTAAATCTGCGCGGTGCCTTTGGCGCGAGCTTCTTTTAGCACCGCAGTAATACCTTTCTTATTGATCGTCCGCAGAGTAGAGGTGGCAACTCGAATGGTTACCCACTTGTCTTCCTCAGGCAGATAAAACCGCTTGCGCTGCAAATTGGGCGAAAACTTCCGCTTGGTCTTGTTATTCGCCTTGGATACGTTATTTCCTACGCGAGGACGCTTACCGGAAATCTGACAAACCTTAGACATAATTCTGTATTTTCTGGTCTTCTAAATTCAGGGTTGCAAATATCTAAAAATATCTTTAGAAAGAAAAACGCATTATTTTGTTTTTCTCCACCAGTTTTAATGAAATTTGTGAAGTAATAGTTCAGAATAGATTGTGTTAGAGTGTTAATGTGTTTGGGTGTTTATGTATTGCGATGTTAATATAAAACGGGCTTAAAAAATGGAATCAAGTATTGCAGGTAAATTAGAGCCTGATAAACATGATGCGGATATGTTCGTGAGCGAGCCAATCGCAATCCCATACTTTAACAATGAAAAACTAGAGATTGGCTTTTCGGAAGCTAATCATGCTCCCAGCTTACACGAAGCTGATAAAGTTTTAAAAAACTTTCTTGAACTAACATTGGATGATAAAATCAAGAACTCAGAAATAGTCAAAGACTATTATGACAATTGTTTGAAATATGGAATTACTCAACCATTAAATATCATTGAAGATCAAGACGTATGGAACTTCGTCACACCTGCTGAGATAATTGTAGACTCAGATGATTTATATGTTTCTTGTGATTGTCAGTGGGAAGAAGAACATGGATTACAGTTGATATTTAAAAATGGAAAAACATTAGTAAGTGCAAGTGGGCATGAATAACACAACCAATTACGAATACCCGAACACTCTAACACAATAACACCAAAACACTATGTTAGAAACAACATTAACTACCCAAGAAGTCATCGCACTGGAAGAGAAGCACGGTGCCCATAATTATCATCCCCTTCCGGTAGTGCTCTCTCGAGGTGAGGGTGTACTGGTTTGGGATGTAGAGGGGCGACAGTATTACGATTTTCTTTCGGCTTACAGCGCAGTGAACCAGGGGCACTGCCATCCTCGCATTGTTCAAGCCCTGACTGAACAAGCCCAGCAACTTACGCTCACGTCTCGGGCGTTCTACAATGATGTACTAGGGCGCTACGAGAAATTTGTCACCGAACTGTTTGGTTACGACCGAGTACTACCGATGAACACCGGAGTAGAAGGAGGGGAAACCGCCGTAAAGCTCTGCCGAAAATGGGCCTACGAAGTGAAGGGCGTATCGACCAACCAGGCTAAGATTCTTTTTGTGGAAGGTAACTTCTGGGGTCGCACCCTCGGGGCAATTTCTTCGTCGACCGACCCTAGCAGCACCACTGGCTTTGGTCCGTTTATGCCCGGTTACGAAATCATTCCTTATAATAATTTAACCGCTCTAGAAACTGCTTTACAAGATCCAAACGTAGCCGGATTTATGGTCGAGCCAATTCAGGGAGAAGCCGGAGTGGTTGTACCCGATGAAGGTTATCTAAAGCAGGCCTACGAATTATGTAAAAAGCATAACGTACTGTTTATTGCCGATGAGGTACAAACCGGCATTGCCCGCACCGGAAAACTATTTGCCTGTCAGCACGAAAACTTTAAACCGGATATTTTGATCCTAGGTAAAGCTTTGTCGGGGGGAGTTTTTCCAGTATCAGCCATTTTAGCTAGCGATGAAATTATGCTGACCATTAAACCTGGGGAACACGGTTCTACCTTCGGGGGTAACCCACTGGCCTGCGAAGTGGCGATGGCGGCTCTTCAAGTCGTAATTGATGAAGATTTAGCGGAACGGGCTGAGAAGCTAGGTCAAATTTTTCGAGAGCGAATGCAGCAACTAGCTGAGAAACACGACCTAGCAACTGCGGTTCGGGGCAAAGGATTACTCAATGCTATCGTGATCAACGATAGCCCCGATAGTGATACCGCCTGGAATATTTGCCTAAAGTTGAAAGATAATGGTTTACTAGCCAAACCCACCCACGGCAACATCATCCGCTTTGCCCCTCCTCTAGTCATTACTGAAGACCAACTTCACGAATGTTGCGACATTATTGAGAAGACGATCAGTGAGATGTAAAATATGAAATGTGAAAGTTGGAAGACCGGGGGCCGAAGTGGGAAGAAAAGTTAGCAGGTTAAAAAGTTTACGGTTAAAAGTGCTTGAAAACTTTCAGAACCTGTAACAAATAGCAATTTACAATTTGTAATTTTTCAATTTCATGCTTCAATACATTCCTGAAACCTACGAATTTATATCCCAACGCATTACTGAGCCACCCGAAATAGGAATTATCCTCGGAACGGGATTAGGTCGGTTAGCCGAAGAGATTCAGGTTGAACAGGTACTTTCTTACGCGGACATTCCCTATTTTCCGGTGAGTACGGTACAAAGCCATTCGGGTAAACTGATTTACGGGACGCTGGGTGGCAAGCGAGTACTTGCTATGCAGGGGCGTTTTCATTATTACGAGGGCTACTCCATGCAGCAGATTACCTACCCGGTTCGGCTTATGCATCGCTTGGGAATCAAGACATTGTATATCTCCAATGTAGCCGGAGCTATGAACCTCTCTTATCACAAGGGAGATTTAGTACTAATCGATGACCATATCAACTTGCAAACGGCTAATCCGCTGACCGGGCCTAATTGGGACGATTTTGGGCCTCGTTTCCCGGATATGAGCGAACCTTACAATCAGGAGATGATTCATACCGCCTGGCAGATTGCCAAAGAAGAAGGCTACCGGATACATAAAGGCGTTTACGTAGCGGTACCCGGTCCCAACCTGGAAACCCGGGCTGAGTATCGTTTTCTTCGTACTATCGGGGCTGATTTGGTAGGAATGTCGACGGTGCCGGAAGTCATTGTTGCTAAACATCAGGGGATGAAAGTATTTGCCACTTCTATCATTACTGATATTGGTGATCCTGATAATCTAAAACCGATCAGTGTAGCCGAGATCATCCAAATTGCCGGAGAAGCCGAGCCCAAGCTAACTCGCTTGTTTTATCGTATGATTAGCGAGTATGAATTTTAACGCTTTGACCCTGGCGGATTCTTGCATCTAATCAAAATAACGTAACTTACTGCTTTCAACCCAAACCTCTTCCAATTTGCTTGCTGAATTTTTCTCATTTCTGCTTGAACAACGGACTGAGATTCTTCAGCAAACTTACGAACACTTGTGGATTACTCTAATTGCGCTGGCAATTGCTACGGTTATCGGTATCACCATTGGCATTCTGCTGACCCGCTACGAAACTGCCGCCCGGCCTATGCTCGGCTTGGTCAATATTATTCAAACCATTCCCAGTATTGCACTGCTGGGTTTTATGCTACCCTTCTTTGGCATCGGAGTACTTCCGGCGATTATCGCCTTGTTTTTGTACGCTTTGCTGCCAATCGTCCGTAATACCTACACAGGTATTCAAGGGGTAGACGGGGCTATTAAAGAAGCCGCTTTGGGTATGGGCATGACCGACGGACAAATCTTACGAATGGTAGAATTGCCCTTGGCGGCCCCGGTGATCTTTGCTGGAGTGCGTACCGCTATGGTGATTAATATTGGCGTGGCTACCCTTTGCGCCCTTATTGCGGCGGGCGGGCTGGGTGAATTTATTTTCCGGGGCATTGCGGTGAATAATACTTATATGATTTTGGCCGGGGCTATTCCCGCTTCACTGCTAGCGATTGTATTGGATACATTACTGAGTCTGATTCAGCGTTACATCCAGAAGCTACTCAAACCGTTAGCAGTGGGATTCGCTATTTTATGCCTGGTACTTATTGGGCAGACAGTCTGGCCTGAAGCCACCGGAAATACCCCATCGCTAATGGCCGGGTTTAATTCAGAATTTATGGAGCGGGCCGACGGTTATCCGGGTTTACAGGAGAGGTACGGTTTTTCAATGGAAGCCCGTGAGATGGAAATCGGACTGATGTACGAAGCCCTTCATCAAGAAAAAGTAGATGTGATCAGTGGCTTTTCTACCGACGGACGCATTGCTGCTTATAACCTGCGCGTGCTAGAAGATAATTTGAGCTACTTTCCTCCTTACTACGCTGCCCCACTAGTTCGTCAAGAAACACTGAACCAATTTCCCGAGTTAGAAACACTTTTTCAGCAATTAGCCAGAAAGATTGATGAAGCAGCCATGATGCAAATGAATTTCGAGGTTGATCGGAATAAGCGTTCGCCCCGGGAAGTAGCCCAAGATTTTCTGGATTCTCTTGGGTTTACCACCGTAGCGAAAAAAGAAGGGAATCCCGACCTCATCATCGGTTCTAAGGCTTTCACCGAAAATTTTATTCTGGCTGAGTTATTCACACTACTCATTGAGGGGCAAACTAATCTGACTGTAGAGTTAAAGCAGGGCTTTGGCGGAACCAAGCTACTGATGGATGCGATCATCAACGGCTACGTAGATATTTACCCGGAGTATACTGGAACCGCTTTACTGGTTTTACTAAAACCCTCTGCGAAAACAGTAGACAGTCTGACACAAAACAAAGAATGGGTATACAACTACGTTCAACAGCAAGTACAGCAGCAGTACGATCTTACCTGGATGCCTCCGCTTGGTTTCAACAACACTACTGCGTTGATGATGCGGGAGCAACAAGCCCAACAGCTAGAAATAGAGAGTGTTACGGATTTGAAGAACTTTTTAATGACTAATGATTAATAGAGTACCATACTTCATCCATTAATCATCAATCATTGTTCAATACAGTGCTTTATATTTCTCGGCAATGTAAGATACTGACTCCTTCAACTCGGCAATTTCATCTTCGCACATACTTTTATAAGGCTCTTCCATCTCGGCTACCTTCATCAATCCCTCTACTCGACTAATGGAGTTCAAAAAGCGCTGATGGTGCAAATCATGTACGATACCATCGTGCAACTGTTTATAGTCAATAGTTTTATTGATATAGTTATTGTAGACATAATGAAGATAGGCACTAACTACGACAAATAACGCTAGGCTAATTAAAGTATCTACCCACCAGGGCGACTCTTGAGCAAAGGGTAAAGTATTAAACGTCAGAAATATACCAAAAAAAAGAGCTGCTAATACAATAAGTTGAGTAGCAAAATCTCGCCGAGGTGTTGATAAAAACCAGGCTGTTGGAAGTATTACTAATGCGAAATTTAAACCAAAAGTCCAGACAAACACATACAGTTGATCGTAAAACGGAAACTCAACTTCTCTAGGAATAAACCGCCACGAGAACAACACAAGTGGTAACATCGACACAATGATTAGACTCACGAGTTTACGCCGATCCCTTAGAGTATATCGGAATGTTTTGACTATTGATTCTAACTGTCTCTTTTCTATTATACTCATTGAATCCCCTTACTGTTCTTTAACTAACTTCACAGTAATTTATGAGTTGTAGCACTAATACTCCGCCAAATACTTCCAGATACGAAGCATTTTTTCGGTAAACCATACATTGTCAAAATATTTTAGTTCATAAAAAAAAGACATTTTTCCTCTATTTCTTACATGGTAATTTATTACCCAATATAAATTGGATATTGTTTATTTTTTTATTCTAAAGTCTACACACAGCAATGGTGCATAGTCTTTGAATAATATGATAGGGAGAGTCTCAATTCTGATTTCGCAATTTACCAAGTATAGAACCTGTCTATTTTTTCAAAATTTTTATAATATCATAGTATTATATATTAT